>CAITVK010000051.1 GCA_903895845.1 uncultured Chitinophagaceae bacterium
AAGGCTTAAATAACTTCTTTTATACGCTGAATAAGTTCTTTTAGGTCTTGAATAAGTTCTTTTAAGCTTCAAATAAGTTCTTTTAAGAGCTGAAAGAAGCCCGAAATAGTTAGGTTTTCGATTACTTAGATACAAAAAAATGGAAATCCGCCTTCAAACACCCTACGAGATAAGGTTATACGGTGCCGATTAGCCAACACAAATTATCTTCAAGCAGTGGGGTGTGCACACCAAGACAAGCACTTATTTTTTCACGGATTAATAGGAAACAATATGCAAAAGGAATATTATTTGCCACACGGCGATAATGAACGTGATGTTTGGTTGAGTAATTTTGTTACTAAAGTAGCGGCTTTGCCTGCTGGTTTTGGAATAACTGCTGCTCAAAACACTTCATTGTCGAACGATTCGGCTGCCTTTCATTATGACCTATTGTTGTTAGAAGCCGCACATACGTTCTCCCAAACTTGCACTGCAAATAAGGATTCGTTACGTGATGGTCCACAAACAGCAACGCCATTGGCTTTTCCAGCGTTTGTTGCACCAGCCGGTGCGCCAACGCCTGTGTTGCCAGGTGTTTTTGAAAGAGTTGTTCTCGTTGCAGGGCAAATCAAAAAAAACGCTTTGTTCACAGAAGCCTATGGTATTAGTCTCGGTATTATTGGTGCAGATGTTATCACACATTTTGCTACCGCACAGCCGGGGCTAAGTTTGTCATTGGAAGGTGGTCATGTACATATTAAATATGCATTCCAACATACAGATGGTTTGTATTTATTTTCTATGCGCGGCACCGAAACCGAGTTTACGCTATTGGCTACAATTACAAAAAACACCTATAACGATACCCGCCCCAACCTAGTAGTTGGCGTGCCTGAAAAAAGGCAATATCGGGCATTTTATATGGTAGCTGATGTGATGGTAGGCATAGAAAGCGCAGTAGTAAGCATTACTTGCTAGACCCAATTATGAGTTGGCACTAACAAGAGCATAAAGAGAGGTCAAGAGTTGGAGGTTGAGAGACTGAAGGCTTTTGACCTTTTTTGTGGGGTTTGTGCAGAATTAAGTGGGTATATTTACCAAATGAAAAATATTATAGAAGCACACCGTTATATAGACAATGCTAAAGAAATATTGAGGGATAAAGCACAAAAAGAAGATAGTCGTTACCATGATAGGAAATATGTACGTATGGCGGGTCATACAGCCTACCTAGCCATTTTGGTAGCTTTGGATGGATTATTTGGTATCAAGAAAAAAGGCAGGAAGAAGGTTGAGTGGTATCAGGAACAGCTAGCCAAATTAGACAAAAAGATGCTTAACAGCTTTTTGAATGCGTATGAAATTTTGCATTTAGGTATGGGATATGATGGCGATTTGAGTGCTGCAATAGCTCATGAAGGATTAAAAGAAGCAGAAAAAATTATCAATTGGGTAGAAACAAAGCAGGAAGTGATTAGCGCTTAGTTAATAATTGATAATTTAAAAGGTCAAAAGTTGGAGGTTGAGAGACCGAAGGCTTTTGACCTTTTTTTATGCCCTAGTTCTCCTACATTTACCAAAATAAGTTGCTTATGTTAGATACAAACCAAATTAATCTATTTTATAAAAAAATTTAGCTAAAAATAAAATATGTCATTTAAACCGAGAGAATATCAATCGAAACAGATTAAAGAAGTGATGGAATTGTTACCCGTTAAGCAAAAACTATTGCTTCAACTACCAACGGGTGGGGGAAAGACCGTAATGTTTTCTTTAATTGCAAGAGACTATATCGCTAAATACGACAAAGCTGTAATAATTCTTGTTCACAGAAAAGAACTAATGGACCAAGCCGCTAAAACAGTTAGGGAAAAAACAGGATATACTCCTGTTTTAATTAATCAAGATGCAAAGTACTATAAGATTGGTAGCATTTATATAGCAATGGTTGATAGTCTAAAAAGAAGAATGCATTTGATTGAAAATATAGGGTTGGTTATTATTGATGAGTGCCATATTGCTAATTTCAATAAAATACACAATGTTTTTAAAAGTGAATTTTTCATTGGCGTTTCAGCTACACCAGTTAGTTCTTCAAAAAAAGACCCACTTAAAAACTACTATAATGAGATAATACAAGGCGTTCAAATACCCGAGCTTATTAAAACAAATTTTTTATCCCAAAATATTACTCGTGTGCCAAAGAACTTTATTGATGCATCTAAATTCAAAGTAAGCCCATTAACAGGAGATTACGATGAAAAAGACTTGAGTGAAGAATATCAAAAGGTAAAAAACATAAAAAATACTGTTGAGGCTTACAAAAGGTTTCATTTAGGCAAAAAGACAATAGTGTTTAATATCAATATCAAACATTCAATGTCAGTAAATGATGAGTTCATCTCTAATGGATTTAATTCTAAACATTTAGATTCAAACGCTAAGGATAGGGACGAAATACTTAAATGGTTTAAAGAAACGCCTGATGCAATTTTAAACAACGTAATGATTGCAACTGTCGGTTATGATGAGCCTACCATAAGAGCGGTGATGCTGAATTTTGATACTTTGAGTTTGCCCAAATTCTTACAGACTTGTGGGCGGGGCGGCAGGATAATAGATAGAGACCTTGCATCAAAACTAGATTGTGAACCAAAATATAAGTTTGATATTACTGATATGGGGAGCAATGCAATAAGGTTTGGTGATTGGTCGGATGAGAGGGATTGGAAAGAAATATTTGATAATCCAGACGATCCGCCTAAACCAGGAAGCCCCCCTAAAAAAGTTTGCCCTTCATGTTCAACTTTAGTTCATTTAGCAACTAGGATTTGTGACTGTGGTTATGTATTTCCACTAAAGGGAATGGGAGAGGAAAGTGAACTAGGTGAGTTTATAATGGTTACAAAAAATATTGATATTGAAAATTTGAATAAAAAAGAAACTAGTATGGAAGAAAGACTTAAGGAATTGGAAATAAAAATTAAAAAAATGAGGGGGCAAATAACTGAGTTGAATGAAAGTATAAATAATGCAACCGATGAAGAAAAAACCGAGATTGAAAAAAAACTTGAAGAAATATGGGATGAAGCAAGTTCCTATTCTATAGAAAGGAAAGAATTAAAACAGGAATTGCAACCTAAAAGATTTAAACAGCTTCTCCAGCTTATTATTGATAAGTGTCACGAAGTGATTGACAATAATGATATTCTAGAAAAGAGTGAAAAGGAAATTTTCGTGGAGAAGTTTGTTGAGCCATATCTAAAAGCTGATATTTCGGATAATATAATTATACAAAAGGGAATCACCGAGAAAGAAAATTTCAAGTCAAATGCCTTAACTAGCACTTCCCCTAAAGAAAATCTAAGGAAGAATGAACATCGAACTAAAGCTGAAAAAACAATATTAAAAGTAACTTTTCCCAATGGTTTAGTTATTCAAGAAAAGAAAGCAATAGACACATTTGTGAAAACTATTCTAGCATTTGGAATTGAAAAAGTGATTGAAAAAAATGGAGATTCATTGATTATTGCAGAAGAAACTTACACAGAAGAGTTGAATAGAAAATACAAAAAAATAGAAGGGACTAAGTATTATTTAAAGTGTGATAATAGCACAAATGCAAAGAAAGAACATATTGAAAAAGTAGGAAAACTTCTAAAAATTGGGATAAGAGTAGAGACGATTTAGTTAATCTCTAAATCTCCTATCTAGTCATTTTTTCATATTATTGCTTGCGTGCACCAGTGAAATCAGTTTGCAGCTGCACCTGGCTCATGTAAAAATAGCAACCACCTTTACGCTACCTTCACTTAAATTACAACTATGCAATTGTTTGAGACAGTAAAGGCAATCATCTTACAATCTAAGGAACGTGTTTTTAGACTAGCAAATAGTGCTTTGTTAGAAACCTATTGGAACATAGGGAAATTAATTATCGAAGAAGAACAAGCCGGAAATGCCAAGGCAGAATATGGTAAGGCTACCCTTAAAAAACTAGCAGAACAACTTACGCTGGAGTTTGGCAAGGGATACGATGAAAGTAACTTGAGGAATATGCGTGCTTTTTATAAAGCATTTCCAATTTGTGACGCGCTGCGTCACGAATTGAGTTGGACCCACTATCGACTTCTTTCTAGATTGGATACCTCTGAAAAAAGGAACTATTATTTGCAATCGTCTAACATACCTAAACTAAAAGCCCCTAACAAATCGTTAGGGGCTTTTCAATATTTTGTATCTGCTTACAGACCAATGGGCAAACTTGTTTTTACATCGTCCCAAAGCATAATGAGGTTGGCGCCGGGCTTTGCATCCTCAAAATACATGGTAAATGCTTCAGTTACTTTATCATTTTTAGTTACAGGGATGTCGGTGCGTAAAACATCTTTTTTCGCATCATAGCCATAACTACCCCAAGTGTAATTGTCTTTACTTAAAATAATTGTCCATTTGGTGGGCGTAGGAATGCAATAAAGAGTATATCGACCAGCAGGTACAGCAGTTCCCGCAATGGTTACGGGCTTGAAGAATTCTATTTCGGTCGCCTCGTTGGCACCTAATCTCCAATTTTCATTGTAGGGGACAATTCCACCAAAAGTTGTTCTGCCTTTTTTCTGTGGTCGGCAATAAATGACCCTTGCAATAGGGTCTTCCTTAGTTTTACCATCAATTTTCAATAGCGGATAATTGTCGGGCAAATAGCTCATCGCCATCGGACTAGGCGCTAAACTAGTTTTATTCTTTTGTGCTGAACAGCCAAAAACAAAACATAGCAAAGCGAGGGAGAAGATAAATTGTTTCATTGTTATAATTTTTTAAATACTACAAATTAATCAATATTTAGTTTTTGTCGGGAATTAAAAGATTGGGCTTGTACTATCCTTGCATCCAACTTCTTCCTTATTTTCGTAACTATTATGGCAACACACTCATTCAGCATCAAAGGCAATCTGGTAGATCTATTTAAAAAGGAAATTTATCCCGCGGAGATCATTGTAGTAGACGGGAAGATAGAAGCAGTTAACCGCTTACCGTTAACCGATATACTGAAGGCGGTTAACGGTAAACTGTCAACGGAACACGGCTTTATCCTCCCCGGCTTCATAGATAGTCATGTGCACATTGAAAGTAGTATGTTGGTGCCGACGGAGTTTGCGAAGATTGCTGTCACGCACGGTACCGTGGGTACTGTGAGCGACCCGCACGAAATTGCTAACGTGTGTGGTATGGCAGGCGTGGAGTTTATGATTGAGAATGGGAAAGAGGTAAACTTCAAGTTCAATTTTGGTGCGCCTAGTTGTGTTCCTGCCACCACCTTTGAGACGGCGGGTGCTGCTTTGGATAGTACTCAGGTGCAACAACTGCTGGAAAAGCCTGAGATAAAATACCTGAGCGAGATGATGAATTTCCCCGGTGTTTTATATAAGGATGAGGAAGTGATGCAAAAGATTGCGGCAGCTCATGCGCTTGGGAAACCAGTGGATGGCCACGCTCCCGGACTTCGTGGAACTGCCGCCAAACAATATATTGATGCAGGTATCAGTACGGATCATGAATGTTTTACCAAGGAAGAAGCATTGGATAAACTGGGTTTTGGAATGAAAATCATTATCAGGGAAGGTAGTGCGGCAAAGAATTTTGAAGCGCTGATTGAACTGCTGCATGATTATCCTGAGCGGATACTATTTTGTAGTGATGATAAGCACCCCGATAGTCTGGTGCTGGGTCACGTAAATCAACTCTGTGCAAGGGCTGTAGCCAAGGGCGTGGATGTTTTTAAAGTGCTTCAAGCGGCTTGTGTGAATCCGGTGGAACATTATAAACTAGATATTGGCTTGTTGCGCGTAGGTGATGTTGCGGACTTTATTGTAGCGGAGGACTTGGTGGATTTCAAAATAAAACAGACGTATATTAATGGTGAATTGGTGGCAGAGAATGGCGTTTCTTTCATTAAAACAAAGGAATGTACACCCATTAATCAGTTCGATTGCGATGAAATTACCGCTGCGCAATTAGAAATTGCCATCAAGGATTATCCTTTAGAAGAAGGAAAGATTCCGGTGATAGAAGCTTTGGAAGGTCAGTTGATTACAAATAAACTCCTGTTGGAACAAACACTCGACGGCGATAAGCTGATTAGTAATGCCGCAACCGATGTGTTGAAGATGGTGGTGGTGAACAGGTATCACAATGCGCCTGTGGCAAAGGCATTCATCAAGAATTTCAATTTGAAACAGGGCGCCATTGCTTCATCGGTGGCACATGATAGTCACAACATCGTTGCTGTAGGTGTGGATGATGCAAGCTTGGCGGCAGCCATAAACCTGGTTATTAAAGAAAAGGGCGGCGTAAGTGCCGTATCGGATAATAAAGAGCTAGTACTTGGATTGCCCGTGGCAGGATTGATGAGTACCGGCGATGGCTACGAAGTTGCCAAGACCTATACAGCCATAGATGCTTTTGTGAAAGAGGAATTGGGAAGTACGCTTGCTGCGCCCTTTATGACGCTAAGTTTTATGGCTTTGTTGGTAATTCCACACCTGAAACTAAGCGACAAGGGTTTGTTTGATGGAGATAAGTTTAGTTTTTTGTAAGGAGAGTGTCTAGTTCCCCATCAGAGGCAACGCGGTATATCAAATAAACCCCATCAAAACTTGAATAAATGGTATCAATCTTTAAATAAAGTACAAGTATTTTAGGTTGGTTCGAAGCTATAGCTCAATATACCGCATCACATGCTCAAATTCCCGTCATTCCCCTATCACTGCCTTCTTCATCAACGTCAAAAACCGCAACATCGCTTCCATATTCTTAATGTCATCAACAATCAGGATGAAGTTTTTGCCCGCCTGTTTCAGTCTTGCTTTGTTGGTGCCGGTTTGTATATAGCCCAATATATTCTTAAAGAGTTCGGACTCGAAATAAGGCGAATCATTCTTATTGATAAAGTAACAACGCATGATGTTTTCCTTTAGGCTCATCTTCTCAAAACCCAAGGTTACACCAGCCCAACGGCAACGGACTGTAGTAAACAAATCTTCTACCTGCTCGGGTATCGGGCCAAAACGATCTATCAGTTCTTTATGAAATGCTAGTAGTTCTTCTTCATTTTCACAGTTATCCAAACGAGTATAGAGCGACAAGCGCTCGGTGATACTTTCCACATAACTATCGGGTAACAGAATTTCCAAGTCGGTATCAATCGTACAATCACTTACAAAGTCATCTTGCTTGGCAATTTCATCCTTAAATAATTCTTTAAACGAAGTACGTTTCAGTTCCCTTACGGCTTCTTCCAATATCTTTTGATACATCTCAAAGCCTATCTCTGCCATAAAACCACTCTGTTCACCGCCCAACAAATTACCTGCACCACGAATATCCAAATCACGCATGGCAATCTGGAAACCACTACCCAAATCACTGAACTGTTCCAGTGTTTGTAGTCTTTTGCGGCTATCACTAGGCAACGTACTCATTGGTGGTGCCAACAAATAACAAAAAGCTTTTTTATTGCTTCTTCCTACACGACCACGCAATTGGTGCAAATCGCTCAGACCAAACTGGTGTGCATTGTTAATGATGATAGTGTTTACATTGGCAATATCTACCCCGCTTTCTACGATGTTGGTACAAACCAATACATCATATTTACGATCGATGAAATCCATGATACGTTCCTCCAATTCATGCCCTTCCAACTGACCGTGTGCAAAACCAATGCTGATGTCGGGACATTGTGCTTGAATGAGGGCAGCCATCTCTCCCAATCCTTGTACCCGGTTATGAATAAAGAAAACTTGACCACCGCGATTCGTTTCGAAGTAAATGGCTTCGCGAATAAACTCATCATTAAATACCTGAATCTCTGTTTGTATCGGCTGACGATTAGGAGGCGGGGTATTGATTATACTTAAATCTCTGGCACCCATCAAACTAAAATGAAGCGTTCTTGGAATGGGCGTGGCTGTAAGCGTCAAACAATCCACACTTGTTTTGAGCGTCTTTAGTTTCTCTTTATGCCCCACGCCAAACTTCTGTTCCTCATCAATAATCATCATCCCGAGGTCTTTAAACTGTACCTCTTTGCCTAGCAAACCGTGTGTACCAATGATGATATCTATCTTTCCTTCGGCTAATCTTTCAAGCGTCTCTTTCTTTTCCTTTGCCGATTTAAAACGATTGACATAATCTACCGTAACCGGAAAATCCTTTAACCGCTCTTTGAAGGTTTTATAATGTTGAAAGGCAAGAATAGTAGTAGGAACCAACACAGCTGCCTGTTTACCATCGGTAACACTCTTAAATGCAGCACGAACGGCAACTTCTGTTTTCCCAAAGCCTACATCACCACAAACAAGCCTGTCCATCGGGCTCGTACTTTCCATATCTTTCTTTACATCTGCAACAGCTTTGGCCTGATCGGGCGTGTCTTCGTACATAAAGCTCGCTTCCAGTTCCGTTTGCATATAGGTGTCAGGGGCAAAAGCAAAGCCATGTTGCGCTTTTCGTTCGGCATAAAGCTTTATGAGGTCGAATGCAATTTCTTTTACCTTAATTTTCGTCTTTTCCTTCAGTTTACTCCATACATCACTACCTAGTTTATTCACCTTCGGCACCGTCCCTTCCTTACCCGTATACTTGGAAATTTTGTGGAGAGAATTGATATTTACATACAAAATGTCGCTGTCCTTATAGATTATACGCACCGCCTCTTGCAATCTTCCATTCACTTCTATCTTCTGCAAACCACTATACGTTCCAACACCATGGTCAATATGGGTTACAAAATCTCCAGGTTGCAAGTCACGAAGGGTCTTTAGGGTAAGCGCTTTATTTTTATTATATGCCTGCTTGACCTTGTATTTATGATACCGTTGAAATATCTGATGGTCGGTATAACAAACTACCTTCAAATCAGTATCAATAAAACCCTCATGAATGGAAGTCGCAACAGGAACAAAGTTTATCTCCGTATTAAGGTCTTTAAAGATGCTATGCAAACGCTCCAATTGCTTAGCCTGTTCAGCGAAAATGTAGATGCTGTAGCCATTGGCTTCGTGTTTGGTTAAGTCTTCAATCAGTAAATTAAATTGGCGATTGAAGGATGGCTGTTCTTTTGTGGAGAAGTTGACCGTTAACCGATTACCGTTGACCGTATTCCGTTGACCGTATTCCGCATTCCGTTGACCGTGTTCCGTTAACCGCTGGTCGTTCTCAGCGTCTGCTTCTTCGGTTAACGGTAAACGGTAAACGGTAAACCATTGCTTAAAACCAAACTCAACAATATGCCTTTGTCGCAATTGCCTTTCAGTCGTTGCAACAGGCGTAAAGTCTTCTAGTTTTACATCTTTTAATATCTTGGTGTCATCCTCTTCTTCCTCCTCAATAGGAGTCTTTGATTTGGGGTGACGATTTTGAATGGCAAGTGCTTTTGTTTCTTTATCGGTAGTAAACTTCTCCAAGAAAACACCTAAGTCCAACTCTGTTTCTTCAATGATGCCCTTTATTACATCCCAATCCTTCAACCATACAATGGTATTCTCTGGAAGAAACTCTAATAACGAAACTTTATCACCCGTTTCAAACTGTGTTTCCACATTAGGGATGATGCTTACCTGCAATACTTTCCGTTCGCTCAATTGTGTTTCGGGGTCAAAGATTCTTATGCTGTCTACCTCGTTCCCAAACAATTCCACTCGATAGGGTTTCTCATTGCCGAAGGAATAAATATCCAATATCCCACCACGCAAGGCAAACTGGCCAGGTTCATACACAAAGTCCGTCCGCTCAAAACCGTACATCACAAACAACTCCATCAGGCTATCCAAGTTGATGGTATCATTTGCTTTTATCAATATGATATTGCCGCTCAACGTCTTTGGCAGCACCACTTTCTCAAACAATGCTTCGGGATACGTAACAATAATTTTCTTGTTGCCCCCATTCGCCAACTTAGTCAAAGCTTCGGTGCGAAGCATCACGTGAGAAGAATTAAGTACCCTGAAATTCTTTTTCGTTTTGAAAGATGAAGGGAAATAAAATAAGTCCAAGGCACTCGTCAGGTTCTCTAAGGTATTATGGAAATAAGCCGCTTCCTCGGCATCTGTCAATACAATCAGGTGATTTAGACCCTGCGTTTTTGGATGGGTAAACACACTTCCCACCACAAACTCTGCGCTGCTGCCTTGTAAGTTATCGAGAAAGATTTGTTGGGGATCGGCAAATAGTAACCTGTCCGCCAATTGTAAAATGGGGGGGGAGTCTTGATATTGCTCTAACAACACATTCAAATTCATATCTGCACCTTAATATCTAGGCGGCAAAGATAAAGAGGCAGCTATGAGTTATGAACTGTGAATTGTGAGTGATGGAATTTGATGTATCATTTACAAAAGAAATTTAATCAGTGTTAATTTCCCATCAAAAAATCCTAGCTCTTTTGCTTTCTTTAAATCTTTCAAGCCCTCTTTTTGTTCCTTGCTTCTAATTTTAGTCATACCTCTATTGTTATATGCCGAAGCAAAGTTGGGATTTATGGTAATTGTAGAGTCATAATCAAGAATTGCCTCTTTGTATTTCTTTAAATAAAATTTTACTGTTCCTCTGTAATAATAGGCTTCATACGATTTTGGGTCTAATTCAATTGCCTTTGTCAAATCACTTATTGCCCCATCATAATCTTTTGTTCTTGCTTTCAACTCACCTAAATAAGTAATTATCGATACATTTTGAGGGGTAATTTTTAAAAGATTTGTAAAATCCTCAACTGCGCTCCTATGCTGTCCAAGATATTGATCTTTAAAAACGCCCCTTCTCAAATAACAAACCGTATCGCTCGAATCGCCTTCTATTGCCATTCCATAATCAAAAACCGCCTTTTTATATTTTTTTATCATTTGTTCTGTTACAGCCCTATCAAAATAGGCATCTTTAAAATCATTTTTCATTTTTATTGCCATTGAAAAATCTTTAATGGCAATTGCATAATTATCCAAAGCTCGATTGGTCAATCCTCTACCATAATAGGCTTTATAATTCTGAGGGTTATACTTAATAGCTAAAGAATAGTCTGACAAAGCGGCTGCATAATCTTTTAAATATTTTTTTATGCTGCCCCTATTTAAATAAGCATTTGAAAAATTGTTGTAAAGAAGAATTGCGGTATCATAATCAGAAATAGCCTCCTTATAATTACCCATCTCTTTTCTAGCTATCCCACGATTAAAATATGAGTCAGGATGTTGTTGTATTGATATGGCTTTTATGAAATCATCAATTGCACCCTTAAAGTCATTAGATTCCCTTTTTGCTATTCCTCTATATTCAAATCCAAACCAACTTTTATTGTTTAAAATCAATGCAGTATCAAAATCCTTCATAATCCCGGAGGTATCTTTAAGTTTCATTTTAGCATACCCCCTATAAGCATAGATAGTGTCATTTTTATAGTTTAGATAAATCGCAGAATCCAAATATTTTAATCCTTCTGCGTACATTTTGTCATCAATGAAAGCCCTGCCAGCATTATAAAATAACTCTCCAGTCTGCCCAAATCCTTTTTTAGAACAAGCTATTGCCAATATCAAAAGCACCACCCAGAAGCCTTTTTTACTTTTAAATGTATTGATAATCATATCCCTAATTAGTTTTTAACTATTGTTTCATACCCTATTGAATAATCAAATATAGTATAGCCAACTGTCAATATCGTCATGACGATATTGCTTTATCGTCTCAATATATCCAATATCGTTATGACGATACCGCTTTATCGTTTCAATATATTCGCTTTCTTCCAAACGATATTGCTTTATCGTTTGAATAATTTGATTATCGTTATGACGATATCGCTTTATCGTCTCAATATATTCATTTTCTTCTAGACGATATCGGCTTTCTTGACGAAATAAAAAGAGGTCACCAAAGATACTTTCAATTACTAGTTGCAATAAGTCTACCTTCAACGGATTATTTTCATAATTAAAATTTAAAAAATGGCGGAAGTACTGATTAATTTTTCAAGAGACGAATACACCGACTCGGAATTGGTAACCGAAACTCAAGGCATAGAAACGAAGATGACGGGCAATGCAACCTATCCTTCGCCTTCCCCCACGATTGCTGCAATAACGGCACAACGGGTTATTTTTCAGGAAGCATTGGCACTGGCCCACAAAGGCACGCCGACCCAAACCTCTGAGAAAAATGACCAAAGGGATATTTTAGTAGGGATGTTGCACGAGGAAGGTGCGTATGTGCAGTTGAAAAGTGGGGGCGACGAAACAAAAATTTTATCATCTGGCTTTCACACGGCGGCTTCAAAATCTGCTATTGGTGCATTTGGTGTGGTTGAAAATTTTAGTGTGGTTACGCAACAAGCGAGCAATAAAGTGTTGGTGAGTTGCAAAGCAATGCATAAAGCTAAGTTTTATGAAATTATGTTTACGGCTTCTCCTGCAACAACTACAAGTGTTTGGGTAACAAAAACTACCACCGCTCACTCTTTGGAAATAGATGGTTTACCAAGTTTTGTTCCTTATGTTTTTATAATGGCGGCTTGTGGCACAGACCCCGGAAGAAATTTTAGTGCACCCATAACAAGGGCAGCGAATTAGTTATGAAATATGAGTGTTGATTAAAAAGTAAAAAGCCCTTGAAGAAGAATCTTCAAGGGCTTTTTTATTACAACTTATGACTTACCACTTATCTCAATATCTCTTTTGCACTTTTGTATGTCAATCCCTGTGCTGTTGCGACTGCTTCGTAAGTAACAAATCCATCCAGCGTATTCAGTCCTTTCAACAGTTCCTCATTATCCAAACAAGCTTTCTGGTAACCTTTATTAGCTATTTGCAACGCATAAGGAATGGTTGCATTGGTAAGCGCAATCGTGGAAGTCCGGGGAACAGCACCAGGCATATTGGCAACAGCATAATGCACTACGCCATGTTTGATGTAAACGGGGTTATCGTGTGTGGTGATGCGGTCGGTTGTTTCGAAGATGCCGCCTTGGTCAATGGCTATATCAACCACCACCGAGCCCGGTTCCATAGAAGCAATCATTGCTTCGGTAACTAGTTTAGGCGCTTTTGCACCGGGGATTAATACGGCCCCAATCACCAAATCGGATTCTTTTACTGCATGCGCTATGTTGTAAGTAGTGGAAGCAAGTGTAGCAACTCGCCCATCAAAAAGGTCGTCTAGTTCACGCAATCTATCCAGACTAATATCCAAAATGGTTACATGGGCACCCAATCCCAAAGCAATCTTGGCAGCATTGGTTCCGGCAATACCTCCACCTATGATGGTTACTTTACCCGTTTTTACGCCGGGCACACCTCCCAATAAAATGCCTTTTCCACCGTGTACCTTTTCAAGAAACTGCGCACCAATCTGGCTTGCCATCCTTCCTGCCACTTCACTCATAGGCGTCAACAAAGGCAATGAACCATTGGCGGTACGAACGGTTTCGTAAGCAATGCCTACTACTTTCTTTGCTAATAATGCTTCGGTAAGTTCGGGTTCGGGGGCAAGATGCAGGTAAGTAAATAAGACAAGCCCTTCTCTGAAATAGCCATATTCCGATGGGATAGGTTCTTTCACTTTCATCACCATTTCTTTGTCCCAAGCCTCTGCGGCAGTGGATACGATTGTTGCGCCAGCCTCGGTGTATTCTTTATCGCTAAAGCCAGAACCCAAACCGGCGCCCTGTTCTATGAAGACTTTGTGATGTGCTTTTGTAAGTTGCACCACACCGGCAGGGGTAATGGCTATTCTGTTTTCGTTGTTTTTTATTTCTTTTGGAACGCCTATCAGCATAATGGATGTTTTAATTGTTGTGAATAAATGAATTAACGGAAAAGGGATGTATTGGTTTAATGCTAAAGATTTAAAGGTTAAATGTAGGAAATTATTTGAAGAGTAACTCAACAGGAGATTGGTTTTACTGAATGGTGTTGAGCCCTATCTTTGAAAATAATTTTTAAAAATATAATTATGAAAACATTTCATGAAGGATTGTTTACATACAATAATCACATCAATAGGCAATTAGTAAGTGCTTTTGTTGAAAATCAAAAGAAGACCTCGGAGAAATCGATAAAACTATTTAACCATATCCTGAATGCCCATGAGATATGGAATAGCAGGATTCTGCAAAAGAAGAATGCCTTTTTGCCTTGGGATTTACACCTGCCAGAAACTTATCTGGAGATGGAGGAAAAAAACTTTGAGACATCGAAAAGTATTCTGAATGACTTGGAATTGAATACTGTAATTCAGTATTCGAATTTTAAGGGTGACCCTTTTACTAATACTGTTGGTGACATTTTGTTTCATATCATCAACCATTCAACTTATCATAGGGGACAAATTGCCAGTGACTTTAAAGAGGGAGGTTTGCAACCGGTGGTCTCTGATTATATTCATTATAAAAGATAAAAACAGCTGCTGAATAAACGTTTTAAATTCCTAAGAGAATCCTTTCTTTACTTAGGGATTTGTGAACGTACAAAGAATTCTGCGGGTCGTATGTCGCTGTAATTATCTTTACGGCTCAAAAAAATTAAGATATGAAGTTTCCGTCGCCCGTTTCGTTGTCTTGGATTGCAGGCTTGATCAATGCCGAAATAGTTGGCGATGCGGCCGCAGAAGTAACCGGAATCAATGAAATTCATAAGGTAGAAACTGGTGATCTAGCATTTGTGGATCATCCAAAATACTATGATAAATGTCTGCACAGTGCGGCTACTTTTATTATTATCAACAACAAAGACGTAGACGTTCCAAAAGGGAAATCGCTACTAGTGGTGGATGCCCCATTTGAAGCGTATCAAACAATAACCAATCATTTCAGGCCATTTAATCCTTCCAATAAAAGCATCAGTGATAGTGCTATCATTGGCGAAGGGACGGTGGTTATGCCCAATGTTTTTATTGGCAATCAGGTGCGGATCGGGAAGAATACAGTCATATTTCCCAATGTGACTATCATGGATTATAGCATTATTGGAGACAATGTGGTAATACAAGCCGGGACTGTGATTGGCGGCGATGCTTTCTATTACAATACAAAAAAGAATAGGGAAGTCTGGTTTAAAAAAATGAACAGTTGTGGCAATGTTGTGATAGAGGACAATGTAGAGATTGGTAGCAACTGTACGATTGATAGGGGGGTGAGTGCTTCAACTATTATTGGGAAAGGATGTATTCTGGATAATCTGATTCAGGTTGGTCATGATGTGGTGATTGGTAAGAACTGCATTATTGCAGCTCAGGTGGGCATTGCAGGTGCCACTACTTTGGAAGATGGCGTAACACTTTGGGGACAAGTTGGGGTGAATAAAACAATCACGATTGAATCTGGTGCGGTAGTAATGGGTCAGGCTGGTGTAACAAGAAGCATTGAGGGCAACAAAACCTATTGGGGTACACCTGCCATTGATGCACGTGAAAAATATAAAGAAGCAGTTTGGATGAGGCGACTACCCGAATTGTGGAAGAAAATAATGGAATAGAGAGGGGTTGTTTTAAGTTTTAAATTAAAAATAGAACAATAAATTTTAATTCAAAACTTAAAATAGCAGCTGTTAGTTCTTGTTGAAGATAAAAACAAAAGGCTTGATGTTTCTTTCCCGAATTATTTGATGAATGAGATGGGGTTTTCTAATAATCTTATACTTGTTTACATCGACTATTTCGTTAACGATGCAAAAAGTGTGTAGGTTTTCTACAGTAAAAAGAAGTTTGTTTAAAAACACTATTTCTTGTTCCATGGCAATAGGGTCTGGAACTTCATATTTAGTGAGTACAAGCAGATCACGATTCCCTAAATTCATTTCTAAATTTTGTTTTTGTTAGCTCTTTAATTATTTGGTATCCTAACTGGGCACATACATTGCTTATCGTGTTTAGATTTCGAAAAAACACTACAAGAAACCGAACCCATTGCAATGATTAACAACAAAACAATAATTCGGTTTATTTGCTTGTTCATACTAATTTTTTAATTTGGACGGAAAGTAGAATTATAAACTTACTCAAAAATTGGCACGAACCGTTTTATGCAAAATTTTAACAACAAAAAAATACTAATTACGCCTCTCGACTGGGGTCTTGGTCATACAACCAGGTGCATCTCAATCATTAGGTTTTTCTTAGACAAAGGTTTTTCGGTAATCGTTGCATCAAATTCTACACAAAAGGCAATATTGCAAAAAGAGTTTGACAGTGTTGAATATTTGGAGCTAAAAGGGTATGAAATAGCATACACTAAGAACAAAATACTTTTTCCATTTAAACTAATTGTCCAATTACCCAAACTAATTGGACGCATTCTTTCGGAACATAGATGGCTTCAAAAAACAATTGATACTCACAAAATAGATCTTGTAATTAGCGACAACAGGTTTGGAATGTTTACCAGCAAGGTTCCGTGCATTTTTATGACACATCAGCTAACCATAAAAGCCCCTTTTGCTTGGTTAGAGTCTTTGTTGCAACGGATTAATTACAGTTATATCAATCGGTTTTCGCAATGTTGGGTACCCGATTATGCTGGCGAAAATAACATAGCGGGGGCATTATCACATCCAAAAAAATTACCCGATATCCCCGTGCATTATATTGGTCCGTTGGCAAGGTTTGAGAAGGATGAAAAAGCAATAATTAACTATCAATGTTGCATTATCCTTTCGGGGCCAGAACCTCAACGAACACTACTAGAAAATATTATACTGAAGCAGTTGCCCTCCATTTCAGGAAATTGTTTGTTGGTAAGGGGTAAACCCAATTCAGAAAATTCCACCGTTTCGATACCAAATGTCACAATCAAAAATCATTTGAACGGCTTGCAATTGCAAAAGGCCATTCATTCGTCGGCATTCATCATCACGCGCAGCGGATATACTTCTGTGATGGAGTTGCTGGCTTTGCAAAAGAAGTCGATATTGATTCCTACACCCGGACAAACGGAACAAGAGTATTTGGGCAAACAGTTGATGCGCCAACATTGGGCTTATAGTGTTGAACAAAAAGGTTTTGATTTGGCTGATGCACTGACTATTGCCAAGGAATTTACGTATAATTTGCCATCGGTGGAGGATAGTTCACTAAGTATTTTTTTGAATGATTTCTTGCTTCGCTAGACAATTTTATTCAAAATCTAACACCGAGGATGTCGAGAACTATCCTCATTTTTTCTCTGTGTTAATAGCTCAGAGGGCTTCTGCTACAAATGTTTTTATTTTTTTTCTTAATTATGACAAAAAAATTATTACTACAAAGCATTTTATTGAAAAATAATACTATAGAAATATATGTACCCGAGCCAACCCACGTAAAAACAGTATATCAAGCACAATTAAAAATAGATACCGCTTCGCCATTTCCATATTGGTCGCAGGTGTGGCCAGCAGCGGTGGCGATGGCCAAGTTTCTAGAGTTGCATCCTTATTATATAGAAAATAAAATAGTGCTGGAGCTTGCAGCAGGACTTGGATTGCCTTCTTTTGTGGCCGCCAAAGAGGCAAAGTCCGTTTTTTGTACCGACTATTTACCCGATGCCATTACTGTTATAGAGAAATCTGTCGAGCATCATCAACTGAAAAATATAAGTTGTGGTTTGATGGACTGGAATAATATGCCAATCCCATTTCCTCAGGCAGAAGTGGTGTTGATGAGTGATGTTAATTATGACCCAGCTGATTTTGAAATCCTTTATTCAGTCCTGAAAACTTTCTTGGAGCAAGGTAGTACCCTACTGCTTACTACGCCACAACGCTTGCTGGCAAAGCCTTTTGTAGAGATGCTGCTGCCCTGGTGCCAACTGAAAGAAGAAATGGAAGTAGCGTATAAGGGAACAATTGTGCCTATTACCTTGATGGTTTTAGCGGCGGATTTTGGCGAATAATTGCTTTTTTAAATGTTAAAAAGATTTTGGTTATTAGCACGGAAAGTTTTTCCAGAGCAATGGAAAGTTTTTCCAGCACAATGGAAATGTTTCCCAGTACAATGGAAAAGTTTCCCAGTGCAATGGAAATGTTTTCCGGTACAATGGAAATGTTTTCCAGCACAATGGAAAAGTTTCCCGGTGCAATGGAAATATTTTCCAGCACAATGGAAATGTTTCCCTACTGCTTATAAAAAAGCCTTCCCGGTTACATTTTAGCTGATAAAGACACTTCATAGAAAGCAAGTAGTGCGATTTGATAACAATTAATTTAAGTCAGCTATCTATCTTGCGCCAAATAAAAAATAAAAGAATGAAAAAAATTTTGTCAATCGGATTAATGACTGCTTTAGTGATTGCTTCCAATGCCCAGAGTGGTTTGAAAGTAATTAAAACACTCAAAATTGGTGGTGCTGGCGGATGGGATTACCTGGCCTTACAGCCCAATAGTAACAGGCTTTTTGTTTCTCACGGAACACAGGTAAATGTAATTGATAAAAATACGGGTGATTCTATTGGTGTTATTCCCAACACAACAGGTATCCATGGTATCGCTTTTGTCCCTTCTTTAAACAAAGGCTATACAACCAATGGAAAGACCAATAACTCATTTGTTTTTAACCTGAAGACATTGGAAGTAACTGGCACCATTACCACTGGCGAAAAACCAGATGCTATCTTCTATGACGAATCTATCAAGAAAATAGTTATCTGTAATGGAAAGAGTAAAGACCTTTCGTTTATTGATCCAGAAACTGACAAGGTAGTTGCTACAGTAGCGGTGGGTGGCGCACCAGAAACAGCAGTGAGTGATGGAGCGGGAAAAATATTTGTGAACCTGGAAGATAAAAGCGAAATAGTTGCCATCGACTCTAAGAGTTATACCGTTTTGGCACATTGGTCAATTGCACCCGGAGAAGCCCCAACAGGGTTGGCGATAGATACAAAGACAAAAAGATTGTTTGCTGCCTGCGGCGATAATAAATTGTTGATTGTTGTAAATGCAGAAACTGGCGCAGTAGTAGCCAATTTGCCAATAGGTGGCGGCTGTGATGGCGATGCTTTTGATGCATCAACAAAAAACATCTACACTACCAATGGTTCTGATGGAACCATCACTGTAATACACGAGGAAAGTGCGGATAAGTATAAAGTGCTGGAAAATGCCGAAACAAAAAGAGGTGCAAGAACCATCGCATTGGATGAAAAAACACATTTAATCTATGCCCCAACTGCCGACTTGGAAGCTTCTGCTGGCAAAGGAAGACCCAAAGCGATTCCCGGCACTTTTCAGGTGATTGTAGTAGGGAAGTAATAAATTGAAAGATAGTTGGAATATAAAAAAGCCTGTCTAAATTATTTAGACGGGCTTTTTGTGATTAATAAAGATGTTACAGGACCTGTAAATCAATAAGAAAAAAATAATTATTAGCGTTGGTAAGCAACATTTACTGTATTATTGCAGTCAAGTGAAAAATATTTCTAGGTAAATTCCTCTTATAACATACACACTATTTGGCAGATTTCTACGCTTAACTACAATTTGGGATGTTCGTTTTTGATTTTTTGTAGTTTTCTTTCTTTTATTTGCAAACTTTAAATTTAGTATTTAGATGAAAAAATCATCAGTTAGGCGTGTGTCGTTGTTGTTATTGGTAGTAGGGAGTGTCTTTTGTGCCAATGCACAAGTAAACATAGTAACCACTGCTGTTCCTTTTTTACGAATTTCTCCCGATGCAAGAGCGGGTGGTATGGGCGATGTAGGTATTGCTACTACGCCAGATGTTAGTTCCAACTTCTGGAATCTGGCAAAGCTTCCGTTTACAAAACAAGACAATTCAATTGGCTTAACATATACCCCTTGGTTGCAAGATTTAGGATTAAATGATGTGTACTTGCTTTGTGCATCTGGCTATCACAAGATAGATGACCTTAATACAGTTTCGGCATCTGTTCGTTATTTTAGTTTGGGAAACATTCAGTTTACAGATAATAACGGTAATGATTTAAATACATTCTCACCCAAGGAGTACGCTTTTGACTTTGGATATACTCGTAAACTTGGCGATCATTTGGGATTGGGTGTAAGTTTACGCTATGTAGCTAGTAAACTTGCTAATGGAGCAATAGGTGATGAAGTGTATAAAACAGGTACTACTGTTGCTGGTGATATATCCTTGTTTAAAAATGCGCCAAATGAAAATGGCGAAGGTTTGAGTTGGGGTATTGCCTTAACAAATTTGGGTGGTAAAATTGGATATACCAATGATGCCTTGAATAAAGATTATATTCCTGCAAATATGGGCTTAGGAATTTCTTACACATCAGTTCCAAATGAAAGCAGCCGTATTTCGTACTCATTGGATATAAATAAATTATTAGTTCCTGCCGCACCCTCGCCACTTGGCACAACCCTAACTGCTGCTGATACTGCTGCGGAGCTTGCTTACAAAACGCAAAGTGTGGTAAGTAGCTGGTTCAAATCTTTTAGTGGGGGCAATCAGTTGCAACTATTTCAAGCTTCTGCAGGTATTGAATACGGTTATGCCGACCAGTTTTTTGTAAGAGGTGGTTATCATTATGAAGATGCTAGTCAGGGTGGTGTTAAATACCTCACTTTTGGCTTGGGTTTAAAATACAATGTGGCTGATATTAACCTTTCCTATTTGGTTCCTTCTGGTAATGGTGTTACAAGAAATCCATTGTCCAATACCATCCGCTTTGGGTTGGCGTTTGATTTGGATAAGAACAGTTCTTCAAACACAAGCCCTACTGGTTTGGCAGATCCTAACTAATACAATTGAAAATAGTAAATTAATAAAAAGAGGAACCTTGCTACAAGTGAGGTTCCTCTTTTAGTAGAAATTAAAAAGTAAAACGATGAGAATAGGCTCAGGTGTAGATTTTCACCAATTGGTTGAAGGTAGGGATTTGTGGATTGGAGGCATCAAAATACCACACTCAAAAGGGGCACTAGGGCATAGTGATGCCGATGTATTGCTTCATGCCATCTGCGATGCCTTGTTAGGGGCACTTTGTTTGGGAGATATTGGCGTACATTTTCCGGATACTTCGGGTGAGTATAAGAATATTGACAGTAAAATATTATTAAAAAGAACGTACAATCTGATTACCAAAGAAGGGTATAGTGTAGTTAATATTGATTCAACACTTTGCTTGCAAGCACCTAAGATAAAACCGTATGTTCCCGCTATGCAACAAGCTATTGCAGACATTCTGAACATTACCATCAAAGATATTTCCATCAAAGCAACCACTACCGAGACAATGGGTTTTGTTGGTAGAGAAGAAGGATTAGTGGCTTATGCAACGGTATTGTTGGAAAAAGTCAAGTTCATTTAACCACAAATTGCACAAAGGACTACACAAAGTACACAAGAGTTAATCAAGGCATTTATGGTGTTCTTAGTTTGCTTTCTAAGTGTTTCTTGTGGTTAAAATCTAATAGTCAATATCCATCTTTAGGTTATCTCTCAAGGTTCTGAGGAGTGGATATTGGTTGGCCATTTTCTCAAAGCGTTCCTTGCTGTTCAGTGGCTTTTCAACAACCTCCCTTTCGCCCTCATTGACTACGAAATTGAAGACAATCAGCTTATTGTGATGATGTCTTTGTAGATAATCTAGTATTATTGTCTTCTCTTGTTCAATAAATTTCTGTTGCAACGTACTGTCAACCCTTACGGTAAACGTAGATTCGTCCACAATCTCTATGGAACAGGTAGCAAATGCATTCGCCTGAGAAATCTTGCCCTCTTCTTTTAGTTTGCAAATAAAGTGTTCCCAATGAGGTTGTAGTGATTCCAGCGTAACGGGTATTGGATCTTTCACCGCTTCAACCGTGTATCTGTCGCCGTATTTATTTCTCAGGGCATCTAGGATATTTTTTTTAGCACCACCTGCACTAGCAGTGTCTGCAACAGATGTTATAGGCTGAAAAGCGTTGGCCAAAACGGGCTGTGTTTCCCGAACAATAGGTGTTTGCTGTACTCTTGTTGCAGGCTCCAAAGGTGCTGGCTTTGAAGTTTGAGGCGCAATAACAGGCTTTTTTTCTTCTACATACAGCTTACCTGCAGGCGTAACCACCGTATTTGAAGTAGTCACAATCTGAACAGGAGAAACGGGTCTGTAGTTAATGGCTACTGGGCCATCAACTCGTTTTTTTTTTACAATATTGCCATCTTGGGTAGATAATTCTATGGCTTGTTGCAGGAAATTCAATTTAATAATAACTAGTTCAACATGCAGGCGTTTATTGCGCGCCATCTTGAAGTTTACTTCTGCCTCATTCAAGATATTCAAAGCACTCACCAAATAGCCGGCACTAATGCTGGCTGCAACACTTCTATATTTTTCTTGCATCCCTTCTACCACATCCAACAAATGAATAGCACGGGCATCTTTACAAACCAATATGTTCCGGATAAACTCAGCAAAACCATTCAATACCATATCCCCTTCAAATCCTTTGCGGTTTATCTCATCATATAAAAGAATTGCACCAGCCATATCTTGTGCCAGCAAAGAATCTAACAGTTTGAAATAATAGTCGTGATCAAGGATATTCAGGTGCTCTAACGTATTCTGATAGTTTACTTCCCCACCGGTAAAGCTTACTATCTTATCGAGGATACTCAGCGCATCCCGCATACAACCTTCACTCTTTTGGGCAATCACTTGTAGTGATGCCTTATCAGCCTTGATACCTTCTTTTCCAATGATTTCTTCCAGATGTTCAACAGTATCATTCGTAGTAATCCTTTTGAAATCGAATATCTGACAACGACTCAATATCGTTGGCAATATTTTGTGTTTCTCCGTAGTCGCCAATATAAAAATAGCATAGGGTGGTGGTTCCTCCAAGGTTTTCAAAAAGGCATTAAAGGCACTGGCACTCAGCATGTGTACCTCATCCACAATATAAACTTTGTATTTTCCAGCTTGCGGTGCAAAGCGAACCTGTTCAACCAAACTACGGATATCATCAACCGAATTGTTGCTGGCAGCATCCAGTTCATGGATGTTCATGCTGGCACCAGCATCAAATGAAACACAACTGCTACAGGTGTTACAGGCTTCACCTTCGGGGGTTTGGTTTAGGCAGTTTATTGTTTTTGCCAATATCCTTGCGCAAGTTGTTTTACCTACTCCACGAGGACCACAAAACAAAAAGGCATGTGCCAATTGATTGTTTTTAATCGCATTTTTTAGTGTGGTGGTAATGTGACTTTGCCCCACAACAGTATTAAAATTCTGTGGGCGGTACTTACGGGCAGAAACAATAAATTTATTATCCATAACAGGCTTGCAAGATACTGAAAAGCTATTTTATGAATTATAGAAATGAAAGGGTGTGCATAAATGTTTTTAGCATCCAAGACATATATTATCCAACTAAAACAAAACAGGCGGCCTCCAATTGGGAGCCGCCTGTTTATTAATCAGTATAAAAACCTTTAAATGTTATTTCTTGGCATTGCTGTCTATCACTTTGCCAGCTTCAGGACTTGATACTTTTGTAACATTAAAGCTCTTTTGCATTTCGTCCATCGTCTTTAGATAGTTTTCAGCCATCCTTCTTTCTTCTCCTTGGTTGTCTGCCTTCCAGCCATCCAATGTGTTGTAATACTTAATTTGTTGTTCCAAATCTTTCTTTACAGACGCATATACTTTGGCAGCCAATTCTTTATCGTCGGCCCTGTAACAAGCTTCCAAGAACATTAAACTTGTTCTGTTGTGCATATTGCCACGACTAACCAAACCATAAGGGAAGTTTTCCTGACTCATACCCTTATCTGCTTTTTCCAACAGTTTGCGGGCATCTTCTTTTCTGTTTCTTACAGAAAGATAACTGGCAAACTCGGCATAAGCACCACGGATTGTTAACAAGTGACGGCGGTTTTCTTCATCATAATACACACCTGGAAGGTCTGCATTACCAAATCCAAACTTGTTCATCATCTTATCCAATGCCCAGTCTGCATTCCATTCATCACCTTCCACAGGTACCAAACGCCAGCTAAGACCATCTTTACGTAGGTATTTACCGAAACCTAATTCGCCAAAATTGGACGTGAAATAGATTGGGCGTTTCCAATGATTGGCTGCAATGATGTTCAGCACAGCAACATCATTTTTGAAGATGCTATTCTTTGGAATATCAAATTGCAATGCACTAACCACACTGTCCTTTGCAGTAACTGTACCATTGGCACGAACTACATCCTTGTTTACAGGAACAGAGATTTTGTGTACAGGGAAGGTATTGATAAATTCTCCTTCGTTGCGGTTTTGAACCTTATCTGCATCATCACTACCCACATAGTTTCTCATGATAGAATCTAGGTCGTAATAGCGGGTGTCTGGATAAGAAGCATTTGCCTGAAAAGGAATATAATCCCTCTTGCGGCCTTCTATCTGATCTGAATTATAAATAACATCAATAGAATCGCTCTGGTTAATTTTATAACGAAGCTGATTGATGTACCAATCAATACCCAATAAACTATTATTAATTACCCGGATGTCTGGACGAATACCCTCTACTTCCTGTGCATACCACAATGGATAAGTATCATTATCACCAAAAGTGAACAGGATAGCATTTGGTGCACAGCTTTCCAGATAGTCTTTTGCCAAATCCCTAGACAATGTTTTCTTGCTACGGTCGTGGTCGTCCCACTCTTGTTGCCCCATTATTACTGGCACAGCCAACAAACAACTCAATGTTGCAAGTGAGGCTGCTACTGTTTGCGAGACTTTTAGTTTCGAAATCCAGTCGCTTACCTGCAATACGCCCAAACCAATCCAGATGGCATATACATAGAAGCTTCCCGCAAAGGCATAGTCACGCTCACGAGGCTGATAGCCTGCCTGGTTGAGGTAAAGAATAATAGCGAGGCCCGTAAAGAAGAAGAACAGGAAGTTTACAAATCCATCATCGCCCCTTCTTTTAAACTGATAATATAACCCTAATAATCCCAATATAAATGGAAGACCAAAGAGGGTATTGTGCGACTTATTTGTTTTCATGCTATCCGGCATAGCAGACTGATCGCCGAAGAACATATTATCTACGAATGGAATACCCGAAATCCAGTTACCATCACGTACATTGCCAATAAACATACCCTCAATATCATTCTGTTTACCCACAAAATTCCAGAAGAAATAACGCAGATACATCCAGTAAACCTGGTACTGCACAAAGAATTTAATATTATCTCCCTGCGTAGGCGTCCTGTCATAACTGCCATCCTTGTTTTTGTTGATGTCCAGCATATAAGCATAGTAATCAGCATGGTTCTGGTCGTTGCTTGCATCCCAAACACGCGGCAAAACCATCTTGTCTTCTGGGTTATATATATAATGACCATCTTTACCAACTTCTACATACTTGGTTTTTCCTTTTTGGTACTTCATATTTCCACTGCTGTAGGCAATAGGCTGTGCAGTGAACTTTTGACCATATAACAACGGGAAATCACCATATTGGTCACGACCCAGATAACCCACCAAACTCAATGGATTGTCCACGTTGTACATATCAATTGCAGGGTCTGCATTACTACGAATCATAGTAGTAAGGTACGAGCTATATCCAATCAACATGAAGGCAAAGCTCCATAGACCCAAACGCAGATAAGCAAGGTTTTTCTTGTTGGCATAACGCAATCCAAACCAGATACCAACTGCCATCAACAAGAAAGCAAAGGTGAAACCTGTAAAGAACGGAAGCCCGAAGCTGTTTACAAAAG
Organism: uncultured Chitinophagaceae bacterium; assembly: GCA_903895845.1. GTDB lineage: Bacteria > Bacteroidota > Bacteroidia > Chitinophagales > Chitinophagaceae > Parasediminibacterium. The sequence continues at coordinate 25,711 of CAITVK010000051.1, forward strand.
TTCTATCAAAATAACCTGCAAAGCCAATGGTGTATTGTATTACACCAATCTGTACAACGCCTACCAATACACATCCAATCAAAAAGAAAATATAACTACCACCGTAGTATTCTTTCTTTTCTTTGTTGATAGATTCTATCAGATACAAAGCACCAACAGCCATGATAGTTCCAAGAATCATTAAGCCAGCAACAGTAGTATCTGCAGAAGGAAGGTGCGCATCATTTGCTTCGCTATTGGCACCAATCAATGCCATTATAAAAGCCAATACACCACCTCCAATAATGATTCTCAAGAACCATTTGCGAACTATTTTATAATCGAAAGTGTCTCTTCTTTTGTAAAAATAAACCATTACCACAGCAGGGATGGTCAACAAACTCAACAAGTGAACACCTATCGAAAGCCCAATCAGAAAGAAAGTAGCCACAATCCATCTGTCGGCACCAGGTTCGTCAGCATGTTGTTCCCATTTAAGGATGGCCCAGAAGGCAATGGCAGTAAAGAAAGAACTCATGGCATAAACCTCACCTTCTACAGCACTATACCAAAAGGCATCACTGAAAGTGTAGGCCAATGCACCCACAACGCCAGCACCCATGATGCTCCATATCTGGTAACCACTGATGGTGTCGTTGATTCCAACTTTCAAAATTCTGCGGGCAAAGTGTGTAATGCTCCAGAATAAGAACAAAATACTAAAACCGCTACCCAAAGCACTCAAGGTATTTACTGCTTTTGCAGCCGTAAGCGGGTTATTGCCGAAGAGAATGATGAAGATACGTCCCAGCAAAATAAATAAAGGCGCTCCCGGAGGGTGAGGTATCTGCACTTTGTAGCAGCTACTTACAAACTCGCCACAATCCCAAAAGCTACCACCAAATTCTGCGGTCATGATATAGACGGTGCAAGCAATCGCACACACTATCCAACCTGTGATGTTGTTAACCTTACTAAATTTCATTTCGTTACTTTTTTATACTAAGTGGGGACAAACATAGCTTATTGAACTGAATAAGGAAAATTTGCTTACAAAACAAAACGGTGGATACATAATATTAGTATGAAAAATGCAAATTATTTAACAATATTCTTTGTTGATGGAGATATAAACTGTTTTTCTCTTTCCTTTGCCACAAGGTTTCTTTTGCCACAAAGGCGCAAAGCCAGAAAGATGCACAAAGAACAAATGAATGAAAAGGAAGCGCAAAGCATTTATACTTGTATTCTTTTTCTACTTAGTGACACTTTGAGCCTTAGCGTCTTTGAGGCGATAAAAAATAAAAAATATGATTAATAAAATAGCATTCGTTCTGCCCTTTCTGTTTTTGATGGCATGTGGCGACCATGATATAAAGCCAAATACGCAAACCAATACCACCACTCCTAGCAACGAACCTGCTGCGCTTACCTTCACTATTACCAACCAATACCCGCACGACACCTCTACTTATACCGAAGGGTTGGAGTTTTACAACCACACCCTTTATGAAAGTGGCGGACAATACGGATCGAGTAAGCTGGTAGCAGTTGATTTGAACACAGGGAAAGACATCAAGAAAATTCCATTGGACAAGAAATATTTTGGTGAGGGGATTACGATTCTCAACAACAAGATTTATCAGATGACCTGGAAAGAAAAGACTTGTTTTGTGTATGATGCAAAGACGTTTGCTAAGCTAAAGACCTTTACTTATGATGGCGAAGGATGGGGAATGACCAATAATGGCAAGCAAATAATTATGAGTGATGGCAGCAATAACCTCACTTTCCGTGATCCAGAAACCTTTAAAGTATTGAGCATTGTAGGCGTTACCGATAACAATGGCCCTGTTGCCAATGTGAACGAATTGGAATATATCAACGGATACATACTGGCAAACATCTGGCAATCGGATGTGATTATCAAGATAGACCCCGAAAGTGGGAAGGTATTGGGCAAAGCCGATTTTAGTGGCACCAAAGAAAAATACTTCCCCGAATCGCTCGACAAAGCCGAAGTGTTGAATGGCATTGCCTACGACAGCACCACCAAACGCCTCTTCATCACCGGAAAATACTGGCCTAAAATATTTGAAGTAAAGGGGCTGACGAATTAGATAGTAGTTATTAGATAGTAGATATGAGTTGAACGTGATGAATCAACTCATATTGTTTAAATAATATCTACTATCTAATAACTAATATCTATATTTGTTTCTCATGATTTACAAACCTCCATTTGCAACATAGCAACGCCATAGTTGCCCGCACAAAGAGCACCACCCACTATTATTCTAGTTCGTCCTCAATCCTATATACTTTAATTTCTGCTTCATTTTCCTTCATTCAAAGGGCATTTTTCAGGCTTTCAATTGTTAAAAAGATTTTGCCTCTTAGGCGGGAAATTTTTTCTAGGGTTATGGAAATGTTTTCCCGGCCTATGGAAAATGTTTCTAGGCACCTGGAAAACTTTCCTAGGGTTATGGAAAAGTTTCCTAGGGCAATGGAAATATTTCTTAGGGTTATGGAAAACATTTCCCGGTCTATGGAAATAGTTTCTAGGGTTATGGAAAAGTTTTCTAGGGCAAAGGAAATGTTTTCTACAATCTGGGAAAGCGTGATTTTGTGCTGTAATTATGGTGAAAGGCTTACAATGCCGTAGTAATTGCTTGGTTTGGAGAAGATAAAATCATCAATAAATTAATCAATTATCTTTTGAATAATCATTCAGGAGATGCAAAAAATATAATATGGTAAAAGATCAATTTGATATAAGCGATATACTTTTCAATATACTCGCAAACCTTATTTACAACACACTTACGGCAGTTGGCGCACCAGCATTGGGCATACCTACTGGCACTTTTACTGAATATCTGGGATTGCTTACACCTTGGAACGCTATTTATGAAATTACTAAGGTAAAGAGCGGCGCTACCCCTACAAACAGGATTACCCGCGATGAGAAAAAGGCGGCATTAACCGATTTTTTGAGGCTTTTTGTGAAGAAATGGTTGTACGATAATATGCCCCCCTGCACGGCTACCATCATCACCAGTTTGGGATTAAAGCCGCATTCAACCACCCGTACCAGTCACGGCGGCGTGCCTACCATTAAAGCTACTTTTGTGGCAAGGCCCAATGCAAACCACGGTTTTGATTGCAAAGTATTAGACGATTCGGGCAAGGCAGCAAAGCCAGAAGGAGTATCCATCATTCGTATACGATATTTTGTGGGGACAGGGGCGCCTGTAGACCCAGCCAAATTCCCCAATTTCAGGGATTATAGCAAACAACCAATTGTTTTACCCCTCACCATAGAGGAAGCGGGTTTGCCAGTAGCAATGGCATCTTGCTATGTAAATGCGAGTGGCCAGGAAGGGCCATATAGCACCGTGATTGTGACAACAATACCTTAAACCCCTAATCCCAAAAAGGGCAATACATAAAAAAGCCCCTGATGACTGTGAAGTTGTTGGGGGCTTTTTGTTTTTTATTTTATTGGGGGTATCAAAGAAAATTTTGTAGTGAAATCATTATTTTTTTTGTCATTATTTTTTTGTTTCCATGTGTTTTTGTAGTGTATAGTTTACAGGTATTTAATTTTTAAGCAGAATAATCATTCTTGAATTAAACAAAATCGGCGAGTTTTAAAATAAAAAAATACTTTTCGATAAATAAAATCGTTTATCATTACAACATAATATTCAAAACATAGGTTTTTTTGATTATTATTGCCCATTAAAATTTATTTAAATAGATAGAATTAGTGGCTTTTTTTGATAAAATATATTCATTATCAACTGTTTATATATTATTAAAAAATAATTTTTTGTATCCGAAGTAGTTTTTTCATTACTACTACTCCCTAATTTGGGGGGAATTGTGTAAATGAAACACTACATATATTTGCGAGGTTAATTTCCGATAGTGTGCGTGCATAGGTTTGGAAGGGTTTGTAAGAGATAAAGTCTTGGAAATTTTTGAGTTTCATAAGGCGAAAGAAGCAAATGACCCTTGAGCCTTCTTTTGTTATGAGACCGATTCGCCGATTGCTTTAATGGTTTTCAAATATTCGTGGCATTGTCACGGTAGAAATATTTTTTAAAAAAGTTATGAATAAATTTAATTCGACCCCACACTCAATTACATCAGGAATCAATGGCCTTTTTGTGCCAGTATTTCGGAAAACATTTCTATTAACTGCAGTTATGTTGCTCTTCGTAGGAGGGGTATTTGCTGCAACTGTTACTTTTAATGCAAGTGGGGGTACAATTACGACAACAACACAAACTGCTTCTGTAGCTACTAACTTAACCTCTGCGGCAACGTTAGGTTTGAGCAAGACCAATTATACATTTGGGGGTTGGGCTACTAGTGCTGCTCTTGCCACTGCGGGAACTGTAGCGTATGCTGATGGTGCATCCTATCCATTTGCAAGTAGTGCCACCTTATATGCCATCTGGAGAACCACTGTTACTTTTAATGCAAGTGGGGGTACGATTACGACAACGACACAAACTGCTGCTGTAGCCACCAACCTTAGCACTGCGGCAACGTTGGTATTGAGTAAGGCTGGATATACGTTTGGCGGCTGGGCAACTAGTGCCGCCTTGGCCACAGCAGGAACTGTAGCGTATGCTGATGGTGCATCCTATCCATTTACGGGTGGTGCAGCCACCTTATATGCCATCTGGAAAACCACAGTCACTTTTAATGCAAGTGGGGGTACGATTACGACAACGACACAAACTGCTGCTGTAGCCACCAACCTCAGCACTGCGGCAACGTTGGTATTGAGTAAGGCT
>CAITVK010000052.1 GCA_903895845.1 uncultured Chitinophagaceae bacterium
TCCACTCGGGCATTCGGGGCAGCGCAGGTTACAGCTAGTTGTTGGTTCGAAAGAAATAGAGATTGGATAGCCCCATTGTACTGGCTTTTTAAGGAGTTTGCTCCACTGAAAGCTAGCCATCACCAACGTTGCATTCCATAAGCGACGAAGGGTAAGCTTCTTAATCAGATTGACACTATCGTTTAAATTGAAATAAACCATGGACGTAAAAGTAAGCCTCCAACTTTTAATGGAAGCATAAAAGCGCGTTATACTTCCATTAATCGAAAAGAATATGTATCCTGATACTATTAATTATCGCACATTTGTGTGACATAGTTTTAATAAATGGCTAAACGAACAGCGCAAAAAACGAGGGGAACACAGAAGCCACAAAAGGGAACTTCTACCAACAGAAGCCGATATGTGTGGGCGGGTGCACTGCTTGCCATTGTTTTGTTTGGATGGTATGTAGTGCACGTGTGGAAACAACAACAGGCAGAAGTGAAGGCGGAAGAAGCTATTTATGATGCCTTTGGGATAGAGATGCCTATTCAGTTTCCCATACATGGCATTGATGTAAGCAGTTATCAAAATACAGTTTCGTGGCGCAAAGTAATTGCGATGAATGTGAATAATGTACGGATGGGTTTTGTATTCATTAAAGCGACGGAAGGACTGGGCAATGTGGATGAAAACTATCGGAAAAACTATCAGAATGCCAAGAAAGCCGGGATGGTGGTAGGGGCGTATCACTTTTTTCTGGCAACTAAAAGTGGGGTTGTACAAGCCAATAACTATGTGAAGAATGTAACGCTTTCTACAGGCGATTTGCCCCCTGTTGTTGATATTGAGCAATTGTATGGCGTGCCTCCTGCTACCATGCGCAAACGTTTATTGGAATGGTTGACAACCATAGAGGCTGTCTATAAAACAAAGCCCATTATTTATAGTAATGTGGATTTTTATGAACGCTACTTAGGCAGCGACTTTGATGGTTATCCCCTTTGGGTGGCGCATTATAACGCTCCTGACAAACCTAGAATTGGTAGAGACTGGACCTTTTGGCAACATAGCGAAGCAGGCCACATCAATGGTATCACCAGTTTGGTTGATTGTGATGTTTTTAATGGAGACTCTACTAATTTCAAGAAGTTGTTGTTGCCCTAAAGAGTGAGTTTGTTAGTACTATTCTGGAGTAAGTCTATCTATTTATCGGTATAATCTGTAAGTTGATTACACCAGTACACCTTTACTTTTTTAGTGCAAAACATATTAGTAAATGAAACAGCCTTACTTTTGAAAACAAACAAAAACTAATCACAACTAATAAAATACGGTGATTTTAGGCTGTTTATTTGTGGTGCGTTGAAATTTTAATAAAACAGGATGAGATATTTAGTAATAATAATTACGTTGCTTGTTGTCGGGACAAGTTGTAAAAATAAAAGCAATTACTTTGAGATTAAGGGAAAGATTTTGCATGCAAAAGGAACAAAACTTTCGCTAAAACAATTGGTTATTGGCAATCAGAATCCTGTTTTGTTGGATACTGCCAGGATAAACAAAGATGGTAGTTTCGATTTAAAAACCTTTATGCCTTTCGATCAGGCTTTGTTTGTTTTAAGTATAGAGAAAGGACCGGATGTCTATCTGATAAATGATGTTCCCAATATTGATTTAAACGTAGATGTCGATCATTATAAACAATATACCGTAGAGGGTTCTCCTTCCAGCAAAGAGTTACACAGTTTTCTGGATGCTTATAGCACCAATTATAAAAATGTTGTAGAAAAAGTATCTGCTTATGATTCCATACTAAAAACAGAAGCATCGGATAGTATTGTTCAGATTTATAAAGACGAAAAAGACGCAGCCTTGAAAACAGTAAATCAGTTACTTACGGTTAATATTCAGCAATCACTCAATCCTGCATTGAAGTCTTATTTGTTGGCAAAAGCCTTTGTAACTATGGACAAAGAAAGTATTGCGAAACTGCTTACGGCTACTAAGGAGCAATATAAAAACTATACGCCCATCAATTTCCTGGATAAGATAATTACGCAACAACTAAAAGAAACGCCTGCACCCTATTCATTATTAAACAAGCAAGCCCCTTCTTTTTCTATGACAGATAATTACAACAGACAGTTTTATCTGGATAGCTTGAAAGGTAAATATGTGTTGTTAGATTTCTGGGCTAGCTGGTGCAAGCCTTGTAGGGAGGAGAATCCAAATGTTGAAAAGGCCTATCGGTTATATAGGAAGAGAGACTTTACAATTATTAGTGTTTCGTTGGATTCTAACATGCACGAATGGAAGAAAGCGTTGGATGATGATAACCTGTATTGGCAAAATGTAGCTGACTTTAAAGAATGGAAAAGTCCAGTTGTAAATCAATATAAAATCACTGCACTACCTTTTAATGTATTGCTAGATACCACAGGAAAGATAATAGCTGCTGACTTGAGAGGACGGGATTTGACGATGAAATTGAATGAAGTTCTACCTAAGTAATTATGAGTTATGAAATATGAGTTATGAGCAATTAGCTCTAACGTATAACCTAAAACTTATTACTTTCAACTTAACAATATGTCACTCACGTTCACAATCATACAAACAGATTTAGTTTGGGAAGACATAGATGCCAATCTTGCTTTATTGGAGGAGAAGATTAATGCTATTTCTACAAGAACAGAAATCATTGTGCTGCCCGAAATGTTTAGTACAGGGTTCTCTATGAATCCAGAGAAGGTGGCAGAGACCATGGAAGGAAAGGCGTTGCAATGGATGAAACGTATTGCAATATCCAAAAGAGTGATACTAACCGGAAGTCTGGCCATCAAAGAAAACGAACACTATTATAACCGTCTGATATGGATGCTTCCCA
>CAITVK010000053.1 GCA_903895845.1 uncultured Chitinophagaceae bacterium
CTGATTTATAGAAATAAGCAATTACCAGTTTTTGCTCAGTTGTTAACGTTGCACCATTTAACTTTTTCTCCAAATAACCACTGTATTTATCTATGAGGTTTTCCATCTTTTCATCCAAAAGTTTACCTTTTTGTATGAATAAAGACAATTCATCTTCTGAATGAAATTTATAATATGGAAGGTCTATATTGTTAGCAAGACATTCGTTGGTTAAAGTACTCATTCCTAGTCCACGCCCCTCCCATTTATTATCTATCTTCAATACTTCTGCTAATCTGGGGTTATTTGGTTTAGAATCTCCCGGTATAATCCGTCTAATAGGTATATTATGCTTAATGTCTTCTAATATTAGCCTTGGCTTAAACTTACCAGGATTCCTTATTTCAATATGTTTGTTTGGAACAATGTTAATGTTTATAAATCTATTGATTGCGTAGTCTCTATGCGCTAAAGAATTATTGATAGACTCTCTCAATAGTCTTTCAGGATATTCTGGTAAACTACTTCCCCCAAATTCAACACTTACACCAACAGAAATATTCTGCTGGGTAAACGCATTACTCCTTTCCATTAAAGGAAGTATATTGTCTTTCATTGACTTTTTGATCTTTGATACTAAATCAGCTCGACTTGGCATATCTACATAACCATCCACCTGACAGCGACTCTCTAATATATCCTCAACATACTTTCCGCAAACCAACATTCCAAGCATTGTAGGCTGCAAGGTTTTAGTTATAAATCCTTTTCTTTCTAGAAAAGAGACGGCATCCTCAATCGTATTCTTAATACTTTCATTTCGTGTATCTCTAATCAAAAGATGAATATAGTCATTAAGTTTGCTAACATCTAAGTCATTGAGTGTTGTGTTTATAACAGGTTGTAGTTCTTTGGCACTTTCAAGTTCTAATATATATTCTTTTTGTTCTGCAATTTTTCGTGTATCAATTTTATGATCACCTGTAATTATTCTTTCATAAGCAGTAGAATTATAATAAACAAACTTGTGTTCTTCTGGTAATTGTTCTACATAAATGGCAAGAATATGCTTATCAAAGAATAGGTGTGTTTCAATTGAGATATAACTTGTTAAATCTAATGGTTTATTGTTTTCGTCTTTAAAGTTCTTTCCTAGCTCTTTTGTTTTATTTTCATTGTTTAAGTCGAACCCGGTTACAGTATATCTATTATTCTTTTCGTCTTCATGAATCCCAATAATTATTATCCCTCCATGAGTATTTAAGAAAGCACAAGCTGTCTTGTATACTTCATTCCATTTACTCGCATCATGACTATTATCTTTTATTTCCAATTTATCATTCTCCAACTTCTCAAAAGTTGAATTAATGATATGATTTTCTATAGTACCTAATATCTTATCAATTTGTTTCATAATGCCATTGTGTAGAAAACACGAATTTATACAGTGTTAAACATAAATTTCCATAAACTTTTCAGAATATCTATCGGAAATATAATAACAACACTAGTTATCACTTTTTATCCGTCCTTGTTGTTATTCTGAACTCGCCGATTTTGTGTATTCCCACCAACATCTCATTCACTCAAATAAACTCTACAACATCGGGTTCTAAAAAACTAATTTCTAAATCAATCCAAAGATGGGAAAAATTATTATCCACCACCATAAAAGTACTCCACCCACTTGGTATAAGTATCCTGCGCCGATCTACAAGTATCCAACAGGTATTCTGGCATATGTTCAAATTCTGCCAAGCCCCTGTAATAAAATTGCTTATGGCTGTCATCAATTATAAAGGGCATCACATTCTGTTTTAGGCATTCCCTAAACAATAGCAGCCTGCCCACACGCCCATTGCCATCCTGAAAAGGGTGTATCCGCTCAAAGCGATAATGGTAGGCCACAATAGTTTCAAAACCACTGTTTTCTTGGCTATTGTACCATGCTGTAAGTGTTTCTATATCAGCGTCTACGTTTTTGGGTAATGAAGTTGCAATACCGCCCACCTCGTTGGGTAGCTTCTTCCATTCCCCAACACCAAACCACGGTTTGCGGGCATCTTCGGTACCTGTTTTCAATATACTATGAAACGCCTTTATCATCACCGCATCCAAAGGTTTTTCCAACGTTTCCAGCATACTATCAAAAGCCACAAAGTGGTTGGATGTTTCAATAATATCATCCACTGGCACAGCTTCCTGATCCTTGAATCCGATGGTACGTGTCTCGAAAATATAACGGGTTTGTTCTTCCGTAAGCTTGCTGCCCTCTATGCGATTGGAATTATAAGCTAGGTTCACCTGTGTTTTGTGGTATAATCCGCCATGAAACTTATCCCGCTTCTCATCCAACAATTTTTTAGCTAAATACATAATACATTAAAGATAATGGTAATTGAGTAACCTGGTGTTTGTATTGTTTTATATTTATTAATCGTCCCTCACTCAAATAAACTTACCCAATGCAAAATTTCTTACAAACTTATTTTCAACGCACACCCCTTTACCTGCTTCAAAGATGCGGTATTATTGCAGATGGCCATTAAAATAATAATCAAATAACCCATAATACAGTATGCAGGATACTAAACAATACACGTGAACTAGGTAATTTACTTGCAATAACCTCAAAAAAAGGTAATACCATACTCTTTATATACAATCCCTGTCCGATAAAACCTACAGAAGCACTCTCGCCGACAGAACCATGTTCAATAAACTTATCGAGACCACTAACGACAGCAGAAAGGGGCTCAATAAGCTTACCGAGCTAGTTTCTATTTTGGAAAGCACCTCAATAAGCTTACTGAGCTAGTTTCATTTTCAGAAAGAGGTTCGGAAAGCTTACCAAGCTAGTTTCTATTTTAGAAAGCACCTCAATAAGCTTACTGAACTAATTGCAGTTTCAGAACCCTCTCCGGAAGTTTTACTTAGCTAATAAATCGACCCACTTTTTAGCCATTTGGCTGGTGGGGAAAAAGAGTTATGCACATTATCAAAATAAAGTATTGTTTATAAGCATAAGCCTCCCAACTTCACTCAAAATGCTACTACAATTGTGGTGTTTGGTTCGCTTAATAACTCAAATTGCTACAAAATGCCTACAAGTAACTGGTCACGCACGGACAATTTTTTTAAAAACGCTGCCAACAAAAGCTACATTGGTGCCAAAGGAATCTTTAATGCCCTGGACACAAAACTACACGGTGGTATTGCCGACCCAGATATATTGGCATTTTACAACAGCTTCAATCCGCTAAACACAACTTTTAATACCAATTATGCCATTTGGGATGGGCTACGCAGCACGGGCATTGGTAAAACTTTGGGCGTGGTACAGTTGTTGGACCTTTTATCGTCCACCAAAATAAAAGCCTGGGATATTGCCATTCAGGGCATATACATAAATAGTACTCCCGAATATGCACACTTGTTGCCGCATCATCGCACTCCTTTTCAAATTAGTACTGTAGAAAAAAGGGTAGCTGCCCTTGTAAACCTAATTGCAGCTATTGGCACAGATGCTAGTTTGGCAACAGTTAAAACAAGTGTTTCCGCTTTTTTATTACAGCTTCAAACGGCCATCGGGGCACAGGCAACGCAAATAACAGGTATCGATACAGCAATTGTCAACATGGAAACCGCTAGCAATGCTGCTTCGGATGAAGCTTTTGGCATATTTGGTGGCTTTCTTACCAAATTTAAGGCAACGCCAAAGTTGATAGACATTTATATGCCTGTATCATTTTTGCAAAATATTATGCAGGTATCCTTTTCAATGACCTTGAAGTTTATGAAGGTTAAGAAAGTTTTTAAACGCAAGCTTGATCCTGCAAAACAAAAAATAAGGGGGACTAATGTTGGCATGTTTGCAGTAAAAGGATATTTTACCAATGGCCTTACCGACCAGTTAGCCGCAGGTGCAGCTTTTATAACAATGCCTGCTAATACTACAGAAGATTATGACTTGGTTGCTGCTGGCTATACCGATACGAATCGTCACTTTTATGTAGTGAATGAGGGTGTAATAGATGCTTCAGTTGAAGTAGCAATAATGGTGGAGAATTAGTTGTGATTGATGAGTGATTAGAGGTTAGCGATAAGTTATTTACCTCGCTAATAGCACAATCAATAACTGTATTAACCCAATGAGAAATCCTATTGTAGCAGAAAAGACGCCTAACGCATTCAATTGTTTTCCAAAAGCATGTTTTAATAAAGCTTCTAATTGGTTGGTTTGTATTGCTTCAATTTTTGTAGCAACTAGTTGTTCCACATCCATATCCTCTTTCATTCCATCGATATAATTCTTCATCAACTCGGGAAAGAGTTCTTTTAGTTCTTCTAAAAAGACGGACTTTAATTCGGCAATCGTACTCTCTCCAATAAACATGCTGATTACCGGCATACGCTCGGCAAGTTTCACCCGAAGAAAATGGTCTATATGTTTCTCAACAAAGGGCATCATTTTGTCGATGTTGGATGCGGAAGTAATCTTTGTTTCTAGCTCGTTGATATATGGTTTTATCTCTTCATTTGCCAATTTGCCTAAAGTGCCAGCTATCTTTTTTTTATTCTTAGGTAGAATACCTTGAAATTGAATGCCAAGAAAACTTTTGGGAACAGAAGGGGAGAATAATAATTTGACAGCTAGATAATTAACCAACCAACCTGCAAATGCACCAATAAAAGGAATGAGATAAATAATATAATGCACTGGGTTGGTGTTAAAATAAAGCCCTGACCGTTATCAAGTCAAGGCTAAAAGATGAATGGGAGAATGATGGGTCTCGAACCCACGACCTACAGTGCCACAAACTGTCGCTCTAACCTACTGAGCTACACCCTCCGTCCGTATTGGGCGGCAAAAATAGGGGATTTTTTCCTTATGAGGCGCATAGAATTTGGTTTGTGGTCAAAAAAATAAAGCGCAGGTAGCCAAAGTATATTGACAGCTATTTCATACAGACATTGTTGAGTGATTATACTACTTTAACCCGTACTTATATTTATATCTTTCAAACAATTGTTTCTGTTTATTATCCAGATTCAGCGCTCGTCCTTGTATAAAGGCATTGGTGATATTACTACTTTTCATATCGAGTATATCGCCGCTACTGATTACAATATTGGCATCTTTTCCTACTTCCAGACTACCCGTTTTATCCTCTATGCCTAGTATCTTAGCTGCATTCAGCGTGATTGTCTGCAACGCTTCTTCCTTTGTCAAACCATAAGTTGCTAAGGTGCCTGCCATAAAGGGCAGATTCCGTTGGTTGTAAAACCCACCCATCAGATCGGTGTAAATGGTGAATACAATGCCTGCCTTTTGAAGTGCGGCCGCTGTCTTATAAGGCTGATCTATCGCGTCATCTTCTATCAATGGAAGGCTATGAGGGTCTGCTAACACGATTGAAACGTTATTTGCTTTTAAAATGTCTGTAATCATCCAACAATCCGTTGCACTTACAAGGGTGAGCTTGAATCCGAACTCTTTTGCTAAGTCAATGGCAACCAACATCTCCTTAACCAAATCACAATGAACAAATAATGTCTTGCTTCCATCGAATAATCCCTTTACTGCTTCAAATCTTAGGTTAGTTGCCGTGTGATTTGCTTCAGCCAAATACCCTTTTGCTTCCCTGAAGAATACTTTTATAGCCTCCACTTTGTCCAATCCCTTCTTCACCGCATCTTCTGCGGCAGGAGTACCACCACGGTTGAGATTTATCAATGAGGGCATATTCAAATGAATCCCATTGTCTATTTTATAAGCGGCATCTTCCCAGTTCCAGGCGTCTAATTGAACAACTGAAGAGTTCCCACTGATGGTACCGCCCTCAGGAACAATGTTCGCTAGTAAAACCCCATTGCTTCTCACTGTATTGATGACTTTACTATCTGTATTATACGCCACCAACGACCTGATTGCGGCATTCATATCCCCCAATTCTTCATTATCCCGGGTAGATTTGGTGCTCTCTACTTCAATCAAACCCAACTTGGTATTTGCTGCAATAATTCCAGGATAAATTTGTTTTCCCGTTGCATCAATCACTTCAGTGGTGGCATCAATTACAGGTAATCCAGCTACTTTATCGTCAGTAATACTTACAATCTTGCCTTTTTCGAAGATGATACTCCCTTTCTCAATCACTTTTCCGTTGCCAATATGTATGGTGCCTCCAAGGATAGCAATTTTTGTTGCTTGCGCTGGTGAAGGGTGCATATTCTCTTGTGCTAGTACCACTTGCCCAATTGAGGCAGTGAAAATCAGTATATAAATAAGTAATTGCTTCATTCTTTTTTGTTTTATTAGTGTTAATTAATTCCCTTGCACTCCCGTTGCCAAGCTTCTGCTTTTAATCCTGTCCCATATTGTTTTACTATCTCCGCTTCCATCTTCCTCACAATAGTTTTCCGATTCAAATGCTGCCACAGCAGGCGTTGTTTTCTCGCCATTCTTCTTGGCGGCAATCATTTTCTGTATTAATCTTTCTTTTTCTTTGGCAATCATTTGTTGTTGCAAAGCATCTTTTTCCCGATCAAAGTACACTATGCCGTCTACCATTGTAACCAACGATTTTGCATAGATACTCAACGGATGATCGCTCCAAAGTACCAGGTCTGCGTCTTTACCTACTTTGATACTGCCTGTCTTATCTGCTATATGAAGCATTTTGGCGGGGTTCAGCGTTACCATTTTAAGGGCATCTTGCTCATCCATACCACCATACTTTACACTCTTGGCAGCTTCTTGGTTAAGCCTGCGAGCCATCTCTGGATCGTCGGAGTTTATCGCTACATTCAAGCCTTCTTTTTGCATCAAAGTAGCGTTCTGAGGTATCGCATCAACAACTTCCATCTTATATGCCCACCAATCGGAGAATGTGCTGGCATTTGCGCCGTGCTGCTTCATTTTATCAGCCACTTTGTAGCCTTCCAATATGTGTGTAAACGTGTTTACCCTGAAATTATACTTCTCTGCAACCCGCATCAACGCAGTTATTTCGCTCTGTACATAGCTATGACAGGTAATAAAACGTTTTCCATGCATTATTTCACTAAGTGTTTCTAGTTCCAGGTCTTTTCTTTTGTTAGGTCCTTGCTTTTCATAGTCAGTGGCGCGGGCAAAGGCATCATTCAGCAGCTCTTCTACACCCATTCTGCTATCCGGAAAGCGATTATTGCCCCAAGTTTGGTAACTACGTTTAACGTTTTCCCCTAGTGCGAACTTTATAAAGGGATCCCATCCAACCACTTTCATTTGCTCGGCATTGGCACCCCATCGCAGCTTAATTAGTTGCGTTTGTCCGCCGATGGTGTTGCAACTTCCATGAAGAATATGGGATGTGGTGACGCCGCCGCTCAATTGTCTGTAAATATTAATGTCTTCGGGGTAAATGGCATCTGCTATCCGCACTTCCGCCGTCACACTTTGCGAGCACTCATTCACGCCTCCCGTTACAGCTATATGGCTATGTTCATCGATGATGCCGGGCGTCAAATGCTTGCCTTTTGCATCTATTACCTTTACATTTTTATACTTTCCAGCATCCAGATGCTGGCCTACCGCTGCTATTTTTCCACCTTCCACCAGCACATCCTCTTCTAGCTTGCCATAGCTTTCATTTGTCCATACCGTTGCACCCTTAAAGAGTATCGTTTCTGCCGTTTTTGGTACTGCCGAGCCATATCCGTCAAAAGGGTAAGTAACTACACTTCCAATGGCTGCAAGTCCTTTGTCAGTCTTGGGTGTATCAATTACGGGCTTCTCTCTTTCTGTCTTTATTGCGTTCCAGCTCACCCATTTTCCGCCAATCTGCTGTCCGGTTCCTGCCCATAGGTCATTGCTTTGCACACCCGTCAGTCTATAATTGTTTAGTGTATCTTTTTTAAATGAAATAATCAGCTTTATCAGGTTATCCGTCAAAGAAATATCCACTTTGGCCGTATCATTTTTAATCAGTTCTGCCGTGGGTGCGCTTGCATCTCCTTTTACCGTCAGTTTATAGGTTTCATTACCAATTGTCAGGTCATATTTTCCCTGAAGTTCCTTCCAGCCATGCTCTTTCACGCTATAATTTTCGCCTTGAACCCAATTTTCGTAGATACTCATTTTCTCCGAGAAGATAGTATCTGAAGTGATGATGAAATTGGCCACTTTTCCAGCGTCCAGACTACCAACTTTATCATAAATATTCAATAATGTGGCGGGCGTTTTGGTCAATGATTCAAAAGCCTTTTGTTTACTCAAACCGTACTTTATCGCTTTACGAAGGTTGGTCCAAAAGGCCGAAATATCCTTCATGCCATTTGTTGTCAAAGCAAAATTCACTCCTTCCTTTTCCAATATTCCCGGATTGGATGGTGCTAGTTCCCAATGTTTCAAACTTGCCAGCGAAACAAAGCGCGCATCTGTGGGATCCTCTACATCCATCGGCAAAGGGAAGTTGATGGGTATGATAAACGACCCGCCAGTTGCTTTTATCTCCTTGATGCGCTGATATTCGTCTCCCGCGCCACGGAAAATGTATTGCACGCCATACTCATCGCCTACTTTATCTGCCCGTAGCACCATCCATTTATCGGCACACTCAAATATTTGTGGCAAATTCTGGTTGTCATTCCACGCTTGCAACGACAGGTTTACCCCTTCGGTCGCGGGCTTGGTCTTGTACCATGCAGCATCCAGAAAAGTTTGCCTCAATAAGGCAATAGAACCCATCAATGAGCCAGGATAATCTTGTGTACTGCTTCCCTTATCAAAAGAATAATGGGCAGAAGCACGTTCTTTCAGGATGACTTTATTTTCTTTTTGATTTGCCAGAGAAACAACCAAACCCGTACCTCTTGCAATGCCATCCGGCACGTGAGTTAATACGGTGCCGAAGCCTGCACCGCGATATTCTTTGGCTTTAGATTCATTTACATTGAATGTTTGTGACGCGTCCCGCTCTGAAACGATTGCCTGATTCCAGCCATACGCTCCCTTTTTATTGGATGCCACCTGATACCCGCTAAACGGCCCTGTCGATTCTCTTTTGGGTGTTTGTTCGCCATAATCCGTGTAAATATCTATGAAGGAGGGGTAGATGAATTTGCCTTTACAGTCCACCACCACTGCGTCTTTTGGAAGCTTTAGCGAAGTGCCGACACCCACTATTTTGCCTTGTCTGATGACTAACGTTCCGTTCGAAATCACCGTATTTGCATCCTTTTGGATGATTGCATTCACAAAAGCATAGCAACCTTCCCGCGGATTCGCTATATCGTTGATGGGATAGGTTTCCTGCGCAATAGAAACGGTGGCAAATAGGAACAAAATGACTGTTGTCAGATAGAATACGATTGTCTTTTTCATGTAATATATGCTAGTTAAAGAGAGTGGTTACGAAAATAGGGATTAATCAAGCAATAAATTTGACCGTTCATCCAATTTTTGGGTAATTGTTTGATTTTATATTGAACATTTTCTGAAAATTTTAGGCATTTCTGTGCGCGTACATAAATAATTTTTTAGGCCATTATTTATCTATCTAACAACCATTAGGCAATGTTTAGTGTTGATAGAGGAAAGTATTAACAGATGAGTAAGTTTTATTCCCTCAAAACAGTTCAAAATATACCCATTTCCTTAGACGCCGCCTGGGACTTTTTTAGCAGTCCTGCCAACCTAAAGGAAATCACGCCAAGTAATCTAGGGTTTCAGATAGTTAGTAAATACCACGGGGAAAAGATGTATCCGGGGCAGATAATCGAGTATATCGTAAAGCCCATTTTGGGGATACCGCTCTATTGGATGACCGAGATTACTCATGTAGAAGACAAGAAATACTTTGTGGATGAGCAACGCTTTGGCCCGTATACTATGTGGCATCATCAGCATCATTTCAGGGCAGTAGACGGTGGCGTGGAGATGACTGATATCGTGCATTACAAACTGCCCCTTTGGATATTGGGGGATATTGCCAACACAATTATGGTAAAAAATCAACTAAAAGGCATCTTCGATTACCGGTTTGAGGCAGTGGAACAACGATTTGGATAGCAATAGGAGAAGTTTTAAGTTGTAAGTCGTAAGTGGTAAGTTACAAGTCGTGAGGCATAAGTTGTAAGTTGTAAGTAGGAGGTAAATAGATTAAATAAAGGCTACCTCTTTGCTTAATACTTATTACTTACCACTTACGACTTACAACTCTTTGTTTAATACTTATAACCTACCACTTACAACTTACTATTCACCTTACAAATTATCATAGGTATAAAACGGGTCAATCGGGCTATTAGCAGGTAACTCAAATACGGGATGGATAATGCCATCTTTCAATCCATAAACCCATCCATGCAAGTCGGGGCGGTTGTCGTGCTTCCACGCAGACTGCACAATAGATGTCTTTGCAAGGTTATAAACCTGTTCAACCACATTCAATTCTATCAATCTGTCGGCACGGCTGTCCTCATCAGGAAACTGGTTCACTTCATCCTTATGAATACGATAAACATCCTTGATGTTACGCAGCCATTTGTTGATAATACCGAAGGAATGCTGTGTCATTGCTGCTTTCACGCCCCCACAACCGTAGTGTCCACACACTATGATGTGCTTCACTTTCAATACTTCCACAGCATATTGCAAAACACTCAGCATATTTAGATCGGTATGCACCACCATGTTGGCAATGTTGCGGTGTACGAATATTTCGCCGGGTTGTGTACATGTTATCTTATCGGCAGGCACGCGACTGTCGCTACAACCAATCCACAAAAACTCTGGCGACTGTAATAAAGCCAATCGTTTAAAAAACTCAGGGTCTCTTTCGGTCTGTTCCTTTGCCCATTCTTTGTTGTCTGAAAGTAGCTTGTCGTAAATCTTCATGTAAAATAATTATTTCAAATTAAAGAGTTGCACATCATTAATTCATTTACTATAAGTGTAAATTGATTATAACGGGGCAAATCTATCGCTGACTCTAGTATCTAAATTGTTTATTTTTGGAATTATTAAAATAAGTATCATTTATTAAACCTTTTTTGTTTAATTTCGTTTTTATAATTGTTAAACACAAATTTTATGACGCCTTCAGAATTCGATTACATGTTACTGAACAATACAGAGTTCCTAAAGCCATTCGCTATCACACTTACGAGAGATAATGAATTGGCTAAAGATTTGTTTCAGGAAACTTTGTTAAGAGCACTTGCAAACAAGGAAAAGTATAATGATGGTACGAATATAAAAGCATGGTTGTACACAATCATGCGTAATATTTTCATAAACAACTACCGTAGAAAGGCAAAGCAAAACACCATATTTGACAGTACTCCAAATGATTTTTTGTTGGATTACAGGCAAGGTGCCGTTACAAATGAGGCCATTGCATCCATCAATATGAAGGAAGTGCATGCAGCCATACACAATCTCCCCGCGATATTTAAAAATCCTTTTTTGTTGTACTTTGATGGGTTCAAATACCATGAAATCGCCGACATGTTGGGCGAGCCATTAGGCACTATCAAAAGTCGTATTCACTTTGCACGTAAACTATTGAAGGCTCAAATAGATAGGCACTAAGCGAGAGCGGTATTTCCTTTTCTCCATAAAACTTAAATGAATAAAAAGAAAGTTATTGTCATTGGTGCTGGTTTTGCGGGTTTGTCCGTGGCTAGTTTCTTAGCAAAATCAGGGTGTGATGTGACTGTTCTTGAGAAGCATTCAATGCCTGGCGGTAGGGCGAGGAAGTTTTCTGCCAAAGGTTTTACCTTCGATATGGGACCAAGCTGGTATTGGATGCCCGATGTATTTGAAAGATACTTTAAACAGTTCGGGAAACAAGTTTCCGATTACTATCAACTAAAAAGGCTTGACCCTTCCTATCGCATTTACTGGGCTGATGCCCCCATGGATATTCCTGCAAGCTACAGTGAACTGAAAACATTATTTAATCAGCTTGAACCAGGAAGTGCTGAAAAGCTTGAACAATTTATTGCGGAAGCGGCATTTAAATACAAAGTAGGTATTGATAAACTGGTGCATAAGCCGGGGCGTTCGCTCACGGAATTTATAGACTACGATTTGATAAGCGGATTATTTCGATTGGATGTGTTTAGTTCTATCAAAACACATGTGAGGAAATTATTCAAGAATGAAAAGATAAGGCAGTTATTAGAGTTTCCTGTTTTGTTCCTGGGCGCATTGGCGGAAAATACACCAGCCCTTTACAGCTTGATGAACTATGCCGACATTGTTGGGGGTACCTGGTATCCACAAAACGGTATGTATGAAATTGTGGATGCAATGTATTCAGTTGCAGTAGAGTTGGGGGTTGCATTTGAGTTTAATCAGGATGTAACAGAGATAATCATTAAGGATGGGAAAGCCGTTGGTGTAAAAACTTCTTTACGCACAGCTGATAACACAAAACTCACCACTTATGACGCAGATATTGTGGTGGGAGCAGCAGATTATCATTTTATAGAAACAAAACTATTGCCTAAAGAAGCGAGAAGTTATACGGATAAATATTGGGATACGAGGGTAATGGCGCCAAGTTGTCTGTTGTATTATGTGGGATTGAACAAGAAGTTAGAAAATTTGCCACACCATTCGCTTTTCTTCGACACATCGTTTGAGGTTCACGGTAAAGAAATTTATACTGACAAACAATGGCCAACCGATCCGTTGTTCTATGTAGGTGCACCCTCTGTGACAGATAAAACGGTAGCCCCCGAAGGATGCGAAAACCTTTTCCTGTTAATTCCCGTAGCTACTGGTTTGACGGGAGATGATGAAAAACTAAGAGACAAATACTTTGAACTGATTGTTGAGAGAATGGAAAAGCATCTAAAACAATCTATAAAATCAAATGTTATTTACAAAAAATCATTCGCATTAAGTGATTTTATCAGTGAGTATAATGCTTTTAAGGGGAATGCCTACGGATTGGCAAATACACTTTTACAAACAGCGATACTAAAGCCTGCATGTATAAGTAAGAAAGTGAAAAACCTATTCTATACGGGTCAGTTGACTGTTCCCGGTCCTGGTGTCCCTCCAAGCTTGATAAGTGGAGAGGTTGTGGCTAAAGAAATTATAAAATCATTTCATAAATAAACGCTTAAAACGAGAAACGGCAATGACAAACATGCAACTCTTTGATGATGTTAGCCAAGATTGTAGCAGAAATACAACGGAGAAATACAGCACTAGCTTCTCTTCGTCTATAAAACTATTGGGTGCTTCGTTGCAGCAGCCCATCTTTAATATTTATGGGTTTGTTCGTTTTGCTGATGAGATTGTAGATACATTTCATGAGTACGATAAACAAACGCTCCTAGATGAATTTAAGGCTGCAACCTATCAGGCGATTGATAGGGGAATCAGCCTTAATCCAATCCTTCAGAGTTTTCAATTGACTGTAAATAAATATAACATTGATAAGGCGTTGATTGAGGCTTTCTTGCACAGTATGGAGCTGGATTTGGGCAAAAAGCAATACGACAGGGCTGGCTATGAGGAATATATCTATGGTAGTGCAGAAGTTGTTGGACTGATGTGTTTGTATGTTTTCTGCAATGGCAACAAAGAACTTTATGAAGAACTGAAACCCGGTGCAAGAAGCTTGGGTGCTGCATTTCAGAAAGTAAACTTCTTAAGAGACCTAAAGGCTGATTACAATGGCCTTGAACGGGTTTACTTCCCTGGGTGCGACTTTAAAAACTTTACTAAATGTGATAAACAAACCATAGAAGCTGACATACAAAAAGACTTTGATGATGCTTATCAAGCAATATTGAAACTGCCCTTGCAAGCGCGTTTTGGCGTTTATGTAGCGTATAAGTATTACTTGTCCCTTTTTAATAAAATCAAGAAGCTACAACCGCAAAACATATTGCACGAGCGGGTGCGTATTCCAGATTATACCAAGATATTAATTCTTGCTAAAGCGGGTATCAGGCAGCAGTTCAACTTATTGTAATGTCTGTATTTATTTAGTTGGTGTAATCGATTGAATGAACGGTTCTGTTCTAATGTTGCTTTCATTTAATTTTATGTAATGGAAAGAGTTGTTTTGGTTGATGAAAATGATAACGAGCTAGGTACAATGGAAAAGATGGAAGCGCATCAAAAAGGATTGCTACACAGAGCATTTAGCGTATTTATCTTTAATAAGAACGGGGAGATGTTGTTGCAACAACGTTCTTTACGCAAATATCATAGTGGGGGATTGTGGACGAATGCATGTTGTAGTCATCCTCGAAAAGATGAAACACCTATTGATGCAGCTCACAGAAGACTAAAGGAAGAAATGGGCTTTGAGACATCCTTGAAGAAAGCTTTTGACTTTACATACAAAGCCAACTTTAGCAACGGACTAAGCGAACATGAATTTGATCACGTTTTTGTAGGTCATTATGATGGCAAAGTTGAGCCCAACTTTGCTGAAGTTGAATCTTATGCTTTCAGGTCCCTTGATAGATTGGATGCAGGTGTAAAAGAATATCCCGATTTTTTTACTGAATGGTTCTTGATTGCCTATCCTAAACTCAAAGAGTGGTTAAAGGAAAATGAATTATTGAACAATAGAAAGTTATAACTGTATTTAAGTATATATGGGCTCAATAAAACAAAAAAGCACTTCATCCTGGAAGTGCCTTTTTAGTTTAACCATTATTAGTCCTCCGTTTTACGCCACAAATCTGGAGTAGACAACGCAAGGTCTGAAGCTTGTTTTATGTAAAGAAACAATTGCATCTTATAGCCGGTCAGCCACTTGACACTTGTTTCCAAAATAGCTTTTCCTAAGGTATCTGTTGTACCCCAAGGATAAGAAACCACTTTGGTTGCCAGATCTTCCTCGCTGATAGAAGCAAATATCTCATTTACCAACTCTATCTGTGCATCAAAAATAGCCGCTGCATTCTCAAGCGTTACCAAAGGGGCATTCTCTCTAAGCTTCATCAGAAAAGGACGTGCTTCTGTTTCATTACTTTGCCAGAATAGTAGCATTCCGGTACCTGCACCACTTAGGTATTGAAGTAACTCAATAATGCTTCTTACATTTTCCTTTGGACGGAAGTCCAATGAATCTGTAGGCACTTTAGTACTTAAACGTTTGATAAGCTTTAATTCTTTAATGATGCTGTCTTTCAAAATCTCTTTTAGCATAGTGTTATTATTTGATGCAAATAGAAGGCATTCGTATCAATATACACTTACCCAAAAGGTAAGAAACTCAAAACACATAAAAAAACGTAAATCAATGCTAGCTCAGTAGTTCAGTAAATATGCTTACCAATCTATTGCTGGAGATAGGTTTGATAATGTAGTCGCTGACAGCACTAATGTTTCTTGCCCTGTCCAGATCGCGCATGTCGATAGAGGAACTAACAACATAGATGACAATGTTTTTGCCAATGCGTGGCTTCAGTGGCAGGTAAGCTTCCAGAAACTCCCACCCATCCATTATGGGCATATTGATGTCTAGAAATATAACATCAGGTAAAAGGGCAATATCACTAGTGTCCAGTTTACTGGTTATATACTTGATGGCCTGTGCCCCATCATCAAAAAACATTACCTTGCTCACAAGGTTAGTGTATGTAATCTCTTCCTTTGCAAGAAACTGATAGATGAGGTCGTCATCTATAATACATACACTGTCAATTTTATTTTTAATCATAATACTTCTATTTCATTAAATTTTATAATAAATTTTGTCTCTTTGTTTGGCTCGCTTTCTATTGTTATACTGCCACCAAGAGATCTGATTTGATGCTTTGTGATAAACAATCCAATTCCTCTTGCATCGGGGTTATTGTGAAAGGTTTTATTGAGTGTAAAGACTTTACCCCCATACTTTTTCAAATCTATTCCTAATCCATTGTCACTACATTCAAGAGAAATAAGACCACTTGCGGCTCTATGAGAAACAAATGAAATCTCTGGCGTTCTATCTGGTGAGGCATATTTAATCGCATTTGTCAGCAGATTTAATAGCACACTCTCCAGATACATTTTTGGATAACTTATTTGCTCACACTCAGAGAAATCGTAGGTGATCACTGCCTTCGAGGCTGTAATTTGTTCGCTCAGGCTCGTAATCAAATTCTGCAATACGGTTTCGAACCGTAGCTCGTCCCGATGCACTTCTAAGCTTTGATTGATGTTTACTACCTCACTTAGATTTTGTACGGTGTTGGACAACTGATCGGCTACTGCAAAGAACTTAGCAAGAATTTCTTCTTTCATTTCAGGGTCGGTCGTGCGCCTGTAAACGTCTTGAAGCGACATCAGGTTGCCTGTTGGTGAGCGAAGATTGTGGGACACGATGTAAGCAAAATCCTGTAACACATTGCGTTTGTATTCCAGTCGCTTGGATAGTTTCTCCAACCTGTCAATTGTAGAAATAAGCTGTTGCTCATTGTTTCTTATCAGTGTAATGTCTTTGCTAAGTGTAAGCACATTGTTCACCTCACCGTTCTCATCTTGCAATGGAATTATACTAATATCAAAATAAGCGTCTCCTTTTCGGTCTGTTTTGGTCTTCAATTCATAGTGTGCGCCTTTGCCAGTAGCAAATACCCCTTGCAGGCTTTCTATAAAAAAGGCTTTGTTTGTCTCGCTCTCCGGCAATACTTCCATTGGTGTTTTGCCAATATACTTTTCAATATCCCTGTCTGTAATTAACCCTAGGGATTCATTTATAAATTTATATTTCAAGTCCTTGCCAATCATCATTATGATATCGGGATTATTATTTATCAGCGCCTTAAATTGCTGTTCACTTTCTCTCAGTTTCTTGTTTG
The DNA here is from genome assembly GCA_903895845.1 of uncultured Chitinophagaceae bacterium. Lineage (GTDB taxonomy): Bacteria > Bacteroidota > Bacteroidia > Chitinophagales > Chitinophagaceae > Parasediminibacterium. Next base: position 16,792 of record CAITVK010000053.1, read on the forward strand.
ATACCTTTAAAGCTTGCGTTTGTTCATCTATTATTTTTTGTAGTTGAGTCGGGGATTTAAAGTGAAGTGCCTCGGGCAATACTTTATATAAAACAAGGACTGTTGCCGAAGAAAGTAGGGCTGTTATTAGTAGGATGATGGCATTGAATCGGTAAAGCGGATGCCAAAACATGATAGCGTCTGCAAGGTGAGACAAGCCACAGAAGATGATAAAAAAGCTGAAAAGGACAAAGACTTTTGCAAACGGAATGTCTTTTCTTCTTCTCACAAAGAAAAAGATCATCAGCGGAATCGCTAGATAACTGATGCCGATATTTATGTCTGATAAAATACAAATCCAACCTGTGCTTTCATTCCATCTGCCACATTTCCAACGGGGCATAAAATCGCTGGCATCAAAAAGCTTTTTCAAAAAATCAAGAATCGTATCCATGATAGTTATTATAGAGTTCTGCGTTAATCATTTAAAAATATTGTTAAAGACTGATAGAGCCAAACAACGAAAACTAAGGCTCGTTGCAAAACTTTATTAGACTTTTTTTAAACCCTGTGAACCGAAAAAAAAGAGGAGTTAGGGGGAAAAGAAAATATTCTTTTGCTAAAATAAAGGTATTTATTGGTTAATACGCTATTATCTTAAAGTTTATTTTTTGGGTGATCTGAATCTCAAAGAAAAGAGAGTAGGCTTTAGGAAGGGTTATGGGTATTTAGTAAACCGTAGCATAACAATAAAAGATGGTCTGTAGATGTCTATTTATCAGTCCCAAAAAGACTACTTACGTCATTAACTGAAAAAGTCTTTTTTGTATTCGATATCGACTGAGAATATGAGTTAAAAGATTAAATTTTAGCCAATAAATGAACTTTAATGCCAGCATCCCATTCTCTTTTTAGGATAGACAAAATAATACTATCCCTTCGGCCTCCCTCAGCATTCGGCACGTTGCTTCTAAGGATGCCTTCAATCCTACAACCAATGCTTTTCATTGCCGCAATGCTCCGCTCATTGTTTTTATCAGCCCTAAACTCTACTCTTTCCATTCCCATTGTTTCGAAAGCAAATTGCAACAGCAAAAATTTACAGTTCTTATTCAGCCCCGTTCCCTGAAAGTTGGCACCATACCAGGTATAGCCCAATTGAAGCGTCAAATTGTTTTGTTGAATATCATAGAATCTGGTGCTGCCAGCGTATTCACCACCTTTTTTATCGAAAACTACAAATGGATACGCTGTTTTTTGGTCTCTTGATAGTCGTGCAGATGCTACATATTTCTTAAAATTTTCTTCGCCTGCAACAGGAACTAAGCTGTAGCGCCAAATATTTGGCTCATTTATTGAAAAGTGCAATAAATGGGTACTATTATTGCCATCAAGCGGAATAAGTTTTACCCTTTCGTTTTCTAAAGTGTAGTTTTTTGTAAAGTCGAATGAAGTAAGCATCAGGCTCGCCTATTTTTGTGTTAATAATGAATCAAAATAAAGGTATTTTAAATCATTAAATAAATATTTTCTATGTGTGGAATAGTTGGTTACATCGGTCCAAGACAGGCTTATCCTGTCATTATCAAAGGATTGAAAAGATTGGAATACAGGGGTTATGATAGTAGTGGCGTAGCACTGATAGATGAAGGAAAGCTAAAAGTATATAAAAAGAAGGGCAAAGTAGCAGAGTTGGAGGACGAAGTGGTAGATAAAAACCTAAGTGCACACATTGGCATTGGTCACACCCGTTGGGCTACCCACGGCGAACCGAGTGACCGCAATGCTCACCCTCACGTAAGTAATAGTGGCGAATTTGCAATGATACATAATGGTATCATCGAGAATTATGTACCTATAAAAAATGATTTACTAAAGAAAGGATACACTTTTAAAAGTGATACCGACACCGAAGTACTCCTCAATTTTATTGAAGATATCAAGAAGAATAACGACTGTTCGCTTGAGGCTGCTTTGCGTATTGCCTTGAAGCGGATAGTAGGGGCTTATTGTATTTTATTGATTGATCAAAATGATCCCGAAACAATCATTGCTGCCCGTAAAGGAAGCCCGTTGGTGATTGGTATTGGCAAAGGTGAACACTTTCTGGCTAGTGATGCTTCCCCCATTATTGAATATACCAAGGAAGTAGTTTATGTAAACGACTATGAAATTGCGATTGTAAAAGCAGATGAACTGGTGTTGAAGAATCTAGGTAATGAAAAACAAACACCATTCATTACCAAGCTCGATATGGAACTGGCAGCAATTGAAAAGGGTGGCTATGAACACTTTATGCTGAAGGAAATTCACGAACAGCCAGATACCATCTTCGATTGTTTGCGTGGAAGGTTGTTGTCTAATACTGGACAAATAAACCTCAGTGGAATAGACAATAACATTGATGTTTTCAAGAATGCACAACGTATTGTGATGGTGGCTTGTGGCACGAGCTGGCACGCAGGATTGGTAGCAGAATATTTGTTTGAAGATTTATGCCGCATCAATGTAGAAGTAGAATATGCTAGTGAATTTCGGTATCGTAATCCTGTCATCAACAAAGGCGATGTGATTATCGCCATCTCTCAAAGTGGTGAAACTGCCGATACATTGGTTGCTTTGGAGAATGCCAAAGAACAAGGCGCCTTTATTTTTGGTGTAGTCAATGCGGTAGGTAGTAGTATTGCCCGTTTAAGCAATGCTGGTGCGTACACACACAGTGGTCCTGAAATTGGGGTAGCCAGTACAAAAGCATTTACAGGGCAGTTGGCGGTGCTGGGTATGATGGCACTTAAAATTGCTTATGCAAAGGGTACCATTACCGAAGTAAGGTATATGGAACTGATAAAAGAATTGGAAGCAATACCAGAAAAGGTAAGAGAGATATTGGTTGATACAACTAATATTGAACGTATCGCAAAGAAATATAAAGATGCAACTGACTTCTTGTTCTTGGGTCGTGGATATAATTTCCCTGTTGCATTGGAAGGGGCTTTGAAGCTGAAAGAAGTCTCCTACATACACGCCGAAGGCTATCCTGCTGCGGAAATGAAACATGGTCCTATTGCATTGGTGGATGAAACATTGCCAGTCGTATTTGTTGCTACTAAGGATAAATACTACGAGAAAATAGTGAGTAATGTACAAGAAATTAAGGCGAGGAAAGGTAAGGTGATTGCCGTTGCTACTTTCAGCGATTCTGTTATTCCAACAATGGCAGACGACACCATGTTTGTGCCTGATACCGATGAGGTGATTGCCCCTTTGTTAAGTGTTGTTCCTTTACAATTGTTGAGTTATTATGTTGGTGTGGCAAAAGGCTTTGATGTTGATAAGCCAAGAAATCTTGCCAAGAGTGTAACAGTTGAATAAATAAATCTGCAAACTTGTACCGAAAAGCATTGAGAAACAAAACTTGCTCTTCGGTACAGTTTTTTATATAGATTGCTTGTTGGTTAATTAAATAAGGTTTTATGCCCCAGAACGCTATCGTTAAAACGCCCATCAGTCAGTTGGGATATGGTTTTATCCCTGATGAATACCTTAAGGAAGGACAAGATGAATATTTATATCGTAACCTGCAGAATAGGAGTGGTATTGTTTACAGACATTTAACAGCCTTTGAAATAGAAGGCCTTGTTCGCAACAATAATACAAGTGACAACTGGAATAACATCTTCGTTTCCGACTTCTTCAACCCCTCTTTGGTTAAGAATTGTAAGTTCTATGGCTTGGTTAGGATCAGTAAGCTAGAACCTTTCTTCCTCGACTTCAGCGATTTGAAAGTGCCGGTTGGGCTGTATAATTCTACAATCATCAGTTCGGATATTGGCGACAATGTATGTATTGATAACGTAAATTATTTATCACACCAGATTATTGGCAATGAAGTAATTATCAATAATGTAAATGAATTGGTTACGACCAATCACGCTAAGTTTGGGAATGGGATTATCAAGCAAGGGGAAGATGAAAGCGTTCGGATTTGGCTGGAATTATGTAATGAAAATGGCGGACGCAGCGTAATACCTTTCAATGATATGCTGCCTGGTGATGCTTATATGTGGAGTAAATACCGGGATGATACCGCATTACTTGATAAATTTAAAGAGTTTACCGAGCAACAATATCGTGATGAGAGAGGGTACTACGGTAAGATAGGCGCAAGAACGGTTATCAAGAATTGTAGTATCATTAAGGATGTCTGGATAGGAGAGGACGCCTACATAAAGGGAGCTAATAAACTAAAGAATCTAACCATTAATTCCGGTCCGAAAGGGTTGACACAGATAGGAGAGGGTGTAGAACTGGTTAATGGTATCATTGGTTTTGGTTGCAGGATATTCTACGGGGTAAAAGCTGTGCGGTTTGTGATGGCTTCCAATTCGCAGTTGAAGTATGGCGCAAGGTTAATCAATTCTTATTTGGGTAATAATGCAACAATCTCTTGTTGCGAGGTTTTGAATTCACTCATTTTCCCCGCACACGAACAACACCACAATAACTCATTTTTATGTGCGGCTCTTATCATGGGGCAAAGTAATATTGCTGCGGGTGCTACCATCGGAAGCAATCATAACAGTAGGGGAGCGGATGGTGAGATAATTGCTAACAGGGGTTTCTGGCCAGGGTTGTGTGTCAGTTTGAAACATAACAGCAAATTTGCTTCTTATACAATGATCTCTAAGGGAGATTATCCGGCAGAACTAAATGTTACCATTCCTTTTTCGCTGATCACCAATGATGTTTCCAATGATAAACTAGTAATCATGCCGGGCTATTGGTTCATGTATAATATGTATGCAATTGCCCGCAATACCTGGAAATACCAAGACAGGGACAAACGTGTTGACAAGATACAAAACATTGAATATGAATTTCTAGCGCCAGATACGATCAATGAATTGTTTGATAGTTTAGTATTTATAGAAAAGGCGATTGGTAAAGCTTTTTTGTTGAAAGAAGAGTTGCTGACACCAGCAACAACAGACGAGGAATTGATTGCAATTGGGAAGAAATTATTAGATGAACATAATCCTGTTGTGCATCAATTGGAAGTGATGGCAGAGGGGTTTGAGAACTCAAAAAGGCAAACTGTAATTATAAAAGCACCAAAGGCCTATTATCTTTTTAAGGAGTTGATTACTTATTATGGCAGTTGTCAGTTGATTAATTTCATCAAGACTCACTCCTTCAAAACGTTGGAAGATGTGATACATGTACTATCTGGCAAACTGAAACGGAAGCAATGGGTTAATATAGGAGGTCAATTGTTATTGAAAGATGAGGTGGAGCAGTTTAAACAACACGTGAAGGATGGAAAAATACAGGGTTGGGATGGCGTGCACCATTGGTATGCAGAAAAAGGTACACATTACACCGAGCAAAAGTTGAAGCATGCATTGGCAAGCCTTGCAGAGATTAAAAACATCAATTTAAAGCAAATTGATGCTGCCTATTTGAATGATTTGATAGATGAGGCAATTGCTACAAAAGAATGGATTACCAATAGTATATTCGAATCGAGGGCTAAAGATTACGATAACCCATATCGTGCCATGGTTTATGAAAATGAGGCGGAAATGGAAAGTGTAGTAGGCAGGCTGGAGGATAATACATTCATCAATCAACAAATAGCAGAACTGGCTGCTTTCAAAAATGAAATGAGTGAACTTAAGAAGAGATATAAGCTAGAAATGGCTACTTTGTAGTGATAGTTCTCTAGAAATAAGCTTATCTTTTATTGATAAAAAGCGATCAGTGCAATGGTTCAGTTTGCCCCTCTCAAACTGAGTATTGTCACTAACCGCTTTTTATTTTCTTTTGTTAATCTTCCTTTTCTCCCCAAGTTCTGCAACGGCTTCTCCAGTTTTGTTTGAAGCTTTCCCTTTCCTCAGGCGTCATGTTCTGCCATTTCTCCTTCAACTCCCTGCCTTTACCCCTAAAACCACATCCTCCAATACAACCATGACCACGCCCCCTGAATCCTCCAAACAATAACTTACTCAGCACAAATATTCCCAATGCCTGACAGTAAGTGATTGCCTTTATCCCCAATACAACCACTAATATGTGATTCCACAAGGTCATTATCACAAAACCTAGAGCTACTATTGCCAATGCAGCACAAGCCACCATTCCAATTGCTTTTTTGAACCAAAACCTTTTCATAAAATTTGTTTTAATAGATTAATAATTTAATAATTCATCGCGCAGTACTTGCAATCTCTCTCTCAAGTGCAGTACAGCATACCTTTTTCTGGATAGCAACGTGTTCACAGTCACGCCAGTTTGTTCGGCAATTTCTTTAAATGATACACCTTCCAACTCATTCAGGACGAATACTTGTTTTTGCTCTGCCGGCAGTTCGTCCAATGCGGTATTGAGGGTTTCCCAAAAGAGGCTTCTCAGATAAGAAGTTTCGGGAGTATCATCCAGATCGGATAATAAATCCGTCCAGCCAAGCATATCATCCTCATTGGATGAAGGATATAAATCATCCAATAATTCGGGTTTATGTTTACGTTGCACATCAACAATCCGGTTTCGTGCTACCCGGAATAGCCACGCCGTCAGTTGCTCAATTGGTTGTGTATTGCCGGCGAGCTGATAGAATACATCTTGCAAAATGTCTTCTGCATCCGCATCATTGCCAATACGCTTTCTAATAAAACCCAATAATCGCTTGCTATAATTGCCAATGATTCCCGCAATATTGCGTCCCCGTTCTTCTGCCATTAAAGCATTTATATTTAATGCCGCTTCCATATAAAGAGAAGACGGATAGTGATTGAAAATATTTTAATTCATAAAAAATTAGTTCTTTTACCAAAGAGTAAAATTCTTATTGTTAATAAAGACATTTTTTTTTGCAATAAGAAGGTTCTTATTATCAATAAGGACTTTGTTTTTCCTAATAAGAAGGTTCTTATTACCAATAAGGACCTTGTTTTTCCTAATAAGAAGGTTCTTATTACCAATAAAGACCTTGTTTTTCCTAATAAGAAGGTTCTTATTTGGTGCTTTTAGCGATTTCTTAAGTCTAAAAGAGCTTAAAAATCGTATTAGAGTCTTAAGCTTTCGCAAAACTTTAATGTACTCCGAACGCCTTACCACTTAAAAACCTAACTTGCAAGCACTAAAATAACAACATTCATTTTGCTGAAAGAAATTATTATCGCTTTACAGGCTTACTACAGGGCGCACCTGTTTATAAAACAACACAAACTTTGGTTGTGGATACTCATACCTGGCATCGTTTATACGCTTTTATTTCTTTTCAGTATGCACTATTTTGGGGCAACTTGTAATCAATTTATTGAATGGCTCAGCTTAAAGACAGGTTTAAAGAATTGGTTGGATAAAATAGATAGCGGCTTTCTTGGTTTCCTGTTTACACTGGGCAGTTTGATATTATGGCTCGTGATGATGCTGTTTTATTTCTCACTTTTCAAATATATCTTCCTAATTATTGGCTCTCCCATATTTGCTTTCTTGAGTGAAAAGACGGAAGCCATTCTTCTAGGGAAAGAATATCCTTTCAAAATTGCTGACTTAGCTAAAGATATTTTCAGGGGTAGCTGGGTAGCTTCCCGTAATGCTTTATGGCAATCTGTTTATATGCTGTGTATCCTTATTGTTAGCGTTATTCCCGCTGTGGGATGGCTTACTCCTGTAATGGCCGTTTTGGTAGAATGCTACTATTTCGGCTTTTCTATGCTCGATTATAGTATGGAACGTAATAATAAAACAACCAGTGAGAGTCTTGCATTCATTGGTCAGCACAAGGGATTAGCAATAGGCAATGGCATTGTTTTTTATATTTTAAACCTCACCGTTATAGGATGTGTGATTGCCCCTGCTTATGCTGTAGTGGCTGCTACATTAAGCATTGTTGCTGTAAAAGAAGGAAAATAAACGACGCCACAGAGACACAAAGGCAGAAAGAAGCATAAAGAAACCCTTTAATCCTTTCTTTTTTTTCTTCCTCTTCTTCGTGCAACTTAGAGACTTAGTGTCTTTGTGGCAAAAACAAAAAACTATGCGCTTAGGCAATATACATTTAATTCCCATTTTTTTGCATGAAGATGCCATTGAAACAATTCCGCCTTATGTGTTGGATGCCGTGAAACAATGCAATGTATTTTTTGTAGAAAATGAAAAGACGGCACGACGTTACCTAAAACGTTTATGGAAAGAAATGGTGATTGACGACTATAAATGGTACGCCATCCATAAAGCTGAAGAGCAGGTTTTACAGGCTTTTGCAAATCATATTAAAGATGGAGATACCATTGGAATCATCAGTGAAGCTGGTTGCCCTTGTATTGCAGACCCTGGTCAAATTCTAGTTAATAAGGCTCAACAATTAGGTGCAGTAATCAAACCATTGGTTGGACCTAGTTCTATTCTATTGGCATTGATGGCTAGTGGAATGAATGGACAACAGTTTCAGTTTAATGGGTACTTACCTATAGATAACTTAGAGCGAAAGAAAGCCATAAAGGAATTGGAAAACTATTCTGCAAGAAATAATTGCACGCAGATATTTATAGAGACTCCTTTTCGTAACAATCAATTGATAAAAGAAATACTACAAACCTGCAAGGAGACTACAAGACTGTGTATTGCAGTGGATATTACAGCAACATCCGAGGTAATACAAACTAAAACTGTAAAACAATGGAATGCACAAACACTGGACTTTCATAAGCGACTAGCAATCTTCTTACTGAGTGCTGGGTAAAAGAAAAAGGCTTAAACTTCATTATGAAATTTAAGCCTTTCTTTTATGTTGTAATTGAAGAATCTTAGTTGGAAGTCAAGCTAGCCAATAAGTATTCTTGATTCAATCTTGCAATGTTAGACAGAGAGATTTCTTTAGGACAAGTCGCTTCGCAAGCACCAGTGTTGGTACAAGCACCAAATCCTTCTTTATCCATCTGGGCAACCATATTCATTACACGGCTCTGACGTTCAGGCTCACCTTGTGGCAACAAAGCCAGATGAGAAACTTTCGCACTCAAGAACAACATGGCACTACTGTTTTTACAAGCAGCCACACAAGCTCCACAACCAATACACATGGCAGCAGCAAAAGAAGCATCTGCATCGTTTTTGTTAATTGGAAGTGAGTTGCCATCTACTGCATTACCCGTATTTACGCTCACATAACCACCTGCTTGGATGATACGGTCAAACGATGTTCTGTCAACCACTAAGTCTTTCAACACAGGGAAAGCTTGTGCTCTCCAAGGCTCTACAGTGATGGTATCGCCATCATTGAAAGCCCTCATGTGCAACTGACAAGTTGTATTTGCTTGCCAAGGACCATGCGGTTTGCCATCAATATACATAGAACACATACCACAGATACCTTCACGGCAATCATGGTCAAAAGCAATTGGTTCTTTGTCTTCTTGAATCAATTGTTCGTTCAAAACATCAAACATCTCCAAGAAAGACATCTCTTGAGAAATATCTTTTACTTGATATGTTACAAATTCACCAGCAGTGTTTGTATTTTGCTGACGCCAAACTTTCAGTGTAAGATTTATGCCTTTGTGTTCCATATACTCTATTTACCAATCCCGAGGGAAAGATGTATTTTAATATGTTTTAAAATCTATTTGTAATTTCTTTGACTTGGTTTAATCACATCATAAACCAACGGTTCTTTGTTTAGTTTCCAATTGCTTTCTCCTGCATATTCCCAAGCGGCAACATACATAAAGTTGGCATCGTCACGCAAAGCTTCTCCTTCTGGAGTCTGATATTCTTCACGGAAGTGACCACCACAGCTTTCTTGTCTTTCCAAGGCATCCTTACACATCAATTCGCCTAGTTCAATAAAGTCAGCAACACGGTTTGCTTTGTCCAGTTCTGGATTCATTTCGTTGATGCCACCAGGTACTTTTACATTGCTCCAGAATTCTTTCTTCAAAGCTTGTATTTCGGCAATTGCCTCAGTCAATCCTTGTGCATTACGAGCCATACCGCATTTGTCCCACATAATCTTACCGAGACGTTTGTGGAAACTCTCAACGCTTTGTTTACCGTTGATATTCTTAAGTGTACTGATTCTATCGCTCACTTCTTTTTCTGCTTCAACAAATGCAGGATGATCGGTAGAGATTGGCTTGTTATAAATTTCATCTGCCAGATAGTTACCAATTGTGTAGGGGATTACAAAGTATCCATCAGCCAGACCTTGCATCAAAGCACTTGCTCCCAAACGGTTGGCACCATGGTCGCTAAAGTTTGCTTCTCCTAGCGCATATACACCAGCCAAAGTTGTTTGTAGTTCATAATCTACCCACAATCCACCCATTGTGTAGTGAACCGCAGGATAAATACGCATCGGAACTTCGTAAGGGTTTTCGCCAGTAATCTTTTGATACATATCAAACAGGTTACCATATTTTTCCTTCACCACTTCCTTACCCAATGCAATTATTTCTTCTTTAGAAACGTTCTCCAAGCCTTTCTTGCTTACTTCTATCTTACCATAACGCTCGATAGCAGCAGCATAATCCAAATAAACGGCTTGCTTGCTGGTACCAACGCCATAACCAGCATCGCAACGTTCTTTAGCTGCACGGCTAGCCACGTCTCTTGGAACCAGGTTACCAAATGCTGGGTATCTTCTTTCCAGATAGTAATCTCTTTCTTCTTCAGGGATGTCAGTTGCTTTTCTTGTCTCACCTAGTTTTGCAGGTACCCATATACGGCCATCATTACGCAAGCTTTCACTCATCAAAGTTAATTTACTTTGGTGATCTCCACTTACTGGAATACAAGTAGGGTGAATTTGTGTGAAGCAAGGATTTGCAAAGGCAGCTCCCTTTTTGTGTGCTTTCCAGGCGGCAGTAACATTGCTACCCATTGCGTTGGTAGACAGATAAAATACGTTACCATATCCTCCAGTGCACAACAACACAGCATTACCAAAGTGACGCTCAAGTTTACCTGTAATCAAATCGCGGGCAATAATACCTTGTGCTTTCCCATCAACCATTACAATTTCCAGCATCTCGTGGCGTGAATACATCTTCACATTACCTAAAGAAACTTGTCTTTCCAATCCTTGGTAAGCACCTATCAATAATTGCTGACCAGTTTGACCAGCAGCATAAAATGTACGTTGAACCTGTGTGCCACCAAAGCTACGGTTGCTTAATAAGCCACCATATTCCCTTGCAAATGGAACACCTTGCGCCACACATTGGTCAATAATATTACCACTCACTTCGCTCAAACGATGCACGTTTGCTTCTCTTGCACGATAGTCACCACCTTTGATGGTATCGTAAAACAAACGGAATACGCTATCACCATCATTCTGATAGTTTTTAGCCGCATTGATACCACCCTGAGCCGCAATTGAGTGCGCCCTACGTGGACTATCCTGAAAACAAAATGCTTTTACTTTATAACCAAGCTCTCCCAAGGTAGCAGCAGCAGATGCACCAGCCAAACCAGTACCCACCACTATTACTTCTAGTTTACGCTTGTTGGCAGGATTAACCAATTTACAATGTCCTTTATAATCCGTCCATTTATCGTCTAATGGACCTGCAGGAATCTTTGCGTTTAGCATTTTATCTGTTATTTTAGATTAAAATTATTTTACCGACCTAATAGAGACAACTTTATTGTAAAATTGTTCTTGTATGATAAGTTTAGTTTACCCATCCGAAATGGAAACTTAAAGGCATCAAAGCAAAAGCAAGCGGAACGATGACAGAGAAGCCATAACCCAATGTGGTGAAGATGGCATTGTATCTTTTGTTGTGCACACCAATTGTTCTGAAAGCACTCTGAAAGCCGTGTGCCAAGTGATACCCCAATGAGATGCAACCCAATACATAGATGATTACCACCCATAAATTGCTGAAAACATCCTGCATTTTAGCATACAAGTTTATTTCTTCTCCCAATAAAAAACCTTGATTAGCGCGGTTAGGCAACCAGAAATTGTATAAATGAAGTATCAGGAACAACAAAATGATAGTACCCAAAAGTCCCATACTTCTGCTATACCATTTGCTTCCTTTACTGTAACTAACTGCATAGCCTACACTACCTCTTTTGCTTCTGTTGGAGAGTTCCAGCATCAAGCCTTGAACTATATGCAAAATCAATCCGGCAAACAAGCCAATTTCCAATATACGAGGCACTACATTGTTTCCCATGAAGTGTGCACCTGCGTTGAACATAGTTCCGCCATCGTTTGCCCAGATACAGGCATTCAAACCAACGTGTACTATCAAAAATAATATCAGGAAAATTCCGGTAAAACTCATTACCAACTTTTTACCAACTGATGATGTAAAGACTTCTTTCCAGGTCATTGAGTAGAATTTTTTGTTTAGCGGCTGCAAATGTAACGAAAGTAATAACGCTATGTAATGATTTTTGTTATGTTTATTTTCGATAACGATGTAAGAAAGAGGAATTAGATGTTATATAAATTAATAAATACAAAAAATAGTTTAAATCCTCAGATTAAAGGACTGTATAGCTACTCACCACTCACAACTTACTAAAGGTGCTTTCGAAACCAAGAACCCTGTTCCGACACATGTAAATGGTGCGTTCCAAACTAAGAACCCTGTCTGGTGGTTTTATTTACTCCTATTTACCCCCGTATTTATACGGGGTTTTGCATTTTCTGTATTATTTATTGAATCGTTTACCGCACCTTTGGAAGCGGACAGGTGAAGTGGCAGTAATTAAAACGGATTTGTTGAAGGGATTAAGCCTATTGGATAGTTTGAATTTGGAAAAAGACGGAGAATAAATAACAGTGGAATTAAAACAGAACAAAATCTACGCAACCGTATAAACCCCTTTATTCGTTATTGAATTGATGCGGTATAAGGGTTTGAAGGGTATTTAGAAATTAAATTTAATAACAAACATGCGTCAATACAAGAGTTAGGCGTCATTTTCAGAACCCTCTTCAATAAAGATATGATAGACGAAAGGGACTTTTTTTGGAAAAACTTTAGATTAGGAACTGAATTACAAATTTCAGGTACATTTATATACAATGGAATTTATAGTTTAGACAATATGGAGTCATTCCATAATGTTGAAGAATGTTTTGAATTTCTTTATAACATTTCCGTTGGGATTGAAAGACTTCAAAAGATTTTAGTAATTCTTGTTGAACACGATGAAATATTATCACAAGAAGAATTTGAAAAATCACTTATTACCCACAACCATTTAGATTTATTGAAAAGAATCAAATTAAAAAGACAAATAAATTTTGGAAAGACTCATACTAAATTTCTAGCCCTGTTAGACAATTTCTATAAAACAGTCAGGTATGAACGATTTAATATTTCTTCTGTTTACAAACCTTCGCAGGAAAAAGAAAAACTTGTAGATTTTATTTCTTGTGAACTAAATATAGAATTAAAGGAAGAATTAAATAAATTCTTGGAAAATAGTGACAGAGTTAAAACCTTTATTGGAAAAGCGATAAAAACTATTACGATTTCATTTTTTGACTTAATCCGAGTAGAAACAAGTAGATTAGGGATATTTACTCATGAAATTAGATACAGCTCAAAAGCATTTAAAATATTTACAGAACAAGAATTTGACTTTATTAATGAAAAACTAATGCAAAGAGAAGTGTTTTTGCATTTGCTTAAAAACTTTCCAAATGACGAATTGAAAAAATTTATAGATAACATCAATCCGCTTCAATTAGAACAATATCATACGAATAATTACATAGAAAGTATGATGAACATTCATAAAAATAGTAGTGTGAAAGATGAAATATTACAATTGTATGATAATATTAGACCAATCAACGAAAGGATTACTGAAATAATGGCAATTGGCTCTGATATAAACTTTGATGATTTGATTGATGAAGACTACGATGAATTTGAGTAAAACGACTAACAACAAAAGTATCTATTCAGTGGTTAGTGTGCAAAACTGGATAGCTATTGCTACTGTTTATAATTGAAATAAAAAGAAAAGCCGAAAAACCCCGAAAACGTACTTTGTGCACAATAGATACTCACAATCACTACCCCCAAATAAACATTTTTCTCTGTCTAAAAGATTTATGAAGAATATTTTCCTATACATTTACAAAGCAATCAAAAGCTCAGAACTGTTACTGCTCTTTTGGCTTATTCATCTTTAAATTAAAAAAACAAATGGAACAAAACAAAATCGACATGTTCATCGCTTCAATGGGGCAGAAATTTCCAAGCGATAAGCTAATGCTGATGAGCAGTCAACTCGAAAAACTAGATGACAGCCGCTTTCTGGTAATTCAATCCATCGATTACAAAGACCCTACTACTTTACTCATCATCTCCATATTTGTGGGACATTGGGGAGTGGATAGGTTTATGATTGGACAAACAGGGCTTGGCATTGGTAAACTATTAACCTGTGGCGGCTTTGGAATATGGACAATCATCGACTGGTTCACTATAAAAGAAGCGACCAAAGAATACAACTATCAAAAATTTATTCAAGTTGCTATATAGGTTTCAACAAAACTATTATGCAAGATACCTGCTAGCTATCCTCGCGATGGCTGGTGGGTATCTTACTTTAATTGCTACCGATTCCTACGCCAATCACCAGCATTACACAGTCTGTTTCTTTAAATTGATTACGGGAATTCCTTGCCCCGGTTGTGGAATGGGGCGTGCCACCTTGGCATTGCTTCAAGGAAACATCCCATTGTCGTTTTCGTACAACATACTATGCATCCCGTTTTCGGTGGCAATGATAGTGGCGTTTTGTTGGGCTATCACAGACCTTTTTCAACACAAAGAATCTTTTTATCAATTTATCCGTAAGGATTTCAGTATCAATGTGAAACTGGTTTTATTTGGACTAGTATTGATTGACTGGATTGTGAATGTCATCAGACTCAAAAACTAATTTCAATGAGCAAAACTCCTTTCTTTTTATATTACAGGCAAGGGCTGGAACAACCGCTTCAGGTAACCATGAAGCTTGTGGTTGATACCCTATATCTGGCTGATTATGGTGCCAACGACAGTAATAGTAACTACCTGCGTGTGCCGCTGAGGCTTTGCCATTATACCCTGTCTGAGGATAGTGCCATTATTTTTCTGGGGAGTAGTGTAGAGGAATATGTGGTAGTCCCTTCGAGTAGCTCGTTTTTTGTGCCACTGATTGCCATGATTGACAGGCGGAAGAAGGATGTATTTGGTTCTTTGTTTAAAAAGAAAGTGCTGTTGCCGGTAGCTGGTTTGCTGGCAATAATTATTGTGGTTTATATTGTTTTCAGTAAAGTAGTGCCTGCTGTTGCCCTGAAATGTATTTCGCACCGGCAGGAGATTGCCATTGGTAATAATCTCTATAAGTCTTTTGTGGAAGATGCCGAAATTGATACGGCTCAATCTATCGTGGCGCAACAGTTCGCAAACAAACTGCACCTCAGCACAGACTATCCCATCAGGGTAACTGTATTGAAAGATACAGTGGTGAATGCCTTTGCATTTCCGGGAGGCCATCTGGTTATTTATACCGGAATATTAAATAAGATTGAAAAGCCAGAGGAACTTGTGGCATTGCTATCACATGAAGCGAGCCACGTAAACAACAGGCACAACCTGAAAGAGATATTAAGTAATCTGTCCACTTCTTTCGTGATTACTTTGCTTACGCAAGGCGGCGGTGGATTGTCTAAGGTAATTATGGGCAATGCGAACAACTTACAGATGCTTAGTTATTCGAGGAATCTGGAGCGGGAAGCTGATAATGAAGGAATGAAACTGATGGTAAGCAACGACATAAATCCAATTGGGATGAAATGGTTGATGGAAGACCTGCAAAAGCTGAACGATGAAGTGCCCAGCAATATCTCTTTTCTCAGCAATCACCCACTTACGGAAGAACGCATAAGAAATGCAACTAACTTTTCGAACAAATACCGCTTCATGAAAACTCCAATGGATGATAAGCAATTGTTGCTCTGGGATGAATTGAAGGAAGAGTAGTTAGTCATTAGTTATGAATTATGAGTTATTAGTACATGCACTTTTTGAACAACTCATAACTCATAACTAAATCTACTTAGCGTATCATCACACTTGTCCCCTTTGTATGTTTTTGTTGGTTGTTGTTAAATGTATAATCCAGATACCAGATATAAGCACCACTTTCCTGCAATTGACCATCAACTTCCCCATTCCACCCTTTATACAAACTGTTACTCTGGAATAATAGATTGCCCAATCTGTTATAAACCTTAAAAGACAGCTCTTTTATAAACGAAGCACCTCCATAAGGCTTCAATGTCTGTTGAGTAGGGACGAAGGCGGTGGGTACATACAACGTATCACATGTCATGTCGTGAAGAAGCGACAATTGAATGTTGGTAATGCTGTCTACCAGACAACCCGCGTTGTTGTAAATGGGGACATTGTAAGTTCCTTCTCCCAAGTTTGAAATCTTGAAAGGTGCAGTGTAGGTATTTCCATTCAGATTAAATGTATAAGGACTCTCACTACCCGTAACTGCAATCGAAATACTACCAGTAAGGGGATAGATGCAGGTAGGTCTGGAGGTAACAGTGTCTTTGCTTGTCAGTTTTGTGCCAATAACACTAATTGTCCTGAGGGCGCTGTCTTGGCCGCACATGTTAGAATCGAGATAACGGATGAGCGCTTTGCCCACAGTCAGTCCGGTCACCAATCCATTGTCATCAATAGTAGCAATAGAGGCATTTTTGCTGCTCCAGACACCATTTGGGGTTTTGTCTGACAGTTGAGAAGTGGTATTGATGCAAACTGTGGTGATACCAGCAATGGTATCTAGTGGACTTGGTGGCGATTTTATAACAGTAAGGTTAAGTGTTCTCAAACTATCACAACCGTTGTTGGCAATGAAAGTGTCTTCATAAACACCCGTTTTTTTGTAACCAAGATATGAATCTCCATCACATATAGATTTAATGATAGTCGTATCAGATTCTGTCACATTGATCGTAATTGTAGGGGAATAAGCGCGACAAGTGGGAGTATTGATATTTCCAAATTGGGCAAGTAAAAGCCTGTATTGATATTTTCCTACCTTATCTGTGTTGAAAGTATAGTTAGAGTCTATAGCCCCGGGTACATTGTTCCAGGTGCCGCCATTGTCTACACTTTGTTGCCATTGATAAACGGTAGAATCATAACAGCTTTGTACAGTAGAAGAAAGGTGAATACTGCCTCCACTCTTTTTGCAAACAGAAATAGAATTGTTTAAAGATCCGTTAACCGCCAGTTGGGTAGTAGGGCCAACTGGTCTAAAAGTAATATCGTCTAAGCCAAGGTCATTACCATTACCCCCAGGAGCATTGTTTCTCATTCTCAGCACGACATCTGATACGTTTTGGGGTGTTTGGAAATAAAATGAATATTCATTCCATTGTTCAGGCGTCTCAAGGGGAATATCTCCTGTGCCGTAAGTTTTAAGCACTGTGCCATCTTTTTGTTCGATAGTAAAAGTGATGTTTGGTAAAATTGTATTTTTCCCTGATGAAAACATATTGATAATCCACGCAGAGAATTTATACCAGGTTCCATCACATAAACCAGATACTGTGCGTACATAGAAATCGCTAGGAGTATAAGAAGCATTTACCAACATAAAATAACCATTAGGGTCGCCAGTATGGTCTGTTGTGGTTATCCAATGAGAGGAAAAACAACCCGAAGTATAGTTTGTGAGGCTATAATAGCCATCATTGGGGCAATAAGTATTGTTCCAATAGGTCATCGTAGTAATTCCTGCTGCCAACGGTGGACCAGGGTTTGTTCCTGCACCAAAAGTTTCATTTAGGATGGGGTCACCAATGCTGCCAGTACATTGCGCATCAGCTTTTTTATTAAATAGTATAGCCATTGAAAGGATAGCAAGCAAAAGATAGTTTTTCATGGGTGTGAAAGTATGTATTTGCCGTTGTTAAACCATTTAAACGGTAATATTTTGTTTTAAATTTATAATATTCGATGTTCAAGCATTAATTCCCTGGTTTACTCTGGTGATGCAAAGAACCTGCTTGGGTCATTTACATAGCTTAAAAACTGCGGTGCATAGCCAGCAAACAGGCTTGCATAAACCCCAAAACTTATGCTGCCCGGTATCCGGCCTTATGGCTGCACCTTTTTTGTAAGTTGTACCTGCACCAAATAATTTTAATTCATGTATAACCTACAGCAATTTAGATCGTTTAACACTCTTTCATGATAGTTTCTGTGGATTATAGATGAATGAACGTTAATTCGTGATAGTTTCTGTGGATTGTAGATGAATGAACGTTAATTAGTGATAGTTTCTGTGGATTGTAGATAAATAAACGTTAATTCATGATAGTTTCTGTGGATTATAGATGAATGAACGTTAATTCGTGATAGTTTCTGTGGATTATAGATGAATGAACATTAATTAATGATAGTTTCTGTGGGTTATAGATGAATGAACGTTCATTCATGATAGTTTCTGTGGATTATAGATGAATTGAAATAGTTGATAATAGTGCAGTGTGAGCTCTTATTTATTGGACTGAAACTGGAATGAAATTTCTCGCTAATGTTTGGTGTTACTTACTAAAAATAATTAAGAGAAAATAAAAGCTTAAGCTTCGCAGTTGATAGAGAATGCATTCACTAATTAATCAATACATCTGCAATTACAAACACTGCAAACACCACACTCGCAATGCCGTTGGCAGTCATAAAAGCAATGTTTACTTTACTGAGGTCATTTGGTTTTACAATGGCATGTTGGTAGATAAGCATTCCTACAAATAAGGCAACCCCAATCCAGTATAACCAATGAAAGCCGCCATAAATTCCGGCAGCTATCACACAGGCTGCACTCACTATATGAAACACTTCGCTGATGCGAAGTCCCTTTTTGGTGCCTACAATGGCTGGGATTGAATATAACTGTTGCGATTGGTCGAAGTCAATGTCGTTCAAGGCATAAATAATGTCGAAACCACTTACCCAGAATACCACTGAAAGCGAGAACAAGATAGGCAACAGATCAAAACTACCTGTTACGGCAATGTAGGCGCCAATGGGGGCAAGTGAAAGCCCAAGCCCCAACACTAGGTGACATAAATAAGTGAATCTTTTGGTATAGCTGTAAAAAAGAATAACAAATAAAGCTACGGGACTTAGGTAGAGGCAAAGTGGATTGATGAAGTAGGTAGCTGCAATAAATAATATACAGGAGCCAATGATAAATGACAATGCATTTTCGGCAGAGATAATGCCCGAGGGTATTTCCCTGTTAGCAGTTCTAGGGTTTTTGGCATCGAAGTGTCTGTCCAGATACCGATTAAAAGCCATGGCGGCACTGCGGGCTGTAACCATGCAAACAATAACAAGCACAAGCTTTGTCCCGTATGATAAATAAATTAACTTATCGATGGCGTTGTTATGTACTAAATGATTGTTTATCAATCCCAAAACAAACCCAATCATTGCAAAGGGCATTGCAAAAATGGTATGGGAGAACTTGACTAATGAAAGGTAATTTTTTACTGTACTCATACTTTTTTTATTGTTTAAACCGCGCTTCACAAATCTTCCATAAAACAATTCCTGCTGCCACACTGATATTTAGTGAATGCTTCATGCCTAATTGTGGTATTTCGATACATCCATCGCAAAGGGGCAATAAGTCTGCATCTACTCCTTCCACTTCATTGCCCATTATAACAGCAAGTTTGCTGGATGGTTGCCAATTAAAATTCTCCAGCGAAACACTTCCTGCCGCTTGTTCTACTGCAAATATTTTGTAATCTCGTTGTTTTAAATCGTTGATGGCGTCTTTGGTGCTATCATAATACAACCAATCTACTGTTTCTGTTGCGCCCAAAGCTGTTTTATGAATGTCTCGGTGGGGCGGTTGAGGAGTATAACCACATAGGCAGATTGCCTCAATCAAGAAAGCATCAGAAGTACGGAATACGCTACCTACATTGTGCATACTGCGTATATTATCCAATACAACTATCACTTTATTTTTCTCTGCTTGCTTAAATTCAGCAACGCTTTTACGCCCCAATTCATCCATGCTTAGCTTTCTCATCCGCTGCTTACTTTACAGTTGTTTGGCTGCAAATGTAATTGGTAAGTGTATTATTTGCGTTTCCCTCCCTTGTTTGGTTAGGATTGATGCGTGATAAATATGATGAAATTAATTTATAACCCCACAGCATACCCTTACATTTGCCGCATGGCACTGAACCCTCAATTAAAAGAAAGAAGTAATAATAGCTGCGAGCTATGTAGTAACGAAACACTGGAACTGACGGCGTATGCTGTCCCCCCAAAAGGCAATGATTCTACTGATAATGAAGTTGTATTGTGTAGCGATTGTTACAGTCAGGTTTCACAATCCAACTATACCAATGTCAACCATTGGCGTTGTCTAACTGGAAGCATCTGGAGCGAAGTTCCGGCTGTGCAAGCGTTGTCCTACAAAATATTGTGCAAACTTACTGGTGAAGCCTGGGCAACGGAAGCCATTGAATCTGTGTATCTGGATGAAGCTGTAATTGATTGGGCTAATGCAGAGGACGAAGTGGAAGCATCGAAAGTGGTACACAAAGACAGTTATGGAGTGGTACTTGAAACAGGGGACAATGTGATCCTGACTCAGAACTTAAATGTAAAGGGCGCAAACTTTATAGCACCTAAAGGAACAATGGTGCGCAAAATAAGATTAGTGCCAGATAATGCAGAACAGATTGAAGGCAAAATAGAAGGGGACACTATTGTAATTCTGACCAAATACGTTCGAAAATCTATTTAATAAATACAATCAGGATGAGGTGCGTTTTCTTCATCCTGATTATTTTTATCGCTAGTCGAAGGCTAAGTACATTCCATAGAGTACAATGCTTATGCCCAATATGGTTAATCCAAAAAGAAAGAAATCCTGCATATCTGGTATAATATTCAGCATGGCCATCACACAGGCAATAAAGCCCAGAAAGCCGCCAACTCCCATCAATACAAAACCAAGAAACTGCCTTTTGGCTCTTCTGAGTTTATTAAACTCCACTAGATAATTACTGATAGCGCCCGACTCATATCCACTGGATATAAGCGATTCTTCCACTTTTTGGGGAGAAAGATTGTTGTTCAGCCACTGCTGCATAGTAGCTGTGTTGATGACAGAGTTGTTCATTTAAGCAAGATTAGGTGTGTAAATCGTTAGAATTCTAACGCTAAGTAAATGAATTATTTTAGAAAAGTACATATTCCTAAAATAATTTTTACCACAAAGCAACACCTGTGTATCCCTTTGCTAGGAATGAAGCGTCAGGAACTTTTGCTTTTCGTTGTTCATGTAATAAGTCAAGGCACCCGAAGGACATTTGTTAATGGTGTTGATGATCTCTTGCGTAGTTGCGTTTTCTGGTGTAATCCATGGCTTTTCTTTCGGCTTAAAAACGTTGGGATTGTTTCGAACACAGTTACCAGAATGGATGCATTTCCCCAATTGCCATACGATGGTTACTTCTCCATTGGTATATTCTTTTTTGATATTGTGTAAATCCATTACTTAAGTTTTATTGATTATGAATTAAGCCGATGCTTGCTAAGTGAAGGTAATCAGAATCAAATATATTTTCTTTAGGAGAACCCGACTTGCGAAAGTTGAATCCCCCCCGATAGGTTGTTATTGCCTCTGATTTGATGTGCCCTGTTTTTCTTGTAAGGACTAATGAAATTTATAAGCGGACTAATAGACAACCTTCTTTATATATTTGCCCGTATGAATGTGGATGTAAATATTATTCAAGACGAAAATAGCGATGAGGCATACGAGCGCAAGACCTTTACAGTTGACAAGGGGCAAGAACCAATGCGTATTGACAAATGGATACAGAACCATATTGAAGGCGCTACACGCAATAAAATACAACAAGGGATAGATGCAGGCTTTTTGACAGTAAATGGCAAAATAGTAAAGAGTAACTATCGCATAAAACCAGGAGATGATATTGTTTTAATGACCTTTATCAACCCCGATTACACCATTCTGAAAGCAGAGCCAGTACCACTGAATATCGTTTATGAAGATGAAGATGTACTGGTGATAAACAAACAAGCCAATATGGTGGTGCATCCTGGGGTGGGTAATTTCTCTGGTACTTTGCTGAATGGGGTGTTTTATCATTTGTTGCAACAAAACCCCGAAATAAGTGAAGATACTTTGCCTCGTTTTGGTCTTGTACACCGCATAGATAAAAATACCACCGGGCTGATTGTTCTCGCCAAGAATGCAATGGCTGCTGCTAGTTTGTCCAAACAGTTTTTTCATCATACTGTGCAGCGGAAATATGTTGCCGTGGTTTGGGGAGATGTGGAAGAAGACAAAGGAACCATCAATGCGCATATAGCCCGACATCAACAATATCGTAAGATGTTTGCCGCTTATCCGGATGGCGAAACAGGAAAGCACGCAATTACACATTATTCTGTTCTGGAACGCATGAACTACGTCACGGTGGTAGAGTGTGTGCTGGAAACCGGGCGTACCCATCAGATAAGGGTACACATGAAACACATAGGCCACACACTGTTTAATGACTGGGAATATGGCGGCGAAAAGATTTTGAAAGGAACTATTTATACCAAATACAAGCAGTTTGTGGAGAACTGCTTCGAGCTTTGTCCACGCTGTGCCCTACATGCAAGGACTCTTGGATTTGAGCATCCAAGAACTGGGGAGACCATTCTATTCGAATCTGAAATACCGGATGATATGCGCTTAATGATTGAAAAGTGGCGTAACTATGTAGGCAATAACCAGATGGATGAGGAATAGGTATTATTTACCCTACACGTAGAAATTTGCTCAATACGTCCACTAATTGCTTTTCTGTAAAAGGCTTTTGAATCACTTCATTAATGCCAGCCTCTAGGTATGGACTAGTATCGGCGGAATCTACGCTGGCAGTCAATGCAACTATTGGGGTGTTGGCTTTAAGAGTATCGGGTAATTTCCTGATTATTTTAGTCATTTCATCGCCCCAAAGCTTAGGCAAATGAATGTCTGTGAGTATGATATCAAAATGATTTTCGTCTATTAACAGTAAGGCATCCTCTCCATCGGTTGCAACCTTGAATTGAATGCCAAGCCTTCTCAAAAAGATAGAGAATAGCATTACATTCATCTCATTGTCTTCCACGAGCAATGCTTTTTTGCTAGAGAAATCTATGTTGTCAATCAATTAAATTGTTTTTTGGGTAAAGGGGGCATTTGCGAACAAAGTGATACTACTAAACAACTTCCAATAGATATTTCTCAAGTACAGCTTTAAAGTCAGCTTCTTTAAAAGGCTTCACCAGTAATTCGTTGATTCCCATACGATAGTACTGCTCGGTGTTGTCACCAATGATACTTGCGGTAAGGGCAATAATGGGTAAATTACTTTTGCGTATGTCTTTACTTTTCCTGATGATGGATGCTATCTGATCGCCAGTAAGTTTTGGCACGTTGATATCCGTTAATATCACATCGTAATAGTTATTCTCAAACAGACGAACACCTTCTTCACCATCTTTTGCAATATCAAATTCCATTTGCATTTTCTTCAGCAATAGCTTTATAAGAAGTATGTTCATGTCATTGTCTTCAATCACCAATGCTTTCTTGCCCAAGAAGCTTTGAATCTGTTTGGAATGTTCTTCAACAATTGGTACTTCTTTTTGAACAGGCTCAATGTCGTAAGGCATGGTGATGGTGAAAGTTGAACCTACATTTATTTCACTCTTCACTTGAATTTTACCACCTTGCAATTCGGTAAGCATTTTACAGATTGCCAAGCCAAGACCAGTACCTCTGATGGCCCTTCTGCCACCATTTTTTGTATTGGTAGCTTGCGCAAATTCTTCAAAGATAAAACCCTGTTGATCAGCGGGAATGCCCACGCCAGAATCTTGTACATCAATCCGGACAACAATGTTGTTGTCTGTTTTAGTGATGCTTTTGGCAATAATTTTCACCCTGCCGTGCTCCGTAAATTTGATAGCATTGCTGGTGAGGTTGAAGAGTATTTGTTTTAGCCTGAAAGCATCACCCTGAACGATCAAGTCTTCGGGCAATTGCACGTCAGATTGCAAGGCAATATTTTTCTTCTGGGCTGCAACAGAGAAGGCATATAATACTTCATCTACAACCTTTTTGATGCTGAAAGGCTGTGTATTAAGTGTAAGCTTTCCTGCATCGAGTTTAGAGAAGTCGAGGATATCGTTTACCGTTGTCAACAAATGATCCGAAGAAGTTCGGATGGCATTTAAATAGCGTTTCTTATCTGGATCGTATTCTATGTTATCCATTTGCTCGGTAAAGCCAATAATGGAGGTGAGGGGACTACGTATTTCATGGCTCATATTGCTGAGGAAACGGCTTTTAGTCATTACCAAACGCTCGGCAGTTTCTCTTGCTTCAATAATTTCTTTTTCATACAGCATACTCTTGCGAACGTTGTAAACAAGCGCTATCACCACACAAATAATAATCAGATAAGAAGCCCAAGACAATAAATTGATGGTGTCTTTAGCCTGCTTTGCGCGTTCTACTACTAAGTCCTCTTTCTCCTTGCCCGCCTCTTCCTCTAAACCAGAAATCTTTTTTAAAGCATCATTCAACTGATATTCAATTCTCAAATTTATTTGTGCCAACTGTTTTTCGTTGGCATCTAACTTCTCTTTAAGGGTTAGTTCATTATATTTTGTTTGATAAAATGCGTCTACATCCATTTGGGATTGGTCTGGCTGTCCTGTAATTATGTGGCCAGTTGCGGATGGTGTGGATGCAGTATTGGATGATGCAATTGCCTTATCTGCCTCCTCTTTATTGCCAAACGCATCTTTCAACTTATTAATGAATGCCTTCTTCTTATTACCAGTGGATTGACTGGTATCTGTTTGCTGCATCAGACTGTCATATCCTTTTAATATAGAATTGTTAGACATCCTGTACCAGTATGGATTGATATAGAAACCACCATTGTTGGCACTGATCTTACTGATACTGATGGAGTCTGAAATACGTTTCAACAAATCAATTGCATCGGAAACCTGAATCTTTTGTTCGATACCAGCTATTATGGCACTTACACCAACGGTGTCATTGCTGCTTTTGATTGCCGTTAAATCATTGACACATGATACCAAGTGAGACAAATATTTGTTGCTGTATAAAGTATCTTTTGTGCTTAGATAGAGCCGGTAGGAATTTTCGGCTTCAAGCAGTTCCTTGTTGGTATTGCGCAACACATCAACTTTACTGTTGTCGCTACTCAAACTATTAAGATAGGAACGCAACTGTGCCAGATTCTTTGCATTGAAGATATTTAATAGCAACACTGCTATGATGACCATTAAACAAACAATGAGTAAGACAATGTTTGAACCTGAAAACTTAGACTTGGGCAAAGCGGCCATATTTGTTGATGTGGGTTAAAGATTCGTTCGAGTAAAGCGGTTACAAATAATTTAGATTGTAAATATATATAATTGTAACTAAAATACTACATACTCTCCTTTTGAATTAACTGTTATGACTGGTAATTTCTTATTAAACTCAAAATAATCGAAAACTTCCTTGATGTTAATAGCAAATTTCTGATAGTATTTGTCATCGCTACTCACTTTCAGGAGATATTCCACACTTTTTGGGATGTTGTATCTAACCGGGAAAACGTGTACTGGAATAAAGTCTTGCCCATTATTTTTTGCATGTGTGGCAAGGATATAAACTTCTTCTATAGGGTCATCTTTTATGGGGATGCAGCCGACTGTTATACAATTACCGTGTATGTAAATGTCACTTCCCGGCTTTACAGAGTCGCTCAATAATGCATCCGAGGCATTTGGATAATTTAATCCAAGTGCAAGATGATATTCACTGTAAGGTTTAAATTCGCTGATGTTATAAAATCCTTCCGGCACCTGATAGTCGCCTTCCACTCGCTTTGGTCCCAAGGCACCACTGAGTGCACAAACTTTATAGGTTTTAAAAAGCTTAAACTGCTCTTTATTGGTGTTGCGTACCCAGATTTCTAGTTGACTATCGTATTTGAAGCTTCTAAGATAAACTTGCTTTGGAGGCCACACCAAACCCTTTTGTGCAAACTGTTTTTTCAGGGTGTCCTCCTTCGATTTAAAAGCTCCTGCCACCCTTGCGTTTGCCCGCTGTTGGTCCAGAAAGCTTTGTGCAGTAACACCTTCAAAAACCAAGACTGCCAGCAGTAGTAATAAACATCTCATAGAAGCAAAAGTAAGTGGAGACAATTATAAACTGTCTTTGATGTATTAACAAAGTGCATAAAAGTTATCGTTCGAAGTGTCTTGCTAAGAGATTCAGCCCTACTGACACTTGTTGAGGTGTGAAAAAAAAGTTGCACCTTTTGGGGGCTGATTCTGGTTCAATATATCCTGTGGTGTTAACACCAAACTTTGTGGTGGCAGCACCAAACTTTATGGTGTTACCACCAATATTTGTGGTGCTAGCACCATTGTTTGTGGTGTTAACACCATAAGAAAGAAACGAGTGAGGAAAAGCTACAATTGTTTGGGTAATTATTGCCTGAAAGTGAGTGATAACATACACTTTGGGTTATTTGTCTGTTTAATTTCAGGAAAAAGCTACTGTCAACAACCAAAGAAACAGAAACACTTATTGGTGTAATTATCTAACTGAATAAAGCGAAGATTAGTAGTAAATCATCCTATTGCTGTAAAGTTATTTGTGTGTATGTTGTGATTTTTGTAGCAATTGCTATAAGTTGGCAAAGGGAAACCCGTCTTGCATTTCGATTCATTTAAAAAGGCTATACCTTAGAGGTACAAACAAGCATGCAATCTCTATATTTATTCTCGAGTTGAAGCTTTAGTAAATTTATCAAATCCAATAAATTAATAAAAATAGCAGGTAAGGCATGATTTACCCCAAAGCTTTCAGTATCTCTTTTGCTTGAATTGCATCACCTTCCAATTGCGCAATTAAGGCATCTAGGCCACTAAACTTTACTTCGTTTCTAAGAAAAGCATGAACATGAATCTGTAGTGTTTTGCCGTAGATAGTGGCATTGAAATCGAAAATATTCACTTCAATCAAACGCTTTTTGCCATCTACAGTTGGGCGGAAACCAATATTCATCATTCCGATAAGCGGCTTGCCTTCAAATGGCGAAAGATTTAAAGAGACGGCATAGACACCATCAGAAGGAATTAGTTTTTCTTGTACATTGAGGTTTATATTGGCTGTGGGATAGCCGATAGTTCTTCCTAATTGATTTCCTTTTACAACTTCTCCTTCAAAAAAGTATGGATAACCCAAGAATTGATTGGCTGTTTCTATATCATTTTCCAATAAAGCATTTCTTATTCTAGTGCTACTGATAGTTACCTGGTTTAGTACTTTTTCATCTATCTCTTTCACATCAAAGCCAAGTTCCAATCCTATTTCTTCAAGCAGATGATAATCTCCCACTCTGTTTTTTCCAAACCGATGATCGTAGCCTATTATAATTGTATGCGGTTTGAAATAATGATAGAGGAATTCTTTGCAATATTCATCAGCAGTCTTATTGGCAAATTCTTGTGTAAACGGAACAATGACCAAGTGATCGATGCCAGCTTTGTCTAGTAAATATATTTTTTCCTCAAAAGTGTTCAGCAATGCAACTGTCCCTCCATAACTTCCAACTACCGAGCGTGGATGAGGACTAAAAGTAATGATGACAGTCTCGCCATTTACTTGGGATGCTGTTTCCTTAAGTTGTCTGATTATTTGCTGATGCCCAAGATGAACCCCATCGAAGGTTCCGATGGTAATAACAGCATTATTGAAAAGAGGTAAATGCGCTAAATCTTTATGTACTTGCATAATGAATACTACAAATTTAGGGGGAAGCTAGTTACGAAAAAAGCAAAGTCGATTAATAGCTTGGTTATTTATCGACTTTCTATTAGTTATCAACATAGTCTGCCTCTTTACTTGATAGCAGTATTTATGGCTTTATATTAAGGATGTTCGAATAATTTGTACTTTGATAGTCTATGTTTATTCATTGGAATTGATGTTAAAATTATCATGTAAAGCGAGCGCCTTTTTTTACTTATGACACTTACCCTTATTTTTGCGCCTCTAAAAAAACTCCTTGAGTATGAATTTTAATCTTTCACAAATACCCGAACGTACAGAGCAGCCTAGACAAAACGGGGTGACAATGGTGATGGACAAGGGGCTTAGCATTAGGGAAGTACACGATTTTATGAGTGTTTCTGGCCCACATGTGGATATAATAAAGCTTGGTTTTGGCACTTCGTATGTAACGCCAAATCTTCGTGAGAAAATACAGGCCTATCAAAGCTATGATGTGCCAATTTATTTTGGTGGTACATTATTCGAAGCTTTTTTGATACGAAATCAATTTCAGGATTTTATTGCAGTGTGTAAAGATTATGGTATTACACATGTAGAAGTGAGTGATGGAAGCATCACGATTCCTCATGCGGAGAAATGTGGTTACATAGAGAAACTTACAAAGCATTTTACCGTTTTGAGTGAAGTAGGTAGTAAAGATGCCTTGCATATTATTCCACCTTATAAGTGGATAGAATTGATGCGTGCAGAGTTGGAGGCTGGTTCTTCATACGTTATTGCAGAAGCAAGAGAAGCCGGAAACGTAGGTATTTATAGAGGTAGTGGTGAGGTACGTGAAGGGTTGGTACAGGAGATATTGACACAGATTCCCGAGGAAAAGATACTTTGGGAGGCTCCACAGAAAGCACAACAACTCTATTTTCTTGAATTGATTGGTTGCAACGTAAACCTGGGAAATATAGCCCCTAACGAAGTAATACCGTTGGAATCTATGCGTATTGGTCTTCGTGGAGATACTTTTCATTTGTATTTATCTAAATAGTTGGTAAAAACTAATTGCTATGATTGAGAACCCGTCAATAGGAGCGGATAGACTGTATGTATTGATTGGGTTTCCACTTGCGCATTCTTTTTCGGAACGATATTTTAATGATAAATTCAAAAGGGAAGGGATTGAGAATACTGAATTTAAGTCCTTCTCGTTCGAAAATATCGATGATATCAGGGAAATCATTTTCAACCATCCAAATCTGAAAGGATTTGCAATTACCATTCCTCATAAAAAAACTATTTTGCCTTTTCTTGATGAGGTTACCGATGAAGTGAGGCAAATGGGGGCATGCAATTGTGTACGTATCCAACATGGAAAATTAAGCGGGTACAACACAGATGTTATTGGGTTTGAGAAATCTTTTATCAAGAAGCTACAACCTCATCATACAAAGGCTTTGATATTGGGGAGCGGCGGCGCAGCTGCCGCAGTAGAATTTGTTTTACGCAAACTGAATATCAGTTATCAATTTGTTTCACGAAACCGTAATGAAGAAGAAGGTATTTTGTCTTATGAGGATTTAAACGAGGATGTATTGTCTGAATGCACTGTAATTATTAATACAACTCCACTAGGTACTTTTCCAAAGGTTGATGATGCAGCAGCAATCCCATATTCCTTGCTGACTCCCAAGCACTATCTGTTTGATCTTGTGTATAATCCTGCAGAAACAAAATTTATAAGACAAGGAAGAGAGCAAGGTGCTGCTACTGAAAATGGTTACGAGATGCTTGTTTTGCAGGCAGAAGAGAATTGGGCAATCTGGAATAGAAAATAAAAAGATTACTCTTTTGTTTTTGAAATTTTACTCGCTAATAATTTATCGTCACCCCAAACTTAACTAAATCCTGCACGCCTAACGCATCAGCAGCTGCCGTACTTATTCTGGCAACTAATCCGTTATCTTCTTTTACTGGTGGTAATGGTCCCATCACTTTTGCACAGATACTTTTGTCATTCACAGTTATCCGCACGATAGAGCCCTGATTGATGTCATTTATCAATATATAGTATTTCTTGTCTTCCCAGCCACTTGTCGATTTAAAAGCAGCTGCATCACCGGTTGTGGTATTGTCAGACAAGTGTGTTCTGTCAAAATAGCCAGCATAGAAACCTTCTTTGTCAGCATATTTAGCGTACTTGGGTATTGGTGCAGGATCTACAATATCCAATGATTGGCTTCTTGAAACTGTTTCCTGAATATTTCTCTTTGTACTATCAACATTTGGAGGATACAAACGCGCTGGTATTGTATCTTTAACAACCCTAGTGGAATCTCTGGACAGTCTGGAAGTGTCCTTTGCCACAAAAGGTAAAGAGGGATTTATCTTTTTTATGATGGCAGTATTAGCTGTTACCACTGTATCTTTTGTAGCAGATAGGGTAGGGGTTGTCACTATTTCTTGACCTACAATTAATCCCATTCCAGGCCTGACTACATCAGTCTTCATTCCATTCCACTCCATCAGTTGGGCTTCTGTAGTTTTAAATTGCTTACTTATCTTATAGAGATTATCTTTTTTTGCCACAATGTATTTGATAGGCCTTGTGGTGGTTGTTACTGTTGTAGGAACTGCTGATTTTATAGTAGGAGGACTCGTATTATCCTTCAATCCGGTACTAACAGAAGGCATAACAGCGGTTGGAACTTCCGATATTTTAGCACCAACAGCAGGTATTTTCAAGGTAGAGCCCTCTTTCAAAGAACTTTTCGTATTCATTCCATTCAGCCGCATAATGTCTCCAACGGTTGTATGATTTGCTTTGGCAATAGAAGACAGCGTTTCTTTAGGTTTAATAATATGTTCCGTGTAGTTAGTTTCCTGTGCAGATGTAGATGCAAAAGTTGAAGCTGCGGGTACTTCAGGCTTAATGGCTGCTATAGCCTCCTCTTTCGCAGGTATTTTAATTGTTTCTCCACGCTTCAAAGGGCGTTTCGACTTCATGTTATTCAAGCGCATAATAGCACCGATGGTGGTATGATTTGTTTTTGCTAGCGATAGTAGTGTTTCTTTGGCTCTTATGATATGTTCTGAGAAGGCAGGTTGTTGTGGAGCAGTAACTTCAGGTGTTTTAGTTATAGGTACTTCGATAGTAGTAAATGCGCTGTTGGGTATTTTTAGACTGGACCCATCCTTCAAAATGCTTTTTGAGTTTATTCCATTCAACCGCATGATAGCCTCGATAGTCGTATGATTTGCTTTGGCAATAGAATACAAAGACTCCTTTGGTTTGATGATATGTTCTGTATAATCAGCTGTTTGTGCTGGTTTAGATTCTGTTGTAATAAGCGTTGTCATTGTTTCAACCGGTGGAGGATTAAGCGCTTCTTTTACAGGTATCTTGATTGTTTCGCCAGGCTTTAATACACTTCTGGTATTTAAACCATTCAACTTCATAATGGCAGCTACTGTTGTTTCATTTTGTCTGGCAATTGAAGAAAAACTCTCTTTTGGTTTGATGATATATTCCTTATACCTCTGGGTTTGTTCTGATGCTTCTGCAGCAGCAACATTGGGCGCGGGAGTATTTGTAGCCTGAGTTTCCGTAGGAGTGGAGCCTATTGTTTGCTTGATAGGCACTTTGATGTTTTTTCCCAACCTCAATACACTTTTTGAAGTCAGGTTGTTGAGGTGCATCAGTTCCGAAACGGTTGTTTTGTTTGCCTTCGCAATAGTAGATAATGTTTCGCCTTTCTTTATTTTATGAAGTGAATAGCTGTTTGTCTGAGCTTCAGCAAGTTGGGTTGTGACAGATAGAAAGAATGCAATGATTAATAATTTACAAAAAGAGACCTGAGGCATAAACAAAATGAGTTTGCGGTAAAATTAATCTTTTAGGATTCTCCAAGCTTGTGGGTAGTAATTATTCATGCGATTGGGTAAAACTTTTGCCCATCCTAATGGCAATCCACAATAGACTATCAGATTCCAACCTGTTTTAGATTCAATGAATAAATCTTGTCTTCTCAAATATTGCAAAGCTTGTAACTCATTCAATTCCAATGTATTGAAATGATTAAGTGGTAAATAGCTCATAGCTAATTCGTGATGTGGAATTACGTCTTTACCCTTTATTGTGCCTATTTCTATCCCAGCTTTCTTGATATATAGTTGCTTAGCTAATACTTGCAGTGCTGTTAAAAACTCCGTTGGGACAGCTTTTATCGCTTCTCCCTGCTTAAACAAGGAATAGTTTTGTGGTATGGCTATAAAGTTATTGATGGTCTCTTGCTCTATTTTATTGGGTAACGGGAGTTTTTGCTCGGGGTAGTAGCCTTCTGCTCCGCCATCTTGCTTGGTAAAAGCGGCAATAAAGAATCCTTCTCCTTGGGTTAGATAAGGATAAAAACGGTACCCATAAGCCGCCTTCTCTTCGGATTGTGTTTCA
Organism: uncultured Chitinophagaceae bacterium; assembly: GCA_903895845.1. Lineage (GTDB taxonomy): Bacteria > Bacteroidota > Bacteroidia > Chitinophagales > Chitinophagaceae > Parasediminibacterium. The sequence continues at coordinate 49,139 of CAITVK010000053.1, forward strand.
ATAATTCCCCAACTGTCTTGTAATATAATTCTGTTACTTTCGAAACTGTGACTAGTTGTTAACTTATCCAGCACTTCTTCATCTTCTTCTTTGCTATAACTACAGGTGCTGTAAATGAGTGTCCCCCCTTGTTTCAGGCAAGGCAATATATCGGCGACAATCCTTTCCTGACGTTGGCTGCAAAGGCGTACATTGTTCTCACTCCATTCCTCTATTGCACTTGGATCTCGTCTAAACAAGCCGCTGCCACTACAAGGAGCGTCTATTACTATTACATCAAAATAATTTTCGAGTGCTTTAAAGTGTGCTGGATCATTATTGGTAACAACTACATTGCTGCTGCCCCATTTGGTTATATTCTCTACCAATACACTCGCTCTGGCTTTAATTACTTCATTGCTAACGATCAATCCATCCGCAAAATAACTTGCCAATAGGGTACTCTTGCCTCCAGGAGCAGCGCATAAGTCCAGCACTTTTAAACCTGTTGTATTAATGCCAATGGTTTGCTTCAATACTTCCCATAAGAACATGCTGCTTGCTTCCTGCACGTAATAGCCACCTGCATGAAAGATTGGGTCAAACGTAAAAGAAGGGCGTTGAGGAAGATAATACCCATGAGGACACCAGGGAATAGGCTTTCCTTCTTTGGTAAGCATGGCTTTCTTTGCCGGATTAAATCGGATAGACGTAACCTGTTCCCCAGAGAGGTGCACAGCCTCAAATAATGATTTGTCGAACCCTTCTACATGCTGTAATGACTCCAATAACAATGGTGGTATCATGATGCGAAGATAGGGTTATAGGCTGTAGTGATAAATGTTTCGGAATAGTTTTAAATGCCCATAATTCTTGCGGTGTGTAGTATGATTATTGGCATCCGTCGTTCAATTATTGACCTGCGCAGTATGATTTATGAGGTAAGCAGTGTAATTATCGGTACCTGTTGCATGATTATTGGCAGGCGCAGTACGATTATTGGCACCTGTCGTTCAATTATTGACCTGCGCAGTATGATTTATGGGGTAAGCAGTGTAATTATTGATAGTATCCAAATAAGTGTGTAAAGTATCTAACTTGGGAGTTATTGGTAGATAGTCGTTTGGGTACACTTTTAATTTCTACGAGGGCATATAGCCAACATCTTCAATCAAGTTGCGACTATCTGCGGCGGCGGTTGCAAGTTCGTCACAACGATTATTCATTGCATTGTCGGCATGGCCTTTTACCCATACAAACTTTATCTTAAACTTTCTTGATAAATGATAGTAGCGAGTCCATAAGTCTTTGTTTTTCTTGCCTCCTTTAAAATCAGTTAGCATCCATCCGTCCAACCATCGCTTTTCTACTGTATCTACAATATATTTACTATCGGTATAAATGGTGACGGGGATGTCGTTTCTTGTAAGGCTTTCCAAAGCAACAATCACTCCCATCAGCTCCATCCGGTTATTGGTAGTCAGCTTAAAACCTTGGGAAAGTTCTTTTCTTTTTTCTCCCCACTGCAACACAATGCCATATCCACCAGGACCAGGATTGCCACGTGAAGAACCGTCAGTATAAATTATAAGTGGATGAGACATGATTAATGTTTTGTGATTAATGATTAGTGTTTAGTGTAAGGCCTTTAATAGAATAGGCTGCTTCCTATTAACAAGGGAGACAGCCTATTCTAGCCAATTCTATTAACGAATAATTAATCACTAAACGTTAATGATTAATCACTAACAACTATAGATAATGATACCAAGTACGGTTTAAATCCCAGCTTTCAAACTCTTTAACAACATCACTTAGGAAGCTAGAGCCCATACTGCCATCAATAATACGATGATCGTAACTTAAGGAAAGATACATCATGTGTCTGATTCCGATGGTGTCATTGCTTGGGGATTCAATAACAACAGGTCTTTTTTTAATAGTGCCAACAGCCAATATTGCAACTTGTGGTTGATTGATAATTGGCGTTCCCATCAATGTGCCAAATGTGCCTACATTGGTGAACGTAAATGTACCACCACTAATATCATCTGGTTTAAGTTGATTGTTTCTTGCATCATTAGCCAATTTGTTTACAGCTGTACTCAAGCCAACAATATTTAACTGGTCAGCTCCCTTTATTACTGGAACAATCAGATTGCCTGTAGGTAATGCAGTTGCCATGCCAATATTCAGATCTTTTTTGATGATTATTTTATCTCCATCAACAGAAGCGTTCAGTAGAGGGTAACGTTTTAATACTTTTACCAGACAGTCGATGAACATTGGTGTAAAGGTAATTTTAGTACCTTCTCTTCTTTCAAAATCTTGTTTTACACGATCTCTCCAAAGAACCATATTGGTGACATCGGCTTCTGCGAAACTAGTTACATGCGGACTCGTTTGTACACTATCCACCATGTGTTTTGCAATCAGTTTACGCATCCTGTCCATCTCAATAATCTCTACATTGCCTGAAGGGTGTGCAGAGGTAGGAGAGGTGTACTTGCCAGATCCACCTTCTGCCAATGTAACCAAAGGCACAGTTGGCGCAGTTGGCTGAACCATATAAACTGGCACTTTTGGTGCATGCTCAACAGGTGAAGCGGTAGGCGCTATAAATGGTGTTTCAACAGTAGGTGCTACTGACACAGGTTCAATTTTAGGTTGTGGAACTTCCACAACCGGTTCAGGCACAAACGCTGTTTCAGCAACTGATGGCGTCTCTACTATTGGTTGTGGAACATACACTTGTTCAACAACAGGGGTGGTATACACTGGCTCAACTATTGGTTGAGATGTTTCATTGACAGGTTGTGGGACCAAAGGCTCAGTTACCTCAAAATAAGGTTGTGGCTCTATTGGCGTTTCAAAATTTTGTTGCGGAACCTCTACAATAGGTTGTTGAGGTTCTTGCTCGATGAAAGGGGTAGTGGCAGGCTCAATAATTGGCTGAGGAACATAGAACTCTTCAACAGGGTGCGGATTAATAACAGGCTCTATGATGGGCTCAACTATCGGCTGAGGATAAAATAATGGTTGCTCAACAATTGGTTGAGGCGCTATGTAAACTGGTGCGTCGGCTGTTTTTTGAAGTACCACTTGTTGCACTGGCGTAGGAATCTCTACAGCAGGTTGTTGATATGCTTGAACTGGAGGTTCTTGGATATAAACAACTTGTGGTGGTGCTTGATTGGGCGCAAAACCAGAAACTTTTCCTGCTCTTTTATCGGCTATATACTGAATAATGTCTTTTTTAGAAACACGCCCATCTGCACCAGTTCCAGGTATTCTTTCTAACTCACTCAGGCTAATTCCTTCGCTGTTGGCAATATTTAATACTAATGGGGAAAAGAATCTATTATTACCAGCTGTCATCTTCGGTATATTTTGTGTGGGTTGAAAAGGTACGCTTTCCTCTACAATTGGTTGAGGGGGGGCGACTGCAATTGGTTCTGGCTCAGGTACAAATATGGGTTTAGGTGCTTCAACAATTGGCTCGGGGATTACTTCTAAAACTTGTTCTGTTGTATGTGTGGCAACAGTTTGGATATTTGTTTCAATTTTTGCTATTACACTTCCAACCGGAACAACATTGTTTACAGGGTACAAAATCTCACTTATTATTCCTTCTACTGGCGACGGAATCTCACTATCAACTTTGTCAGTGGCAATATCAAGCACTGTCTCATCTAGCTTTACATGGTCTCCCACTTTCTTGTGCCATTTAAGTATAGTGGCTTCCATTATACTTTCGCCCATTTTGGGCATTATTAAATCAGCTATTGCCATACAAACAGTTTATTTTTTTGATCAATTGTGACCCGAATGTCTCAATTATTTTGTTCAATTCCGCAAGCTCTTTACTGTAAAAAAATGCTTTTTATGAGCATCTTTTTGATTAAACAGTATTTGCCATTGTTCAAAAGTATATTTTTGACAGCGAAAGTTGTTCAATGGTTATCCACATATTGTTATTCTAAGCATATTAAGGGCATTTATTGCAGTTAATTGGATATTTCGCTCCCTTGAATGCCTGAAATCGAAGCGTTTTGTGATAGTTGCCCCCTTTTTTGCAACCGCAATCCATACCATTCCAACTGGTTTTTCACTGGTTCCACCATCTGGTCCCATAATGCCACTCACGGCAATGCTGTAGTCTGTTTCCATTATCTCGCGCACACTCTCTGCCATGATTCTTACGGTTTCTTCACTTACTGCACCTACGGTTTCAAGCGTGTTTTTCGGTACATGCAATACCTTGTTTTTTATGCTGTTATCATAGCTTACCACACTGCCTTTAAAATAAGTAGATGCCCCAGGCATAGTTGTTATCAGGTGTGCGATGTATCCTCCAGTGCAACTTTCCGCAGTGGAAACTGTGGTTTTTGTTTGTTTTAATAACTTAGCTACTACTGCTTCGATAGGCAGGTCTTCGTCTATTACCAAATACTCCCTTACCCTTTCCTTAAATGATGCGAAGTGCGAGTTTAGTGCTGTAGTTAATTGTTCTTTATCATCACCTGATGCTGTTAACCTGAGGCGTACCATTCCTGAGTTGGGTAAATAGGCTAGCTTGATAAAAGGTGGAAGTGCTGCTTCTTCATTTTTCACTAAATCCGCCAAAAAGCTTTCGCCAATGCCAGCTGTTAGCAAGGTGCGATGTGCAATATTGGTAGTTTTGAATTTAGTTGGTAACATCGGCAAGACAACATTGCTCATAATCCATTTCATCTCATGTGGCACGCCAGGAAGTGAAATGAACAATTTGCCATTCTTTTCAAATAGCATACCTGGTGCGGTGCCTTTATCGTTTCTTAAAACAGTGCAAACGTCGGGAACTTCAGCTTGTTTAATATTCACATCCAACATTGGTCTTTTGAGGATATTAATAAAAATGTTTTGTACATGGGCCAACGTTTTTTCGTCTGTTATTAGTTTGCCACCAAAGTATTTGCACAATAATGGTTTGGTAATATCATCTGATGTGGGACCTAGTCCACCTGTAATTAATATGATGGAAGCGTGTTTGCTTTCTTCATCTAGAGCATTCCATATATCGTCCCAAGTATCACCAACAGCAATCCTATGTTTTACGGGTATTCCAATTTTATTGAGTTCTTGTGCCATCCATGCGCTATTTGTATCTATAACCTGACCAATCAATAACTCATCCCCGATTGTGATTATAGAAGCGAAATTTGTATCCATGTCTAATTTCTTATTTAAGTTCTTTGTTTTAAATAATCTTTATCCTTAATTTTCGTGCAAATTACTGTTGTATCATGAAACAAGTCAAACTACTTTTTATTCTCTTGGTTACAGGATATTTTTCAGTTGCACAAACTGTTGGTGAGCGACTTAAAACAGCATTGGATAAATGGCAGTCTGATGCCGATTTAAAACATGCAAGCATTAGCTTGTTTGTGGTTAACAGTAAAACCAATGAGGTTGTATTTGATTATAACAGTCAGTTGGGACTGGTTCCTGCAAGCTGTCAAAAAGTTATTACTAGTGTTACGGCTTATGAGTTGTTGGGGAAAGATTTTAGATATAAAACTGATTTAGGCTATAATGGCAATATAAAGAAAGGTGTGTTAAGTGGTAATCTGATCATCAGAGGTTATGGAGACCCGACACTTGGAAGTTGGCGTTATGCTTCTACCAGAGATACCACAGTTTTAAATAACTGGATTTCTGCCATTAGAAGTTTCGGTGTCAAAAAGATACAAGGAGATGTTTTTTTAGATGGTAGCAGATTTTCTTTACAGCCAATACCCGGCGGGTGGTCTTGGGAAGATATAGGTAATTATTATGGAGCGGGTTGCTGGGGTATCAACTGGTATGAAAACCAATATGATTTAACGCTTAAACCTGGTTTAAATGAAGGCGATTATACTTCATTAGTAAAAACGTCGCCCGAATTGCTTGTGTCAGGATTGATTAACAACGTTGTTACAGGCAAACCCCATTCAGATGCTGATGTCAATATTTATCTATCTCCATATTCGGCAACAGGTATTTTAGAGGGAACAATACCAGCAGGAGATTCAATACGCATTGCTTCTGGGTCAACGTCTGATGCTTATTATCAATTGGGTAAAGTGCTAGAAAAAGTTTTTGATACGTCACATATATCCTACACTAGAATAACCAATAGTATTGAGTCTTTTACAAACAGAAAAACTGCTCCTCAACCAGATTCTATCTTTTATAGTTATTTTTCTCCCACATTGGATAGTATTACTTATTGGTTTTTACATAAGAGTGTAAACTTATATGGGGAGTCTCTTTTAAAGGAGATGGCCTACATAAAAATGGGGGAGGGAAGTACCGAAAAGGGAATTGGTATTGTAAAACAGTTTTGGGAAGATAAAGGTATAGAACGTACTGCTTTACGTATAAAAGATGGGAGTGGATTGAGTACTACCAACCGAATTACTACCAATGCGTTAGTAAATGTACTTCAATATGCACGCGACAAAACTTGGTTCTCCTCGTTTTACAATGCGCTACCGTCATATAATGGTATGAAATTAAAAAGCGGTACCATCAGTGGTATCAAAAGCTTCGCAGGGTATCATACAAGCAAAGATGGTGTTGACTATACCCTTGCATTTATTGTAAACGACTTTAGCGGCACTGCATCTGAAATGACTAAAAAGATGTTTTTAGTGTTGGATGAGTTGAAATAAAAGGTGTGTTCCTGTAAAAACTATTTTATATGGATTAAAAAGGTTAGATGTTAAGGAGTGGTAGCAGAAACATATCTATAAAAAGTCTCCTTGGTTTATTTCTTCGTTTTTGCGCTTGCCAAATGCTTCTGCGGAGTCTATGTGCTTTAAGTCTATAATGATGCAGAAAATCTGCCACAAACAAAATAATGAGTAAATGAAGAGTGAAAGACTAGTAGCTAATGCAAAGGCTTTAAGTGTAAAGAAACCACAAGGAAAGTTGTAGACAACCAATATATCATATAAGGCTACTAACACTAAGCTGAGTATTAAGGAGCCAAATACCCTTATGACCTGCCTTTTGGGAGATAAGAGATTTATTTCCCTTTGTAAAGTTGACTTTTGCTTTCCATGTTTCCTGATTGTTTGAATTAAATGAGAGCTTTTGTCTTTGGTCTGTCCTTTTATTTTATTGTGACCATCCTGCATCATATTGTCAAGATGTCTTACCTTATCTACCTTTTTTTTGCGGTGTAGATCTATTCCATCTGCGAATACACCAATCAAAAGCGTAATTGCCGGAGCAACAAAACCTAGTATCCCTATAACTACCCTGCTGTATAAATCTATGATGTCTCTCAAAACATTGTGTTTATCGTTTTGTAAATTTATATGCTTTACAGTTAAGAATCAAAATTTGAAAAGTTAGAGAAGTGTTTAGTTGAAGATTAAGAGGAATATAAAGCAAGAAATCAATATGCAATTGTGTAAAATGGGTAAAAAGTAAGGGCCGTGAAGAATCACAGCCCTTTTTTCAACCCTAAACCCTTAAAAAACAGTGTAAAAGTAATAGGTTTTATTTACACTTATTAAAAAAAGATTAAAAAATGCTTGATTTTATCAGCAAATCCTAAAATCTTTCCAACTTCGAAAAAAAGAAATCTCCTTCTATAGTGGCATTCTCATCACTATCACTGCCATGAACTGCATTTTCACCAATTGAAGCTGCAAATTTTTTACGAATCGTTCCTTCCGCAGCATTGGCAGGATTTGTAGCACCAATCAATGTCCTAAAATCTTCTACTGCATTTTCTTTCTCCAAGATAGCGGCTACTATTGGTCCACTACTCATAAATTCTACTAACTCTCCAAAGAAACCACGCTCTCTATGGACATCATAAAACAGACCTGCTTGTACAGTAGTTAGCTTGGTCCACTTTAATGCCTTAATACTAAATCCCGCTTTGATAATCTGGTCTAGAATTGCACCTGTGTAGCCCTTGCTAGTTGCATCTGGCTTAATCATCGTGAATGTTCTGTTGCTCATAAATACTTATTTTTAATGGCTGCGAAAGTAAAGGAAATGTTCGGCTTGAAACCTAACATTACTTAGTTATCCCGTTAATCTTTTTTATGAAATAGATCTTCTTATTTTCCAGATATTGTATCGATTGGTCGTTGATGTTTTTTATGGGTTCGATATTGAAATCGTTAAAAAGCTTAAATTCTTTATCTGAAAGATGATTGATGAGGTCTTTTGGATGTTTGATAAGGAGACTAGTAAAATGATACATGCTCTCATAGCCCTTAAAAAACATGTCGCTCGGTCTACCGTTTAATTGACTCTTATAATTAAATGCAAGTGTAGCTGCGGTAGATTGAGTCCTTACAAAGTTGTAAGGAGTGCTAAATATGATGTTAACACCGTTACAGTCACTGCCGTCAAGGTCTTTAAGGCCGTCCCAAGTAGGCATTCCCATCACAGTACAGTTATAGCTTCCATTGGCAGCAAGCGTCTTAACTAATTTTACTCCAAATGCTTCATTCAAACTACCACAGATTATGGTGTTGTCTGAGGTGCTATCTAAATTTGAAAGTAAAGATTGGGAAGTGAATGGATCAGCCAAATCGAGCGTCTGATATACAAAAGGGGGGGCTGCGGAGGCTTTTCCAGCTTCCCTAAAATAATATTGCACTAAATCTTCGAGTTGTCCATTTCTTTTGACATAGAGGATATGGGTTGATGAATAGTTCTTTTGTATGTATTTATAAATTTGATCTACATGTGTTTTTAAGGAAGAGTTAATCATTACAAAATAAGGATTATTCGTAACGCCTCCGTCATTAGGGTAAGTAGCGGATATTAATGGGATATTTCTGTGTTGTGCTATTTCGGCCAGTGGTACAATGTCCTGCCGATTGTTGAATGCTGCAATTATCATATTTACTCCTGCAAACTCTGGCTTTCTGATTATAGTATAGATACTTTCGCTGCCTTTACTATCATAAAATAGAACATCTAAGTTTTTATCTTCTGATTGCAAGCTATCTACTGCCATCATAACTCCATTGTAAAAGTCTAGGCCAGCAAGCATATTCTTTGGTAAGTTATTTAATCCTAGCTTATAGTCATCACCTTTAAATGCACTGTCTAAATAGATTGGTGCGAATACTGCCACTTTCAAACGCTGCTGAGCAGTTGCGATAAATGAAACTGTTAACAGAACTAAGCAAAGTATTTGGGCAAGTACAAATCGTTTTTTGGAACACATAATTCTATTTTTAGTGATTAACGTTTAGTGTTTAGTGATTAGTACAATAACTAAGCGTTAATTACTAAACACTAATCACCAAAGGAGGTTATTCCCATTCTATTGTTGCAGGAGGCTTGCTACTTATATCATATACAACTCTATTGATACCCCTTACCTGATTGATGATGTCATTGGAAATGTTTGCCAAAAATTCATAAGGCAGATGTGCCCAGTCAGCTGTCATTCCATCAACACTTGTAACCGCTCTAAGTGCAACCGTGAATTCATAAGTTCTTTCATCGCCCATTACCCCAACACTTTTTACGGGTAGTAAAATAGTGCCAGCTTGCCAGACCTTGTCGTATAAACCAGTTTCTTTGAGTGATTTGGTGTATAGATAGTCTGCATCCTGCAAAAGTTTTACTTTCTCCGCTGTTACTTCTCCCAATATTCTAATTGCTAAACCTGGACCTGGAAATGGATGACGGTACAACAGATCATAAGGTATTCCTAAGGCCAGACCAACTTTGCGTACCTCATCTTTAAAAAGATAACGCAATGGTTCTACCAATCCAAGCTTCATCGTTTCGGGAAGTCCGCCCACATTATGATGTGATTTTATAGTGGCAGAAGGGCCGTGCACACTCACACTTTCTATTACATCGGGGTAAATTGTCCCTTGACCTAAGAAGCTTGCATCTTTTATTTTGGAAGCTTCTTGCTGAAAAACATCTATAAATAAACCGCCTATTACTTTACGCTTTTCTTCGGGATCTGTTTTGCCAGCCAATCCATCATAAAACAATTGCTTGGCATCTATGCCCGTTACGTTCAAATCAAGTTGTTTGTAAATGTCTAATACTTGCTCAAACTCGTGTTTTCTCAAAACACCATTATCAACAAATATTCCATATAGATTTTTGCCTACAGCGCGGCTTATCAAAGTGGCAGCAACGGTGCTGTCAACGCCACCACTCAACGCCATAATTACTTTTGCATCGCCCAATTGCTCTTTCAGTTTAGCAACTGTCTCGTCTATAAAAGAAGCAGGTGTGAACTCTTGTTTACAGCCACAAACGTGAACTAAAAAGTTGCTGATTATTTTTTTTCCTTCAGTAGAATGGTGTACCTCAGCATGAAACTGTATGCCATAGAGTGGAAATCCACTTCCGGAAGTTCTTTTGAAAGCGGCCACCGGAATACTTTCTGTTTTGGCTAATACCTCAAAACCAGTTGGCAATGCGGCGATGGTATCACTATGACTCATCCATACCTGAGAGTTATCGGAGATGCCTTTTAGCAATACATCATCTTTTAAAATACTCAATATGGCTCGTCCGTATTCTCTTTTATTACTTTTATCTACCCTTCCTCCCAAAACTTTTGCGGTCATTTGGGCACCGTAACAAACGCCAAGAACGGGTACTTTATCTGCAAAAGCTTCAACATCTACCAATGGCGGTTCATTGTCATTTACGCTGAATGGTGAACCACTCAATATGATTCCCTTCAAAGTTGTGTCTATTGCGAAAGGTTTGTTGTAGGGAATTATTTCACAATAAACATTTGCTTCCCGCACGCTACGCGCGATTAGTTGTGTAAACTGGCTACCAAAATCGAGTATCAAAATCTTTTCCGTCATGCGGCGAAGGTAAATGAAGTAAGGGGATGTAATGAATATCTGGTTTAATTGGTGGATAAACTACTGCATTGGGTGTGTATTGAAGAGACAATTGGGGATAGATTACAACTTGGATATAGGGTTTTCTGTGATGCTATTTAATACCAATGTCGTTTAGTTAAGGATGCTTTTCAATAATACGCCATTAAATACCGGGTGTCAGCCTGAGCTTGTCGAAGGCATATAAAGAATGAATGAACCTTTATTAAATTCGGTTTCGACAAGCTCAACCTGACAGTCGTTCCCTTAACTAAACGACATTGAATTTAATACTCTCTTTTGGATAAAATGAATATTCAAATGGTTTAAATGAACATTCAAATGGATTAAATGAACATTCAAATGATTTAAATGAATATCCAAATCATTTAAATGAACATTCAAATGAATTAAATGGATATTCAAAAGATTTAAATGAACATTCAAATGATTTAAATGGATATTCAGATCATTTAAATGGATAGTATCCAAATAAGTGTGTAAGTTATAAACTTGCAGATTTATTATGAAAGAGAAAAACGAGTTATTAAAAGGGTTGCCCACAGACTTCTTTAAGCAGTTCAAGAGTGGGGATGATTTTACGGGTTTTATGGATGCTTTGTTCAAGCGTGGTGTTGAAGAGCTTCTGTCAGGGGAGTTGGATGCGCATTTAGGCTATGACAAGCATACTACTTCGAGCGGCAGTAACAAGCGTAATGGTTATAAGAGCAAGACCATCAAGACGACCAAAGGCAGCTACATTATTGATGTTCCTAGGGACAGGGAAAGCAGTTTTGAGCCACGCCTGATCCCCAAACGTAAGCGGATGATAGACCATATTGAGGATGTGGTGGTCAGTTTCTATGCTAAGGGGATGAGTACGGAAGATATCAGTACCCAAATCAATGAGTTGTATGGTGTGGGCATCAGCAGTTCCACTGTATCCAATATCACGGAAAGGGTATTGGTGGATGTGGCACTGTGGCAGCAACGCCCCTTGGACGGTACCTACCTGGTAGTGTGGCTGGATGGCATCGTTTTCAAGGTGAGACAGGACAATAAAATCATCAATAAATGTGTTTATATCATTGCCGGGTTGAATACAATGGGCAAGAAAGAAGTATTGGGTTTATGGATAAACGAACAGGAAAGTGCCACCTTCTGGATGAAGGCATTGACTGATTTAAGGGCAAGGGGCGTACAGGACATCCTCATAGCCTGCTCCGATAACCTCAAAGGACTCACGCAGGCCATACAGGCAATATTCCCAGAGACGGTCACACAACTTTGTATCGTACACCAGATAAGAAACAGCCTCAAAAAAGTGCCCTACAAGAACAGAAGGGAAGTGGCAGCAGACCTCAAGAATATCTATGAGGCTTCCAATGAGGAGGCAGCTTCACAGGCTTTCTTTGGCTTCGAACTCAAATGGGGTAAGACATACCCATACATCTGCACCTCTTGGAAAAACAACTGGGCAAACCTTGTCCCTTTCTTGCAATACCCTATGGAAATAAGGAAACTCATTTATACAACAAATATGATAGAGAACCTAAACAGGAATGTAAGGAAGTTCACAAAAAACAAAACAATGTTCCCTGATGACGATGCAGTAATGAAAGCGGTATACCTGGCAATACAGCATGCTTCAAAGGTCTGGACTAAAGAAATAATGAATTGGGCTAGTATTGCTAGTCAGTTTTTAATCATTTATCCAGAAAGATCTAAAATTATTTTTTAATCATTTACACACTTTAGTGGACATTATCGACGGAAACATCTGGGAACATCGGAACAAATTGAATCTTCAGTTCCTTGATGAGGCAAAGCGAACGTACCATAGCGGACCAAAAGGCGGACGGAACACTTTGAAGCATTGGAACTGACTGGCAACATTGGTTCTTCGATGAGGCAACGTGACGTATAACATCGTAGTTTGTCAGCCACTAGCATCAGTATTGCAAATATGGCTGGCGATGGAACAAACTTATCTTCAGCACTTTCTTTAAGCTTTTGTTTCGGCTGAACAACCTCATCAAGCCTTTCAAGTAATTTTTCAATCAATATTGCTTATAAACAAAGTGCAGCTAATTCTATTATTAGCTGCACTTTGTTATTGCATCTATCCCTTTATTACATCCTTGCCTTCAAGAAAGCAATTGCTTTGGTATGGGCATCCTCTGTTGCTTGTTTGTTGTACACAGGATTACTTGGGTTGGCAAAACCATGATTGGCATCATAACGATATACAGACAACGTTCTTCCTGCTTCCTTCATATCTTTCTCAAACTGGTCTACTACCTTTGGTGAAATATAAGCATCGAGGTTACCAAAGAACCCAATTACATCGCAGTTGATGGTTTTCAAACGAGATATATCAGTCTCTGGTCTGCCATAATACATTACACAACCTGCTGCTTGCTTTCCTGCCAGGATGGTGGACTGCAAACTCCATCCTCCTCCAAAGCACCATCCAACGGTGTATATTTTTGCTTTGTCGCCAGCATATACAATAGCGCCCTTTATAATGTTTTCCAAACGCTCGCTCTTGGCACTCTTCATGTATGCCATGGCACTATCGGCCGTAGTGGCTACCTTGCCGTCGTACATGTCTACTGCAATCACGTTTATGTCGCCCAGTTCAGTCGCAAATGTCTCTGCTTCGCGCTTGATGTTGTCATTCAGTCCCCACCATTCTTGTATTACAATCAGCCATTTATTTGTTTTCTTTTTAGATTTAATTAAATAGGCCTGTGCCTCAGTCCCATCGGGTGCAGGATACTTAATCATGCTTCCGGTTGCATTTGTGAGCTTATAATAAGCCGGAAAATGATGCGCTTTGGCAAAGCCGGGTAAGTTGGCATCCAGCTCTATCTGATCCTTTATTGCATGGTTATAACAGGCTATGTAACCTTCGGGAGCCAGAAATGCGGGTGCCTTAGGTTTAAAGGTGTAACTGAGTAATGCGGCAGACGCAATAGCTGCAAACAGAAATAGTAAAGCTTTTTTCATTGTTATTTATTTTATTTTGAGTATTATTTTTATTAACATTGTCACCCCTGCTATGTTCAAAATTTACATCCCATTTTTATAAACAGTTTTTTTGCATTAGGTTTGCACGACTTCAATAGGTGTATTTCCCATCAATTTATTTTAGTCAGGTAGTTCTCAATCGTTCTAGTTACGAAACAGGTAAGGCATAATCTGTTGAGCCGTTTCCATGGTTAGTCGGTTTGTTACAGGCATTAATTGAAAGATATTTTAATATACAATCATAATATATGGCAAAGTACATTTTCGTTACAGGAGGCGTAACAAGTAGTTTAGGTAAAGGGATTATTGCAGCAAGCCTGGCAAAGCTGTTGCAAGCAAGGGGACTAACTGTAACTATTCAAAAGCTGGATCCTTACATCAATATCGATCCGGGTACACTTAACCCGTATGAACATGGTGAGTGTTATGTAACAGAGGATGGAGCAGAAACCGATTTGGATCTGGGTCACTACGAGCGTTTCTTGAATACGTTTACCTCTCAATCCAACAACGTAACTACCGGACGTATTTATCAAACTGTAATAAACAAAGAACGCAATGGCGATTTCTTGGGTAAAACAGTGCAGGTAGTACCACACATTACCGATGAAATTAAACGTAGGATGTTGCTGTTGGGTAAAACAGGTGAGTTTGATATTGTGATTACCGAAATAGGTGGTACCGTTGGCGATATAGAAAGTCTTCCCTTTATTGAAGCTGTTCGTCAGTTGCAATGGGAACTGCCTGAGGATAGGGTAATGGTTATTCACCTCACATTGGTGCCTTATCTGAAAGCAGCCAAGGAACTAAAAACAAAACCTACACAACACAGCGTGAAGATGCTGAGCGAAACAGGTGTACACCCCGATGTATTGGTGTGCAGGACAGAAGAGCCTTTGGGAAATGATATCAGAAGAAAAATTGCATTGTTCTGTAATGTAAAACAAGAAGCTGTGATCGAGGCAATGGATGCTTCTACTATTTATGAAGTTCCATTGTTGATGCTTCGTGAGAAACTGGATATCATCTGTTTGAAAAAACTAAAGATTACTGAATACAATGAACCCAATCTTGATAAATGGAAAGTGTATCTTGACAAACTGAAATATCCAAAAAGTAAGGTCACCATTGGTCTGATAGGTAAATACATTGAGTTGCAGGATGCTTATAAATCTATACTGGAAAGCTTTATCCATGCAGGTGCCATGAACGAGGTGAAAGTACAGGTGGTGAACGTTCATAGCGAATTTATTACAGAACACAACGTGACGGAGAAGTTGGATAACCTGGATGGTTTGTTGGTAGCTCCTGGCTTTGGCACACGTGGTATTGAAGGGAAGATTATTGCCGTGAAGTATGCCCGCGAATCAGGGATGCCTTTCTTTGGTATCTGCTTAGGCATGCAAATGGCAGTGATTGAGTTTGCAAGAAATGTTTTGGGACTAACAGGCGCACACTCAACCGAGATGGAACCCAATACTACCAACCCTGTCATTAATATGATGGAAGAGCAGAAGAAGATAAAAATGATGGGGGGCACCATGCGTTTGGGGGCTTATCCTTGCGAAATAAAGGAAGGCACTCTGGCACATAAGATTTATGGAAAAACAGCTATCAGTGAAAGACATAGACATCGTTATGAATTTAATAACGATTACCTGGAACAGTTTGAAGCAAATGGAATGAAAGCTACAGGTGTGAACCCAGACTCTGGATTGGTTGAGATAATGGAAATTCCTGAGCATCCATTCTTTATCGGGGTACAATATCACCCAGAATTGAAGAGTACCGTTGAAAGCCCAGCGCCATTGTTTGTAAGTTTTATTGCGGCAGCAAAAGAACACAACGAAAAAAGCAGCAATATCAAAGCAGGTACCCTGCGAGATTCATTGATATAGATATAAGCAATTGATGTAAAAGCTGGTTGACTATTTTGTTAACCAGCTTTTTTATATGTTACTAGAACCAATTTTCCCTTTACAACATTCCATTATTTTTGTACCAGTCAATTGTATGCTGCATGCCACTCTTTAAGTCATATTGAGGTTTTTTGCCAAGTACATTCCAGACTTCATCGGCATCGCAACTCCAGTTAGCACTACTAATTTCATTTATTTTCTCCCGTGTCAACAACGGCATTTTCTTTGGAGCGAATATTTGATAGGCCAATTCTACAATCCGGGCAATCCCTAAAACTGGCGTTACTGGAATAAACAGTTTGAAAGTTTTTTTCTTGAGAATATCTTTTACTATAGTACCCAACTCCTTTTTATCATAATTCTTTGTATCACTGATAATGTATTGTCCACCAACTCTACCTTTTTGAAGGAGTCCAACAATAGCAGTAGACAAATCCCTCACATGAACCATCGACAATAGCTGACGATAAAGGCCGAGGTAGGGTTCTATTCCTTTGTTGATGAGTTTTACAAATTCTATAAAATCCTTGTCTCTAGGACCATAAACGGCAGTAGGATAAACAATGATAAATGGCAATGGGGACTGGTTTAAGAAATAAGTTGAAACTGCCTTTTTACTTTCTCCATAATGGCTGATTGGATTCATCTGCTGCTGTACATGAATTGGTTCCATAGACTTTTGATCCCCTGGTCCAAATGCTGCCATTGAACTTACCAAAAGAAACTTCTCGGGGATATTTTGCGACTCAACCAAAGCATTAGCAAGTCGTTGAGGAAGCAAGTTGTTTACTTCATTAAATTCGTCCACATTGTTTGCCCTTGTGATGCCAGCATTATGAATTACATAATCAAAATGACCATATTGTTGTTTCAGCGAATTTAGTTGCTCGATGAGTGTGCTAGAGTCGTTATAATCTAGTTGAACAATAGTAACATGGCTATGCTCAGGTAAAATAACCTTACTGCTTTTCCTGACAGCTGCAAAAACATTGTATTCCTGAAGCATAGCTTCTTCAATCAGATGACTACCTATAAAGCCACTTGCACCAGTAATCAGCAGATTAGGTTTCATTCGCTATTTGTGCTTGCGTTTGATTAAAAAAATAATGGTTAGTAATCCTGGGCAAATAAAACGCACCCACAATTACTAACCATCTTTAACTATTATCTTAAAACTTCTTAATAAAACATCTACGACGTTTGTGTTGAACGGCTGTGAAATCATCCCACATAGACTGAACCTTTGTGTTGTCTTCCAACTCATGATTAGATTCAACAATCTCAACTCCATGTTTTACATAAGACTCATAGGTCTCCTTCATCAACATAGCATTTACTCCTTTTCCTTGCAAGTCTTTCCGGATAGCCACCATCAACAGATCTGCCATGTTATTCTTCTTCATGGCTTTTAGGATTGGGATAAACCCAAAAGGAAGAAGCTTGCCCTTATTTTTCTGCAAAGCCTTAGACAAAGAAGGCATTGTAATACCAAACGCAGCAAGTTTACCTTCACTATCAACGATGATAGTAACGAACTCCACTTTCATAAAAGAAAAATACATCTTGGTATAATAATCCATCTGACGCTGAGTCAAAGGCGTTACACCATATAAGTGTGAATATGCATCATTAATCAATTCGAATATGGCTGTACCATAAGGGAGAATTTCTTTAGGCTTTTTTGCTTTTATGACCTTAAGCTTCAACCTGCGCTCAACAATCGAAGCTATACGGATGAATTTTTCTGGAACTTGCTTCTCGATAGTTATTTTATATTCTACCCAATCCGTATCTTTTTTGAAGCCTAGCTTTTCAAAGTGCCTTTGATAATAAGGATAGTTATAGATAGAAGCAAGCGTGCCTAGCTGATCAAATCCTTCAATCAGGGTTCCTTCATGATCCAAATCAGTAAATCCTAGTGGCCCATGTATAGCCTCAAGTCCTTTTTCCTTAGCCCAGTTTTGTACTTGTTCTAACAACAAGCGACTTATATCTTCATCATCTTCAAAATCTATCCAACCGAAACGGATATATTTATTTTTCCACTTGTCAATGTAGGCATTATTTATTATCCCAGCCACCCGTCCTACAACTCTGTTGCCCTTGTAGGCAAGCCAGTAACGAGCTTCGCAGTAGTCAAATGCAGGGTTCTTTTTCTTATCTAAAGTAGCAGCCTCATCAAAACTTAAAGGGGGAACGAAATACGGATGGTTTTTATACAAAGTGTCCGTAAAATGAATAAAAGCTTTCATGTCGGCCTTTGTTGTGACCTCTTTAATTTGAATACTCATAAATGTTTTTTTGTTGTTATTGTTGTTTATTATAAAATCCCCAAACGCTTAGAAACAGAATAAATTTTTCCGATTGCTTCATCAACTTGATTTTTAGTATGTGTAGCCATCAAACTAAACCTTATTAAGGTATCATCTTTGGAAACAGCAGGCGAAGTAACTGGATTTACGAAAACGCCTTCGTCAAGAAGCATTTTAGACAGTTGAAATGTTTTTAAATCATCACGAATATAAATTGGTATTATGGGTGTGCAAGAAACACCTGTATCAAAACCAAGTTGATGTAGGCTACTCAATGCGTAGTGGGTGAGCTTCCATAATTTATCTATTCGCTCAGGCTCTCTTTTAATTATTTGAAGGGCAGCCAGAACACTAGCAGTGGACGCAGGTGAAATGCTTGCGCTAAAGATTAGAGAACGGGCATGGTGTTTTAGAAATTCAATCACAGATTTATTCGCAGCAATAAAGCCTCCAATAGAAGCTAGGGATTTACTAAAAGTACCCATAATCAAATCAACATCATCTGTCAATCCAAAATGATCGGCAGTTCCTCTTCCATTTTGTCCGATAACACCCAACGCATGTGCATCATCCATCATGATACTGGCGTTGTATTTTTTTGCAAGTTCTACAATACCCGGCAGGTTAACAATATCACCATCCATACTAAAAATCCCATCCGCAACAATTAGTTTTACCCTGTCTTGTTCACAGGATTGTAATACTCTTTCCAGAGAAGCCAGATTATTGTGTTTGTACTTGATAGTCTTTGCAAAAGTCAATCTGCTGGCTTCCAGAATGCAAGCATGATCCAATTCATCAAGAATCAAATAATCATTTCGGGAAAGTAAGGCAGGTATTACGCCAATGTTTACCTGAAATCCGGTACTGAAAACCAAGGCGGCATCTTTTCCTACAAAATCTGCCAGTTCTTCTTCAAGCTGAATATGAATATCTAGTGTTCCATTCAAAAATCTTGAACCCGCGCAACCAGATCCATACTTATTTACAGCATCTATTGTCGCCTTCTTTATTTCAGGATGATTTGTTAATCCCAAGTAACTATTGGAGCCAAACATCAATACTTTTTTGCCATTAATTCTTACAACAGTATCCTGATCCGACTCAATGACTCTAAAATAAGGATACATTCCAGAGGCTTTTAACTCTTCTGCTCTTGTAAACTTATTAACTTTCTCATTTAATAAATTCAAACTTAATTCACTACTAATTTGATTGTATGACAGCATCTCCATTCTTGATAAAATCTCGTTTTCGAATTTGACAAATATCAAAGTGCCAAACAACATAACAAATGATTCTAGTCATGTATTCTTTGTCGGTTTTTTCTATAGCTATTTTTGGGCGAGACAATTTATGTTGCCTTAAAAAACTGATAGGTGTCTTGCAATGACTCGATTTGGGATAGTTTAAGAAGAGGTGTATCTAGTCATAATCTGTTCAAACACAACAGTACTCTGCCATTGGACTGTCATGAATCAGGTAAATGGAAGAAAGATTCACGTGGGGCGGCACTTTTCGCACTTGAGTGAGACACTGCCGCACGTGAATAAATCATTTTCTCACGTGGGTGAACGCCCGACCCACGTGAGTTAGTCGCTCACCCACGTGCAAGAATCGCTCACTCACCTGCGTGACCGCCTGCCTCACCTGCGGGAGACTCCGACTCAGGTGCGGAAATTGGGCTCAAACCACAGAAAAGACTCCGCTAAATAGGGGGGCTTATTATTTTACGAGGAAGTTCAGTCCATACGTTTTAAAGTATTTAGACGCATAACTAAGGTTATTCATTGATGTGGATTCCCTTGCAGCCATTGGTTTTGAAGGGATTTGCCTCCCCCGAATTGATTTTTACACCCTTTAGAAAAATGTCTTCCGACTCCTTGCACTCAAAGCCACTGCCAGAAGAGATAGATATTTTTTCGAAATAAAGGTGATTAATCTTTTTCTCTGGAAGTCCGGACAAAACAAATGCTTTACTTGCCCCATCACAGGTAATGTTTTTGCAAAAGAAGTTGGTAAACTCAGGCACTTTATCAGATTCTGTGGGCATAGCAGCACTTTTGTCCTTACCCGATTCCAGATTTAAATAATCAGTTGTAAAAGAAAATGCCTCACCAGCAATATCTTTCATTTTTACATCTTGGATATAGATGTTGTGTACCAAACCACCCACTCCCGAATTACTTTTCACCCTCACCCCAATGTCACTTCCATTGAACAAGCAGTTTGTTACAAAAATATTGTTCATTCCACCATCCGTATTGCTTCCAATCACAAAACCACCATGCGCACGAAGTACTGTACACTCGGCAATCACTATGTTTTCTAGGTTTGCCGAAGTAGGGGTCTCCGTTTTTCCACTAGATTTCATACAGATACCATCATCGCCAACACTCACGGTACTCTGGTAAATCACCACATTTTTACAGGCACTAATGTCTATTCCGTCGCCATTTTGTGCATTCCAGTCATTGTAAACATTTATTTTATTCAGCGTAAGATCAGTACAATTATTAGGATAAAAAACAAACTTAGGAGAGTTTTTAAAAGTAACACCCTCCAGCAATATGTTTTTGCACCTGATAAAATAGACCATATATGGCCTGAGAAAATCGCGGGCAGGAATAAAATCCGCTGCTGTAAGATCCGATTTGTTTTTTAGTGTTTTCAGGTATGAATCCCCTTGAGAAGCTTCGAAGCTAGGCCACCATATTTTTCCATCATTGGCAACAACACCACCGCTCGCTTTCAGTGCTTCCCATTGGTTTTTATCAACCTTACTCTTTTTTACTTCCCTCCAACTATCACCGCCCCCATCAAAAACACCCTCACCGGTAATTGCAAAGTTCTTGGCTTCATACGCATAGATAGGCGACTGAGTAACAAATTTATTGCCTTTGTCGCCGGGGCGTATCATCGGGTATTGTGAGTGGTCTTTGGTAAAAAATATTTCAGCCCCCTTTGCAGCATACAAGTTAACGTCACTTTTCATTTCAATTGGCCCCGTCAACCAGATTCCTTGCGGAATTACCACGGTTCCACCGCCCGCAGCCGAGCAGGCCTCAATTGCACTATTGATAGCTTTTGTATTTAAGAAATTATTTTTTGCCTTTGCCCCAAAATCTACAATCGATAACTTCTTATCAGGAAAAGTAGTAGCCGTTATTGGCTCCATCTTAAATGGTGCATTGGCAACGTAATAAGGAATGCCCCTGTTCTGTGAAAACAAATGGCTAGACGCTAACAAAGAGAGAGCAACAAAAAGAAATACACTATTTTTCATGTTTATTATTTAAATGACACCAAAAATAGGGTACAACATAATTGAAGGTTAAAAACACTACGCAAACGATTGAATAGTTCACCTGCAAAATTTTCTGGTCTTTTCCTTTTTATGGAGCTCTTCTCCCGATTAGTTTTTGGAGTAAGAACATGAAAAATAAAGGGATTCGGGGGCAGCATCTACTAATTGCTTCATTGGGCAAAGGTTTTTGCACAACAGACTAATTATATGAAACTGATGAGCTTTACTTTTACAGATATTTAAAAAAGATGAGACTACATAGATTGTTTATTGCCACTACAGCTTGCTTATTAATGGGAAATATTTATTCCCAGAATACTAAAACAAGTATTGCGGAATCTACTTCCGAGTATTTACGTTCCCCAGAGAATCAGGTATTTCAGTTTATGCAGAGCGGAACCTGCACTGCTTGGGCAGACAGTTCCAAAACAAATGCAACTCTATATCTATGGGTGCCAGAAACTTGTAAGCAACTACGTGGACTTTTAATTATGGGAACCAATGTTCCCGAACACATGCTTGTAGGACATCCTGCCATAAGAAAAGTTTGTGAGGCCAACAATTTGGGCATTATCTGGAGCACGCCTAGTTTTATGAACTACAGAAAGAGTGTCACTAAAGACA
The DNA here is from genome assembly GCA_903895845.1 of uncultured Chitinophagaceae bacterium. Taxonomy (GTDB): domain Bacteria; phylum Bacteroidota; class Bacteroidia; order Chitinophagales; family Chitinophagaceae; genus Parasediminibacterium. The sequence goes on from CAITVK010000053.1 coordinate 71,181, forward strand.
ACAAGCAGTTGAATATGGCGCTTGAATATAAAACTGAAGTCAACTTTTTGCAACAGATGTTAAACGGACTAGCCGAAACTTCTGGCTATCCCGAAGTTGCTACTGTTCCTTGGTTGCCAATGGGAGAATCTGGACATTTAATAATGGTTGATGCACTGATGGAGTATAGCCCCGAACGTTGTATTGCCGGAATCTTTATTAAAAACAATCACTTACCGCCTCACAACAGGCAAGTACCCACACTGACCGCTTTTGGAACATCGCAAGAATGGGGGCAAGACAAAGTAGACATGCGAAAAAGGTGGAATGACGTAACGGATGCGTATGAAAGCGTACGAAATCAACGTAGACTCAACCCGCAATGGCCTTTTAGTTATGTAATTGATGGAACAAGTGGGCATTTTGATTGCTCGGAAAGGTTGGTAAACTACTTTGCTCACTATATAGACGCAGTTTCAAAGGCGCGCCTTTCCGATGATGGTACAGCAAAGCTGAAAGTAATCGATTTAGAAAGAGGTTACTCTGCCGAAATGCCTGTTCCCGGGTATGAAAACAAATTAGTGAAGCCTTATAAATCATCAGATACTAGCAACATACCTGCTCCATGGTTTTTAGACAAGGCATTGGCGATTGAGTCACAATCTATCGCAAATATTAACTGGAGAGCAGCTACCCAACTACCTGGATTTCTTACTGATAGTGGCAAGATTGCACCTTTTATTTTTAATGGAATTTCCAAATATACACCATCTGACATGGGCGAAGATGGTATTACCTTCAGCGTAAAGGGCGTAATGCTGGATAAATTACCTGAGAACTTTGTTGGTGCAGGCGAAAAGTTACCTAAAGTAGACGCTGAACCAAAACTAGAGTGGGTTTGCGGACAATTCAAACCACTAGGTAACAACAGATTCAGAATAGCATTAAACCGTACATGGCCCAATACCGCAAACTATTTAGGTGTGAGGCAAATTGGCTCAGATACCATACGGGCTATATTTCAACCGTGTGGCCTAACACTTCCAAAGAACAATACTGGTTTAACACAAAAGATTACATTTGATAAAATACCCGATGTAAATGTTGAAACTAAATCAATATCCCTTTCCGCCAAATCGGATGCAGGCTTACCTGTCGAATTTTACGTAGTTGCGGGTCCAGCAATTATTAAGGATGGAAAAATTATATTTACAAAGATTCCTCCCAAAACCAAGTTCCCTGTAGCCGTCACTATAGCCGCATGGCAATGGGGAAGGAACAAAGAGCCTAAGGTTAGGATGGCAGAGATAGTCAAACAAACATTTTTTATCAACAAAGAACAATAGATAATTATAGGTGTCTAATTATCAGTATTCCCTCAGTTAAAATAGTAGAATTACAGACTCCTTGTAAAGACATATTTACTATCTACTATTTTTCGATAATTAACTCAAACAGCTTCTAATTAGATCTATCCCCTTGCATATATCACAGAACTTTTCTGATAGCCTAGTAATGTTCTGTTTGATGTTGTTTTCAATTTCATTTTGTGAGAAACCCCTACTTGTTTCTTAATATTGCAGCGTTATTAATTACAATCGATTCTTAATAGCCAACACTATTTTTTAACTACTAGTCTATTTTATGATGAAAAGAACATTTTTGATTTCTCTACTTACAATATTTCTTTTTACTACTTACTCTCAACTCCCTTCTGCTAGCAGCACAGAAATTTTTACTCAGCTAAAAAAACTGAAAGTGCTAGGAAGCGTGTTATATATAGCTGCCCATCCTGATGATGAAAATAATACTTTGTTGCCTTGGTTTGCTAAGGAGAAGCTATATCGAACTGCATACTTGAGTCTTACTCGTGGAGATGGTGGACAGAACCTTTTGGGTAGTGAACAAGGGGTAGAATTAGGGATGATTCGTACACAAGAATTATTAGCTGCACGAAGGATTGATGGTAGTGAGCAATATTTTAGTCGAGCTTTTGAATTTGGTTTCTGCAAGAATGCCCAAGAGGCGTTGAGAATTTGGGGTAAGGATAAGATATTGAGTGATGTTGTTTGGATAATCCGTAAATATCAACCCGACATAATAATTACACGCTTTCCAGGAGATGCGAGGGCGGGGCACGGTCATCATGCTGCCTCTTCTTTGTTGGCTAACGAAGCTTTTAATGCTGCTGCCGACCCCACAAAGTTTCCCGAGCAGTTTAAATATGGTGTTGCACCTTGGCAGGCGAAAAGAATACTATGGAATACTTTCAACTTTGGTGGTAACAATACAACCGCCGAAGACCAATTGAAAATAGATGTTGGTGGTTATAATCCTTTGCTAGGTGAAAGCTATGGAGAAATAGGAGGGGAGGCGAGGAGTATGCATAAAAGTCAGGGTGAAGGCCGCCCTAGAAGACGTGGTGAGTTTATTGAATACTTTAAAACTACCGGAGGTGATGCCCCTACAGGGGATTTGATGGATGGCATAGATATTAGCTGGAAAAGAATGGCCGGTGGAGAAGCAATACAATCCAAAATAAATGGTATCATCAGTGAATACAATATTGAGAATCCTGCTTTAAGTGTGCCGGCTTTGGTGGATTTATATAAGACTATCAAAGCTTTGCCTGAAAGTAATTGGCGTAATAAGAAACTACAGGAAGTACAAGATATTATAGAAGCTTGCAGTGGGTTATTTACAGAAGCTACAACTAGCCAACAAACAGTTGCACAAGGAGATAACTTAAAAGTAAATTTCTTCTTGAACAATCGTTCTTCTACCAATGCAATACTGCAACACATCAATATAGATGGATGGGATACCTCTGTGAATATTCCTTTGGGCATTAACAAAAACGTTCCTGTCAATCACACAATTGCTGTGGCTAGCAATAAAAAGATATCTCAGCCTTACTGGTTAGAGTATCCGTTGGATGGCGGCAGCTTCGATGTGCGTGACCAGAACCTGATTGGTAAGGCAGAAAATGAGCCAGCCTATCAAGTTACTTATTCGGTACTAATCAATGGTGAACCCTTTACCATCAAAAGACCTGTGCAATACAAGGTTGTTGACCCAGCAAAAGGAGAAATCTATCAGCCCATTGCTATCCTTCCTAAGATGGAATTGAATTATACCAAAGACAATTATGTTTCAATAAATGGTACACCTGTTAAGGCTGATGTACATTTTAAATCCAATGTGAAAGATAGCGTTCTATACATTGTTAAACAACAATACACCGACAACTGGACATATAGCGATAAGATAATCAAATATGGAACTTACAATAACACTGAAAATAGTTGGAATGGCATATTCACTCCAAAGAATAAGAACGCTAACTCTACAGAGGTGACAAGCCTCACTGCTAATGATGGTTTATATGATAGCTATACCAAGACCATCGCTTACGATCATATCCCGACCATTACCTATTTCCCGAAGGCAAAAGCCAATCTGGTGAATGTAGATTGTAAGATAATGGGCAAAAAGATTGGTTACATCGTTGGTGCTGGCGATAAAATACCCGATGCTTTGTTGAATATGGGCTATGAAGTAAAGTTTCTTACCGAAGTTGATATTAATACCGCTACATTAAAACAATATGATGCCATTATCACGGGAATCAGGGCGTATAACTTGTTAGAATGGCTCACAAATAAGAACGATATTCTGATGGATTATGTAAAGAATGGAGGCAACCTAATCGTTCAATATGCCAAAAGCAATACTGTTGGTAGCAAGAATATCAAGATGGGACCTTATCCTTTTATGGTCAATAGTTTATCCCGAGTTACCGAAGAAGATGCGGCAGTTCATTTCTTATTACCCAACAATCCTTTACTTAACTATCCAAACAAAATAACCGATAAAGATTTTGAAGGATGGACACAAGAACGCAGCACTTATCAAGCGGAACAAATAGACCCACACTATGAATGTGTATTAGGAATGAAGGATAGTGGCGATAAAGCAGATGGCAATGGCAGCCTGATTACCACTAAATATGGCAAAGGTCGATTTACTTATGTAAGCCTGGTATTATTCCGTCAATTACCTGCTGGAGTGCCGGGTGCATATCGATTAATGGCAAACTTAATCGCCCACTAAAACAACATGAACACAAGAAGAGGGATCGGCGTATTTGGAATCGTACTAATAGGACTAATCATTGGGGAGTTCCTAAAGAATGTAAAGATTGGGTTAATCATCGGGTTAGCTCTCGGATTATTAGCAAGTGGAATGCTACGACGTAATTCCTAATTCTTAATTCCTAATTGACATCATTCATGAGTCATCTCGATTGGATAGTCCTGATATGTACACTCGCCTGCATCGTTGCGTATGGGCTGTACAAAAGCCGTACTTCCAAGAATCTAGAAGGTTATTTCCTCAGTAATCGCAGTCTCCCTTGGTACTTAGTGTTACTCAGTATCATGGGAACACAAGCGAGTGCCATCACTTTTCTCTCCGCACCGGGACAAGCTTTCACCGATGGAATGCGCTTTGTACAATACTATTTCGGACTGCCATTGGCAATGATTATCCTCTGCATCACCTTCGTTCCGTTATACAGTAAACTAAAAGTTTTCACTGCCTACGAATATCTCGAAAAGCGTTTCGATTCTAAAACCCGCACCTTCACCTCCTTACTTTTCCTCGTATCTCGCGGACTTTCCACTGGCGTTAGCATCTATGCCCCGTCTATCATATTGTCTTCTTTATTGGGTTGGGATATCTTCTGGACCAACATCGTAATGGGAGGCTTTCTTATCATCTATACCGTAAGTGGTGGCGCAAAAGCAGTTGCTTATACACAGAAGATACAAATGGTTATCATCTTATTTGGGATGGTAGCTGCCGGATATTGCATGATACATTACCTCCCTCAAGGTGTAGGATTCAAGCAGGCATTGCAACTTAGTGGGGTAGGAGGGAAGATGAATGTGATAACCACTGGCTTCACCTCAAAGGGGTTCGATTGGAAGGACAAGTACAACATCATTAGTGGTGTCATTGGAGGATTCTTCCTGGCACTTTCTTATTTCGGCACCGATCAGTCACAAGTTGGACGTTACCTTACTGCCAAAAACAATACACAAAGTAGGATTGGTTTGCTCATGAATGGATTGGTAAAAGTGCCCATGCAGTTCTTTATCCTATTGTTGGGGGCTATGTTGTTTGCCTTTTATCAGTTCAATGCAGCTCCTGTTTTCTTCAATAAAGCCCTTGTCGATAAAGGCAAGCAAACTGCTTATGCCCCGCAGTTATCTTCCCTCGAAAATGCTTATTACAACCAGCAATTGCAGCAGCAAGCCAATAGTAAATTGTACCTAGCACATACTACCGACACCACTTTTACCCACAACATCAAGCAAGGTGCTACCAAATTGGCAACTATTCAACAGCAATATAAAACCACCCTCAAGCAAGCCCTTCCCGATGCCGATACCAACGATACCAACTATATCTTTCTCCGTTTTGTAATAGATTTCTTGCCCAAAGGCTTAGTCGGATTGCTAATAGCCATCATCTTTATGAGTGCGTGGGGTTCCATTGCCGCCGCCCTCAATGCCCTCGCATCCTGCACAATGATCGACTTCCATCGTACCATAAAAAAGGATTATTCCCGTTTTGCCAACGATGCCGCAGTGTGCCATTACGAGTATAAAACCGCCCGTTACTACACCCTCGCTTGGGGCATTTTCAGCATCATCACTGCCGAATTCTCCACTGGCATCGGCAGCCTCATCGAAGCGGTAAACGTGTTAGGCTCCCTGTTTTATGGCGTCATCCTCGGCATCTTCCTCGTCGGGTTCTACCTCAAATCCATTGGTGCCAACGCCGTTTTCTATGCCGCCATCATCAGCGAATTGTTCGTCATCACCCTCTTCACCCTCGACAAATACAACATCATCGGCCTCGGCTTCCTCTGGCTCAACGTCTTCGGCGCATTGGCGGTAGTGATGATCAGTGCACTAATTCATCTAGTTATCAAAAAAGATGACAAATAGGATTGTAAAATTTTTTCAACTACTATCAATTTAATCTTTTTTTCAATCAAGTCAAAAAAATGTTAGAAGGGTAATTATCTGCTGCTATTATTCATACTTACTCAAGAAAGTTCTCCACTACCCTTATCTTCACTTCTCATCTTCAATAAAAAAGAATTATGTGGTACATCTTTGCTTTACTCTCAGCCTTATTTGCTGCGCTCACTGCCATCTTTGCTAAAGTGGGCATTAAAGGGGTAAACCCTGATGTGGCAACAGCCATCCGTTCTGTCATCATACTTATCATCGTCTGGATGATTGTGTTGGTGAGGGGAGGGGCAGGAACAATTGGTTCTCTGAGTAAAACCAATTGGATATTCATTACTTTGTCGGGGGTGGCAACTGGTCTGTCGTGGGTGTTTTACTTCAAGGCTTTACAACTAGGGAAGGTATCGCAAGTAGCACCTGTTGATAAGTTGAGTGTGGCGTTGGTAATCATACTATCTGCCGTTTTCTTGAAAGAAGCATTGACCATCAAAACAGCAATTGGAGCCTTGTTAATCATCGCCGGTACATTAGTATTGATATTTTAAAAAGTAAAGAAGTATTAGTTAACACTAATTTTACGGCCTGAATAAGTGACGATTGGTTAATTAAAGGATTGAAATAGAGTAGCAATGAAAGTATTTAAGTTTGGAGGTGCAAGTGTGCAGGATGTAGACAGGATAAAGAATGTGGGAAAGATAATAGGGGAGTATGCGGGTGAGCAATTGATGATAATTATATCGGCAATGGGAAAAACCACCAATGCCTTGGAGAAAGTAGCTGAAGCCTTTTTTGCTGGAAACAAAGAGCAGGCATTGCAGTTGTTTCATGTGGTTAAGAACCAACACCTCACGATGGCTAAATATTTATTGGTGACCAATTACAACCCTTGCTATGATCAGTTGAATGACTTTTTTACAGAAGTTGAATGGTTGTTGCACGATAAGCCTGTGCGTGAATACGACTATTACTACGATCAGATTGTATGTGTAGGCGAGTTGCTGAGTACTTCTATTGTTAGCTTTTATTTAAACGAAATAGGCCTCAGAAACACCTGGAATGATGTGCGTGACATTGTACGCACAGACAATAATTTTCGTGACGCCACCATAGACTGGAAACGAAGTGCTGAAGCTGCTAAGAACTTGATAGATTTCACTAAATCTGACATCTATATCACACAAGGATTTATTGGGGCCACTGATGATAATGAAAGCACTACCTTGGGAAGAGAGGGAAGCGACTTCTCGGCAGCAATATTTGCAAACATATTCGATGCTGAAAGTCAGACCATATGGAAAGACGTGGAAGGGGTGATGAATGCTGATCCAAAAGCGTTTCCTGAAGCGCAGATACTTTCAGAACTAAGCTTTGATGAAGTGATAGAAATGGCGTATTATGGTGCACAGGTTATTCACCCCAAAACAATAAAACCGCTAGAGAATAAAGGCATCCCTCTGTATGTTAAATGCTTTCTGGACAGTAGTTTGCCGGGGACTATCATTACAAAAAAACACCCGAAGAGCCTGCCACCTATTTACGTGGTGAAAGACAAACAGGTGTTGGTATACTTGCATAGTCAGGACTTTTCCTTTGTGGGAGATGAACCCATCATTGCCTTATATCAGATATTCAAAGACATCAAGATTAAACCCAATCTGATACAGACTGGTGCCATCAGCGTGCAGTTGTGTGTGGATGATCGCCCTGAAAAAGTTGAACAACTTGCAGCCGCAGCTGCAGCTGTATTTGATGTTCAGATAGAAAAGGGACTGTCGTTGTTGAGCATCAGGCATTATAATTCAGACATTATAGCTAGACTAACCGATGGGAAACAGATTCTGCTGGAGCAAAAGACAACAGATACTTTACAGATTGTTTACAGAGGGTAGGGAGGCTACAATTTATTCATGGTAATATCGAAAATATTGGCTGTTGAAGCCTTTATTTTTATAATAGTCACATTCTCTTCGTAACCAGCTTTTGAAAAGGAGGCTATTCCTCTTCCGGCTTTTGTCTTTTTATAAATCAACTTGCCATCGCTATTGCTGATTGGGGTCTCTTCTGATTTGTCTAATGTCCCGGCCACATTTTTTAACGGTAATCCTGTGTTACTATCTGTTATTTTAACAGTTAAGGTTGTAGGCGTTTTTTCTTCCTCCTCTGGGCGGTCACACAAGGCTATTAAATCGGCATAAAAATCAACATGTGTGTCTTTGTAACGGTCAGCGGCTTCGAAAATGTAGAGGATGTCTGTTTCAGTGCGCTTTAAATCAGCTTTGAATTCGAATGTTAATTCGGGTGATATCCTATCTTTTTGCAATGAAGAACCTGGCATATTTGCAAAAGTGTTGATGAGTTTGCCAAGTTCATCTAATTGCTTTTTACTGATATTTTTGGGAAATAAGTCCTTGCTTTTTTCGGTAAGAAGGTTGTAAGCATTTCTCAATCGTTGCTCGGTAACTAAATCATTGGCTTTAGAAAAGTGTAAATACCAAACTTTTACGTCTGAATACCACCCCTCTTTGCCCAATGATGTCAGTGTTTTTGTTGCAATTTCACAAAGTGTGCTAGCTAATGTGCAAACCTCTTTTTTTAGTCGGGCTTTGTCATGATTTTGTATCACATTATTCTTCAATATTTCGTCAAGTGTTTCTGAAGCTGTTTGCAGGTCTTTTTTTAGTTTCTCATAAAAGTGGAATAATGATGCGTCTTTCTCAATTATTTTAATGTTGGATTCCAAAAAATCAATCACGGCAATATTGCGCTTCATTTTTGCCTTCTGCAAGTCAGTCATTCTAAAATTTTTATAAATTTAAAGGGTTTTATTCTTAATGCTTTATCTATTATTGGAAATGTTTTGAATTATCATTAAATATGTTTTCCTTCTATCAACTGCTTTAGATATTTCGAGGTTTAAGATTCTTTCAAAGTGTGCTTGATTATGTATACTTGCTAAGATACTGTGTTGTAAATAGTTTCTTGGGTTAAATGCGTCTGCCAACCCCTTTGTTTTCCTTACTTTTGACGCCTTGATAGGAATTATTATTTATAAAAAAGACTGTTTTAGTACAGATAAGCAATGGAATTAAGCAAGAATTTTGAACCGTCAATAGTAGATAGTAAGTGGTATGAGCATTGGTTGCAGAAAGATTATTTCAGCAGTAAACCCGATGGTAGGGAGTCGTTCACTGTAGTGATTCCTCCTCCAAATGTTACAGGGGTGCTGCACATGGGGCATTGTTTGAACAATACTATCCAAGACATACTGGTGCGTAGGGCAAGGATGCAAGGCAAGAATGCTTGTTGGGTACCAGGTACTGACCACGCTTCCATAGCCACCGAAGCCAAAGTGGTAGGTATGTTGCGCGAAAGAGGAATTGCTAAGTCTTCCTTGTCGCGAGACGAATTTCTAGGCTACGCATGGGAATGGAAAGAGAAGTATGGTGGAATCATTCTACAGCAGTTGAAGAAGATTGGCTGTAGTCTCGATTGGAAGCGGACTTCTTTTACAATGGATGCCGACTATTACAAATCGGTCATTGATATTTTCATCAATCTACACGAAAAAGGAATCATTTATCGTGGATTGAGAATGGTGAATTGGGATCCTGTTGGAAAGACCGCCCTTAGTGATGAGGAAGTAATCTTTAAGGATATTGACAGCAAATTATACTACGTTAAATATCCTTTGGCAGACACCCCTTCAGGGGATGGGGGCTACATGATGGTTGCCACCACACGTCCCGAAACTATCTTGGGGGATGTGGCTATTTGCGTGAATCCAAATGACGAACGTTATAAAGCATGGATTGGAAAGGAAGTGATTGTGCCTCTCATCAACCGTAAAATTCCAATCATCGCAGATGAATACGTGGACGCTGAGTTTGGTACGGGTGCATTGAAAATTACACCTGCACACGACAAGAATGATAATGAAATTGGACGTAAGCATCACCTCAAAACAATAGATACCCTCGATGCGGAAGGTAAGTTTGTAGCAGATGGGTTGATGGAAGAGAACCCTTCTGATTTAGTGCTTTCCTACATTGGTGTGGATCGATTTGTTTTGAGAAAAAAGATTGTAGAAGACATTGCGGCATTAGGTCAGATAGAAAAAATTGAAGACTATAAAGGGCAGGTTGGTACAAGTGAAAGAACGGGGGCGGTAATAGAATCGAGATTGAGTCTTCAATGGTTTATGGATATGAAAGGGTTTATCAATAAGAACCCCGAAGTATTGTCTGCTGTGATGAGCGATGAAATAACCTTTCATCCTGCCAAAACAAAGAATACCTACAAACATTGGTTGGAGAATATCAAAGATTGGTGTATCAGCCGTCAGTTGTGGTGGGGCCAAAGGATACCTGCTTGGTATGATGCAAAAGGCAATGTGTTTGTTGCTAAAACTGCAGCGGAAGCATTGGCTAAAGCACAATCGAGTAATCCAGATTTGACCATTAATGACTTGTTTCAAGACGAAGATGTATTGGATACCTGGTTCTCTTCTTGGTTGTGGCCGATAGAAGTATTTAAGGGTATCAGTAACCCTGATAATGAAGAAATCAACTACTATTATCCAACGACTACCTTGGTAACAGGTCAGGATATCATTTTCTTTTGGGTGGCTAGAATGATAATGGCTGGATACGAATTCAAGCATCAGCTGCCATTTAAAGATGTGTATTTCACCGGAATGGTGCGCGACAAGCAAGGCAGGAAGATGAGTAAACAATTGGGTAACTCTCCCGATTTGTTAGGTTTGATAGAACAATATGGTGCCGATGCAGTGCGCTTTGGAATTATGATTGCATCGCCTGCTGGTAATGATTTATTATTTGATGAATCTTCCTTGGAACAAGGAAGAAATTTTAATAACAAACTTTGGAATGCCCTGAAGTTGGTGAAGATGTGGGAAGGAAGGCAAGAAGAAGGTAATAAGTTGGAAGCGATAAGTAATAAGTCAGAAAAAGATTCTTTACCTACAACTTATAACTTACAACTTGCGACTCCTTTTCCTATTGACTGGTTCTCTTCTCGCCTTAATCAAGTGAAAACTGAAGTGGAGGTTTTGATGGGACAATACAAGTTGAGCGAAGCGTTGAAGACCATCTATTCGTTGGTTTGGGATGATTTCTGTAGTTGGTATCTGGAATGGGTAAAGCCTGGCTTCGAACAACCAATCAGTAAGGAGGTCTATGAAAAGACAGTTGGCTTCTTCGAAGAATTAATGCAACTGATTCATCCTTTTGTGCCGTTTGTTTCTGAAGAGATTTATCATCTTTTAAAAGAACAAACCGATGATTTGTGTGTGAAAATTAATCAGCCGATTGGCGAAATTGATGCTGACACTCTACAACAAGGTGAATTATTAAAACAAGTAATTACTGCGCTTCGTGATGCACGTGTTAAGAACCAGATTAAACCGAAGGAGACTATCAAATTGCATATTCAAACGGCGGAGACTGCTAATTACAAAGCAATTGAATCTATTCTTTCAAAGCAAGTAAATGCGGATACCATCACCTTCACAGATGCTACTGTTGCCAACACCATTGTAGTGGCTGTTGAGCGGGATAAATTCTACATTGAAAGTGAAAAGGAACTGGATACAACCGCTTTGAAGCAGGAGTTGTTGAAAGATCTGGCACATCAAAAAGGGTTCCTTGAGTCTGTATTAAAGAAGTTGGGTAACGAACGTTTTGTGCAAAATGCCCGACCAGAAGTAATTGAACTAGAACGTAAAAAACAAGCAGATGCTGAAGCAAGAATCAAGACGATTGAAGAGAGTCTCGCAAATATTAAATAGCCCCTCCGCCCCTAAAGGAGGACTAGTAGGTGCAACTCTTGCAGTTATCCTCATATTGATAAATGCAAATCTATTTGCCCAATCGGGCGAAGTAAATCTGTTGCAGCACATCAATCCAACAAATCCATCCTCAAAGGTTTGGCAGTTGGCTACCTCTTCTGCCTATCCTGTTGCGGTGGGTGTTCCCGCAGGGATATTGGTGGCTGGGTATCTACAACATGACAAGGATTTGAAATTGAAAGGATGGAAGATAGTGGGAGCTTTGGCTATTAACACCGTTATTGCAGAAGGGTTGAAAATTACAGTAAATAGGGAGCGACCCTATCAGCAATATCCGTTGTTGATTCATCCTTACGATGCGAGCGAAAAGGGGCAATCTTTCCCATCGGGACATACTTCTGAAGTGTTTGCAATGGCAGCGTCCTTATCTATCGAGTGTAAGAAATGGTATGTGGTGCTACCTGCGTATGGCTATGCAACTGCCGTTGGATATTCACGGTTGTATTTGGGCGAACATTATCCAACAGATGTATTGGCAGGTGCGGCGATTGGTGTGGGAAGTGCCTACTTGAGTAATTGGCTTCAACGCAAGTTTTTTAAAGTTAAATAATATAGCTCGATGAAAACCCCTCAATCTGCCATCGAAATAAGAAAAGCTGTTCACGCAGACATCCCTTCCATTCAGGACATCGCTGAAGTTACCTGGCCTGTTGCTTATGGTACTATCATTACCCCAAAGCAAATTCGGTACATGCTGGACAACAGGTATAACAATGATGTTATTGAGAAAGAGATGTTTTTGGGCGATACCTACCTGATGGCTGAAATGGAGGGTGTTGCCATTGGCTATGCCTGTGTGAAAGCCAGAGAAAATGGGGTGTATAAACTGGATAAACTCTACGTGAATCCTGACAAACAAAAAACAGGTGCTGGAAAAGCCCTTTTGCAAGCGGTGATAAAACTAATTATCGACTCGAGGGGCAGAGAATTGATTTTGCAAGTGAACAGAAAGAATCCTGCTGTTGGCTTTTATACTAAGATGGGCTTCGTTATTGCCAGAGAGGAAGATTTTAGTATTGGTAACGGCTATTATATGAAGGATTATGTGATGTCATTACTTTTGAATAATTAATTGGAATCAACAATTTGGAAAGGGTAGAGAAGTATCTTTGTGCCTCTTAAAAGTGAAAAACTTATATCCTTCTTCTAGACTAGTAAATAACATACAAATTTTACGAATCGGGCGAAACCAATTTCACTTCTGACAGCCCACTGAATGAGTAACGACGACCTGTCTTTAATTCCACACACTCATAGCGCTTACGTCTTTTGCCGACCTTCAGAAATTGTCGACCATTGTCTGTAATAAAATGGGCACCATCAGGTACTTTATCTACAATAGTATATCCCGGGCGCAACTGTTGGCTATAATTGCGTAGCACCATCAATAGTTCTGTTTCACCATTGGCAGTTGCAGAAGGATTTTTGATAGACTTCTGTAACGCCTTCTCTATATCAGCAGGAAAAACTTTCTTGCTCACAAAATCCTGTAGTAACAAGCTGTAATAGTTTTTCCACTCGATGCCGTGTGGTTCTACCCTGTTTTTGTATTGTTCAAATGTGAAAAGATGTGCCAGTTCATGCAGAAAAGTAATCAGGAACTCGTACTTATTCAGGTTGCCATTGATGCTGATCTTGTGGTTGTCCCATCCTGCTGCATGACGATAATCTCCCAAAACACTCCTTCGTTTGCGGGTGACAGTGAGGTGTATTTTGTATTGATGAATATAGTTAACTACAGGCTCAAACGTATTGTCTGGCAAGTAGGCAGCAAGTGCATGCATGGGATGTTCTGTAATGGGCATTACTGTTTTTTATTCAATAACAAAGCGGTCTTTACATCCAAAATAGTATAAATGATATAAAGAAACATCGTGGTGAATATAGCAAGTACGCTTTTGTCTTTACCTACAATCACTAAATAAATGGCAGTAGCAATGCCCAATACAACCAGTTTTAGAACTGTGCTTCCCATTACGCTATTTGTAAAAACATAAGGGCTAGGGCTTTTAATTGCTTTCAGGTGCATCCAGGTAGTTAGGGCGGAAAGCGCATAGAGCAGCGCGTTTCCAACTACAACAACCCGATGACTGATGCCTAAGTTGTCCCAAAAACGAGGTGCAGCCATGAAGATGACCGTGACGGATGCAAAGACAAAAAGTGTGGGAAATAATAGTTTGCCGTAGTCGTGTTTAATCATTAATTTAAATTATTTCGAAGTGTCTTTTATTATCTTGATGATTGTGCCTGTCAATATAAACAAGGGTAATACCCAAACAAATATGGGGGTGGATTTAATCAGATGTTTGTCTAACCACAAGCCCGCATACACCGATAGCCCTAAGCTAACCAATAATTGTGATGTAAGACCAGCGTACTTCATGTTTTTTTACAATTGATAATTATTAATTGATAATGGATAATTGACAGTTGATAATGATACTCTCTGAATGTCTTTACTTCAATACCTATCTTAATTATCAATTATTAAGTATCAATTAATCATTAGTAACTTCTGCGTTAGGAATCTTGATAGCCACAGTATCAAGATTACCAGGTGAAGTGCCATTCAATACTTTCTTAACACCATCAATGTATTGATTGTTGTAATGAATTACTTGTTCTAATGAGTCTGTTCTAATCTTCAATATCTTAAATTCAGTTTCACTATTGCGGCTACCATATCCGGGAATGTAATATTTCATGGGGGTAAATACAATCAATGCCACGGTGAGGCTAACCAAAATAACGAATATTGAACTCATCGCAATGTAAACAGATAGTCTATCAAGCTTGAAAGTGATTAGTTCCTCGTAAGTGTCATCATTCATTACTACCAATCTGTAGCGATTGCGCAATCTTTTGAATGTTTCAGATGTGTTTAATATTGACATACGCTGTAAAATTAACCTTTACAAACCAAATGAAAAAGATTAATGTGATTTTGAGGTAAACTAATTGTGATTATTTTTTGACAAATTAAATATTCTGTATCACAGGAGCAAGATGCTGTATGACCTGTGCAAAACGGTAAGTGTATTCTTTGAATACTATCATTTATTAAATATTTACAAGCGTTAATTGTAATTCTCATCGAATTTATTTTACTTTTTAAATCAATATTTGGTCTTTTCACAGGGATTTATGTACTTCTAATTTTGTTTATCGTACTGTTGGAATGGAAACGGATAGTTCATACTTGTTTATGGAGCTTTCTTGTTTCTCTTTAAAACATTTATACGGGTTTCAAATTAAAATACCCACTGCGAGCTTAATCGCAGTGGGTATTTATTGTTATTAATTTATCAATCATAATTGATAAATTAATAACGGTAAGCGTCAGACTTGAATGGTCCATTCTGAGGGATACCTAGGTAAGCAGCTTGTTCAGGCGTTAATTCATCCAATTCAACACCAATCTTTGCCAAGTGCAAGCGCGCTACTTTTTCATCCAAATGCTTTGGCAATACATAAACTTTATTTTCGTAAGCCGCACTGTTAGTCCACAATTCAATCTGAGCCAAAGTTTGGTTACTGAATGAGTTACTCATCACAAAACTTGGGTGACCAGTGGCGCAACCAAGGTTTACTAAACGGCCTTCTGCCAAGATGATTACATCTTTACCTTCAATGTTGTATAAATCAACTTGTGGCTTGATGGTATCCTTTGTATGACCATAGTTTGTATTTAACCAAGCCATATCAATTTCTATATCAAAGTGACCGATGTTACAAACAATCGCCTTGTCTTTCATTGCACGGAAATGTTTTTCTGTAATCAAATCGCGGCAACCAGAAGCAGTAACAATAATGTCTGCTTCTGCAACAGCTTTTATCATTGGCTTTACCTCAAAACCATCCATTGCAGCTTGTAAAGCACAAATGGGGTCGATTTCAGTAACGATAACACGGCAACCGGCACCAGCTAAAGAAGCAGCAGAACCTTTACCAACGTCACCATAACTACCCACAACAGCCACTTTACCAGCCATCATCACATCGGTTGCACGACGGATAGAATCTACCAAGCTTTCCTTACAACCGTATTTGTTATCGAATTTAGATTTGGTAACTGAATCATTTACATTGATTGCAGGGATGGGCAAGGTGCCATGCGCCATACGCTCATACAAACGGTGTACACCAGTAGTAGTTTCTTCGCTGAGACCTTTGATGTTAGCAATCAACTCTGGGTAAGTATCAAAAACCATATTGGTCAAATCGCCACCATCATCTAAAATCATGTTCAAGGGACGGTCTGCACCACCAAAAAACAAAGTTTGTTCGATACACCAATCAGCTTCAGCTTGAGATTGACCTTTCCAAGCGAAAACACCAATGCCAGCAGCAGCAATAGCAGCAGCAGCTTGATCTTGAGTTGAGAAAATGTTGCAAGAACTCCACTTAACTTCAGCACCTAAAGCAACCAAAGTTTCGATTAATACTGCGGTTTGGATAGTCATGTGCAGACAACCAGCGATTCTTGCACCTTTTAATGGTTGACTAGGACCATATTCGGCACGGATAGCCATTAAACCAGGCATTTCGGCTTCTGCCAAACGTATTTCTTTTCTTCCCCACTCAGCAAGGCTGATGTCTGCTACCTTATAAGGCAACGCAAAATTGATAGACGATGTTAATGTTGACATATTTATTATTATTTAGAATGCAAATGTATATTTGTAGAACAAAATAATATGTTATTGTTATTATTTAGAATAAAATTATACTATTTTTCTTATTTGTAGAATATAAATACATTATTAGATGGCAAAAGCACTTGCAAAAGAACAAACAACTACGGAGAATATAAGCATCGATGATAAAGACCTGGCAATATTGAGTCTATTGCAGCGGAATGCAAAGATGACGGTAAAGGAAATTGCGGATTCGGTGCATCTAAGCACGACTCCGGTGCATGAACGCATTAAAAGGATGGAGCAAAATGGGGTAATTAAACAATATGCCACCCTTGTTGACCATGCAAAAGTTAAAAAAGGATTAATGGTTATCTGTTATGTGTCTTTGAGGCAACATGATAAGGTGGAAGGAGCAAAATTTATTCAGCGGATACAGGAAATGAGTGAAGTAATTGAGTGTTATAACATCTCTGGAGAGTTCGATTTTATGCTAAAAGTAGTTGCCGCAGATATGGACGACTATTATCACTTTCATGTAAATAAATTGAGTCAAGCAGAAAACATAGGGCACGTGCAAAGCGTATTCGTGATGGGAATAATCAAGCAGACGCACGTGGTCATTTAAAATATGAACTATGAAATATAAAATATGAATTAAAAAGAAAGCCCATAAACAATCTGTTTATGGGCTTTAATCTTTTACCAACTAATGAACTCTTATTTCATAGTTCATACTCCTATTTCTACTTGTACATTATCTCATAATATTCGTCTGCCATTCTATTGCTGTCAAACGCATAACGAACATCATCCATACCTGTCTTTACAATAGAACGCCACTTATCCTTGTTGTCATAATAAGTAGGAACTATTTCATTTTCAAGTATTTCATAGAGTTTATTTAAATCATACTCGTCTTGATCGTGTACATTCATGTTCTCATAATCTGCTTTTGGAACCACAAAGCCATTGATGCCATGCTTTACAAACTCAGGTATCCAACCATCATCGGTACTAAAGTTGACTGCACCATTCATTGCGGCAGTCATACCACTTGTTCCACTAGCTTCACGAGGCACACGAGGGTTGTTTAACCAAATATCTGCACCTTGCTTTAACCGGCGGCTCAAGTACAGTTCATAGCCTATCAATACAGCAACATTCTTGTATTTCTTGCTCAGATGCACCAAGTTATTGAAGGTTCCGATAGCAGGATAATCGAATGGATAAGGTTTTCCTGCCCAAATTACCTGTACAGGGTATTTAGGGTTGCTCAACAGACGTTCAAAACGTTCCAAATCATAGGTCAGCATATCGGCACGTTTGTAACCTGCAAAGCGTCTTGACCAAACAATGGTTAAAACGTTAGGATCAAATAGCTTACCTGTCTGATCTGCCACTATTTCAAAAGCACGTTTCTTCAGATACCACTTTCTATCGTCAATACCGGCATCTTCTCCCGTTTCATTGAAGTGATACAGTCTCTCATCGGCCCAATAAGTATAGTTTTGCGCATTGGTGATGGCTGTAATTTCACAAATTCCTTCATATTTCCCCCACATTTCCCTAGATACCACACCATGTAACTGAGATACCCCATTTGCCTTGCGAGCAAAGCGAAGTGCTGCGAGAGAATGATTGAACTGATCATCAAAGATTCCAGTAAGCCTTCTTACTTCGTCAATATTCAATCCACAGAAGTACCCCATTTTATGACACAGGTAAATATCGTGCTTTTCATTACCAGCTTCTTCGGGCGTATGTGTAGTAAATACTAATTTTTCTTTCAAAGCATGTACGCTTCTGAATTTATTCAATAAATAAAATGCAGATGAAATACCGTGTGCTTCATTTAAATGATAAACATCCGGGTTGAAGCCAATTTCATCCATCAATTTTGCACCACCAATACCTAAAAGCATGAATTGAGCAATCTTAGTTGCTGTATTAGCATCGTATAAACGGTGTGTAATGGTCTGTGAAACGTAATCATTCTCAGGCGTATCGGTACTTAACAGGAACATTGGAGCCGTATTAAAAACTTCTGGAGCCAGATAGTACACTTTCACCCAAACAGGTGCATCATGTACTAGAATTTGAAACTTAAAACCTATATCTTCTAGAAAAGAATAGCTTTTTTCCATCCAAGCAGGTTGTAAAGTCTGGTCTTGGTTGCGGGTTTGGTCATAATAACCATATTTCCAAAGAATACCAATACCAACCAGGTTTTGTTTCAACTCATAAGCACTCCTCATGTGCGAACCTGAAAGGAATCCTAGCCCACCACTGTAGATTTTTAGGGGTTGATGAATTGCAAACTCCATAGAAAAGTAAGCAGCTTTCTTTTTGTACTTCTCATTGATCTCGTAAGGGACCTCAAATTGTCTAAAGTTCATAATTGTTTTTTTAATTAAGTGCGGGTGCAAATTAAAGCTTATTAATGAATATGTATTTTTTACACATTAAATTAATTTATTGCTATATTATTTTCAAGATGCCTCCCTATTTTTTACTTGTTTTTTAATAACGTTGCAAAGGGATGCCTAATTGCCTCCTTCAATAGTAACATAAGTCATTTACCAGCCTGATTATGATACAATTTAAGTTAAAATGTCATCATATTTTGCTAAAAGTAGGGGTTTTAGTTATAACTGAACAAGGTTTTTTGTTCTTTATTGTCTGCAAAGCCGCCGTATCAATGTTTTATGCGCTGGATAGTCCTCAGTTAACTCAGTAGCTTTTGCCAACTCGAAGTCTTTAAAATCAAATCCTTGTGAGACAGTGCATCCAACAAAACAAAAGTTACTTTCTGGGGCGGGTTCACTAGCAAACCAGCAATCAGCAGGTACAACAGCCTGAAAAACTTCACCATTATTGCTATTATTGCCCAACTTAATCAGGTCTAATTGACCATTTTTGTCAATTACATAGATTAATAGTGCCTGTCCTGTATAAAAGTGCCAGCATTCATCGCTTTTTATCCTGTGAAAAGCCGAAAAATTGCCTTTTTCCAACAAAAAATAGATGGCAGTGCTGCTATTTCTGTCCCCATCAAAACCAATTGGCAATGATTGCTTGTTTATTATTAAATTACTCCTGTAATTCTCTTTATAAAATCCGCCTTCGGGGTGGGGGAGTAGCTGAAATTGGGCAACTAAGTCACTAATCATGAATTATCAATTATGAATTGTCAGTTATGCATGCTGAGATATGAAAAATAATGGAGTCATAATGAGAGATAGGTTTTAAACTGATAATAATTTATTGCGTTTGGGAATACTTTTATCCTTTATAACTCATCATTCATAACTCACAACCATATTAAAGCACCAAAGCGCTTGCTCCTAATATCGCCGCGTCCGATTCTTTTAGGTTACTGAATACCAATTGTACCTTATTTTTAAACACTTGATACAAATTCTTTTCCATTGCTTCCTTCGTGGGGTTCATGATGTAGCTTCCGGCTTTGGTTAATCCTCCAAAAAGAATGATTGCTTGAGGCGATGAGAACATTACGAAGTTGGCCAATGCTTCTCCTAGTATTTCTCCTGTAAAATCAAATACTTTTTTAGCAATTTCATCTCCTTTCAAGGCACAATCATACACTGTTTCGCTAGTAATTTCGTCTGCATGAAAATTCCGTAACAAACTTTCCTTTTCCGGATGATTTTCTAAAAACTCTATTGCAGTTTGCCTCACACCAGTTGCAGAAGCATACACTTCCAGGCAACCTCTGCTACCAGTAAGCTTGTGAAGGCGACCATTGTGCCGAACAATGGTATGTCCTAGTTCACCTGCAAAACCATCATTGCCAACAACCATCTTTCCGTCAATCACAATGCCACTTCCCACGCCTGTTCCAAGAGTGATTGTAATAAAATGCTTCATTCCTTTTGCTGCACCATACATCATTTCGCCCATTGCGGCTGCATTTGCATCGTTTGTGAGCAATGCTTTAAGCCCAAACTTCTCCGTTAACAGGTGTGCAATCGGTACAATCCCTTTCCAATGCAAGTTTGCTGCATATTCAATGTTTCCGGTGTACACATTACCATTTGGCGCCCCCATTCCAATACCAATAAACTCTTTTACACCCCCAACTTTATCAATCATAGGCTGTAACTTACTGTGTAGTTCCTCAATAAAGAAGTCAACAGGCTTTTCGCTCGCAGTTGGTATCCTATCCTGAAAAAGTATATTGCCTTCTCTGTCAACGATGCCAAATTTTGTGCTGGTGCCGCCCAAATCTATTCCAACGGCAAATTTAGGGATTGAATTATTACTCATTATATTGTTTTTAGCTGTCAAATATAAATAGGTAATAGTAGTATAATAACAATTTGTTTGAGAATAAATGAATGTGTATATGACACACACTCGATAGCAAGTAAATTAGTTGCTATTAAGGAGTTTATATGCCTACAAAGAGCTTAAAAGAGAGGAATAATGGCTTGATTTAATGTATAATAAGAGAATTCTTTTCCCCAAAAAAGCCAATTTCTATCCAGAATAAAGCTTATTTCATCCGTAAGTAAGTCTTTTTCATCCATAAGTAAGCGTTTTTCACGTGAAAAAGAGTAGCTTTCGGATGAAAAAGACAAACTTTTGGAAAGATAATTCCCATTTTAATCCTTAATAGAATTCCTTTTTAATGGATTAAGGGAATAGTTAGAATGAAATTATATGCTTTTATATTGATTAATCCCGAATTGATAAATTATAAAAATGAATTTGTGCTGATTCCTCTTGAAACAATAAAAATACAAGAGGGTAGGGATACGATTAAAGGAAAAATAGATATAAATAACGATGAAAAGGATATAAAAAGAGAGCGGAAAACGGGGCTCGAACCCGCCACCTCCAGTTTGGGAAACTGGTGCTCTACCAAATGAGCTATTTCCGCTAGAAATGCGGAGATAAAAGTAATATTTTTTTTTTAAGATAGAGGATTTTGGATGAAAGTTACAGGTTACTAGTTGCAAGTTAACGATTCTGGCAACCACTAACCTTAAACTGGTAACTAGTGCCGCCTTCCTTACTTCAATTCTGTCCCTTTGTTAAAACATTTTCTGCAACGTGGTTCATAAATGTCTTTTTCACCTAATAAAACCTGTCTATCAGCCTCCGTTTTACGATAAGAAATGTTGGCTATGTTACCACATTGCACACAAATGGCATGCAGTTTTGTAATGTAATCGGCTACGGCAAGCAGATGGGGCATTGCACCAAAGGGTTTGCCAAGATAATCCATGTCTAAGCCCGCAACAATCACCCGGATGCCTCGCGAAGCAAGCACCTGACATACATTAACAATCTCTACGTCAAAAAACTGCGCCTCATCTATACCTACCACATCAACATCGTTTGCTAATAACAATATCGTCTGTGGATTGTCGATAGGAGTAGACAAAATAGCATTTGCGTCGTGGCTCACAACCTGGACTTCGTCATAACGGATGTCGATTGATGGTTTAAAAATCTCCACCTTCAGGTTAGCAATCTTCACACGTTTCAATCTACGGATCAGTTCCTCCGTTTTTCCACTAAACATGCTGCCACAAATAACTTCTATCCATCCAATTCTCTCGCCACTTAAATTTGGTTCAATAAACATGCTGTATAATATTTTATCTCTTAATCCGTTATGTAAATATCCGTTCAGTTTAGCGGTCAAAAGTATCTATATATAATGGAAAGAGCATCATTAATTATTAAGAAATTACAACAATTGCTAGATGACAATGCAAGTGCCGATGTTATGCTAGCGATAGCGCAGATGTTGGTAGCCGAATTGCAAGAACTACAATCATCCGACCCTTTGGGTAGAAATATTGCAGTCACAGTACCCAAAAAGAGTTTGGTTGTAGAGGAAGTTGCTCCAAAAGAAGAAGCTTTTGTGGCTATTGAACCCATTGTTGAAGGAGAAATACCTGCAATTGTAGCTGAGGAACCAGAAAAGCTGCCAGAACCGTCAATTGAAGCCATGGTGGAAGTGCAAGAAGCCAGGATTTGGGATGTTCCCACTACGGAAACGCCTGTGGTTGAAAGCCCGATAGAAGAATATATTTTGGATACGGTAGAAGAGGAGCCCGAAGAAATTGTGGAAGCCCCTGTTCAACCGATTATTGCACCTGTAGACTATCCAAAACCATTGGAAACATCTCCTAATGCGTTTTTATTTCAGACAAACATTCATTCTTTGCCTACTTTAACTGCAACAGAAGATAATAAAACAGAGTTGAATGAACGATTGGCAAAGGAAGAGACAGAGTTGAATAGTATTTTGAATGAGAATAAAATAGAAGTGTCACATCTACATGAAAATACACATATAAAAGACTTAAAAAGGGCAATAAGCATCAATGAAAAGTATTTGTTTATCAATAACTTGTTTGGAAGAAATGAAGAGCTGTATGATAAAACAATCAAACATATCCAAAACTTCAGCATCTTGCCAGAAGCAACTTTTTGGATACAAAAAGAATTAAAGACCAAGCTGAAATGGTCAGAAGAAGACGAGGTTGTTCAACTGTTTGATCAGTTTGTCAAAAGACGCTTTTCGTAAATATATCGGGTTATCACAGAAGTGGCACCTGCATGTTCAAAAACGTACTTTTGGGCATTTAAACAGGTAGTATCATATTGCTTTTTATCAGAAAATAATTGATTAAATGTTTTTTCTAGCTCCAAAGTGTTTTCTACAGAGAATGCACCGTTGGCATCTATCAAACCTATTGCCTCAAAATACTTACTAAACTCAGGTCCGTATATCACAGGCTTTCCATACACTGCGGCCTCAAGCACATTATGCACGCCATCCTCCCCAAAAGCACCTCCAACAAAGCAAATTGTGGCATAATTGTACAATTTACTTAGCATTCCTATATTATCGATGATTAGTATGTTCTCCGTTGACCGTATTCCGCTTTCTGGCTGTCGCTTACCTGTATTCCAATGGCTATAAGTTATAGCATTTGGATATAATTTCAAACATTCCTCAATTCTACTGTGCTGAATATCGTGTGGGGCAATGATAAATTTGACCTGTGGATGTGTTTTTGTGTAATGATAAAGAATTTCGTCATCTTCCAGCCAGGTACTTCCAGCAATAATTACCTGTTTGCTATCACCAATAAATGATTCGATAGAGGCAATGGGAGTAAATTGCTTGGAAATGGCAATAACCCTATCAAAACGCGTATCTCCACTCTTTATTACATTCTGATCGATACCAATACTTTTTAATAATGAAACCGATTCCTCATTTTGTAAAAAGAACGCCGAAAAATAACTAAGCATTTGCCTGTTAAAGCCCCCATACCACTTAAAAAATGGCTGATTATGCCGAAATATACCAGAAACAAGAAATAAGGGGATATTCCGGCGCTTTGCTTGTTGCAGATAGTAATACCAGAACTCATATTTTACGAAGATTACAATGCTAGGATTTACAATGTCGTAAAATTTAGTGGCGTTAGAGAAGGAATCTATTGGAAGATAGAAAATCCAGTCGGCTAACTCATAATTTTTGCGTACCTCATAGCCAGAAGGAGAGAAGAACGTGAGTAAAACTTTAATTTCCGGACTCTTAGACTTTAGTTCTTCTATAATCGGTCGCCCTTGTTCAAATTCTCCTAAAGAAGCACAATGTATCCAAATGATTTTGTCTGTATTTTTAGCAAATGCAGTGCTTAACTTGTCAAAAATGTTGTCTCTACCATTCACCCACAATTTTGCCTTCTCATTTCTGGTACTAATTACCCGAGCAATGAGTGGATAAAGTGAAATAAATAGTTGATAGATAAACTTCATGTTGTGAATAATTAGTGAAATATGAACTAATTTAGAATAGTTGAATAAATTGATTTACAATTATTTATTAAGAATAATTCTAAATGTAGTTCCTTTTCCTAATTCGCTATTAAAAACATAAATAAGTCCTTTATGATACTGCTCAATAATACGTTTTGTAAGGGTAAGCCCCAATCCCCAACCTCTTTTTTTAGTGGAAAACCCAGGATTGAATACTTTGCCTATATTTTGTTTGGCAATGCCTTTTCCCGAGTCACTAACGTCTATTATAATCTGAGAAGCAGTGTCTTTTATAGCAATTCTGATCTTTCCTTTGCCTTCCATCGCATCTAAAGCATTCTTTAGAAGGTTCTCAATCACCCAATCAAACAGTGGAGGACAAATAAAAGATAGGATTATGCTTTCTCCGTAGGTATCTACCTCAAAATTCACATTTCCACCTGCTCTTTTTTTGATGTAATCTACCATATTCTCGATCAATTCGATAATATTTTTTTCTTCTAGGCTAGGCATACTACCAATTTTCCCAAAACGATCAGTTATCAAGAGTAGTCTATTGATGTCCTTCTCCATTTCGGGCGTAATTGCTTCGTTTCCCTTGATTTCTTTCATCATTTCCAGCCATCCTTGCAGACTACTCACCGGTGTTCCTAACTGATGGGCTGTTTCTTTGGCCATTCCTGCCCAAACTTGGTTCTGACGGCTATTGTAGTTGGCTCGTTGAGCAAGCATTACGATGACTATAAAAAGAAATACAATAATTAGCTGGACAATTGGGTAGTATCTAACCTGTTTTAAAAGTTCACTTGGGCCGTAGTAGTATTTATTGGCTATATAAGGCTTTTTATTGATGACCAAGACTATTGGCGGTGCGTAGTCCTTGAAAGATTCTAAGGTTTCGGAAAGATAGTTTTTGTTTGATTTGACTTCAAAGGTATCTAGGTTTAAATAATTGTTTGAGATGCTGTCTTTTTCATCCGTCTCAATAATGGGAATATTAATATTGCCACTAGAAATTTTAGTGGCAAGATTTAAACTGGCAGTATCAGAGGAATTTAGAATTGTTTTTTGGGCTTCAACCCAGATAGAAACATTATTTCTTTCTTGAGCAGCAATTTTTTGGGAAAGGGATTCACTATAAAAAATGGTTCCGGAAACAATTAGTACGGCAATTAAACCTAAAAAGCTTCTCCAATTGAACCATTGTTTAATTGCCATTGCCAAAAATGCTGGTGTTTAAAAGAAACAAACCAATTCTCCAATATTTGTCCTATAATTTATATTATGTTAAATAAGGTTGTGGGTCAAATAACCCACAACCATTATAAATTATCTCATCTATTTGAAGGAATCATGAAGATTATCATACAGTTTAAACTTCTCGTCATACAAGTCGTATGCTTTTAAGTCCTTCCCTCTTGCCTTTTCTCTTTTGTAAGAAAAAATATTTGCTAAATAGTCAACAGATTTATTTAAACAGTTTTTTTCTTCTCTTACTTTATCAGCTTTCCCCTTCAAAAGTGCAATTTCAGTTTCTAACCATACAATACTTGAATCACCTGCATCGTTCATTGGTTTTTCTAAGGCAATTCTTGAACTCTTTACAGAATCGGCAGTTGCTTTGTATTTTGCATCCGCAATAACTTTTTTCTTAGGATCTTTTTCTATAACCCTGTTGGTGTTTAATTCCTGCAAAGCCCTTCTGTATTGGCTTACTCTATCATCATATAGATTGAAAATGTTGTAGTAAATAACACCCGCATTAAATGCAGTGATTCCATCTGTTGGATTCTTGTAAAAAGCTTTTTTAAAAGCACTAGCTGCTTTCTGCAAGTATTCACTTTGCTTAGAACTATCTAAATTTTCTTTGTCCTCTTTGGATACATTAGCAAATACTTCTCCGTATTGAAGATACTTTTTGGCCGACATATTACCAGTTGCATCTTCTTTGTCATACATAGCTGATTTTTCGGCCAATGTGTAGTTTTTGCTAAAATAATTTAGCTCATAGTCTTCCCAATCTTCTTGGGGGTACATCGCTTTGCTAGCATTTAGGTACTTTTTGAATGAAGTTTCATCCTTTGCATTAATGGAATTGATTAAGCAATATTTATAAATGTCAATATAATTTTTGCCACCTACATTGCTGTTAATCAGTCTGTCATAGCATTTTGCAGCTTCGGCATTTTTTTGTGCATTCTGAGCAGCATAACCAGCATATAAGATGGAAGTTGTGTCAAAAGCCTGGTTAGGGTTTTTACTAAACTTATTTTGGAATATAACATCACTGTATTTTACTGCAAATGAGAAATAATAGAATGCAGAATCCCAATTCTTTGCATTAAAGGCGCCTATTCCACTGTTGAATGATGGTGCATAGAGGTTGAATAATAACTCTTGCCCAATGTTTTCAGGTATTTTTAGAATCTTTAGTGAGGGATCTAGTGAAACATATTTTTGATATGCTTCATCCGCAATCGTTTGTGATTGGGGATATTTGGCACCTAACGAAGGGTTGCTGTAAAAGTATGCATATATCTTAGCTTTCCAAAACCATCCATCAGGTTTAGCCTGTGCTTTTGGGTCTACCATTAACTTATCCAACTCTGTCTTGGCAAATTCAATCTGATTTAACAAAACTGGATTAGATACTTTCTTAAAATCTTGCGCACTTAGGGAATTTGTTATGCCGGCAACCATAATTGCACCGAATAAAATCTTTTTCATGAAAGAAGTTTTTTATTTATCTGTTTATTCTAAATTATCACTAACTATTTTCATCAGTTTCAGGCTCATCTTCAGTTGTTTCTTGTTCAGTAGTAGCCTCATCTGTTACATCTGCGTCTGTTTCTGATTCTGCCGCCACAATACCTTCTGTATTAAAATCCCCTTCTGGTATTATTTCGTCTTGTTCTTCAATTTTAGAGATAGCTGCTATTGAGTCTTTTTCACTGATACGAATCAATTTTACGCCTTGCGTAGCTCTGCCGGACTCTTTTATTAAAGCAAGAGAAGTTCTTAAAGTAACGCCCGATTTACATGTGATAATCAGATCTTCTGTTTCACTTACATCCATGATACCGACTAGACTACCTGTTTTCTCCGTTATATTAATCGTTTTAACGCCCTTACCACCCCTATTAGTAATCCTATATTCGTCTACAGCTGTCCTTTTTCCATAACCATTCTCACTTACCACCAATACATTTCGTGATTTATCATCGGCATGTACGCATATCATACCAACCACTTCATCTTTGGTATCATCTACTTCAATACCTGTTACACCAATAGCCCCACGACCCGTAGGACGCACTTTCGCTTCTGGGAATCGGATAGCACGACCACTCTTTAAGGCCATCATTATCTCATTGTTGCCATCTGTAAGTTTAGCTTCCAACAACTCATCCCCTTCAGTGATGGTAATCGCATTGACTCCATTAGCTCTCGGGCGACTAAAGTCGAACAAATGCGTCTTTTTGATGGTACCTTGCTTCGTACACAAAACGATGTAATGACTATCTACAAACTCTTTGTCATCAAGCTTCCTTACGTCAATAATTGCTTTTACTTTATCATCTTGCGGTATCTGCATCAGGTTCTGTAGTGCCCTTCCCATGGAGTTCTTTTCACCCTCTGGAATTTCGTAGACCTTTAACCAAAAACATCTTCCTTTTTCTGTGAAGAAACACATTGTGTGATGGGTAGATGCCACAAACAAATGCTCAACATAGTCTTCATTACGAGTCTTAGTTCCGAGCGCTCCTCTTCCTCCACGTTTTTGTTGTCTGTAGTCAGCAGCTGTTGTTCTTTTTATGTATCCCAAATGCGATATGGTGATTACAACATCTTCGTCTTTTATGAAATCTTCCATTCTCATTTCACTAGAGAGGAATTGAATTTCACTCTTACGGGCATCACCGAACTTAGCTTTGATTTCTAGCAACTCAGTTTTAATTAACTCGTATCTCAATTTCTCACTAGCCAATAACTCTTTTAATCCTTTAATGGTTTGAAGCAAGCTGTTGAATTCATCAACAATCTTATCTCTTTCCATTCCTGTTAAACGTTGTAAACGTAATTCGAGGATTGCTTTTGCTTGTATTTCGGAAAGGCCTTGTTCTTGACGATACAATTCATCTGTTAATTCTTCAAAAACAGATTGATTGATATACCAGTTTTCTTCTTTACTCTTTTCTATCAATAAGGCTTTTGCATCATCTGGGGTTCTACTTCCTCTGATCAATTTGATTACTTCATCTAAATGATCCAAAGCTTTCAAATATCCTTCAAGGATATGTGCCCTTTCTTCCGCTTTTCTTAATTCAAATTTAGCCCTTCTGATAATTACATCCATCCTGAACTCGATAAACTCAACAATCAAGTCTCTCAGATTCATTGTTTTTGGACGTCCTTTACTGATAGCAACATTGTTTATTCCGTAGCTGGATTGTAGTTCAGTAAACTTGTATAACTGATTGATAATCACTTGTGCAACGGCATCTCTTTTAAGATCTATTACAATTCTATTTCCTTCACGTTGGTTACTTTCGTTGTTAACGTGCGCAATACCATCAATCGTTTTATCATTTACTAATTGACCAATCTTATTAGTCAATGCATCTAGACCTACCTGATATGGAACCTCTGTAATTACAATCTGCTCTCTTCCACTTGGCTTGGTATCAACATGGCATTTACCTCTAACCACTACCCTTCCGCGTCCTGTTAGAAAAGCATTCTTTACATCTTCCATACCATAGATAACTCCGCCAGTAGGAAAATCAGGTGCTTTGACGTATTCTATCAGTTCCTCGCAAGTAATCTCATTATTATCTATGTAGGCAACACAACCATCCACCACTTCACTTAAATTGTGAGGCATCATGTTGGTAGCCATCCCCACTGCAATACCAGACGAACCATTTACCAACAACTGTGGTATCCTAGTAGGCAATACTGTAGGCTCTTGCAGACTATCATCAAAGTTTAATTGATAATCTACGGTTTCCTTTTCAAGATCTTCCAGCATCGCTTCAGCAAAGCGCTCAAGCCTTACCTCAGTATAACGCATAGCTGCCGGAGGATCACCATCCTGGTTACCAAAGTTACCTTGGCTATCCACCATTTTGTAACGCATGGTCCATGATTGAGCCATACGAACGAGGGTATCATAGATGGAGGCGTCCCCGTGCGGGTGATACTTACCCATTACTTCCCCAACAATACGGGCAGATTTCTTATATGGTTTATTACTGTTGTTTCCTAGTTCATACATCCCGAATAAAACACGGCGGTGAACAGGCTTGAATCCATCTCTTGCATCTGGCAATGCACGACCCACTATAACAGACATTGAATAGTCAATGTAGGCAGTTTTCATCTGCTCTTCTATATTCACTAGGATTATGCGATCGTTGTCGGTTGTTTGTTCGGGCAATTCTTGTGGTGTCTCTTCCATTTCAGCGATTCAAAAAATTTTTAATTTATCCCGTGTATCCTAAGACCCAAATGAATTATTTCAAGTCTTGTTTCAATCATCGGAGCTAATTTTTTTTAGCAAGCGAAGATAGTTTTTTAATCCTGTAAACAATAATTAATATACGCTTTTTAAATTCGTTTTATCCACAGTTGTGGGTTGTTTGCTGTCGGAAGTGAAAAAAAGGCGTTTTAGGTGCAGTTTTGCCCCTAATAAAGGGTATTTTAGAGGCTTTCCAAGGAAGAAACTACGCCTATAGTTCTGAGAAGAATCTGAAGCTCTAGCCGTATTGATAGATTGTTGATGTAAAAAAGGTCATATTCAAGCTTTTCAATTGTCTCTTCGGGGGTTGCAGTTGGGTTGTTTACTTGCGCCCATCCGGTGATGCCAGGCTTGATGATATGCCTCATTCTATAAAAGTTATTTTGAATGGCATATTGTTCAACAATGTCTTCTCTTTCTGGTCTTGGACCAATTAGACTCATCTCCCCTTTCAATACATTCCATAATTGAGGTAATTCATCAATTTTTGTCTTACGGAAGAACTTACCAAGCTTTGTGATCCGCTTATCTCCTCTAACTGTGTGTTCCTGATGTCCCTCGGGGTTATAAATCATTGTTCTTAACTTATAAATCGTAAAGATTTTACCGTTCAAGCCAATTCTTTGTTGCGTAAAAATTGCGGGACCCTTTGATGTAAGTCTGGTTATGAGGGAGGAAATAAAAATAATAGGGAGAACGATGGGAAGTAACAGGAAAGAAATCAACAAATCCATTGTTCGTTTGATGATCATTATTTTCTTGGAGGGTCTTTCTACCATAGTGATAGCAGCAGTTTCACTCACTTCACTATGTATCATCGAACAGCAAAAAGTTGTTTTCTCGTAGAATTCAACTATGTTGATTATTTTTTTCGTAGGGATATCGTAAAACTGTGCAAGACCCAAAAACTGGTTTAATATCTTCTCTCCCACCCATTTATCTATCACAACAAAGTCGTAATAGTTCTGGCGCAAGTATTTAATTAGTCTGATGTCCACCGGACCGCTCCAAAAATTGTAGGAATAACTTTTGCTGAATAATGGTTTCTTTATGAGTTGTTTGGCAAGTACATCCGGATTGACAATCAAGCAGGTTTTCTTTTTAGAATCCCTCTGTTGCTTCTTCTTTTTTCCATACCAACTGCCTTCGTAAATAATTGTACGTAGGTTGCTTAAGTTGTTATTCGATTTCTTTAGCGTTTCCAGAATTGATAAATTTTAACTATCTTAAAATATTAGTGCCTGATACCCATTAAAAATAAAAAAAAAGTAAAATTTATCTAATACGCTAATCTTTTTAGAGGTTTATAGATTCTTTTCAAAGTGTTTAACATTACAAAAATATACAAATTCTATATACAGGATTATTCTTTGTTTAATTTTGTTGCCTTAATGCAAAAATATTTTTTCATTTTCCTTAACAAAGTCTGTTTCTAAAGCTTCCTCCTCCTATTCTGTTTACAACTTGTTTAGAATCAGCTGATAAGTTTCTTCATCGGTAATCTTTTGTGGTACAAATGCCTCCCCTATCACATTTTCATACAATTCTATGTATCGTTTGCTGATGGTATCTGTCCATTCATCGGTCATTTCGGGTACCGTTTGCCCCTCTTTGCCCATAAAACCATTATTAATCAGCCATTCACGCACAAATTCTTTGCTCAACTGCTTCTGACGTTCCCCTGTTTGCTGACGTTCGTTAAACCCATCTGCATAAAAGTATCTGGAACTATCTGGTGTATGTATTTCATCCATCAGATAGATGGTATCGCCAATCTTTCCGAACTCATATTTAGTATCTGCCAAAATCAACCCTCTCTTTGCGGCAAGGCTCCTCCCCTTCTCAAACAAAGCCAGCGTATATTTTTCTAGTGTATCCCAGTCGTCTTTTGTAACCAATCCTTGTGCAATTATTTCTTCTTTGCTAATGTCTTCATCATGTCCTTCTGAGGCTTTAGTAGTTGGCGTGATGATGGGTGTAGGGAAAAAATCGTTCTCCTTCATCCCTTCTGGCATTGTTACCCCACACAATATCCTGCTACCACTATTATAGGTACGCCACGAATGACCAGTGAGGTTGCCTCTTACCACCATTTCGACCTTGAACGGGGTACAATATTTACCTATCGAAACATTTGGGGCTGGTGTACTAGTAAGCCAATTGGGACAAATTGAGGTTGTTTCTGCGAGCATATAGGCCGCAATCTGATTGAGCACTTGACCTTTGAAGGGAATCGGTCTTGGAAGAATCACGTCGAAAGCCGAAATCCGGTCGCTTGCAATCATTACCAACGTGTCGGTACCAATGGTGTAAACGTCTCTTACTTTTCCGCTGTAAAAAGCAGTTTGGCGAGGAAATGTGAATGTTGCCATGCTGCAAATGTAAAGATGCACCGATTGATTGCCGCAAAAAGAAGCGAATGTTTATAAAAAAAATTAGCAAGAGAGAGTTTTAAAGATTGTTCATTTGGTTAGGGGCAATAAGCTTTAAAATTGGATTTATAAATAATCATATCTTACTGATTTTCAAATATTAATGGGCTATTTTTTCTTGTTAAGGGTCTTTCAGTATTCAATTATGCAACTAAACATTTCAGTTATGGTTCTTGACGCAAATATTTTGCCCCTTCTCTCTCAGCTATTTATTTTTCTTTGTTTTGGGATGATGATGGATGCTTTACCCTTCATCAAGTGATGATACTTTGCTGTTTTAAATAGAAGGCTACGGGCGATGTCATTAAGTTAAGGAATGACTGTCAGGTTGAGCTTGTCGAAACCGGGTATAATACAAATACTTTCATTAATGAAACGCCTTCGGCAAGCTCAGGCTGACACCCTGATTGCCGTCAAGTAGCATAGATGAAAAACCTTAACTTAAAAACATTGGGCTGCACGGGACTAATTAGAAACCAATTTCAACCATTTGCACCTCATTTCTATTCTGTTTTCATCAGAATAGACTTTAGTATGTTCCTGTTTTATCCATTTATCCACTGTTCGAGCATTAATGTGTGCCTTTAAGGTCTTATTGCAACCTCAATTTATCCTTTTATGACCAATTTTAACCCAAAAGAGGACCATGAACAACCCCGAACGGACCATGAACAACTCCGAGAGGACAATGAACAACCCCAAACGGGCAATGAACACCTCCGAGAGGGCAATGAATAACCCCGAACGAACAATGAACAACCCCGAGAGGATAATGAACAACCAAAGACGGACAATGAACAACCTTTTACGGGCATCAGACAACTTTTATTGAAAACCAAAAGATAATATGAACGAATAGTAAGCTAATAACCCAATGAGGTTCTTATTTTCGCAGACTTAATAAAGAGGAACAGCGTGGCAGATATTATACATTTATTACCCGATAACATAGCAAATCAGATAGCGGCTGGTGAGGTAATTCAACGACCAGCGAGTGCGGTGAAAGAACTATTGGAAAACGCAGTGGATGCAGGCGCCACAAATATTAAACTAATCATTTCGGACGCAGGAAAGGCCTTGGTGCAAGTGATAGATAACGGCAAGGGAATGAGTGAAACCGATGCCCGCATGAGCTTTGAGCGACATGCAACCAGCAAAATAAAAAATATTGACGACCTGTTCAGCATCAAAACAATGGGTTTTAGAGGGGAAGCTTTGGCTAGTATTGCGGCTGTGGCACAGGTGGAATTGAAAACAAAAAGAGCAGAAGATGAACTAGGAACCTTTATTACCGTAGAAAATAGTGTGGTTACCAAACAAGAACCCTGCGCTTGTGCCGATGGAACCACCATCAGCATGAAGAATTTGTTCTTTAACGTGCCTGCACGACGCAATTTCCTGAAAACAAATGCCGTTGAAACCAAGCATATCATTGATGAATTTATCAGGGTGGCAATGGCATATCCACAATTGTTCTTCTCACTTACCATTAATGGGATGGAGCAGTTTCATCTGGAAACTGGAAGCATCAAACAACGGATTGTACAGATTCTAGGCAATAATTACAACACTAAACTGGTGAGTGTAAAGGAAGAAATGGACTATATGAATGTGTATGGCTTTGTGGGCAAGCCCGAAACAGCCAAGAAAACACGGGGAGACCAATACTTTTTTGTCAATAATAGATTTATCAGGAGCGCTTACCTCAATCATGCCGTCAGTAGTGCTTTCAGCGATATGATTGCAAAGGATAGCTTTGCGAGTTATGTGTTATTTATAGATTTAGACCCTTCACAGGTTGATATAAACGTGCATCCTACCAAACAAGAAATAAAATTTGAGGATGAACGCATCGTATATGCTTTTGTACAAGCCGCCGTAAAGCATGCACTGGCACAATTTAGTATTGCTCCCTCTTTAGACTTCACTTTAAACCCAGAAATACAAGGATTGGATGCGGTGAGCAAGCCTTTTACCGATAGGGAGCGGGAAGAAACATCTTCGTCGAACCTTTTTAAAACATTTACCCAAAAAGGACAGGCGCACTTTGTGGAACCTACCAACCAAAGCGAGTTAAAACATTGGAAAAGCTTTTTTAATCCGAGTGAATTAAGCAAAGAGGAGCAAAATTTTGACCAAGAAAGACCCAAACCCATTCCGACTATGGGCTTACAGGCCTCGTTGGATGAAGATTCGCCATTTGTGGTAACAAATTCTCCCCTGAACACCCATAGCGAAACAAAATGTATTCAATTACATAACACTTATATCCTAGCGAGTGCACAAAGTGGGTTTATATTGGTGCATCAGCAACTGGCACACGAGCGGATATTGTACGAAAAGTACAGTGACGCATCGCACGGAACGCAGATGATTACCCAACAAAGTTTATTTCCCGTAACACTGGAACTTTCTGCCCCCGATGCTGCATTATTGCAAGATTTATTGCCATCTATTCAGGTAATTGGCTACGCGATAGAGCCTTTTGGTAACAATACTTTCATCATTCAAGGCGTTCCTGCCGATATATTAAAGGGCAACGAAAAGCATAGCATCGAGTTGTTGCTGGAACAGTTTAAACACTTTAACAGCGATGTGAAATTTAGTAACAGAGAGAAATTAGTGAGGTGTATGGCCAGGCAACAGTCCATAAAAGCAGGGCAACAGTTAACAGAAGTTGAGATGAGCACCCTGATTGAAGCCTTGTTTGCCTGTAACACGCCCAACGTTACCCCAACAGGCAGTCCAACGTATGTGGCTTATAAGGAAGATCAGTTGGATCGGATGTTTCAGAGGTTGTTGTAGGGAGAAAAGACCACAAAATAAATAGTCCAATTGGACAACTAACGCTATCTTCGCTCGTGAACAATAAACGAGCACTCTTTTTCTTTAAAGATTATTTCAAGGATTTTTATCGTGAGCAACCTTGGAAAGTTCAAAAGAAAATTCTTTGGACTTTGGCTTTGGTGGAGACACTAGAACAAATTCCCGAAATTTATTTCAAGCATTTAGAAGGAACTGATGGACTATATGAAATAAGGATTTCTGTTGGCGGTAATATCTTTAGAATATTTTGTTTCTTCGATAAAAACAACCTGGTTGTTATTGGCAATGGATTTCAAAAGAAAACACAAAAGACACCTCTTGAACAACTAGAAAGAGCATCAAAAATTAAAAAAGAGTATTATGAACAACAAGAATCTGACAAGTCTTAATGAATTTATTGATAAAGAAGTGGGGCTAAAAGGCACTTCGAAAAGAGAGGAGTTTGATAAAGGTTATGAAGCTTTTAAGCTTGGTGCTATCATTCAACAGGCTAGACAAGCCAAGGGATTAACACAAGAACAAGTGGCAATGCTTGCAGGAACTAATAAATCTTACATCTCTAAGCTTGAAAAAGATCTGAAAGATGTACGTTTTTCAACCCTACAAAGAATTATTAAAGATGGACTTGGTGCAGAGTTACAAATTACTATCAAATATTAGTCTCCCCTACCCTACCACACTTGCCCCTAACCAAGCCATCATACCAATGCCTGTTTCGATGGCTTGTTCATCTATATCAAATTTGGGCGTATGTACGTTGTGAATGATGCCTTTTGCTTCGTTACGAACACCTAACCGATAAAAACAGCCCGGAATTACTTGTGTATAGTACCCAAAGTCTTCTGCCCCCATGCGGATTTCGGTCTCTTCCACATTTTCTTTGCCCATATAAATATTGGCTTGCTGCCAAGCAGTTTCCGTAAAGGCAGGATCATTATCTACCGTGGGATAACCGACATCTATCTTCAAATCAATCTCCGCTCCCATCGCTTCTACCAACCCGATGGCCTGTTTTGTAATCAGTTCGTGTGCTTTAAAACGCCATGATTCATCCATAGCCCTAAAAGTTCCCATCAATTTAACCTCACTAGGAATAACATTGGTAGTATGTCCGCCCTGAATGCTACAAATACTCAAGACAGAGGGCGAAAGTGGATTGCAGTTGCGACTAATTATCTGCTGAAGGCTCACAATCAATTGAGAAGCAATCAAAATAGTATCTGCTGTGAGATGAGGAGCGGCCGCATGACCACCCTTACTACGAATGGTAATATAAATTTCGTCGGCACTAGCCATTACCCTCCCCTTTCTAAAGCTTACTTTACCCACATTTAACCCAGGGTGAACGTGAAGGGCTATAATTCCCTGTGGACGAGGGTTATCCAATACACCTTCATTAATCATATAACTAGCACCTCCCGGATTACGTTCTTCACCCGGTTGAAAGATGAGTTTTACAGTTCCATCGAAGCTATCTTTTACTTCATTTAGTATTTTAGCAGCCCCCAACAAGATACTTGTATGCACATCGTGACCGCAAGCGTGCATAACCCCTTGATTGAGCGATTTGTACGGTACTTCATTCTCTTCTTCGATAGGCAAAGCATCCATATCACCACGCAAAGCAATCACTCGGCTAGCTGGATTGTTCCCTTTTATTAATGCCACAATACCTGTTGTTGCTTTAATTTCAAATGGAATACCCATTTCAGTCAACTTTTCTTGCAGAAAGAGACTTGTATTAAATTCTTTGTAGCTTAACTCGGGATTAGCATGCAAATGCCTTCTCACAGCAACAAATTCTGCCGCATATTGCGTAGCCAATGATTGTATTTTTTCTAGTAGCATCTTGTTATTCATTTTTAGTTACTGGTCATTGGCTACAAGTGTTAGTGTTGGTACCTTATATCCTGTAACCTGTAAGTTCTTTTACTGTGGTACTTCGCCTGGATTGAGTGTATATTCTATTGCATCCTCTACTACATAAACTCCTTGTGGATAGTATTTATTGAGTTGTTGCCTAAACTTTTCTGCGTCTTCTTTCTTCAGGAAATTTCCTACCCTTACTTTAAAATAAGGAGAATGATAAGTAAGATATGCCTTCTGATCGGTAAATTTTGCAAGCACATCACCCTTTATCTTGTTGGCATCATCCCTGTTTGTGGTGCTTATCAATTGTATTCGATAGCCTTTGTAGAGACCCGAACTCGTCATCATTCCTGTTCTTTTGTTTATCTCGGCCTGCTTTTGAGTAAGCACATCCAACCTTGGGTCTTTGCTCACAATAATGGTGTCATTTGCCAATAAATAACTGGAAGTGAACATGAATGAAAGAAGTATTGCTATTATTTTCATTGTAATTTATTTTACTGATGCAAAGTAAGTGGGTTTGCTAAGATATAGGCAATTAAGAATTAAAATTAAGTGAGGGATGTACACGATAAAATAATCAAAAAAATTAAACTCTTCCATCCTTATTGTTTCTTGACTTATTAAAGTTATATAGCTTGATGCTCAAAACAGAGTTAGGCTTCTACTAACTCACAGTTGCATACACATTAATAATCAGGATGGCTATGTCTAGGTCGTGCCTTACCGAATCAATGGTTTCGCCAAACAAATAGTCTTTCAGGCCCCTGTGTCTGTGTGCGCCTACTATCAGCAAGTCGGCATTGGCTTCTTTTACCAATCGTACAATCTCCTTTACCCGGTTTCTATAGCCCAGTTGCGTAGTTACTTTATAGCCTAGTTCTGACAGTTGTTGGGCATAAACATCTAGTCGATACCTGTCTTTTTGGGTCTCAGCATCATCACTCGACGCACCCAGATAGTTGGCGGAAACACTTTCTATAATGTGTAGTAGGGTATAATTGGCCTCTTTCTTTCCTTGTGCAAGTGCTTCCGAAATCAACCTGCCATCATTATTACTAAAGTCAAGCGCAACAACAATATTGTTTATAGGGCGGGTTGCAAGGTTGTCCAATGGCAAAGCTTCTGGGTGCATGTCTGTGGAGTGTCTTTGCCTTCTTTTTTGTAGAACAGGCAGCAAGGACATTGTTGCAAAGAGCCAAATGATAAATAGTGCTACGATGCTTATTCCTATCTTCCCAAAGGGATTGCCTTGACTACTGTACACATCCATCATTTTTTCAGTAACCAGTTGTGCATTCAGAAATACCAGTACAATTGCTATCAGCCATGCTACAATCTTCATCCGCAGGTTGATGGCAAATTCGCCCATTGTGGCTTTGTCACTCACAAAATGTATCAATGGAACAATGGCAAACCCTAGCTGAAGGCTTAATATTACCTGACTGAATATCAATAAATCATCCACTTTACTATCCCCATACAACAGAATCACAATCACAGCAGGCGTTATGGCTATCATCCTGGTAATCAATCTCCTCAACAAGGGGTCAATCCGCAAACTCAGGTATCCTTCCATCACTATCTGCCCTGCCAACGTTCCGGTAATGGTAGAACTCTGCCCTGATGCGATTAATGCAATTGCAAATAAAGTAGGGGCAATCTTGTTTCCCAACAATGGACTCAACAAACGATATGCATCTTCAATCTTGGCAATACCTGTGTTCCCGGTGGTATAAAACACACTCGCAGCCAATATCAGTATGGCTGCATTTACAAAGAAGGCACCATTTAGGGCAATAAAACTATCAATGAAATTATACTTCAAGGCGCGCCGTACACCCGCCCATCCTGTTTTGATTTTCCTTGTTTGCACCAATGCCGAATGGAGATAGAGATTATGTGGCATCACCGTGGCGCCAATAATGCCTACGGCAATATAAAGTGAGTTGCGGTCTAGCTTGGTCGGAAGAAAGCCAATGGCCACCTGACCGAAGTTGGGTTTGGCAAATACCAGCTCCAGAAAAAAGGAAAAGGCAATGATTAATACCAATGAAATGATGAAAGCCTCTAGCTTTCTGATGCCTAGCTTTTGTAACCACATCAGCAGAAACGTATCCAGGATCGTAAAACAAACGCCCCAGATTAGTGGAAGCCCTGTTAATAAATGAATCCCGATTGCCATCCCCAACACCTCTGCCAGATCGCAGGCGGCAATGGCCAGTTCTGCCAAGATGTACAAACAAAAGTTGACAGTAGGAGGGTAGGCTTCCCGGTTTGCCTGTGCCAGGTCTTTGCGTCGCACAATGCCCAATCTGGCACTTAGGTTTTGTAGTATCAGGGCTATCAGGTTGCTCATCAGCAATACCCATATCAGACGGTAGCCAAATTGAGCTCCACCTTGTAGGTCGGTCGCCCAGTTGCCGGGATCCATATAGCCCACACTAATCAGATAGGCAGGACCAAAATAGGCCAGTATCCGTTTGAACCCCCTTCTGTTGAGAGTGGTGTCTACCGATGAATTTGCTTCACCCAATGAAGTATCTTTTTCGTGCGTCATCATAGTAGCGGATTTACAGCTGTTGTTTAGTTACAAATAAGGCCAGTGCAAGTTCACGGCTGATGGTGAATCTTTGGTCGGAGTAGGTCTCTATCTCCAATGAGTTATCAAAGGAAAACTTCTTTTTGATGGTGATAGGCGTGCCTATTGCAATTTTTTTATGGGTCAATAGTTCCAGCAACTCTGTCGACTGACTCCCTACTGCACTCACTTTGGCTGTTTCGCCAATCGGCATGTCTACCAGGTTTATCTGCGGTAGTGTCTGTATTTTGCCATTACTGTCTGGTATCGGATCTCCATGAGGGTCAAACTTTGGGTTACCCAAAAAGTTATCTAGTCGTTCTATTAGTACTTTGCTGGTTATATGTTCAAGTTCTTCAGCAATGGCATGAACTTCATCCCACCCAAACTGAAGCTTTTCTACCAGAAAAAACTCCCATAGGCGGTGCTTACGTACAATGCCCAATGCCACTCTTTCACCTTCATCGCTCAGGGAGAAGCCCCTGTATTTTTCATAATTAAGGACTTGCTTGGTGTTTAGCCGCTTCAACATATCTGTAACAGAGGCTGCTTTCGTGTTTAATTTAGCCGCTACATCATTGGTACTAACGGTGGAATCTGCTTGTTGAAGGTGGTAGATAGCCTTTATGTAGTTCTCTTCGGTAGTAGATAAGTTGTCCATGCTGAATAAATATTTTAGGCAAATCTAAATTATTTATTCAGTTGTGCTAATAAAATATTGTTGATTGATTTAAGGCATACATAATCAGCCAATACCAGGAGCGAACAGTTAACAATAATAGACCTCATCTGAAATTTAACTTACCTCAACGCGCGTCATACCAAATTGCATATCAGGCAAGCTTGAAATAAATTGGGATGACTTGACTTTTATCTTAGCTATTCACAACTACTGTAAGCGTCATGTCAAGGCACGAGATATCTCACAAAAAATAGTCCATGTGATTTTAACGCACGAGACATCTATCGAAAATAGTCCAAGTAACAATGAGTAATAAAAGGGGGCTTTAAGAAACAATAGGGTATTAAACGAAGTATCCACTTCATCAAGTAAACAACAACTTCAATTTACAAATGCTGAATGATGCCTAAGAACTCACCTTGCCCAACACATAAAGTTGTGTCAAATCAGGAGATGGACTGCCGCCTTTCTTCTCAAGGGTAATGGCAAATATATCTGCCTGTTGGGTATTCTTTAGCTTGCAGACACCGTTGCAGTCGTTCAACATCCCGGCATCAATTGGCTTACCTTTCACCAATGCCCATAGCTGGTATTGCTTGCCTTCTGGCGCTTTGGGTAGTTTGTTTGCCAACACATACACATCCTTCGATTTGCTGTTCCAGAAAACAGTTGCCAGATTGCCTTCCTTGCCAGCTATGCCTTTCATGGCCACCTTTATTACGTTGGTGTCGCTCATCAGTTGTAGGCTGTTGGTAATCTCCTGATATTTGGCTTGTATGTTATTATTATCTGTGAATAAGGCATTCTTTTCGTTTAATAAGGCAACCACCTGCTTGTTGGCTGCAGTATATTCTCTGAAGAAATAGACATTCAAAGTGGCACTCACCACAAAAAGAATGATAGAAGCTGCTGCTATGTATTGAAACATCTTGGCAGACTTGGCAGGGATGGGTTTCAGGGGCATGGTTACTACCTTGGCCTCTTTTGTTTGCTGATTAGGGATATTTGTCTGGTCTACAAATTCGTCTTGCAAGGCCAGCATCAATTTGTCTTTTGTATCGGCTGCGGGAGTTATTGTATTGGCAAAAGCCGCTGTTTCAAGTGAGGCTTCAAATGAATCTATAGCAGCCTGTATTTCGGGATGAGCGCCTTTCAGTTGCTCTAGTTCAGCAACTTCTTGCGCATCAGCTAGTCCCAGAACGTAGCTTTCTATAATGCCGCTTGATATGTATTCTTCGATATTCACTTATTCTTTTATTACTGTTCTTAACTGAATTAATGCATTTCGCAATCGCGTTTTTACTGTTCCAAGTGGGATTCCTAACATATTGGCAATCTCATCTTGGGTATATCCTTGAAAATAAGCCAACTCTACCAGCACCCGATATTCTTCTTTTAATTGATGCACCACCTTTCGT
Source organism: uncultured Chitinophagaceae bacterium (assembly GCA_903895845.1). Lineage (GTDB taxonomy): Bacteria > Bacteroidota > Bacteroidia > Chitinophagales > Chitinophagaceae > Parasediminibacterium. The sequence goes on from CAITVK010000053.1 coordinate 112,851, forward strand.
AATCCAATCTGATCAATAGGTAGTTGTGTACTTCCTGCTGCCTCCTGTTTTACTTCCGTCAGTTCCTGATTCTGCTGGCTATTTTGATAGCCTTTACTCCTCACTGTATCTATTGAGGCATTTCTGGAAATATTCAGCATCCATGTAAATAACCTTCCTTTGGTATCATCGTAGCTTTCTATCTGTCGCCATATCTTTATAAAAACCTCTTGCAACACATCATTGGCTAATTCTACTTCAGCTACAATATTATGAATTACTGATAACAAAGCACCGCTGTAGTTATCGTACAGGTAACTATATGCCGTCTGATCTCGCTGCTTTAGCAATAAAACCAGCTCTGCCTCGCTATATTTCTTTACGGCCTCCAAACTATACTGATATGTTAAGTGATGCCGCAAGTAACTGTTTTTTTTAACACGAACGGTAAATTCAATTTCCTAATTAAGATAAAACTGTATTACAACTTCCTCTTTTTTCCTTTTCATCTCAATCAACCATGATTGAGGCTTTCATAATCTCAGGTTGTCCTTGAGTACCAAGGTTATTGGATTATACAACTTTTCTAAGGTTGTATAATCCAGCCCCTTAGTAAAGCAAAAAAGGCTAGCTAAATATAGATAGCCTTTTTAGGATGCTGCATTGTAAAGCTCATTATTTCTGTACTACCTGACCTTCTAGTGTGTAGACTAGCTTGCCTACACTTCCAATCAAGTTGTTCGAAACACCATTCTTTTGTGCGCCTTTCACAAGGTCACCCACAAATTGATCGAAGTCGGCAGAACTTGCTTTAGCACCCATCCGCGAGTTGGTGGCGGGGTTGTGTGCTGAAGCCATACTCATGCCTGTGTAAGTGTAATCTTTTGCACCAGTTGCAACGCTAAAGAAGTCAGTCAAGTTCTTACTTAACTCAGTAAAGCCACTGAAATTATTGTTGCCTACTTCTCCCAACAAAACCGAGAAGAATTTCTTGTTCAGCGCCGTGTCGGCAGCAATCACAAATATGGTACTGTCCACCACATAGTGCAGGTTCAGTCTGCCTTGTTCAATCATGGCACCCGATACAGTACTGGTGGGGTCTTTCACCATTGTTGTTCCACCTAGGCTGTCATACAAAGTGGGCGCAGCTGCCGAACTAGTGCTTTTGTTGCACGATGTCATTGTTGTACTTAGGACAACTGTTGTTGCCACGATAGCCAATATGGCCATTACAGTGTTGAATGTTAACTTTTTCATCTTTTTGTTTTTTGAATTAAATTAAAATAAGTGATTAAAAAAATGGTATGCCTTGTAAGTAAAAGAGGTTGCTGCAACAGGGCAGCCACTTGCCATCTGTTCTTTGCTTGGCAGAAAGCGTGAACCATTGTAAGGCAAGTTGAGATTGAGATTGCCAATAATCTGCTCAGCGGAAGTCTTAGCTGGATAAAAAGTAAATACAACGAGCTTTCCAGCAGGATTGCACAATACATGATCTATACCTTTTTGCTGATACAGAAAAGTAGTAATTTTTGCAGCATCATCCTTGTTCAAGTCCTTCTTCAAGTCTACTCTTGCCATTATCCGCATATCGGTAGGTATCGGTTTGGGTCTTGTAACAATGTAAATATGTACACAAAGTACCACTACCAATAAACCGAATGTGAGGCCTGCTCCCGCTAGAACCTTTTTCAATAATCCTTTTTTCATGACTCTCTTTTTAGATTAAATAAATGTTTGTACCGAATTAATCTGGTTGCGCAACCTTTAAAATTTTACAGTACAATGACAATTACGAGAAATGAAGAAGGTTGGATTTAATTAACCGAAAAAAGATTTGAATTGTGTTATTTGAACTTTTTTTTAGATTAGCTAACGTGATGTAAAAGTTTTCCTAATGGTTCCGAAGCGTATTAAAACAGCTTGTCAGTAGCGGTTGAGGGGGAGGAATTAGATGAGATAAAGGCTTTTACGAAGGATTTTTGACAGAGAGAAGCCTGATAGAAATGATTAATTATCACGAGAAATACCCTGTGTAACGCGTTTATATACCTCCGTCTAAGATTTATATATCTTTTCCCAACTTTTATATATAAATCTCTGGCTTTTATATATCTCCGTCCAAGATTTATATATGTTTTCTCAACTTTTATATATAAATCTCCAGCTTTTATATATCTCCGTCTAAGATTTATATATGTTTATCCAACTTTTATATATAAACGTGAAACTTTTTGGTATTAATGTAGATAAGCTGCTTGGGTGCAGATTGTTGCATAGCCATCGACATTAAAATGAGACATTCAATCCAACTTAAACTCGCAGCTCAATCCCAACTCACGTTAAACTATTTTCCTTTATTCCTAAGGCCAAGCATACCCAGCCTGCAATAAACAACAAACCGCCTATTGGTGTGAGGAAGACAATCCAGTTGAGTCCCGCAACGGCATAAATAGTTTTGAAGGTATAGATATACAACGACCCACTGAATAACCCAATGCCGAGTAAAAACAAGACTCCTGTTGCTCGGATAAGTTTGTTGGGATAGGTCTTGAAGAGCACTGCCGCCAATGCCAATGCAAAAACATGATAAAACTGATACTGTACCCCCTTGTTGAAAATGGTAATCGTTTGCTCGTCGGCAATGTTTTTCAATCCATGGGCAGCAAATGCGCCAAGCATTACCGACAATGCACCCAAGAAAGCCGCTGTTTTAAGATAAATTTTATGCACGAATTGTTACTTTGAATTATGAATTTTAAAATTTGAGTTATGTCTTATAATATAACATTCAACATTTAAAACTTAAAATATTGCCTATGCCTTTTCTTCTAATAGCTTAATAAAATCCTTCTCTTTCATAGCCGAATACGCAACTGCATGTTTTGCCTGACTATAAAATGGCGCACGCTCTGTTAATTTTTTAGCGAGGAAAACACCTAGATTATCATCGGAGAGTTCGCTTATTAGTGGACGATGTGCTTTTTCCGGTTTCAATCTTTCTACCAATACATCAATCGGTTCATTCAGCCAAACGGTGATGCCATTTTCATTCATCCATTCTATGTTGTTATGAAAACAAGGCGTACCACCACCTGTTGCCAACACAAAATCTTTCTTCTCGCCAAACCAACGCAATATTGTAGCTTCCAACTTACGGAAATACGCCTCTCCCTCTTCCTCAAATATTTCAGAGATAGTTAAATCTTCCGTCATTTCAATCAGATTGTCCAGATCATACGCTCGCAACTTCAACTTCTTTGCAATCTTTTTGGCGCAATAACTTTTTCCGCTGCCCATCATCCCAATTAAGAATATCTTCATTTATTAACGTTTAATAATTAACTTTTAGTGATTAATGTTTAGATTTCATTAATCCTAACAACTAATAACTACCCTGTGTTTTGTGTCAACCAAATGTAGGAGAAATGAGGTAAGGAATTTATTACAGATGGGTAGACACTTAGTTACTTATTTACAATATTTTTCTATGTAACTCTTCGCCGTCGGTTCACCAAGTTCTTTTGCCTTTTTAAAGTCTTTACAAGCATCTTCTTTTTGGTTTAACGAATATTCATAAATTCCTCGATAAATATATGCTTTCTTAAAATCAGTATTTAATTCTATTGCCTTATTCATATCGTTAATGGCATTTTCATACTCTTTAATTTCACCGTAAGCTACTCCTCTGTAATAATAACCATCTATATTGTCTTTATCTAATTCAAGCACCTTTGTATAGTCTTTTATTGCACCATTCACATCGCCAACATTATTTTTGAATGTTCCTCTATTAAAATATGCATAATATAAATTTGGCTGTAGCTTAATTGCATTTGTCATATATTCAATTGCTTTTTGATGATTCCCTAATTCGGCTTCTAGGCTACCTGCTTGGATAAGTGCATAAACAAAATCAGGTTTAAGTTCAATGGCTTTATCGTAATCTATAAGAGCATCCTTGCTCCTCCCAGACATTTTTTTCGCTCCTCCCCTTGCATAATAAGCCAAGGTGAACTTGGAATCAATTTTAATAGCCGAAGTAAAGTTTTCAATGGCTTTTTGGTATTCACCTTTAAATAAATAAATATTTCCTTTTCCATAAAATGCATTAGCATTTTGAGCGTCTAATTTAATTGCCGTGTCAAACTCAAGCAATGAGTTGTCAAAATCAGTTGATATCAAATAATTATTCCCTTTAATAAAATGATCATCACATGGTTGTTCAGTTCTATGTCCACAAGAATAGAAAATTAAAACCAAACTAAAAAGAATAGGATAAATCAAATTTTTCATCGTCACTTATTTTGACATTATTAATATTTCAGCCAACCCCTCAGAATCTAGATTCCTATCTTACAAATATATCACTTTACCACTTTATAGTTGTTGGTCCAAAAGACATAACAACAGTGAACATCCCACCTGAAATCCTTTGCTTTTATCGCTACCTACCCTAGTACACTATCACTGTAATCTGTAAAATTTTACCCAGTAACAATCGTCTCGTATTGATTACAGTCAAGGCAATAACTATTCACCCAAACAAATCCCTTTGTCATTAATCCCTAAATAATATTCACTTCCCGTTCCAACTCTATCCCGAATTTTTCTTTTACTGAATTGATAATTTCGGTAGATAAGTCCAGTATCTCTTTTCCAGTGGCATTGCCATAGTTCACCAATACCAAGGCTTGCTTGGCGTGGCAGCCAGCATCACCCCTGCGTATTCCCTTCCAGCCACACTTTTCTATCAGCCATCCCGCAGCGAGTTTATACGTTAAACTGTTCACTTCATACGCCACCACATCGGGATAATCATCCCATATCACGTGTAATTTAAACTTAGATACCTGTGGGTTCTTGAAGAAGCTGCCTGCATTGCCAATCTCTTTGGGGTTAGGCAATTTACTAGTACGAATATTAATAATGGCTTGCGAGATGTTTTTTATCGTCAACTCCTTATCTCCCATCAGTTCCAACTGCTCCCTGATTGCACCATAAGAGGTATTTAGTACCGGATGCTTCTGCAATCTATACGTTACATTGAGGATTATGAATTGTCCCTTCAGTTTATTCTTAAAGATACTTTCGCGATAGCCAAATTCGCAATCCGTATTACTAAATGTTTGCACGGTGCCTTCATTGATATTCAATGCTTCTAACTCGTGAAACACATCTTTTATCTCCACCCCATACGCACCAATATTCTGCATCGGGCTTGCACCCACATTACCCGGAATAAGGCTTAGGTTTTCTAGTCCAGCATAGTTGTGGGCAATGCAATATTCTACCAACTCATGCCACACTTCGCCCGCGGCCGCCTTCACGTAATAGTGGTCGGCATCTTCGCCCACCAACTCAATTCCCTTCAATTCATTCTTCAAAACCAACCCATTAAAGTCTTGGGTCAACAGTATATTACTACCACCACCCAAAATCATTAAGGGTACATTTTTATGGGTAGAAGATAGTTCTTTGTGGAACGCTAAAAGCGATTTTAAGTCCTCTAGATGACTGAAACTGGCAAAGAATTGTGCCTTTGCATCTATTCCAAAGGTATTGTATGGCAATAAAGATGTACTTTGCTGAACTTGCATGGGGCAAAATAAAGTAATATGGACAAACAAACGGCAGTAATAATTGGCGCAACAGGATTAATTGGAAGTTTATTGGTAGAAACCCTTCTGAACGACGACGCATTTGAGAAAGTGAGGGTATTGGTGCGACGACCGTACGCCAAACAGCATCCCAAATTAGAAGTATGTGTGGTTGATTTTGGTAATTTGGAGGATTACAAAAATAAACTAGGCAAGGGCGACAGTATTTTTAGTTGCATTGGCACTACACAGAAGAAAGTGAATGGCGATAAGGAAGCTTACCGTAAAATAGATTATGACATTGCCGTAAATGCCGCACTGTTGGGAAAAGAAGCAGGCTTTACCGAGTATTTATTGGTTTCTTCTTTGGGGGCGGATGAAAAAGCTAGTGGCTTCTATTTGAAGCTAAAGGGAGAGATAGAAACAAAGATTGCCTCAATAGGGTTTGTAGGGTTTCACATTTTCAGACCTTCCTTTTTGTTAGGCAACAGAAATGAAACAAGGATTGGAGAAAGCATTATGAAAGTGGTATTCAAAGGATTATCCAGTTTATTCTTCGACTCCATGACCAAATACAAAGCCATTGAAGCCCAAACAGTTGCAACAGCTATGGCAACCGCTGCAAAAGAAGCATTTGTAGGAAAAAAGATATATTATTATGATGACATGAAGGAGAGATAGTAGATAGCAGTTATTAGATATTAGATAGTAGATAGTAGTAACTCACCAAGCTGCTGATTGATATTGCATATTTCTTCACTAATATCTAATAACTGCTATCTAATATCTATACTTCCACTAAGTCTTTCAAAGCCGTTTCTATTGTTGGGAAGTTAAACTGGAAGCCTAACGCCTTTATCTTGTGGTTGTTTACGGTAGCACTCTTTAAGACCTCGATACTCATTTCTCCCAGCATAATCTTTAATATAAAACTAGGCACATGTGCAGAGATGTAAGATTTACCTTTTACTATTTTAGCTAGGGTAAGCGTTAGTTCTTTATTGGTTACAGGCACAGAAGACACGGCGTTATATGCCCCAGCCATTACTTTATTTTCTATGGCATACGCAAATAACCTGCAGAGGTCTTCCACGTGTATCCAACTGATAATTTGTTTGCCATTACCCAATATCGAAGCCAATCCCCACTTCAATGGTTTTAGAAACTCTACCAACGCGCCACCGTTATTACTCAATACGATACCAATCCGAAGCTTCACCAATCGTATGCCTAGCTTAGTAACAGGTTCAATGCTTTCCTCCCATTGTTTGCAGGTATCACCCAGAAACTCCGTATCAGCAACTGCGTCTTCTGTGAATCCCTTTTGCAAACTCTCCTTCGTATCTGCACCATACCAACCGATAGCAGAGGCGTTTACTACACATTTTACTTTATTAGGGATAGTCTCTAATGCCTTTACAATGGTGGCACCAGCCTTGGTACGACTTTCTACAATCTCTTTTTTACGTTCAACACTCCATCGTTTATCAGCTACCCCCGCACCAGCAAGATTAATGATGTAATCTGCCTTTTGGATAGCCTCCACATCTATGGTTTGTGCCTCCACATCCCACAAAGCATAACTGATGCTTGCATGACGCCTTGCCATTACCTTTTTGCGACTAACTATCAATACATTATATCCTTTCACCACCAATAACTCTGTCAGATGCTTCCCAACCATGCCTGTACCGCCCGTAATCAAAACTGTTTCCATAAAGTAAAAATAAGTAAACGAATCTATCCTAGTGTAACAGCAAGTAAATTGATTTGTTAATACGTATTAGGACAATAACAAGAAAATAACTTTGATTAAGTAATAAATCAGTAACAGAAAGTTGATTTATATTCTACACATTCCAATAAATTTGTACTAAATAACAAAAAATGAAACAGTTTAAGACAATAATCGCGGGTGCTATCCTTTTACTTACTGCCTGCAAAACAACAAAAGCAATTGTTGCACCGACTACTCCAGACAAGAGTGTGGTATTGCAGACAGAAATGGATTTTGAGAAGATGGCTGCCCAGAAAGGCATTGCCGCTGCCTTCTTTTATTATGCAGATAGTAGTGCAGTAATAAACAGGGGAAACGATTCGCTGATTTATGGCAAGCAAGGGGTTTTTAACTATTACAACACCCCTGCCTTAAAAAGTGCAACACTTACCTGGCATCCAGACTTTATTGACGTTTCCTCAAAAGGGGACCTTGCTTATACGTATGGTAAATATCAATACCAAAATACGGATGCAAATGGGAAGTTAGTCGTTTTGAGTGGCGTTTTCCATACTGTTTGGAAGAAGAAAGCAGATGGCACATGGCGTTTTGTCTGGGATTAATCAGATGAATGAAACAAATACGGTCTGAATGAAACGATTCATTCAGACCGCATTTAAATATTAGCTGACAAATAAAACCCAGACTAAACTATCGTTTTAATATCTCCAATATAGAACCATACAATACTTCAGTTCCTAATGCCAAATCTTCGTAAGAGGAGTATTCTAATGGATTGTGGCTGATGCCATCCTTTGAACGGATGAAGATCATGCCGTAATCGCAGGCATAAGAGAGTGCCAAGGCATCATGAAAGGGTCCACTCATCAGTTCTGGCGCATCTACACCTAGTATTTTGAACTGATTGCGATAAATATCTTTAATCCAGTCGGCACAATAGCATGGTTCGCTATTGGTATCCTCAGAGATGGTGTAAGTAAGTTGGTGCTTTTTAGTAATGGCCTTTATTTTATCCATCAATTGCTTTTCGTAACGATGGCGACGGTCTAAATCGATGTCTCTAAGGTCAACCGTGAAGCTAACTTCCTCTGGAATGATATTGCGCGAAGCCGGAAACACATTAATTGTACCCACCGTGCCAACAGTAGGCGTGGATGGGTCTTGAGTGGCAATCTCGTTGAGGGCAACAATGATTTCGGCCGCACCTAACAAAGCATCTTTACGCATAGGCATCGGCACCGAACCCGCATGTCCCGCCATTCCTTTCAGTTTAACCGTTAACCATAACGGACCAGAGATGCCCGTAACAATTCCTAACGGTTTATTGGCAACATCAAGCACAGGACCTTGCTCAATATGCAGCTCCAAGAAGCAAAAAATGCTGCCGGGCTTATATTCAGACTCTTTAAACTTGGTAACATCGCAACCAAACTCTTTTAAAGCTTGCTCTCTGGTGATGCCATCCTTATCCGCACGTTGCAATTCACCTTCTTCCAGCTTTCCAAGTATGCCCCGTGAGCCAAAAAGGCCTTTATTGAAGCGCCATCCTTCTTCATCAGCAAAAGAAATGACTTCTATTGGGCGTTCTGGCTTAATACCATTCTCCGTTAAAGTAGTAACGACTTCTATGGCGCAAAGTACGCCCGCCACACCATCAAAACGACCACCATAAGGTTGAGAATCGAGGTGAGAACCCATCATCAATACTGGTAAAGAAGGATTTTTTCCTTCCAATCTGCCAATTAGGTTACCAAAATTATCTATGCGGGTAGTCATGCCGGCCTTGCGCATCCAATGACGGGCAAGATTGAAGGCTTCTTTTTCCAAAGTGGAGTGTGCGGGGCGGCAAGTACCTGTTTCCCCAATTTTTCCAATTAAACTCATTTCTTCAAAGTGCCTTTGAAGACGAGAAGGGTTAATATTCATTATTTTTCTATTTTAAATTTTGAGTTTTAAGTTTTAAATTGATCAAGGAGCAAATCTAATGGTAAGCTCTTATCCAAAATTTAAAACTTAAAATTCAAAATAACTCTTAATGGTCATTCAATGGTAAACCTTGTGCTTGCCATTGCTTCCAGTTGATGTATTCCGGAGCAACACGGTGCTCTTCCATAGTAATACACTGGTCTACAGGACAAACTAGCTTGCAAAGATTGCAACCTACACAATCATCTTCCTTAATAGTATAGTTATTGTAAGGGTTGCCATAGTCGAGGTTGATTGCTTGGTGCGAAGTATCCTCGCAAGCAATATAACACAAGCCACAATGGATGCATTTATCCTGATTGATCTTGGCGGTGATGTGATAATTGATGTCTAAATCTTCCCAATGCGTGATTTTATCAACTGATTTGCCAATAAAATCCTCTATTTTGGCATAACCTTTCTCATCCATCCAGTTATTCAAACCTTCGCACATATCTTCTACAATTCGGAAGCCGTGTTTCATGGCAGCCGTACAAACTTGCACTGTACTTGCACCCAATAACATGAATTCGACAGCATCTTTCCAGGTACTTACGCCGCCAATACCAGAAACAGGCACTTTAGAAGTTGTTTCATTCTGAGAAATGGTAGTCAGGAACTTTAAGGCTATCGGCTTAACCGCAGGACCGCAATAACCGCCAAAAACAGACTTGCCAGCCACGTAAGGATTAGGAACCAAGGTATCTAAATCGATACCAGTAACTGATTGAATGGTATTGATTAATGACAAGGCATTGGTACCTGCCTCAACAACCGCTTTACCGGTAGGAACAACAGAATGTACGTTTGGCGTAAGCTTGGTGATAACAGGAATAGTTGCCTTTTCCATCACCCACTCAACAACCATGCGTGCAATTTCTGGATCTTGCCCCACAGCAGCTCCCATACCACGTTCAGTCATACCGTGAGGACAACCAAAGTTTAGTTCGAAGCCCATTGCACCCGCATCTTCACACTTTTTAATAAGTTCATGCCACGATTCACGGTTATTGTCAGCCATCAAGGAAACAATCATGGCTCTATCGGGGAATAACTTAACGCACTCAGTAATTTCCTTAAGGTTAATTGCCAAAGGACGGTCGCTGATAAGCTCAATATTATTAAAACCCATCACCCTGCTGCCACCATAATCTACAGCGGAGTAGCGAGAGGAGACATTCTTTACCTGACTGCCCAATGTTTTCCATACAACACCGCCCCAACCAGCTTCGAAAGCACGGAGTACATTTATTTTTTTATCGGTAGGCGGCGCACTTGCCAACCAAAAGGGATTGGGTGATTTGATGCCGAGGAAATTTGAACTAATGTTAGCCATTTCTTTTTAATTTTTTGCCACTAATGTCACTAATGAACACGAGTAGCATTTTTAATAATAATATTTTGTCCAGCCACGAATCACACTAATTATCACTAATATTCATTTTTGTTATTAGTGTAAATTAGTGTTATTCGTGGCTAGAGATTTAATACACTAATCTTTTATACTCTAATTTATTTCGTGAAAAGTTTACCAGTAATCCTAATTTGTTTCCAGAAACTTTCAAGTAATTAATTACCTGCGAAGTATGTTCGTCTGTCAACTCTTTAACACATTTTAATTCTAAAATTATCTTGCCAAATACAACAAAGTCTGCATAGTATTTTCTTTTTAAAATATGACCCTTGTAGTGTACTTCGTATTCTAGTTCTCTTTGGTGAAACATATTTGCCTCATTAAACTCTATTTCTAATGCGTCTTTATAAATTACTTCAGCAAAACCGTGACCTAATTCATTGTGTACATTCATGCACTTGCCAATAATTGCATAGCCGTCTTCTTTGTAAATTAACTCTGTCATAATTGTTTGTTTTTGCCACCAATAAAACTAATGAACACGAATATTATTCTCAATTATTAGTGTTCATTGGTGGTATTCGTGGCAATAAAATTCAAAATAGAAGCTGCTCCATCTTTACCTGCTTGCACGGCATCAACTACTTCCCTACCGCCATTTACACAATCACCACCGGCATAAACACCATTTATGCTGGTAACAGATTTACCTTCTACAGATACTTTTCCGCTTTTGTTGTTAAGGTTATTGTCTTTCACCAAAGCCTCAAAAGGCATCTGCCCTGCTGCTTTAATAACCATATCCACCTCCAATGTGAAAGTTTCATCGGTTTCTATTGGGCTTCTTCTACCACTTGCATCTGGTTCTCCCAGTTTCATTTTAGTACAAACCAAATGAGTTGCTTTTCCATCAGAACCAAGTACTTCTTTAGGCGCAGCCAACCAACTAAGTTTACAACCATCAAGCATGGCAATGTCTAATTCCACCTGAGTGCAAGGCATTTCATCCTGCGTTCTCCTATAAACGATGGTAACTTCTTTTGCGCCTAAACGTTTTGCTTGGGTGGCAGCATCAATTGCCGTCATACCCAAACCAATTACAGCCACTTTATCACCAACTGGAACGGAAGAAAATCCTTTAGATCTCAATTCATAAATAAAACTAATGGCATCTACAACACCCGCTAAGTTTTCGCCTGGAACACTTAATTGTCTTGCCAAACCAACACCAAACGCCAAATAAACAGCATCATATTGGGATTGCAATTCTGCAATCGTGATGTCTTTGCCCAAGGCTGTATTGTATTTAATCTCTATTCCACCAATAGAAAGAATATAATTTACCTCATCTTCACAAAACTCAGGCGTTACTTTATAAGCCGCAATACCGTACGTCATTAAGCCACCCGCCTTACTTTCTTTTTCGTAGATAGTTACGTCAACACCTTCTTTACTAAGATTGAAAGCACAACTTAATCCGGCAGGACCAGCACCAACGATAGCTACCTTCTTACCTGTAGAAGGTTTGCGCGTAAAGAGTTTCCACTTTTGCTCAATAGCTCTTTCGGTGGAATAGCGTTGCAGTTTCGCAATGGGAATGGGTGCTTCATCCAACAGATTATACACACAACTACCCTCACAAAGTTTCTCTACCGGGCAAACTTTGCTACAGCCGGCACCTAAAATGTTTGAACTAAAGATGGTATGCGCCGAGCCCTTAATGTTGGCAGTAGTTATCTGTTTAATAAATTTAGGCACATCAATACTTGTAGGGCAACTCTTTGTGCAGGGAGCATCATAGCAAAATAAGCAACGATTGGCATCAACCAAAGCCGCATTCACATTGGTATATGGGGGATGAATATCACTGAAATTTACTTTATACTCAGCTTCTGTCAATCTATTATTCTGTAACATCTATATTATTTTAAATTTTAAGTTTTGAATTTTGAATTAAGACTGTGTGTAATTAATTCAAAATTTAGAATACAAAATTCAACACAAACACTAGGGTTTTACAATCTCTCCATAAGTCTCTGGGCGTCTATCCCGATAAAATTGCCAAGTACTGCGAACTTCATCTATCATATCCAAATCAAATTCTGCAATCAACAATTCATCTTTGTCTTCACTTGCTTCGGCAATGATTTGTCCGCGTGGATTAACGAAATAAGAGGTACCGTAAAACTTACCCAAGTTCCAAGGTTTCTCTTCTCCCACTCGATTAATGCAACCCATAAAATATCCATTGGCAACGGCATGTGCAGGCTGCTCTAGCTTCCATAAATATTGCGATTGCCCAACAGTTGTAGCGGATGGATTATAAACTATCTCTGCACCATTCAATCCTAAACACCTTGCGCCATCAGGAAAGTGACGATCATAACAAATATAAACGCCCACTTTAGCATACTTAGTTTGAAAAACAGGGTAGCCTAAATTACCAGGCTTAAAGAAGAACTTCTCCCAGAAACCACCTGTATGTGGGATATGGTTTTTGCGGTATTTACCCAAATAAGTTCCATCGGCATCAATAACCGCCGCAGTATTATAGAGTACACCAGATTGTTCTTTTTCGTAGATGGGAACGATGATTACCATACTATATTTCTTGGCATAAACCGCCAAACGCTCGGTTGTGGGACCAGGAACTGCCTCGGCAGAAGCATACCATTTCTTATCTTGACCGGGACAGAAATAGGGTGTATTGAATATCTCTTGCAAGCATAATATCTGCACACCCTTTTGTCCGGCCTCTTCTATCAATGGGATATGTTTCAGGTACATCGCTTCCACAATTTCCGCAATTGTTCCTTCGCCTTCCGTGATTGGCAAACTCATTTGTATCAAGCCAGACTTAACTATCATTTTAAATTGTGTGTTTTAAATTTTAAATTAATCTTACCCATTCCTGAAAATAAAGACCCTTTTATCTCTAAAAAAGACCTCTTTTTTATAATAAAGACTTCTTTTTCCCAAATAAAGACCCTTTTATTCTCAATAAAGACCTCTTTTTTTGCAATAAAGACTTCTTTTTTCTGAATAAAGACCCTTTTATTTTCAATAAAGACCTCTTTATTTATGAACTTATACCTTAGAATTAGGTCCTTTTCTCTTTATAAACTGACCATAACCCTTATCCACCAAGCATTGATTATCATTGATAGCAACCGTTCCACGTAATAAAACAGATTTTACTTTGCCAGTCAATTCCCATCCTTCATAACCACTATAATCAACATTCATGTGGTGTTTGGAAGCCGAAAGGGTGTGCTTCTCATTCGGATCGAACAATACAATATCCGCATCGCTGCCCACCGCTATCGTTCCTTTTTTAGGGAACATACCAAATATCTTGGCGGCATTGGTACTAGCTACTTCCACATATTTATTCAAAGAAATCTTGCCTTTGTTTACGCCTTCACTAAACAATAATTCCATTCTATTTTCTATGGCAGGATGCCCGTTGGGGATTTTAGAAAAATCATTCTTACCCATCAACTTCTGCTCCCACATAAACGGACAATGGTCTGTTGCCACCACATTTACCAATCCTTGATTGATGCCCGCCCACAATGTAGTCTGGTCTTTTTTCTCCCTTAACGGAGGACTCATCACCCACTTGGCACCTTCAAAATCATTTTCGTACAAAGAGGCATCCAACACGAGATATTGAATACAAGTTTCTACGAATAGATGTTGATTTCTTCTGGTAGCATTACGCACGGCATTCAATGCACCCTCACATGTCATGTGGACAATATATCCAGGGCAACCAGTATAATGAATCATATCCGCAAAGCGCGAAGAAGCCTCAGCTTCGGTAATTTCCGGTTGAGATAAATAGTGATATAACGGAGCTGTCTTACCTTCTGATTTATGTTTTGCAACCAAAAAATCAATCATATCGCCATTGGTAGCATGAACGGTAACCAACCCACCTTGCTTTTTCACCTCTTGCATCAGGCCCACCATCTGCCTATCGTCAATCATCAAAGCACCCTTATAAGCCATAAAAGTTTTGAAAGAAGTGATGCCCTCTTCCTCAATAAAATGCTTTATTTCTTTCTTCGTATCCTCATTAAAATCGGTAACCGCTATGTGAAAGCTGTAGTCGCCAACTGTATTTCCTTTGGCACGGCTATTCCAATCGTCTAAAGCATGTTGCAAACTTTTGCCTTGTGTTTGCAATACAAAATCAATGATCGTTGTGGTGCCACCATAAAGCGCGGCGCGGGTTCCTGTTTCATAATCATCGCTAGAGAAAGTACCCATGAAAGGCATTGCCAAATGCACGTGAGGATCAATACCACCCGGCATAACCAACAAACCTGCTGCATCAATTACTTTATCGGCATTAACATTTAGGTTCTTACCAATAGCGGAGATTGTTTCTCCTTCAATGAATATATCAGCGACGTAATCATCGGTGGCCGTAATTATTCTTCCATTTTTAATTAAAGTACTCATTTTTATCTTTTAAATCTAACACAGAGGTTATTGGAGTGATTTACACAGAGGGCTTTAGAGAGAATTTAGTACCCATTTACCAACCGCTTAATACCGTCTTTCAGTCTCAAAACATTAAAGTTGATTAGCAGCCCAACTGGAAAATTACCCAATCTCATATAATTCAAAGTTTGTGCATAGTGAATGTCGTTTAATGCTACTACACTTTTAATTTCTAGAACCAACTCTTTTTCCACTAACAAATCTATTCGATAACCAATATCCAGTCTTACATCTTCAAAGATTAAAGGCATTGATTTTTCTTTTTCAACGAAAAGACCTTGGTTTGTTAATTTGTAAAATAAACATTCTTGGTAAGCATTTTCTAATAATCCAGCACCTAATGCTGTATGTACCTCCATTGCAAAGCCAATCACAATTCCTGTTAACACATTATCACTCATTTTTTTATATTTATTCACCTCAATACCTTACTCCACAATCCTCGGTGTAAATAACTCCTAATACTCTGTGTTAACCCTTTTTTTTAAAAAATACTATATAAACCAATGCACTTATACCGAAACCAACAAACCACGCATAGCTGTACAAACCATTCAACCATTCGGGAAAGAAAGTGGCATCTACGACTTTGATAGTTGTTAGAAAGCCTGGTACATTTGGCAAGATTCCCGCAAACAATGCGATAATAGCTCCCCAGTTAATTCCTTTATTAAAACTATAAATCCCTGTTGGATTGTATAAATCAGTTAATACCAATTCTTGTTTTCTGATAAAATAATAATCGGCAATCATAATCCCTCCCACTGGCCCAAGCAAACTAGAATATCCAATCAACCAAGTGAAGATGAAGCCAGTAGGATCGGCAATCAACTTCCAAGGAAATATAAAAATACCAATTACACCTGTGATATAACCACCTGTTCTAAAACTTATTTTTGAAGGGGCTAGATGTGCAAAATCATTCGCTGGACTAACTATATTGGCAGCAATATTTGTAGCCAAAGTGGATAAGGCAACCGCAATCATAGCAACACTTACCAATATTTTACTATCAAACTTGCCAGCAAGCACCAATGGATCCCAAATAGTTGTTCCATAAATAATCGTGGTAGCAGAAGTAACAACAACACCAATAAAACTAAACAATGTCATTGCGGGAGGAAGCCCTATAATCTGTCCATTTATCTGTGCTTTTTGACTAACTGCATATCTTGTAAAGTCTGGAATATTCAATGATAGCGTAGCCCAAAAGCCAACCATACCCGTCAATGCCGGAAAGAAGAACTTAAAGAATCCTGCTGCATCAATAAACTTAGATGGTTGCTGAAGGATAGGTCCCAAACCATGACCAGCAGAGATTGCCCAGAACAATAAAGCCAAAGCAGCAACTGGCAAGAAGAAAGCTTTAAACACTAATAGTTTCTTGATACTTTCTACACCCAGATAAACCACGTACATATTTATAACCCAAAACAAGATGAAAGTAATAGCTGGTCCTGTTTGTAATCCCCAAGAGGCTGGAAATATCATTGGTAAAGTAGCCAATGAAGGAGTCCATAAGTGCAACATTTGATACAAAGCAAAACCTCCAATCCATGTTTGTATTCCAAACCAACCACAAGCAACAACTGCTCTAAGAAGCGCTGGCACATTTGCACCTTTAGTTCCAAAACTTGCCCTAGCAAAAACTGGAAAGGGGATACCATACTTTGCACCTGCATGACCATTTAGTATCATTGGAATAAGCACTACACTATTTCCAATAAAGATGGTGAGAATACTTTCCCACCAATTCATGCCACCTTCTATCAATGAACTCGCCAACATGTAAGTAGGTATACAAAGGCTCATACTTATCCAAAGGGCAGCATAATTCCACGTGTACCAAGTTCTTTTATTTGATGCTATTGGAGCAAGATCTTCACTATACAGAGGAGAATCGATCATGTATGAATAATTTATTTTAAATTCTGTATTTTAAGTTTTGAATGATAAAATGCAACAAACTCACAACTAACTATTCACAACTCATAACTAGATTACCGCCTCGTCTGCAATCAACAATGCCTCGCTGATAATAGCCAAACCTTCATCTATTTGTTCTTTAGTTACACACAAAGGCGGCGCTATAAATATATAACCCCAGCGTACAAAAGTGTACATACCAAGCTCTTTTATTTTTGCAGCTACTTTATTCATTACCACCATCTCGGTAGGTTTTGCATTAAATGGCGCCATCGGTTCTTTGGTTGTTCTGTTTTTTACTATTTCTAAACAGCCCAATAAACCAGTATTTCTCCAATCGCCAATACTTGGATGTTTTGCTTTTAATAGTTCAATTTGTCCGTTAAGGTATTCGCTCATTGCCACCGTGTTCTCAATTAGATTATCTTCTTCGTAAATCTTTAGAGTTTCCAAAGCAGCAGCACAACAAACTGGATGAGCAGAATAGGTTAAACCCAAAGGCAACATAGCGTCATCATATTTAGCAGCAATCTTATCGCTCACCATCAAGCATCCAAAAGGGAGATAACCGCATGTAAGCCCTTTAGCCATTGCAATCATATCCGGAATAATACCGTGATTCTCAAATCCAAACCATTTGCCTGTTCTACCAAAACCACTCATTACTTCATCCATTATCATTAGGACACCATGCTTATCGCAAATGGCCCTCAATGCTTTTAGATATCCTTTTGGATAATGCAAACAACCAGAAGTTCCAGACTCTCCCTCTAATATTACGGCTGCAATATTTCCTGGTCCTTCATATTCTAACAATCTTTCAAAAGAGGCAACTGCTTCTTTCAATAAATTTTCTTCTCCATAATCCCAACGATAGAGATATGGCAAATCGAAATGAACGAAATTGGGTGATTGTTGAGAATCAACAGGAAGCTTTCTCGGGTCACCACTCGCGGTCATTGCCCCATTGGTAGAGCCATGATACGCTTGATAGCGGCTTAGTATTTTATGTTTGCCCGTATATAAACGAGCTAGTTTAATAGCGTTTTCAATAGAAGTAGCCCCACATAGTGTGAAGAAAGCCTTGTTTAAATCGCCCGGACAAATCTCTGCCAACTTCTTACCTAAATCGCTACGTACTTTAGTAACACAACTTGGAGTAACATAACTTACTTGCTGCATCTGTGCAACTACAGCTTCTGTAATGCGCTGATCGCCATGACCAATATTTACATTCATCAATCCGCTAGAAAAATCTATGTAACGCTTGTCGTCATAGTCGTATAAATAAACTCCCTCTGCATACTTTACAGCAATTGGATTGGTTCCTTTTTGTTTACTCCAAGAAAAGAGCGTATAGCTCTGACTATCTTCTATTATCTCTTGAGATTCTGACAATACATCCGACTTAACCATTTTATATTATTTTTAAATTTTGAATTATTTTCTCTGCCACTAATAACACAGATAAACACCAATCAAAATAAAAATAATTAGTGTTTGATCAGTGTAATTGGTGGCACTAAACCTTCTTAGCTCATCCAATTTACACCTGCTTCTGGATTCCATTTGGTGGTACTCTTCTTCAGCTTAGTCCAGAATTCAATAGAACTCTTACCAGTAATATCACCTACTCCAAACTTACTTTCATTCCAACCACCAAAAGAGAATGGTTCACGCGGTACAGGTACACCCACGTTTACACCAATCATACCTGCACTTGCACGGTCAATGATATATCGTGCGGCACCACCATTTTGGGTAAATACACTCGCAGCATTACCATAAGGGTTAGCGTTTTCAATTGCCAATGCCTCGTCCACAGTTGCCACACGAAGAATAGAAATTACTGGCCCAAAGATTTCTTCTTTTGCTACACTCATGTTTGGTGTAACATAATCAATTACAGTAGGGCCAACGTAATAGCCAGCTTCTTTGCCTTCAACTACAGCTTTTCTTCCATCAACCAAAATCTTAGCACCATCTTTTTCGGCTTCATCAATAAATCTTTCAATTCTTTCTTTCGATTCTTTACTAATCACAGCACCTAAGTTCTGACCAGGAACTACTTTTCTTGCTTCTTCACAAATTTTTTCTACAATATGGTCAATTGCTCCCACACCCACCATTGCGCCAGCAGCCATACAACGCTGACCAGCACAACCGCTCATGGAAGCCGTTACATTCTGAGCTGTCATTCCAGGAATTGCATCTGGCAATACCATTAAGTGATTCTTAGCTCCACCCAATGCTAAACATCTTTTAAGATTGCTAGTAGCACGTTGATAAACAATCTTTGCTACTTTGGTAGATCCTACAAATGAAACAGCTTCAATACCCGGATGATCGCAGATAGCTTCTACTATTTCCACATCACCATTAATAATATTAAACACACCGTCTGGCAAACCAGCTTCCTTTAACAGTTCAGCAATTCTTCCGCAGCTTAAAGGAACTTTTTCTGATGGTTTTATAATCATGCAATTACCTAAAGCAAGTGCATTGGGCATTGTCCAGTTTGGCACCATCGAAGGAAAATTGAAGGGAACAATACTTGCTACAACGCCTAGTGGAGCATGTTCTGTACGGCACTCAACACCGCGACTCACTTCCAATACTTCACCAGTTACTAACTGTGGTAATGAAACAGCAAACTCAGTTAGTTCAATACATTTCTCTATTTCAGCAACAGATTCGCTATATACTTTACCGTTTTCTTCGCTGCACAATTCTGCCAATTCTACCAAGTGCTTCTCTAATAAACTTCTATATCGAAAGAATATTTGCACTCTTTCTTTGATAGGTGTTTTGCTCCATTTTGGAAATGCCGCTTTGGCCGCTTCCACCGCACTATCCAAATCTGCATAGCCACTCATCGGCACTGTTGATAAATGCTTACCATCTATTGGGGAAATTACATCCATTTTTCTATCTGTAGAAGCTTCTACAAATTCTCCATTCACATAATTCTTAATTGCTTGATACTTCATTGTCTTCTAAATTCTTGTACTTAATTTTCAAAAATAAAGTGGTAAAAGTAAAATAATTTTAGTTTTAAAACAAAAAAACTATTCTTTTTTTATTATTAACTCAGATAAGTGAATAAAAGCTAATTTATAGCAAACATTATTCTACAGAAATCTATACTTTCGCCGTCGAATGTTTTATTATTTAAACGCTTAAAAGTAAAACAATTTATTTAATGGTGCAGAAGCAACAATAAGCTGGGTCAACTCAATTAAAACAATGAAATTATACACTTATTCTAAATATTTTTGATTTATTGAAGCCTACTTAATATATTTGATAGCAAACAGCAGCAAATAAATAAAATATTACACCGAGAGAATTGCTTGAATAATGACAACCTACTTACTAATAACAATTTGATTATGCAGAAACACACACCTACACTCGACGATTTGGATTTTGCCATATTATCCTGCTTACAAAAAGATGGTCGAGCTTCTTTTACCGTAATGGCCGAACAACTTCATGTTTCTATTGGAACAATCAGAACAAGGGTGAATAAGTTGATAGAAGATGGCACCGTAAATATTATTGGCAGGGTTGATCCTGACAAAGTAGGTTTTAGGTCATACGCTCACATTGCTATTTACATCCGTCCTGCTACCTTGAAAGAACAGGTTGCCAAACAGATATTAGGTCTCCCTGAGGTAAGTTTTCTGGCCGGAACGTCAGGAGATTATGACTTGGAGGTGGATGTAATGTGTAGAGACAATGACCATCTGGTGCAGTTTATCAATCTCATTTCGGGCTTTGAAGGAATCTACCAAACAAATACTACAATCTATTTCAAGGTTTACAAATATGCACAACCCGACCTTGAGTTATTGAAAGATGCCTGATAAAGAACAGCGATTTTATACTTAAACCATCGGTAATGGAAAAGAATATATTTTCGACTGATGACATTAAAATCTAATTGTGTTCAATCAAAGGCTGATACTTATTTTTACTTTATAAAAGGAACCTTCTTTATGAATAAAATACTGTTGAGCCTGACCTTAATGACGATATCAGTTGTTGTTCTGGCACAATCTAAAACTAACGCAATAGGTGTGGTAGCAAAACCAGAACCAGAGTTGAAATGGATAACCCAAATTAATAAACTTGTTAAACCACATTATTCCTCGCTGGATTCTTTTTATACCGAGACACTCATAAATGGGCTTGATTTGATGATAGCAGTAGTTTCAGACACAAGTGAAAGAGACGGACAGCCAGGGGACTTTGAAAAAATATTTATTTTCAAAAAAGTAAATAACCAATTAGAGATATTAGATACATCTGCTGAGTATGAGAGAGATGGGCGGGGACCTAATGTTGTAGCTGATGGGGATAGTTTAATGGTGTCACATAGTTTTCACCGCGGTGAGGATGAATTGATATATAAATGGAATAGCATAGCAAATGAATATTTATTAGTAAGAATTGAAGGCGAAAGCACACAAACCTTTAGCAAAAAAGGGACAATATATTTCGGTCGCTACAATCATTTTTACGATATTAAAAATCAAATATTAACTGAAAAATGTGAGGAGTATCCTGAAGTAGAAGTAAGAGAAGGAAAGAGCCATTCTAAGGTAAAAATTTTTCATAAAAAGCTTCCTTCAACTATCTCTTTAAAACTAAAGGATATGAAAGACCCAAATGAATATGAGGAACTATTATAAAATAAAAAACATAAGTCCGTAGAACACAAAGTTGCTAATCCTATGTGCACTATGTCCCTATGTATCTATGTGTTTAATCAAACCAGATGCGATAACAATATCCCTGTTGCTACAGCAGCATTCAAACTTTCCGCGGCGCCAATGCGGGGTATAGTAATGGGGTGCGTAATCAGTGGCAGCAACTCCGCTCCTATCCCCTTGCCCTCACTGCCAATAACCAGGATGCCTTCGGTTGGCTTGGCTATTTCATAAATGCTTTCCCCCGATAACAACGCACCATAGATGGGTATATTTACGTTCTTCAACAACTCGGGCAGGGTTCCATAGCTTACAGGCACCCGTATAAAACTGCCCATCGTACTCTGTATTACTTTGGGATTAAACAACTCCACCGTCGTATTGCTACAAACAATCTGATGGATGCCAAACCAGTCCGCAATACGGATGATGCTGCCAAAATTGCCCGGATCCTGAATGCCGTCCAGCACCAACGAGCATTTATTGGCAAAAGGAAGTACCGGATTGGCTGTTGGCTGTTCCACCAATGCCAACACCTGATTGGGGGTTTGCAACGTGGATATTCGCTGTAGATCATCCTCCGAGATAATGGACAATACACTCCCCAGATGCTCCTTTCCGGCAGCCCATTTGCTGGTTGCATATATTTTTTTTACCCCAAAATGGCTTTGTATGATTTCTTCCACCAACTTTACACCCTCTGCTATAAACAACCCTTCCGTTTGACGGTGTTTTTTATGGCATAATGATTGAATAAATTTGACATCATTCTTACTTAATTTATACATAGCTAATGCGTTTTAGTAGCAAAACATCGTTCTCATTCCTACTCCTCACCTTCTTTTGTTTTGCCCTCTTCGTTGAGTCGTGTACCATTGTTAGAAATTATCCCAAAAACAAACCTTTCGTTTACCTCAACAAGATTAAAGTAGAAGGGAATATCACCAAAGATGAGAAAAAAAGATTAACCGAAGAACTTAATAATTATTGGGATGATAGTATGAAGGCCAACAGGGTGCAGCAACTGGGCTTTCTTTACAAGATTAAGAACCCACCTGTTTTCGATTCCAACAACCTCTATCGCAGTAAGGGATTTATGAGTGCCTACCTTAATTCGCAAGGCTATTACCGCTCCAACTTCTTCTCTTCTTTCCGTTTCGATTCGTCCAAAAACAAAATCAAGACCACCGTTGCCTTCCGTATTGCGATCGGAAAGATTATCAAAATAGATTCTGTTGCCTACAATATGCTGGATACGACCAATCGGCCCGTCGATTCTTCTTTACAGCAACTAACCCTCTCGCAATCAAAGTACTCGATGATAAAGAAAGGGCAACCCTACACAAAGGAAGCAATCAATAATGAGCTGGACCGACTGACAGGCTGGTATCACCAGAATGGCTATTACAAGTTTTCGAGGGATAATATCTATGCGGAACTGGATACGCTGGACCCTAAGTTATTGACGCTGACGCTTGATCCGGCAAAAGAAGCAGAACTGATTGTGGATGCAGATACCAAGAACAGAGAAAATACCTCCTGGAACGTTACGATTGCCCAGAGAAAAGGGAAAGACTCGCTGGCATTACAACAGTTTTTTATTGGCAAAGTCTATTACTATCCCGATATAAAAAATGCATACTACAATCCGGATGCTACCATTGCCCGACAAGACTTCAACGTCTTTACCCACAAGGAAGCAACGATGTATTATACCAATGAGAAGTTCTTTTTCAGACCATTAAGAGAACATACCTACTTGCATAACGGCGATTTGTACAATGAAAGCCTGTACTATAAAACAATCAATAAGTTGTCGCAGATAGGTACGTGGAAACAGGTGGATATCCGACCACAAATCAGGGACAAAGACAGTATTGACTTATATATATTTATGGTACCGGAGAAGAAGCAAAGCTTTACGGTGGATCAGGAATTCAGTAGAAACACAGGCGACCTCGGCTCGGGGAATTTATTGGGGATTGGCACCAACTTTACGTATAAAAACAGGAATGTCTGGAGGCAAGCAGTGCAATCTCTTACTTCCCTACGCTTTGGGGTGGAGCTGAATGTGCAGAATACAGCCAACTCTTATGGCAATAACTCTTTACTACAGACCACTCAAGTGAATTTGAGTCATACTTATGTGTTCCCACGTTTGATACAGCCCTTTACACATTGGGCTATTCTGGACAAACTAGAAAATAAACGCACCCTCCTCAGTGTTTCTGGGGCATATACCGATAGAAAAGACTTGTACGGACTCAAATCATTGGTAGCAAGCTGGGGATATGAATGGAGTAAAGGAAACAACACCTGGCTATTGAAATTGCCAAACATTGAACTGTACAAAGTAGATACGCTACAAGGCTTGGATTCGCTGTTTAAGACCACGCCTTTCCTAAGAAACTCTTTTAGGGATGGTAAAGTAATTGGTATAAGCCTGTCGCTAGCCAAAACATTTGTCAGCAGCAACGATCCATCCAAAAGCCACTATATCCGGTTCAGCTACGAAGAGAGCGGTATGGGCGTAAGTAATATTTTCCCGGGATTAAATAATCTTTTTATCTATAATAAACTGGAGGGAGAGTATCGGTTTATCAAGCGGTACCATAAAGATGAGTTTGCCACCCGTTTTTTTACAGGGGTAGGTTTACATGGCGACCAATCAATGCCTGTGTTTAAACAATATTTTCTGGGAGGCCCCAATAGTATGCGTGCCTGGGGATTGCGTCAGCTAGGTCTGGGTTCTTCATTGGCATCAGATACCAGCACCAACGGTTATACCGACAGATACGGCGACCTTGCCATAGAGGCAAATATGGAATACCGTTTTCAATTGGGAACCATCAATGGGATAAAGATAGGCAGCGCTATCTACACTGATGCAGGTAACATCTGGAACATCAGAAGTCAGGGAGCAGGGGATAATTCTACTTTTCAATTAAGTAATATCGGGAAGGATTTAGCTGTTGGAGTAGGTACTGGAATCCGTGTAGATTTCAACTATTTCCTGATAAGGGTAGATATGGCCTATAAAGTAAAAGACCCTGCCCGACAAGGAAATGATGGCTGGATGAATTTCAAAAAATTCGAGTGGACCAACACCCGTCCAAATGGTGTAGAAGTGAAGAACTACGCAATACAGTTAGGAATAGGTTTGCCATTCTAAGCATTTAACCACAAGGAACACTAGGTTAGTAAAACACAAAGGACACAAGGATTTCGTTTATAAAATCTTTGTGTCCTTTGTGTTAAACTTAGTGTTCCTTGTGGTTAAATATCTTAAAATTGCAAGTGCCTTACTGTTGCGCCATTATTAATCAATTGCCTTAACGAGTCCATGCCAATACGTATGTGACGTTCCACAAATTCAGTAGTTACTTTCTTATCACTCTCTTCGGTCTTAACACCATCTGGCACCATTGGCGAATCACTAACCAACAACAAGGCACCAGTCGGTATCTTGTTATAAAAACCTACCGTAAAAATGGTGGCAGTTTCCATATCTATGGCATAAGCCCTTATCTTGGTAAGATATTCTTTAAAAGTATCATCATGTTCCCAAACCCTGCGGTTGGTAGTGTACACAGTTCCTGTCCAGTAATCCACACCATGATCCCTGATGGTAGTAGAGATGGCTTTCTGCAAAGCAAATGCAGGCAAAGCAGGAACTTCCGGAGGGAAATAGTCATTACTTGTCCCCTCTCCTCTTATTGCTGCAATAGGCAAAATCAAATCTCCAATAGTATTCCGTCTCTTCAAGCCGCCACATTTACCCAAAAACAATACAGCTTTTGGATTGATGGCACTCAACAAATCCATTACTGTAGCAGCACCTGGGCTACCCATACCAAAGTTTATTATGGTAATTCCATCAGCAGTAGCACATTGAAACGGGCGGTCTTTGCCAAGTACCGGCACATTGTTCCATTCTGCAAAGAGGTTAACGTAGTTAGAAAAGTTTGTAAGTAGTATATATTTACCAAAATTTTCTAATGGCTCTCCCGTGTAGCGTGGCAACCAGTTGTTTACTATTTCTTCCTTAGTCTTCATTATTTTTAATTTATTCTATTTATTTTACAAAAATAATCTTTTTATAGCTAATAAATGATAAAAGTTAATTATCCACTATTTCAATATAAGATTAAGAGGGAAGAAAACAAAGAACTCATCTTTGATGAGGTACGCAAAAGATGGGTGCGATTGACCCCCGAAGAGTGGGTGCGGCAGAACATGATTCAGTACTTACTACAAGATCTTAAATACCCTGCATCGCTGTTGTCCATCGAAAAAGAGCTTAAACTAGGCGAGTTACGCAAACGTTGCGATATAATTGTCTACAAAGATGCCTCTCCATGGATGATTATAGAATGTAAAGAACCCAATGTTCCCATCTCGGAGAAGACCATGCAACAGATATTACGTTATCATCTGGCACTTCCTGTACCATTTTTATGCCTCACAAATGGCAATCAAGTATTCCTATTCGAAAAAGTTAATCATAATTTCACAGAGATTGGGGCTTTTCCGTAATAAACAATCGGTGTATGTTTCAAATTATTTAAGTTGTCAATTGCAAAATTGAGTTGAGTTGATTTGATGCAATATGCTGTCGGAACTACCCCTGTGGTTTCCACAGACACGGTTCTGATGTTGGAACCGCTCCTGTGGTTTCCACAGACATGGTTCTGATGTTGGAACCACTCCTGTGGTTTCCACAGACACGGTTCTGATGTTGGAACCACTCCTGTGGTTTCCACAGACACGGTTCTGATGTTGGAACCACTCCTGTGGTTTCCACAGACTCGGTTCTGATGTTGGAACCGCTCCTGTGGGTTCCACAGACACGGTTCTGATGTTGGAACCGCTCCTGTGGGTTCCACAGACACGGTTCTGATGTTGGAACCGCTCCTGTGGGTTCCACAGACACGGTTCTGATGTTGGTACCGCTCCTGTGGTTTCCACAGGTACGGTTCTGATGTTGGAATCGCTCCTGTGGGTTTAGAGTAGTCGGGTTTTGTATAAAAAGGGGATTGTCACTGTTTTTTGAACATTATTGCAAACAATTATACGGTTCTTTTAAGTTACTTGGTTTATTGTATACGGCAATTTAGATTATTGGTTTTATTATTTTGATGGTTATTATCAATAATACTGCATCTTCGAAGTAGGCGAAAGAAGAATCCGTTGAAAATCTGTAAATAAGAACCCAGTTTTCTGTAAAGTTTATTTGAAAGAGTATTTTTGAAGAGTGTGTTGAATAGTGCGTACATTAGTAACGACGAGCACATGACGGGAGTCATGCGATAGACCCCGATTTTTGAGTAGTACTTTACTGAATACATACATGGACTAGGTGGGACAGTTGGGAATATAGAATTGTGTTTTGTAATTAAATTACTCAATTTATATTTGTTAATTAAAAATCCTTAATTATGAGTATAAAATCTCACATCACGAACCTATTCGTAATGATACTTTTTTTTGTTTTAAGTTCATGCGAAGGAGTAAAATACATTTATTCCTACAAACTTTTGGATAACCATGCAAAAACAGATAAGTCCTTTGATG
Organism: uncultured Chitinophagaceae bacterium; assembly: GCA_903895845.1. Taxonomy (GTDB): domain Bacteria; phylum Bacteroidota; class Bacteroidia; order Chitinophagales; family Chitinophagaceae; genus Parasediminibacterium. The sequence goes on from CAITVK010000053.1 coordinate 140,211, forward strand.
ATGGCAAAATAAGTGCATCCTTCATGGTTGGTGAAAAGCAAATAGACTTTAGTCTTAAAAATTTGACTTCAGACCCAATCAAAATCAATTGGGATGAATCATCTTTAATTATACTCGGCGAGAGTAAAAGAGTAATGCATAAAGGGGTTAAATATACTGATAGAGGTTCATCGCAAGTTCCAACTATAATCCCAAGTAATTCTTTGATTGAAGACTGTGTTATACCAACTGACAACATATCCTATGCTGAAGGTTACTTTGGTTCAAATTATTCAGTCCCCCCTAGTTGGAAGATAAAAGACTTGCTACCTGTAAATGACAATTTTGATGCAGATAGAAAGCAATATATCTTGAATTCAAAAGGACAAACAATTAAATTATTTTTATCAATTGAAATTAACAACCAAAAGACTAATTACACTTTTGAATTTCAAATTACAGACGTAAAGCCTGAGGAGTATTAAGTTTTAATTCCTAGCTAGTTAGCCCAAGCCAATCGCTACAATCAAACATGGCAAGGTGTTTAACATGTGGCTTTGATAAGATAGCTATTGGCATTTGGGTGAAAAGTAATTGCAAAAAGACCTACCTGCTGTCTACCCTGAGGAGGAGCATTGCGAATGGGTTTGCTGCTAATTTGGGAATTAAAGTTGGGGTCTAGTTTATGAACCCGTTCATGGACTAACTTTTACTAACACACAAATGAAGAGAATCAGTAAACCATTATCGCATTTGTTAGTGCTCTTCTACAATCTTTATTAAGCAAGAATCTCTATTTATGAAAAATAAAACTTCATAAAAATTGTTTATGGCAAAAAACTCCAACAGCGGCAAAAAAATAAAATTACTTACCTCTACTTTGACTGAATTGATGTTATTTTGCTTATCGAAATCGATTTAGAACAGATTTTAAGATAAGATATGAGAGTTGCGCTATTTATCCCTTGTTATGTAGACCAGTTTTACCCTAATGTCGCCATCGCTACATTGGAACTTTTAGAAAAACATGGATGCACCGTTACCTATCCCCTCAAACAGACCTGTTGCGGTCAGCCGATGGCAAACAGTGGTTATGAGCATGAAGCAGAAGGATGTAGTATGCTGTTTGCAGAAAACTTTGCTGGATACGATTATATAGTTTGCCCGTCTGGCAGCTGCACCCTACACATAAAACACCACCTCCACACAGAAAAGAACGCTCCAGAGGAAGCGCATATCCGCAAGACGGTGTATGAACTTTGTGAGTTTATGGTAGATGTTTTGAAGGTGGATACTATCAACGCAAGTTTCCCGCACAAGGTAGGCATGCACCAAAGCTGTCACGGACAAAGGGGATTGCACCTTAGCCAGATGTCTGAATTGAATGCCGAACCATACTCCAAACCCGGCAGTTTGTTGGCAATGGTAAAAGATGTGGAACTGATACAGCTAGACAGAATTGATGAATGTTGTGGCTTTGGTGGCACTTTTTGTGTGGCAGAGGAAGCAGTTAGTGGGAAGATGGGTAAAGACAGGGTGGCGGATCATGTACGCCATGAAGCTGAATACATTACAGGTGCCGATATGAGCTGCCTGATGCACATGGAAGGCATACTGAAAAGACAGAATAGTAATACGAAAGTTATTCATATTGCAGAAATCCTCAACGGAATTGATAATTGATAATTTACAATTGATACATTTAACTATCAGTCTTGAACATATCAATTATCAATTGAAAATTATCAATTAAAGAAGATGAACAGTACAATTACCAATCACGCTGATGCAGCAATACAGTTTAACCTTGATGAACCAAGGGTGGACTGGCATGATAAAACACTTTGGTTTATCCGGGAGAAAAGAGACTTGGCAAGTCATGCTATACCCGAATGGGAACAACTAAGAGAATATGCTTCGCAGATAAAGAATAATGTGTTGAGCAATCTTAGCCAATACCTACAAGAATTTGAAAAGAATGCAATTGCTAATGGTGTAATTGTTCATTGGGCAGCAGATGCAGCAGAACATAACCAGATAGTACATTCCATTTTGAAGAAGCACCAGATAGACCGAATGGTAAAAAGCAAAAGTATGCTTACCGAGGAGTGCGGCCTGAATGAATATCTTGAACATAATGGCATTGAAGTAATTGATACCGATCTTGGTGAGCGTATTGTTCAACTGGCAAAAGAACCACCAAGTCATATTGTATTGCCGTGTATTCATTGGAAGAAAGAAGAAATTGGAGAATTATTTCACAAGCACTTAGGAACAGATAAGGGTGCATCGGATCCTAAATACCTTACCGCCGCAGCAAGGGAACACCTAAGGGAAACATTCCTTACCAGACGTGCGGCTTTGACAGGCGTAAACTTTGCAGTTGCCGAAACAGGTGAGTTTGTAGTGAGTACCAATGAAGGCAATGCAGACATGGGCGCGCATCTGGCAGACATTCACATTGCCTGTATGGGTATTGAAAAGATTATCCCGCAACAGCAGCACCTTGGTGTATTCCTTCGTTTGCTGGCAAGAAGTGCTACAGGGCAACCTATCACAACTTATTCCAGTCATTTCAAGAAACCACAACCACATCAGGAAGTGCATATTGTTTTGGTGGATAATGGCAGAAGCGTACACTTAGGAAAGGAAGACTTTAGAAACTCATTGAAGTGCATCCGTTGTGCTGCCTGTATGAATACCTGCCCTGTTTACCGAAGAAGCGGCGGACATAGTTACCACAATGCAGTGGCAGGACCAATAGGAAGTATCCTTACGCCAAATTTTGATATGCGTGCCAACAAGGACTTACCATTTGCATCTACCCTATGCGGCAGTTGCAGCAATGTTTGTCCGGTGAAGATTGACATACATGACCAACTGTATAAATGGCGCCAGGTATTGATGAAAGAAGGATTAGGCCCTACTACAAAGAATGCCAGCATGAAGATGATGGGATGGGTATTATCCAAACCTTCCCTTTACAACATATCAGGCAAGGCTGCACGCTTAGTATTGAAATATTCGCCATTTGTGGTGAGCAATAAGCTGAACCCTTGGTACAAACAAAGGGAAATGCCGGCGCCGCCGAAAGAATCATTTAAAGAGTGGTACAAGAAAAACAGAGGATAGGGCAGGTTTCAAGTTACTGGTTACCAGTAACTTGAAGCTAGTAACCAGTAACTAAATACATTATGAGCAGAGAACAAATATTGAGGGAAGTATCGAAGAATCAGCCAGCAGAGAGGGCTTTACCAGTGATAGATATCCCTGTAACCACAACTCATGCAGAATGGGTAGAAGCATTAAAGAAAAGATTAGATATCCTTCATGTAGATGTGCGGGAAGTAACCGACTATTCAGCCATTAAAGCAATATTACAACAGCAAGCTGTCCCTCAAGAAAGGTCTGTAACTACTATAGTGGCACTCGGGGATGTATCCACTTATATAGAAACCGTAAAAGAAGATGCACACAGTTTAGAAGATGTGGATTGGGCAATTATACCTGCTCACTTTGGTGTGGCAGAGAATGGGGCAATGTGGGTTACAGAAAGTCTGATACAATACAGGGTGTTGCCTTTCATCACACAGCAATTGGCCATCGTTGTAAACAGGAAAGACATTGTTTACAATATGCACCAAGCCTACGAAAGGATTGCAGAAACCAACTATGACTTCGGGGTATTTATTGCCGGTCCCTCCAAGACTGCCGATATAGAGCAGTCTTTGGTATTGGGCGCTCATGGCCCAAAAGGGATGACATTATTTTTGTTGGGTTAGTCAGCAACTAATTTACTGGTACTTCTGTAAACATACGTTTTACAGATATGCCTTCTTGCATAACGAGTAATAGAAGGCGCATTACAAAGGTTTTTGTAGGCAGACTTAGGTACACCATGATATTCGTAAGTTGCCCCGTCGGAATATTCAATTGTAAGAACTTCAATCTTGTCTTTATAATGAAAATCCAAGATACCAGCTTCATTTATTGTTGCTTCGTATTGAACAAGATTTGCTTCTGTTGTTTCTGGAGCGATACTCACCAAAAAGTGATAGGCGTCAATTATCTTTTTACTCTTTTCCTCAGCAGCCTTTTTCTCGTCTTCATTATCTTGAAACTTATCAGGATGAAAATCTTTCATTAAGTTTCTGTATCCGGTTTTTAACTCTTTCAAATCAGCATTTGCTGTTACACCTAATAGTTTTCTACTTCTTTCTATTTTACTCATAAGGCGGTGAAGATAAGGGGATGAAGAGTAATTGAACTATTGAAGAACGAAATAGTTGTTGTATTGGTGAGTTTAACCATTCTTAGCTAGGTGTCTCCCTACTAAAAAACTCAACCGATTTCATAACCCTAATAAAGAATGTTCTACACTGCGCCTGCGGTGTAGAACATTAACAATTAAAAAAACATTTCTGATTGATTGAATCCCAACGACAACTTTTACTTGGGCAATAAGCTGATTGCCTTATCTAATTGAGGATCATCAACCGTATTATTGGGTAGAAATATCTGATTCAGGCTTACCTTAACGTCATAGTTTGGAGGGAATCCTTTCCCTTCATAAACATTTCCGTCAATATATTTAAACATGCAGGAAGAAGTGTAGGCATTTCCGTAATAATAGGTTGTACCTGTTTCAATCGCAGTTCCGATATTACCGAAGTTAAAAGTTCCAGCATTATAGTCCACATTCTGAGTGAGTGGTCCATTTGCGCCCCAAGTGGTATCCCCCACAAATGTTGTTTTGCTTAATGCCCTCAACGACATCGTTGTCAATTCTGCCATACTAGCGGACTCACCATCGGCAAGTGCTACAATTGGCTTTGTGAAGGCGCTAAATCCTGGCCTAGGTGTTACGATTGCATCTGCCCATGGCGTATAATCCAATCTACCACTCCCACTTTTAGATCGCGTATACCCAATATGTAAGGGGGATGATATTAAACTACCAATCAGGAAATTGAGATCCTGGGTAGAACCACCTCCATTACCACGAACATCAATTATAAGACCCGATACAGCAGGATTACTCAATTGCTTAAAGAAATAATCCAACGTAGCATGCACGGAAGAATCACCAGAATTATATTGAGTAACCAACTGAAAAACGTTGAAAGAAAAATAGAGGATATGTGTATTCTGTATAAATCCTGCCAAAGCATAAAAATTTCCAGTAACAGTTTGACTGGTGTCAATCCCTACCATTTTATTACCATCCAAATAAAGGGAATCGATATAAGCAGTATAATAAAATTTACCATCCACACTGGGTGTATAAGGTGCTGTTTGAAAAAGATTCTCTATAAAAACAGGATTTTTTAGTTTCCGGTCTTGCGACGGTGATATTCCATATAGGGTATAGTACAAAGAAAGAAAATAGTGAGAATCTATTAAACCATCGACCATCCCCTTGAAGTAACTGTTTGACAGAGAGTTGATAGAGTCACTTGTCAAGGTGGAGTCTTTATCTAATGCCGCGAATTTAGGTGCATAAGTATTGTGTATTTGATCCCAATTGGTAGGGTCAACACCCCAAAATACATACGTTTTATTCATACTATTCCAAAAGTCTTCAAAGATTTGGGTATATGAAATTGTATAAGCGTTACCTAGCTGATTTGTTGTAGAAATTTCTTTATGGCAAGAAGTAAAAAACAAACTAATGAATAATGTAAAAGAAGCAATAGTAAGTTTTGAAAAAGCCTTTTTCATAATATTTTGCATACAGATTATATTTTAATTATTTACTTGTAAAGTGTGATTTTTGAATCTGTGATTCCTGTATTTATTGTACTTAGTTTTTAATTGATATAAAAAACCTACTGATATACTTCCCGTTTCATTATAACGCGGAACTTGTTCTAGTTCATAATTCTTTTGTTGATCTGTTAAAGCATCATAGTACTTGAATTCGGTAAAAACCTTATAGTTTTTTGCTACTTGATAACTTATCCCTAACCCAGCATAGACGCCAAACTCAAATCTGTTATCTTTTGTGCTGTTAAACTGATATTTTTCGTCATAGTAATAAGGTGTTTCATAATCAAAAACCGTTACTGAGTAATATGCAGTGTTTGATGTTCCATAAGCAGGGTAATTTAGTGGGTTGGCAAAAGCTCCTTTGATGTGACTAGAGGCCCAATAGGCGCCATATCCTCCGAGGTTCAAATAGCCTTTTAGTGCTCTACCACCAAAAGAGAATTGTGCAGAAACAGGTATTTGTAAGTACCCATTCTTAGATTCCTGATATACTCCTTGATAGAATCCTGTACGTTGTAATTGATAATTTTTTTGAATAAAATTTGGGGTTGATTTTAGTGAGAACCAATCGTTTACCTTATACTCAACAGGTACGCCGATATTAAATCCATTAATCGGAACATATTCTGTAGAGATTAGATTTGAAACATTTGTAATCAGATAATTCTCGTTTCCCCCTACTTCAGCCCCAACATAAAACTGTGCATTAGCAAGATAGGATAACGATGTAAGGACAAGGATTGCTGTAAAAAGCAAAAGCTTTCTTTTAATGATCATCATTCAATTATTTTATTTAATAAAACACAATTATACAACAATATGCTTGTCAAAGCTGAATTGAATTGAATTAGTTGGCATTTTCTAGGTAAAGAGGTCTTTTGCACTTGCATTTTAAATAAATCAATTCTGATTATAGAGAACTTATCACAAAGAATTTTATCGCTTCCAGGCTTTTATCATTCTTTCCTTTCCTTGCAAATCTTTTTTAAGTTGAGTTGCAAACCCGAGGTTATTAAAAACAGAAAGGGTCTCTTTGCCTAAAGCCTCATTTATTTCAACATAAACGGCTCCATTGTCAGTAAGGTGTGTTTTTGCAAATTGCGCTATTTTATTATAAAAAAGAAGTGGATCATTGTCGTGGACAAAGAGTGCGATTGCTGGCTCAAAGTCCAATACATTCTTGTGCATCGTAGCTTTTTCTGCATTTTTCACATAAGGCGGATTGCTTACTATCACATTATAATTTTCCAGTTCGCTCCACGTGTTTTCATCAAGTATGTCAATCTGTTTTAGCTGAATGCTTGTTCGATAGGTATCTGCATTTTGTTTTGCCACTTCCAAAGCTTTCGGGCTAATGTCTATTGCAGTTAGTTCTATCTTGAACAATTTTTTCTTTAATGCTAGCGGGATACACCCACTTCCAGTACCAATATCTAAGATTTTAAATGGAGCAATGGTTTCTACGATATTTACTGCGTCCCGCACAATCCAATCGACCAATTCGTCGGTTTCTGGGCGCGGTATCAGAACACTGTCGTTTACATATAATTTGATTGCACTAAACCACACTTCATTTAATACATACTGAACAGGCTTGCCGAGCATCAATTGCGCAAAAACTTCTTCTAGCCTTGTCTTTTGCTCCGGAGTTAATGGAGAAAACTGATTTACTATCCGATCCGTTCGTACCATACTTGTGACATGCTCAAAAACCATGTCGAGCATTTTAGTAACTTCTCTTTGGTTATAAATAGTGAGTAATTCCTTTGTGTATTTCTGATTGTAACTGTAGATGGACATGCTGCAATGTTAGCGAAGATATTGCGGAGAATGAAGATTAATTTTTCCAATAACTTTGTACCAGTAAAATCAATCTCGTTCAAAGAACAATATAAGACAATTAACTATGTATCTGCATAATTGCGAATTGATTGTAGAAACGGCAAACAAGGCTTTTTTTATTTCTAGAATCTTCGATGCATATTAGTTATTATTTAAAAATACAGTCCAAAAATCTCATCGCAGCCAGAGGCTTTTGAGACCCCATAATTAAGCTATCCTATTATTTCCAATATTTTTTGAGAAGCGTTACCATCACCATAAGGGTTGATTTTGTGTGTCATGCTTCTGTAGAACTTTCGCATTTCGAATAATCTTTTAAGGTAACTGAAAATCAACACTTTATCACTGTGTACTAATAACCCAGCTCCTACTTCCAACACCTCTTGCCTTTCTGTTGTGTCTCTCAAAATCAAGATAGGCTTGTTACAAGAGATGGCTTCTTCTTGTATTCCACCGCTGTCCGTGAGAATGACGAAGCAATTATTCATCAGATAAACAAGGTTGTCATACGCTAAGGGAGGCAAAAGCAACGCCCCTTTACAGTCGGACAATTGTTGCCTTATCATCACCCCATTCCGATTTGGATGTACCGGTATTACAAATTGAGCATCATCGCAATAGGCAGAGAATTCTTTGATGGCTGCACAAATATCCATCAATGGCGTTCCAAAGTTTTCTCGCCGGTGCATGGTGGTGAGTATAATCCTGTTGTTGAAATTGACGCCCAAATGTTCGAAATAAGCTTTGTATTTAGCCTCTTTCTCTTGCGTAATTTTTATAGTCTCCACCAACGTATCAATCACAGTATTCCCCACCACAAAGACATTGTCGGTAGAATTTTCTTTATACAAATTGATTCGTGCATACTCTGTTGGACAAAAATGGTAAAAAGCCACCTGAGAAATCATCTTTCTGTTCCCCTCTTCAGGAAAGGGGGAGATGAGACTGCCACTACGCAATCCGGCCTCAATATGTGCCACTTTTATATTGTTGTAAAAGCCAAACAAAGCACCTGCAAAAGCCGAGGTAGTGTCCCCCTGAACAAAAATAACATCTGATTTGAACTCTTGGTGATACTTATTCAGCCCTTCCATGATATCTAGAAACGAGCTGACAAGTGTCTGGTTAGGTTTCATTACAACTAAATCTACATCATAAGTAAAAGAGAAGAATTCGAATAGGTCATGTAGCAATTCTTTGTGCTGCGAAGTAATACAAACCTTTACTTCGTGTTTATTGCTCTTTTTAAAAACTTCAATAACAGGATGCAACTTGATTAGTTCGGGTCTTGTCCCGAATACAAAAAGCACTTTCTTTTTTATCATAGTTTAGGGTTTAATCTTTCTTTGCCAATCCATGTTCCGTCTTACTCCATGCCATATTTGGCTTTGTTATCAATTGATACAGAGCCTTGTAACAGGCGATTGTCAACAGAATATTGGAAAATAAAAGAAATAAAGGGGTTAATAAAGCATCTTTATACCGCTTATATTTTAAGGAGGCCACTACAAATATAGAAATACTGATGAAAGTACCAATCACCATCAATCCATAGAAGCCAATAATTGACAACCAAAAAGGAAAAAAGGAATTGAAAATCTGTGATTGAAGAATCAACCATAAAATAGTAAGAATGAAAAAGATAGGAGAAACAAGCGCAATTACCGAACCTAAGGTCCATAAGTTAAAGGATAACCATCTGAAGAACCCAATTTGCCTCCATGTAGTAATAATGTTTCTGTTCATTACACAAGTGGAAATAATAAACCCCTTCACCCAACGGGTACGTTGATTAAGCAATTGTTTTACCAAAACAGGGGCTTCTCCTCTGGTCATACTTGGCAGGTGACCAATTTTACCTCCATTTTTGTAAACAGAAGAGCTAAAAATGAGGTCCTCCGTAGGATTAAACATATCAAAATATCCAATTTTTTGCATAATTGGCTTCTTCACATAAAACGATGTCCCCCCTAATGGTAAATAAAGTCCCGGCATATTCCATTTTTCCGTTCTATCAATCCCGCTCAGAAGGTATTCGAAGAAACAACGAAACTCAGCAGAGAAGAACCGACTGATAAAGTTCTGATTCGAGTTATAAATACCAATACTGCATTGCACCACATCATAATCGGTTGTTTCGAAGATGTATGCCACCTTCAAAAACTGGTTTATATCTGGCTCATCCTCACTATCAAAGATGGTAACAATGTCGTTGTGACAATGTTTGAGTGCGCAGTTCAAAGCCCTAGATTTCGATTGTACTTCTCCCTTCCTTACTGGATGAATTTTTAACAGCTCTACAAAAGAGGGCAGTTGCAATGCAGCAATTGCATCCAACGTAGTCACATCATCTTCCTGAATAATCAAAAACGCTTTGATATGCGTTTTTGGATAATTTATCTTGCCAATATTTCCTATTAACTGCTCTATTGTTTCTCCTTTTTCTTTGTAATTGGCCAAAAGAATATTAAATGTTGGATAATGAGTTATCTTATTAAAAGCAAGTTCCTGTTCTTTTTTGGGAGACAAGAAGAAAAGAAACCCCTTATAAAAAGTAACCAACAGGAAGAATAGTTGAAAAGTAGCAAGCAAAGCAAGAAAAGCAAACAGAGGCTTCCATATAAGCGAAATAATGAGCAGAATGAACAGATATGCAAATGCAACTCTTTTCATATCCCCTAAGTTCTTCCAGAATTCAAATGAATCAGATACAGCTGTGCCAGATTCTTTTACCATGTGAAAGTCTTTTCCACCTTAAATTGAATAAAGTTTTGCTTTTGGTCACTTACAAAGTTGTTATTGTATTTATATCCCAACCCCATTATGAAAAGGGGCTGCACTTTGTAACTCAAAAACACTTGTGCGGTGAGGTAATGGCTCAGAAAATAGTTATTTTCATCTTTATAATACTCTGAGTAGGAGGTTGTATATACTCTATCCGAAATGGAAATCTGATTGAAATTATAAAAAACATAACTTTTTGCAGTACTTGTAACACTACTTCCTAATTGCGAACCCAATGTAACAGCATTGTACCTAGAAAACACAGGAGGCTCGTAGGGTTTAATTTCGTTATTAGGATATTGAGCATTGGAAAAAAAAGATAACAACAGCAGTGTGAGAACAATTAAATAATATTTGAAGGGCATAAATATCATAATTTAATCATAATGTAAATAAAATGAGCTGACATTTACTTAACGAGGAAAGATTGACTTTATTGTAGCTTAACGTACAATTAAATTGATGCATTCGAAGCCAGTCCAGTGCAAAGTCTGGTTTATCCGCTTTTGACGGCACAACAATTAAGTCAATACCTTACAATGTATACTATTTTGGAGACCTCTGTTATTGCATTTGGGGTTTAGTTTGTCGCTACCTAGACCTCTTTTGTCGCATTTGGGGTTTAGGTTGTCGCATCCTAGACCTCGTTTATCACATTTGGTGTTTAGGTTGTCTCATCCTAGACCTCGTTTATCACATTTGGGGTCTAGGTTGTCACTTGTGTTTATCAATTAAAAAGTTAGTACACATTCTTTACTTATTTTTACGCCTCGAAAACGATTGCACTTACAAAACGGTTGTATAAATAATGAATAAACTATACGCATTTCTTATTTTCATTTGTAGCCTCTTGGGAGGTGGTTCCGCTTTTGCTGGTGACCCGATTATTTCCACTGACAACCATGCAATTTTGCCTAATCTGCTCTTCAAAAGATTTTTCAGCTCCAACGGATTGCCCGATGAGCGGATTCGCTCTATCTTTCAAGATCACAATGGATACCTCTGGATTGGAACAATGAATGGCATCTGCCGTTATGATGGTTATAGTTTCAAGAATTTCTTCAAAACAAAAAAAAACAATAGCATTTCGGGCAACTGGGCTTATACCATCACCGAAGATGCATCGCATAATATCTGGATTGGCACCAATGAAGGCTTCAGCAAATTTGACCAAGAGAAAGAGACATTTGTCAACTACAGCTTGCCTAATAGACTGGTTACCCAACAATCGAAACGGGTAAACAGCCTTGTTTTTGATAAAGACGGATTACTCTGGATAGGTGGCAAGCTTGGCCTGATGCAATATAATCCCGCCACAAACTCATTCAAACAGTTTCCGAATACGCCCCTAAACATCAATGTCTCCAAGATCATTTTAGGAAAGAATGACTATTTATGGCTGGCAACAGACAAAGGTCTGGTGCATTTTAACCTTGGTTCTGGCAAATACGATTTCTTTAATTTACAAATAAAACCCAATGCTTATGGCGACAAGATATGGAGCCTGCTGGAAGACAGTGAAGACTTATATGTAGGAACTGCAAGTAGCGGATTACTGAAATTACCTCATACTAAAGGGGAGTCATACGGTGCATTTCAATACCTGAATCAATATAAAGCGGGAGATGAATCCTTAGAGAATACGCAGGTATTCGACATCCGTAAATCTTCCATTGGTGATTTCTGGTTGGGCACAGAAAAAGGATTAGCTAAAATCAGCAAACTCGGTACAGCCAATGCTTCCCTCGATTATTATCGTAACAGTAGCGTAAACGAAAGAAGCATCAGCAGCGACAGGGTCTATTGTGTATTTATAGACAAAACGAATGTACTTTGGTGTGGCACAGAAGTAGGATTAAACAACCTCCAGTTATCTGCTTTGCCGTTCAACTACTACAGCTTTAGCGGGTTGAAGATAACGGATCAGGTTCGTGGCATCTATTCGGCCAATGGAAAAGATATTTGGCTAGCTACCTACAAATCGGGTTTCTACAAATACAACACAACCAACGACAATACCCGTTCCTTTAATTTCAAACCAGACAATTCTTTTTATAATGGAACAAGGTCGGTCATCATCAATAAAGACAATGTGTTGGTTGGTACGCTCGATGGGATTGTTCAGATTAATGGTGATGGAACTAACTATCAGAACATCCTACAAGGCAATGCAGTCTTTGCGATGTGTAAGGATCGAAAAAGCAATGTATGGGTAGGCACCAATAATGGTTTGTTCAGGATAGAGAACAATGGAACAATCCAAAGCTATGCAACCAAGTTTACCACAGCCAAAGGGTTCACTTCCCCCTTTGTACGCTCTATTTTCGAAGATCACAGTGGCAATATATGGGTAGGGTTTGAGAATGGAGGAATTGCGTTTATCAACACCAAAACAGACACTCCAATCTTTGTTACAAGCAAGAGCGATAATGAAGGCGTATTTGGAAGCACCATCTATAGCGTTGCAGAATATCCTGATAACACTTTATGGATTGGCTCAGAAAGTGGATTGACCAAAATGACATTACCCAATGGAGGAATACAAGGAATTGCAAATGCAACATTCAAGAATTACTCTGTTCAGAATGGATTGCCCGATAAATCCGTCAATGGAATACTTAGTGATGATAATGGGCATCTCTGGATCAGTAGCATCAAAGGACTAGTGAAGTTTGACATTGCTTCCGAGATCTTTCAAAACTATTTACCCAACTTATATTTCAATCATGGCTGCTGTTATAAGCTTAGCCGGCACCAGTTTTATTATGGTACTTCTGATGGATTTATCGAGTTTGATCCCGAAGCCATTGCAGAAGATAAGTATTTGCCAGATGTCGCTATCTCGGATGTAAAGCTTTTTAATCAGTCCATAAAAATAGATGAGGCGTTTAATGGAGATGTAATCTTAAATCAATCATTATCAAATACTAAGAAACTTATTTTTAATTATAAGAATAATGTTTTCACCCTCGACTTTGCCGCTCTACACTTTGCCAATCCCGAGCAAAACATGTTTGCCTATAAAATGGAAGGGTTTGACAAAGACTGGATTCAAGCAACAACTAGTAGTCGGAGTGCCACTTATACCAACCTCGACCCAGGCACCTACACCTTTAAACTAAAAGCTGCCAACTATTTAGGAATATGGAATGACAATCCAGTAGAATTGAAGATAACCATACTTCCTCCACCATGGAAGACGTGGTGGGCAATCCTTATTTATATTGCGCTCGCCATTACATTCCTGTACTATTTTACTATCTATGTTCTGGATCAGATAAAGCAAAAACACCAGCTTAGGTATGAGCAGATAGAAAAGAATCAACTAAAGAACCTGGATGCATTAAAGACCCAGTTCTTTACTGATATATCCCATGAATTCAGAACGCCCCTTTCACTGATTCTAGGACCATCGGAGGAAATACTCGCAAGTGACGCCATCAATAGCGATATGAGGCATAAAGCACAACTAATCAATAGAAACAGTAAAAAACTACTCTACCTGATTGACGAGTTGATGACCTTTCAGAAACTAGATCAAGGGAAATTACAGTTGAAGCCGCAACAAGTGGAGATGCTGGGCTTTGTAAAAGATATTTATCAAAACTTTCAGCACCTTGCCCAAAAGAAAAAAATTGAATTTACGATCACCGCTGACAAAGAAAGCTATCTTGTACATGCAGATGCCGGCAAGATGGAGATGGTGTTGAACAATCTTCTTTTCAATGCTTTTAAATATGTGCCACAACAAGGTTCTATCACTATCACAATGCACTTATGCAATAATCAGCAACTACCTTCTCCCCCACCAAGCAGTCACCAACAATGGCTACAGGTTTCGGTAGAAGATAATGGAAAGGGTATCTCTGATACAGATTTCAGTCACTTGTTTGATCGGTATTTCCAAAGTAACAATGCCCTTAAAGGTACTGGAGTGGGCTTATCATTAACCAAAAGCTTGGTAGAACTACATGGGGGTATCATCACCGCTAAGAGTGAGCCGGGTGTGAAGACTAGCTTCTCCTTTTATTTGCCCATTGACGCTACCTCCTCTGCAACCGTGCCCAACAAAGAAAGTGTTGCGATAGAGCAGAAATATGTTTTTGACTACGACATCAATGACCTGGTGGATGATTCTATTCTTTCGCAAGGTGAGCATCTGGACAGAAGCAAGGCAAAAGATACACTTTTACTGGTGGATGACAATGTGGAAGTATTGGATTACCTTGAAATGGTATTCCAGAATCAATATAATATTGTTCGTGCCGAGAATGGAGTGCAGGCGCTTGCATACTTAGATAATCATGAACCCGATTTGATAATTTCTGATGTGATGATGCCTGAGATGGATGGTATTACCCTCTGTAAGGAGATAAAGACCAACGTACTCATCAGTCATATCCCTATTATACTATTAACTGCTAAAGCAACTGTTGACAATACACTTGAAGGGCTTAAGATAGGTGCTGATGATTATGTGCCCAAGCCTTTTTATCCTGACGTACTGCGTGTGAAAGTGCAGAACTTTATTGAAGCAAAGAAGCGTTTTATTGAACGGTTTGTACAAACAGAAGGTGGTGTGGTAATCCCTAAGAACATTACACATAATCCGCTAGACGAAGAGTTTATGAATAATGTTCTTGCTGCCATCAACAAGAATATGGACAATGAAGAGTTTAGCGTAGAGGAATTAGGTAGTATGGTGGCCATGAGTAGAAGTAATTTGTTCCGGAAGCTTAAGGCAATCACCGGGCAAACACCTGTTGAGTTTATATATTTTATCAGGATGAACAAAGCCATGCAATTACTACTTGAACGAAAGCATAGTGTATCTCAGATTTCTTTTGAAGTAGGCTTCAAGAGTCCATCGTCATTTACCAAATCATTCAAGAAACAGTTTGGCAAGGCACCTACCGACTATTTAAACAATGCAATAGCAAAACAAAGAGAAGAAGAGGAGGAATAGTTATGAGTTATGAATTATGAAATATGAGTTATGAGTGAAGCCAATTTGTAATAAACAACTCATAATTCATAACTAAATCAGTATCCATATTTCTTGTCCCACCTATCTTTCAGGAACTTGCGTAGTTCATTTTCGCGGGCATTATTACCGGGTTTATAGAAGGGAGTTCCCTCGAGGCTTGGAGGCAAGTATTCCTGATTGATAAAATTACCTTCTCCCAAGTGTGAGTATTTATAATCTTTCCCATAACCCATATTCTTCATCAGCTTGGTTGGTGCATTACGGATGTGCAATGGGACAGGAAGGTCTCCTGTCTGTTGCACTGTTTGCAAAGCATTGTTGATCGCTTCGTAAGAGGCGTTACTCTTTGCAGAAGAGGCCAGATAAATAGCACATTGCGATAGAATAATCCTGCTTTCGGGATAACCAATCTTACTCACTGCATCAAAGGTAGCATTTGCCAATAGCAGCGCATTCGGGTTGGCATTACCAACATCTTCACTGGCAAATATCAGCATACGCCTGGCAATAAACTGCACATCCTCCCCTCCTTCTATCATCCTTGCCAACCAATATACCGCACCATTGGGATCACTTCCACGCATACTTTTTATGAAAGCAGAGATGATATCGTAGTGCTGCTCCCCTTTTTTGTCGTACAGAGCAATCTTTCGCTGTGCCACATTCATCACTTCTTTATCAGTTATTGTGATGGCAGCTTTGGAAGTGGCAGCAAGTGTCTGCACCACCAACTCGAGCAAGTTCAGCAGTTTGCGGGCATCTCCCCCACTAATCTTTATCAGTGCATCCGTCTCTTTTAGCTTGATATCCAGTTGTTTCAGTTCCGTATCTTTTGTTATTGCCTCGTTTAATAACTCAATCAACTCTTTCTCTTGCAAGGACTTCAACACATAAACCTGCGTACGGCTCAGCAAGGCATTGTTTACTTCGAAGGAAGGATTTTCTGTAGTAGCACCAATCAGCGTGATGATTCCCTTTTCTACCGCACCCAACAATGCATCTTGCTGACCTTTATTAAACCGATGTATCTCATCTATAAAAAGAATGGCTTTATTGGTTTGTTTGGATTGTTCTATCACTTCACGCACTTCTTTTACGCCACTACTAATGGCACTCAACTGAAAGTAAGGCACGTTCATGGTTTGTGCAATAATGTTGGCGATGGTTGTCTTCCCCACACCGGGCGGGCCCCATAGAATGATGGAAGGAAGATTGCCTTGCATAATGGAAGTGCGCAAGATGCTTCCCTTGCCGGTGAGGTGTTCCTGCCCCACCAATTCATCCAATGTACGAGGGCGCATCCTTTCTGCTAACGGTATATAATTAGTCATTCTTTTATTTTACAAATCCTTTATCATCCAAACATTGCAGGAAGAGTGTCCAGAGTTACCCATGCGTTCGTTTACTGTAACAAATCCGAGATTGGTATATATGGCGATAGCTGTGGTGAAGTTGGGCAAACATTCCAGATATAATTTACGATAACCAAGTTCCTTGGCCGACTGCAAACTCTTCTCAAGCAATGCTTTGCCAATGCCTTTTCCTCTTGCTTTGTCTGACAGGTAGTATTTCACTAATTCGGCACAACCATCCTCCAGGCCTGTTGTTGGATAGATGCCGCAGCAGCCCACCACATCCCCCTCATTCACAGCAACCCACAATATGGAAGAAGGCACTTGAAACAGTTCGAACAGCTTTTCGGTGGTAGGATCCGAGTAAACGGTGCCACACTTTGGCGCACCATATTCCTCAAATACATCCTTTATTATTCTGGACAATAAAATATTGTCGCCCTCCACCACTTTGCGTATTGTTACTGCCATTGTCCTTGATTATTTCAATAATGACATCAAATTTAGGAATGTTTTCAATTGACGGCAAGAATTTGGACGTGAGGAGGGATAAATGCAATAAAGCATAAGTTATTACTAAGGGCGGTAGCCGTTGTGAATAAGCAAGAAAAGTATGTAGAGGACTATCAAAATGTAGCCTAAAGGTTTATTTGGTTTGTTCATAGCAATCTGCAAGCACTTTACTAAACACTTTTGTTTGGGCGTAGTTATTTTGTTTCCACATAGGTCTTTTCTCCATGCGGGAATCTATTTTCTCTAAAAAATTGTATTGTTCAAGTATTTTTTTATGAGAATAAAGAGGCATCGTATCAATACGAGGCATGTTTTAAGAGAAATAAATGGCATCGTATTGATACGAGGGCATTTTTAAAACTTTTGAGAGGCATCGTATTAATACGACGTGTGTTTTAAGAGAAATAAATGGCATCGTATTGATACGACGCCTCTTTCTTCGCGATAAAACATGGCTCGTATTGATAGAAAATCTGTTTTGAGGGATAATTTGGGTACATTCTCTATGTAAAGAGGTAATACGGGGAATGAATTTAGCTGATAGTATTCCCTTAGTTTTGTGGTGGCGCTATTGAACTAAACTAGCAACTGGTTCTTAATTGTAAAATATATACGCTAGTTTGCAAGGTTTAAAACATGGGGCTATTTAAGAATTGTTTGTATTTTATGAAGCACTTGATACTTATAACATTTTTAACAAGTTCATTATTAATAGGTTGTTCCAATGGACAGACAAATAATAATAATTCTACCTCCGTAACAAAACAAAAAACCACCATTGACAATTTCCAATTTTCTTTCGAATCCGCACATCCCAAAGCACAAGCTTTAATGAAAGATGAATTTTATTGGAGTCCAATTGAAGAGACAGCTCCATTCGGTAGTGATGATGGTTCTGATGCTGCTTATGGGTTTAGGCAGTGGAGGCTATTAAATAAAAACATAAGCCCTATGGTGTATTTAAAGGAATTGATTGAAAGATGGCAATATCCATTTTTCGATTATAATGAATTAGATACCACAAAAATTAGAGAGTATATTTCTAGAAAACCAAATCTCGATGAAAAAGATATGCAGCAACAAATAAATACATTGAGAGAAGCTTTAAAGAATTCGGGAGACACTTCAATTAATAAAACGGATGATAGTCATTTGCGAGAGGTAATAATAGCATCATCAAAAAAAATGGGTGGTACATATTTGTTAGGACAGGACAATGCAATTATTGGAATCTGTTTCGCTCAATTTGTTTTAGAGGGCCACATAGATAGTGATATAAAAAATATAGGGATTACAGCAATTAAGCGACAATTACTTCCTATTCTATTGGAAAGATGGGGTGAAAATTACAGTAAAACAAGAAAACAAAAACTAAAGCAATTGTTTGAAGTCATTAGCAAAGCAAATTAAACCTACAGCAGCGGCTGTTATCAATATTGCAAATATTGAGTTATGACCGAACAAACTCGGCTTCAGTACTTTAATTAAACATTAATTCTCTAACCAGAAGAAGGAAACAAGCTTCTAAGCAGCAATCAAAAACACTAAATCTTTACTCTTTGGAGAAATCGAATAATGTTGCAGTAAAGATGCCCCGTTCCCTCTTTTTAAAGATGATGTCCCAGTTGCCTTTGTAGCGCAAAACTTTTGGCACAAGCAAATCCTTATAGTGCGTCATCTCCACCTCCATACTCACATCAAAATCGTAGACGCCTGCTTTGTAGCTAAGTGCATAGTTTCTGCCCAATACTTCCAGATTTTTGGCATCAAACCAAGTAGTCATTCCATCAACAACAATATCATCGGCAAGTGGTCCCAGATCTTCCTTTGGAATGATGGAAAACATATAGCAAGGGATGCCGTGATAATCTTGCACTTCCAACCGATAGTCGTATAATTTGTGTGCCCTGTTATCGTACAGATCTAGCTTGTCGCCACCAATAAAAGGAATCCCGTTTATCTTTTTTCCAGGATTGAAGAACAACATCTTCAACTGTTCTTTGTGTTTATCTATGCCAGTTTTACCTTCTGTTGATATTTGAGAATTGCTAACAATATTTGTTTCGCCACAAACTTTTCCTGTCGTAAAAAACAAGGAAGCATACAATTTACCGGTAAAATAATTATAATCGTGCTCGTTTGTGTAGAAGTCACCCGTGGTTTGTTCTTGCAAAACCTTCATGGTACGGCAACCATTGGCTCGCATTTGTTGGGTCTTACTGAATAATGAGGCTTTTGTTTTGCCTTCTTTATCCAGCATTTTAATATCATTAAAGGATGTGTAGTTAAGTATCCGCAGATTCTTGAATGCCTTGTAAAAGGTTGTGTCTTCTTTTATTTGCTTCAGAAGTTTGGTGTAGTCAAAATTATTCCTGACAATCACTTCTGGCAAAGTCATCTTTTTATTGTCAATGATAATGGTTGTATCCTGACTGAATGCTTTGAGAAAGCATAAAAGACTGATGAAGAGAGTGCCGCATTTCATTTATTTAGAGAAACTCATTTTATAATCCACTTTTACTTTGCCCTTATTGATATCGCTAAGTTTGCCTTGAAGCATTTTCTTTTTAAGGGGTTTGAGATAATCTATAAAAAGCTTGCCTTCAATGTGGTCATATTCGTGTTGAATAATTCGTGCAGTAAGGCCAGTAAACGTCTCGGTATGTTTTACAAAAGCAGAATCATAGTATTCTATCAATACCGTTTCTGGTCTGTAAACGTCTTCTCTTATTTTGGGTATCGATAAGCATCCTTCATTGTACGCCCATTCCTCACCCGACAATTCTAATATCCTGGCATTAATAAATACCTTTCTAAAACCAGGTTCGTCGTTGTAAGTTCCTTTCTCATCTTCTTCCTGATTATCAAATATTTGTTTGCTATCAATGATGAAAAGCCTGATATCCCTGTTCACTTGTGGTGCAGCCAAGCCAACACCTCTGCTGCTGTACATGGTTTCCCACATATCATCCAACAACTTTTTTAGATTGGGATAGTCTGGTGTAATATCCGATGCAACTTTGCGTAAAACAGGATTGCCGTAGGCTACGATAGGTAGAGTCATATAAACAAAAAAGAAAAATATTAAAAAAGGCAAATATAAGTTATGGAACTTTATGAATTTAAGCAATCAACAACACTATACTTACGATGAGAAATCATTTACTTGAGATATTATTAATAAAAAAGACAAACTAAAAAAGCGACCGGATGGTCAACTCATTTACTTTGTCCTCTTCATAAAAATAATCAAATGCTGCTAAGGCAGGCTACATATCTCTACTAGAAATTGACAAGATTCAACGCATTTTTTTGGGCGTATTCTTTTGCTTCTTCTTCTGTATCAAAAAAAACATAAAGCATTTCAAAGTCTTCAATGCTTATCAACTGATAAATTTTCAAAGCTCCCTTTCCAGTAGGACGTATGAAATATCCCTTTGCTTTTTCCTTGTCATGCTTCATTTTATCTTCATTTAATCCCATCACAATATTATTTAGTCGTGTAAAGATGCAAAAAAATACAACACAATTATTCTTTGTGGATATACATTTCTAAAAAAATTGCTGTTATTCTTATGCGAATGGTTCTATCCTAATGGGTTTATCAATCTAAATCATGCTAAATCTGAATTGTAAGCCCAAAGAAATAACAGATAATTATGTAGCATTAAGTATTACATTTCTGCAAGCAGCAGCACTTATAGACAAATCTTTCAAGATGAAACGGCTTTTAATTATTGTTGCCTCTTTTATATACCTCAATAGCTTTGCTCAAACCAGTACCACTGATTCTATTACTGCCAATGCGCAAAAACTATCCAAACTTCTAGACTCAGTTCACTTAGATAAATTATGGCTGAAAGGGTATAATGTAGATTGGCTTACGGGTATTTCTGTGAGTAAGGGCGGAGCAACTCATTGTAGTGCTTTTGCTGCTTCTTTTGCAGATAAACTCGGCGTATATTTTCT
Organism: uncultured Chitinophagaceae bacterium; assembly: GCA_903895845.1. GTDB lineage: Bacteria > Bacteroidota > Bacteroidia > Chitinophagales > Chitinophagaceae > Parasediminibacterium. The sequence continues at coordinate 161,406 of CAITVK010000053.1, forward strand.
TCGTCCCCCTCAACATAGCCAAACACTTCTTGCGAATGCCCAATGTATTTGGCTGGCATCAGATAGTGCTAAGGGATTGGGTTGGACAAAAGTTGCAACAGCGCTTGAAGCTCAAAACCTTGCAAATAAAGGAACCCTTGTGGTAGTGGGATATCAGAGCCCCTCAGCAAATAGTTCTGGTCACATGGCAGTCATAAGACCTTACATCAAAACCCTCACTCTTATGCAACAAGAAGGGCCACAGGAAGCCCAGTCGGGAGATATTAACTCAAATAGTATTGCTGTTAAAAATGGGTTTTCAAGCCATCCATTAGCATGGCCAAACGGGGTTATCTATTACCAACATCCTGTAAATTGGGATAGCCTTTTTGCAGATATAAATGGACATGTTGTTACACCTATAGGAACCAATATTCCATCAGTCAGGCTTGGTGTTACAGGCACGGTCATTACAGGTAATATGCTAGACAATACCTTCTCTACGAATACGGGTTATACCCTTTCGGAATTAGTTGGGGGAAATTATACAATCAGACCAACCAAACAGAATGAGCTATTAAAAACAAATGGGGTATCGGTTGCCGATGCTTTGTTGATTCAGGCACATATACTCGGCAAAACAATATTAAACTCTCCTTACAAATTAATTGCTGCCGATGTTGATGGAAGTGGAACAATTACAACTTTGGATATCCTTTATTTAAAACGGTTTATCTTAGGACTTGATACGACTTTCAAAGGCAATCGTACGTGGGCATTTGTAGATAAAAACTATATTTTCCCTAATCCTGCTAACCCATTCCCTTATAAAGATAGTATCCGTATCTATAGCCTGAATAAAAGTGTTATCCCCTGTAATTTTATTGGTGTAAAGCTTGGAGATGTCCGTTATGACTGGAATGCCGCTCTTTTTGGGGAATTATCCAATAAGATAAAGCCAATTTCAATCTACTATGACAAAGCTGTTTCCGATGGCTCTTCCATTATTAAAATGCCGGTTCGTGTGAAAGATTTTAACAACATTGCTGGACTTCAATACACATTGGAATTCAATGCGAATAAACTTTCTTTTGTAGGAATTGAAAACAATGTTTTAAGCGTTGAATACGCTTCCAATCATTCAAGCGAAGGGAAAGTACCTATTCTTTGGATGAATAATAATGGAACAGGAAAAACAATACAAGACAGCACCATTATAATGGAATTAGTATTTAATACAAAGGGGGATGCAAACTTGGATGGAGTCACTATTTCATCTAGTCTAATTTCGGCAGAAGCTTGGGACACTAATTGGAATAAAGTAAAGATTGTAAAAGCAGTGAGTACCCCAATCAAAAACACTGAGGACTTTATAGTTTCTCCCAATCCATCAAATGGGATTGTACAATTAAAATGGCTATTAAATCAAAGTAAAACTGTAACTATTCAGTTGTTTAACAGCATAGGAAAGTTAATCACACAACAATCTGTAACGGCAAACGCAAACGGAGTAACATCAATTAATTTGGAACAAAAAGCAAAACTTACTGCCGGCATCTATTATGTAAAAGTGTTAGGCATAAACTCAGACACCGTAAAGAAAATTATTATCCAGTAAGCAAAATATTTCTATTTCCCTTAAAGATTAATGACGTCTCAAACAATTGTTTGGGGCGTCTTTCTTTGTAAAAATTGTTTTAATTAAGAGCCTGTTTAAAAATGTTCTTTAAAAGAAGTAAGGGCACATGCTAAAAAAGAGATACATACGTTCTTAGAGTTACCAAGCTTAAAGAAAATATGTATTCGACAAATTTAACAGATGCCCAATGGGACAATATTAAG
>CAITVK010000054.1 GCA_903895845.1 uncultured Chitinophagaceae bacterium
AGTTTCCGCCTAGGAGATGGACAGCCTAAGCGTAATCGTAAAGCAACCCTGTCCGACTCGGAGATAATTGCGATACTCATATTGTTCCACTTTGGTTCCTTCACCAATTTCAAGCACTACCACAACCATTATGTGAAGGAACATTTGTCGGATTGTTTCCCAACCCTGGTGTCCTACAACCGTTTCATAGAACTTGAAAGTAGGGTATCTGTCCCGATGATGTTGTTCCTGAAGCTCTGTTGTCTAGGCAAGAGCAGGGGCATCAACTTCGTGGATTCCACCCACCTCAAGTCATGCGACAACCGCCGTATCCACAACCACAAAGTATTCAAGGGGGTGGCAGAGAGGGGAAAGACCTCCATTGGGTGGTTTTATGGGTTCAAACTGCACCTGATTATCAAAGACAGGGGGGAAATACTATCGTTTTAACTCACCAAGGGAAATGTGGACGACCGTGACCACAAGGTGATGAAAAGTATGTCAGAAAACATTTTTGGGTATCTCTTTGGCGACAAGGGGTATATCAGCCAAGCACTGTTTGATTTGCTATTTGAGGATGGCATTCAATTGATTACCAAGGTGAGAAAGAATATGAAACAACGGAACCTAACCGAAACCGAACAGATACTGCTCCGCAAAAGGGCAGTAATTGAGTCAGTTAATGATGAACTAAAGAATATTTGTAAGCTGCAACACACAAGGCACAGATCAGTCAATGGTTTCTTGTTCAATATAATGTCTGTTCTCGCAGCTTATTCATTCTTCCCAAAGAAACCTTCCCTAAACATAAAAATGGAACATTCAATCCAACTTAAACTCGCAGCTTAACTCGAACTCACGCTATAACTAGCAACTTGCGTTATTTAATAGCAACAAGCCATTCTGCATTATCAGTATGAAATTAGAAAATGGGAATGAAGAGCTAGTTGCTTTTTAAGTGGTTGTTAGTAATCTTTTTGGAGCTAAAATATAAACCAATGGCTGCTAGTATCATCACAAAGGGAATGATGGGAACATTGAAACGATTGCTCCATTCATCACAGGTTAGGACCACAGATAGTGTGAAACAAACCAAAGTGGAGAGGATAAAGACAAAAGCTCTTTTATGTAGTTTGAATAGTTTGCTGGAACCGAACAGACCCAAAAAATAAACAGGGTAAAAGTAACAAGCGAAAAATAGGTCGTGCGCACGTGAGTTGTAAGGGCGTTGCATTCCCCAGAAAGAAATAAAACGTTGACCTGCCAGATGCAGGAATTCTATTTTGTTGTGAATGATATATTCGAGTATGCTTACCAACGTGTTGGATGTGGCGGGTATTGTTGTTATAGTCTGAATGGGAATATCACAGATTATCTGACTTTCGAAAAAGCGTTGTACAAAGTTGAAGGAGTTAGACCTCTGTACAGCATAATTCAGCATTAAAATAATTACAATACTTACTGATGCAGAAAACAAGATTGCTTTGAGGTATTCTTTATGATGAACAAACAGAATGAAAAAATATACAAATAATACGGGTATTAATATTACGCCTGTAGGTCTGGCAAAAAGTAGGAAAAGAAAAACAAGGCTTGTCAGCATCCAATTTCTGTAATCTTGCTGATTCAGCACTAAAAAACAATACGAAAAAATAATGACAAGGCTACTAAAAACAGACTCTGTATATAGGAAAACTGTCCACATCTGAAATGTGTGGGTTAACAGCAGCAGTATAACCGCAATAAAAGCAACAGCGTTGTTACCAGTAATTTTATGCGTTAAATTAAATAATAAATAGGTGGCAAGAAGGTTCAGAAGCAGTTGAAACAAGTATGCGCCAATTGTTTCGAAACCTAATTTGTAGAATAGGATGTGGATGAGTATATAGACGGAATAAAAGAGGTACTTTTTGTCGAAGAAATGTCCATTTTGAAGTATGTTCTGGCATTCCTCAAAGTATTTGGGAGCTTCACGTGTGGTAACAATGCCAAATTTATAAGAAGGCTTAATTGAACCAATGCCCAAAGAATTCCCAGTATGATTAGCAATTGGGTTCTGGATGTATTTTTCAGGCGAAATATGAAATCTGACATAATTATTTTGGTATAAAAAACTCTTTTGAAGAAACAAATATGAGATAATTTGATTCAGAAAAATTAATAATTGTAATCTTGCTACCTGTTATTGTTATTTACAGTTGTTCTTGCCCTGGGTGAATAGGGGATAAACTTATTACAAACGATATGGAAAATCAGCTTGTGCGCAAAATTTGTATTCTATTTTTATGGATATCCATCGTTTTCTTTCTTTCAGGATTGGCAATTCTCTCATTCTACAATCATGCTTGTGCAGATGATTATATTGCGTTGACCTGGAATCGTCAGTTTGGTTTTATTGGCTATCAAAAGTACGTTTACCTGCATTGGGGTGGGAGGTATGTATCCAACATACTTGCATCAGTGTTTTCTCACCATGATTTTTTGATTTCACACTATTATTTTCATACGCTTCTACTGCTAACATTTACCCTTGCTTCTATTTATTATCTGATTAGTGTTGCTAACCGATACTATGTCAACAATTCTATTGGGTTCTTGGAAAGGATTACATTTTCGGCACTTTTTTGTGTGAATATGGATGTTGTTTATCCAGAATTAGCTACAGGCTTGTTTTGGTTCAGCAGTGCGATTACTTATCAGACATCTGTTATTTTGTTAGTACTTTTTCTTGGAGTAAGTGTTAGTTTATATCACTGTGAACCTAAAAAGAAACCTTTCTTGTTTTTTGTTCTGCTTGTATTAATAATTATTACAAATGGAACGAATGAGCTTGCAGTTTTGTTAAGTGGGGTTATCTTGTTATTGATGGGTATTTTTGGTAAGAGCAAACTGAAAAAGTGGTGGTTATCTATTGCTGTAATAGTATTGGTTTATGTGACGAGTTTCGCTTTTACGTCCTTGGCCCCGGGTAATAAGGAAAGGTTGGCTTTGTTTGGAAATACCGGTTTTCACCTGCCCTACGCTATTGCTGCAACCCTGTTTAGGATTTTTATTGTATATTGGAATATCTTTCAATCTCCTCTATTTTGGATCAGTCTTGTAGCAATTTTCATCTATGGTTACAACCTCAAAGGGAAAATAGTTTTATTGAAAATACAAAATATTAACAGGCAAAGAGTTTTGATATTTATTGCAAGCTGGACAGTATTATTTTCCCTAATTCTTCTCCCAATTCTTGTTATCAGTAATGGTTCTATACCTGATAGGGCATTGAATTTATTAGCATTTGCATGTATACTTGTCTTTTTTATTGTTTCAGCTTATTGGGGGATTAGTTGCCAACAAAATGTCCAATTACGAGTCTTAGGTAATCCAAAAATTATTTCTGTTGTCCTACTTGTGTTAAGTTGTACCATTTGTGCGAATAGAGGAAGTAAAGAAATTGCTGCTTCGTTGATTTCTGCTAGAAATTATTCGTTAATCTTGGGAGAAAGAGAACAAGAAATGACTATGGCTCACAAGAAAGGGCTAGATAGTGTGTCCTTGCCTTTACTTGATTCTGCTATGAATATAGCGGTAGGAATATCTGCGCAAAAAGCAACTATCAAAGAATGGATGAAGAAGAAACCTAGCCTTTTGTACTTTGAAGATGACATGGCAGATTCGAGTTCAAGAAATATTTTACAACAGTATTACAAAATGAAGGTCGTTTCAGTAGCAAAATAAAGCTGATCTATTATTTTAGTTGTGCCATCCTTTGTATATACTTTCCTATGATATCAAATTCCATGTTAATAATACTGCCCTCTTCTAATTGTTTCATATTAGTATGTGAGAACGTGTAGGGGATAATGGCTACAGTAAATGAGTTGTCTGTCACATTGAAGCAAGTGAGACTAATTCCATTGACAGAAATGGACCCCTTTTCGATAACTAAAGAGGCAAACTGTTCTTGAAACTGAAAAGTATATTCCCAACTGCCTTCCAATGCAATTTTTTTAATGCAGGTAGCGGTAGCATCAACATGACCTTGAACGATATGACCATCCAATCGTCCATTCATCAACATGCACCTTTCCAGATTAATAAGTGTCCCTACCTTCCAACTACCAAGATTTGTTTTTCTAAGTGTTTCTTCAATCGCTGTTACCCGATGCTGACCACTTTTCACTTCCTCCACTGTAAGGCAAACCCCGTTGTGACTTAGACTTTGATCTACTTTTAATTCATTAGACAGAGACGACAAAATCCAAAAGGTAGCATTAGTACCATTTGTTTCGATGGCTTCTATTAGGCCTAAATTCTCTATAATTCCTGTAAACATGGGTGCAATTTATCGTTGAAAATTGGAATAGAAAATATCATATTTGGCAAATTGAAGAAATCTCCTATTTTTGCACTCCATTTACATAAAAAAGGGACACAAATTATGCTAATAATCGATTCAAAAGATTGCGAAAACATTGACAAAGCGCTCAAGAAGTACAAAAAGAAGTTTGAAAAAAGTAAAACTTTGATACAACTAAGAGAGCGTCAAACATTTACAAAACCAAGCGTTGTGCGTCGTGGTCAGGTGTTGAAAGCAATCTACAAGCAAAAGCTAGCTAACGAAAGTTAGTGGAAAAGTAAAGTACACGTTACTATTTACTCCCAAAATATATTTAAGTAGCCTTGGTGTTGTACCTTAGGCTACTTTTTTATGTCTAGAACTTACGAAAAATACCCAGAGATACAGCCTTTTTTGGATTATCTCCAATATGAGAAGCGTTATTCTCTTCATACATTGGAGGCTTATAGAAATGACCTCGAACAATTCTTTTCTTTTTTGGTAAATCAGTTTGATGCTCCAACTATTCCTATCATTCTTGCAACGTTTATCAGAACTTGGCTCGCGTCTTTGAAAAGTGAAGGTATCTCTGCCAAAACAATTAACAGAAAAGCGTCTTCCCTGAAATCTTTTTTTAAATATCAAATGCGATTGGGAACTGTCGCAGTAAGCCCAATGGTAACTGTTTCTTCTCCAAAAATAAATAAGCGATTGCCCGAGTTTGTGTTGGAGGATAATTTGGAAACACTTTTTAATCATGTGGAATTTTCTGATGATTGGAAAGGTAAAACAGAGAGTTTGGTTTTACAACTTTTTTATGCCACCGGCATCCGTTTAAGTGAATTGATAAATATTAAGGAAGGGGATATAGATTACTCCAAGTCTCAAATAAAGGTGTTAGGAAAAGGAGGAAAAGAACGAATCATTCCTATTCCCAATGAGTTATTGGTGAAACTGAAAGGATATGTTAGTCAAAAAGAAGTTGTGGTGGCGGATGTAAATAATTTATTCATTAATGAAAAGGGGAAAAGACTTCAGCAAAGGAATGTTTACGCATTTGTGCATTATTATTTGTCGCTGGTAACGACTATTAAAAAAAAGAGTCCCCACATACTTCGACATAGTTTTGCTACTCATTTAATGAACAATGGAGCTGAGCTAAATTCTGTTAAAGAGTTATTGGGTCATGCAAGTCTAGCCTCAACACAAGTGTACACCCATAATAGCATTGATAAGTTAAAGGATATTTTTAAAAAAGCACATCCAAAAGCCTGAAAAGGTAAATTAACTTTCTTCATTAAATAAATATCTGTACATTAGTGGTGCGAAAAAGCTACTGTTGCCTATGTAACAATAATACCTGACATTCTTTATTATTTTCAAATTTTAAAATGAGTTACAATGAACGTAAACATTCAAACCGTGCACTTTGATGCAGATGAAAAGTTAGTGGAGTTGGTTACACGTAAAGTTGAAAAACTAAACACGTTTCACGACAGGATTACAAAAGTAGATGTGTTTTTGAAGTTGGACAACTTGGTGCACACGATTAAAGACAAAGTTGTGGAAATTAAAGTTCACGTCCCAAAGCATGAATTTTTTGTGAAGACTTCATCTAAGTCTTTCGAGGAATCTTTTGATGCTGCATTTGAATCGATTATCAATCAAATTAAACGAAAAAAAGAAAAGCTTGCCGCTTAAGAATTTAAAAAAAGGTCTCATTTGCGAGACCTTTTTTATTAAACCCAAGTTTACAGGCAAAAAAAAAGAGGCTCACTTTTCATAATACCTCTTGCCTAAATTACAATAAATTAATTTATTTCGTTATCCTAGTTTGTCTTTTCGCTCTTAAAAGCTGGAAGAACAATTGCTGCTAGCAACAATGCCAAGCCACCTGCTACTTGTAAGCCACTTACAGAGCTTGTATCTGTGGCACCCGTAGAAGCAAATGCACAAACTGAAGAAATTACGATTATAGCTAATACCGCTACTGATTTTACTAAACTTTTCATTTTTTAATGTTTAATTGCTTTGTACTTTTTGTTTAATTAAGCTTTTGAACTTTTAAAAGCTGGAAGGACTATTGCAGCCAACAAAAGTGCTAAACCACCTACTACTTGAACTCCACTCACAGAACTTGTATCTGTAGCGCCTGTAGAAGCAAATGCACCAACTGAAGAAACTGCGATAATAGCCAATACTGCTACTGATTTTACTAAACTTTTCATTTTATAATTTTTTATTTGTTTTAAAGATGTCAGGATTAATTCAATTTGCAAGCCAAAGGGA
>CAITVK010000055.1 GCA_903895845.1 uncultured Chitinophagaceae bacterium
CAGCCAAACTACCAGGTAAGTACTGTCCAAAGGGCGTTGCTGCCACAGTGCAACGTCCACCAATACCCTTTCCGTGATATTGGATACAGTGGAGCTGCTGATGTCGACACCATACAACTCATTGATTTGGGTACTGATATCTGCCGTACTCATCCCCTTGGCATAAAAACTGACCACCACATCCTCTATATGGTCTATCATCCGCTTACGTTTGGGGATCAGGCGTGGCTCAAAACTGCTTTCCCTGTCCCTGGGAACATCAATAATGTAGCTGCCTTTGGTCGTCTTGATGGTCTTGCTCTTATAACCATTACGCTTGTTACTGCCGCTCGAAGCAGCATGCTTGTCATAGCCTAAATGCGCGTCCAACTCCCCTGAAAGAAGCTCTTCAACACCACGCTTGAACAAAGCATCCATAAAACCCGTAAAATCCTCCCCACTCTTGAACTGCTTAAAGAAGTCCGTGGGCAACCCTTTTAATAACTCGTTTTTCTCTTTCATAATAAATCTGCAAGTTTATGACTTACACACTTATTTGGATACTATCGTTTTTGGGGTTATTACAAAATAAAATAAACCTCATCGACAAATAAACTCCATCAATTTCACGTTTTTCATAACCAAAACAAACAAAAAGAAGCAATATCTCATAAGAATCAACATCCACAAATACCATAAATCAACCTTTGCAAACTATTATGATTTGCCTGCGGTGACTAATTACTACTACCAGTATCAACTGTTGTCACCAAACATTATAAACATGAAAGCGTTACCCATCATCCCCATCTTCGTTGTTTTATTTTCACTTTTTAGCTGTAAAAGCGGCAACTCTTATGCGCCAGCAGCAGACAGTACAAAAGTAGATAACTACAAAACTGCCACCGACAGTGTAGATTCCCCCGTTTCTTCTTCTACGGCAGTAGTCGGCAAAAAAGAGGCGGAAAGGAAATTCATCCGGACTGCCGACTTAAAGTTTAAAGTAAAGGATGTTGCCAAAGCCACTTACTACATAGAAGACGTTGTGAACAGGCAAGGCGGCTTTGTTACCTACACCAACCTGTCAAGCACCATCGACAACACTTCCAGTACCCAGGTAAGCGAGGATTCTACCTTGGAAACCACATTCTACAATGTAACCAACACCATGACCATCCGTGTTCCAAACAGCAAACTGGATTCTACCCTAAAGGAAATAGCCAAGAACGTAGACTATCTAGATTACAGGATTATCAAGGCGGATGATGTTGCACTACAATTATTGTCCAACGAACTCACACAAAAAAGGGTAGCAAAGAATATGGCGAGGGAAGCCAGCGCAATCGACACCAAAGGAAAGAAATTGGCTGAGACAACTACTGCCGAAGAAACATTATTAAGCAAACAAGAAGCGTCCGACAATGCAAGAATTGCCAACCTTTCTTTGCAGGATCAGGTGAGTTTTAGTACGATAACCATCAATATCTACCAGAAACAGACTCTTAAGAGAGAATTGATTTGCAACAATAAAAGTACCAAGGAATACGAGCCCAATTTTGGCATCAAAGTATATCAATCACTACAGTTTGGATGGGATATGCTGGAGACAATCATCGTTTCTATCGTCAGACTTTGGGGATTGATTCTATTGGCATTGATTGCCTATTTCATCTACAGAAAATATGGACGAAAGGCTAAGAAATAAAAAACAGGGTCAACAACCTTCCAAAGGTTGTTGACCCTACTTTCAACTTTTAACACTCTACAACACAATATTCTGCAACAAATCACTCTTATCCAGATGGTCTGTATTGTAATGCAAACCACGACTCTCTTTCCTAAACTCAGCACCTTTTACAATCAGATAACCCACTGTAATCAGGTTACGTAGTTCACACAATTGTGGGGAAACCTTGGTGGCACGGTAGAGTTCTTCGGTTTCCTCGTACAACAAATCGAGGCGGCGCATAGCCCTTCTCAAACGGACATCCGTACGAACAATCCCAACATAATCACTCATAATCTGCTCCAACTCCTTGCGGGTCTGGGTAATCAATATCATTTCTTTGGGGGCCGAAGTGCCCTTTGCAATCCAGTCGGGTAACTGTGCAGGCAAATGATTCTCAGTGTTTATCTTATCAATCAAAGATAAACTATCCAAAAAGCAACGCTCACCAAACACCATCGCTTCCAGTAAACTATTACTAGCTAAACGGTTGGCACCATGCAAACCTGTACTGGCACATTCGCCACAGGCATACAAATGTTTGATAGAAGTGCGCCCCATTTCATCGGTCTTGATGCCGCCACAACTATAATGGGCAGCAGGCGCAACAGGTATCATGTGCTTGGAAACATCAATACCGATGCTTAAACACTTCTCATAAATATTGGGAAAATGATGGATAAACTTCTCCTGATCCATGTGTGTACAATCGAGATACACATGCTCGGTACCGTTCTTTTTCATCTCATTATCTATCGCTCTTGCCACAATATCACGAGGGGCAAGATCTTTTCGATGGTCATAATATTCCATAAAAGCGTCGCCATTCTTATTGCGGAGAATGCCGCCATCTCCACGTACCGCTTCGGTAATCAGGAAGGAGGGTGAAACACCCGGTTCAAACAAAGCAGTGGGATGAAACTGAATGAACTCCATGTTTTCTATCCTTCCCTTTGCACGATAAACCATTGCAACCCCATCACCTGTTGCTATCTTGGGATTGGTGGTAGTCCGATAAACCTGACCATTACCACCTGTTGCCAATAAGGTAATCTTAGATGTAATCTTCTCTACCTGATTAGAATTTACATTCAACACATAAACACCGTAACAAGTGATGTCAGTGGTAGATTTGGTAACTAGATACCCAAGATGGTGTTGCGTAATTATATCTATTACAAAACAATGTTTGATGAGATTGATGTTGGGCAGCTTCCCTAATTCACTCAATAAAGCTCTTTCTATTTCTAATCCGGTTACGTCTTTATGGTGTAATATCCTGTTCTCACTATGTCCCCCTTCTTTGCCAAGCGAATATTCGCCAGATTCATCTTTATCAAACCGCGCTCCGTATTCAATAATTTCCTTAATACGCTCTGGACCTTCCTTCACTACAATCTCCACAATCTTTTCATTGCAGAGACCATCGCCAGCAATCAATGTATCGTCAATATGTTTATCGTAGCTATCATTTTCCTCATCCCAAACGCCCGCAATACCCCCTTGGGCATATTTCGTATTTGTTTCGTCGGCACTAGTTTTGGTAATCACCACCACCTGCTTCTCGGGAAAATGTTTAGCCATCTTCAAGGCATACGTCAAACCCGCAACGCCACTTCCTATCACCAAAAAATCTGTTTCCATACTATTTATTTTTCGCCACAAAGACACTAAGGCTCTAAGTTGCACCAAAAAGAAGAGAAAAAGAAGAATGACTTTAAAAGACATACTTAGTGCTTCTTTCTGTCTTTGAGTCTTTGTGGCCTCTTACCTACACTTCCACCCAAGCCTCGTTTTCTTTCAATAAATTAATCAACTCATCTACTGCGATGGCACTATCAATATTTTTTTTCACTACTTCTTTGCCTTTATAGAGGGTAATCTTACCCACACCGCTGCCCACATAACCAAAGTCGGCATCAGCCATTTCACCAGGGCCATTTACAATACAACCCATGATGGCAATCTTGACGCCCTTCAAATGATTGGTTACGCTGCGTATTTTGGCAGTCGTTTCTTGTAAATCGAATAAGGTTCTACCACAACTAGGGCAGCTGATATATTCTGTTTTAGAGATGCGCACCCTTGTCGCTTGAAGGATAGAAAACGCTGTAGAATTAATAAATTGTTCGGGTGATGAATTGCTGGTGTAAGTCCGCCCCTCAGTATTCTGCAATCCGGAAACTTGTGACTTGTAACTTGCTTCTGTCATTCCCAAACAAATACCATCACCAAAACCATCCAGTAGCAAAGCGCCAGCCTCTGTAGCATAGTGAATCAGATGTTCATCAGCGGTTTGCCAACTGCTATCCACAATTAAGATAATCGGATTTTCTATGTCATTGTTCTTCAACTCCATCACCATGCGACGCACACTCTGCATTGCATTTTTATTGGTTGATGACAAGCAAAGCACTGCTGTCTTATCTATTTTAATCTTGGTTAATAAACTTTCCAAGACAGGCTGATTTGTGCTTCCTGAATAACAATCTATCATCAAAAAGTTAATCTCCGATGACTTGTCAATGCTAATATCTAGGTAACTATTGCCATCAAGTATTGGGAAGAACTTAGTTTTATCCTCAGCTTCTAGCCAAGTTGTGTAGTAGCTAATCACCTTCAATGTACCAGGCAAAGCGAAGTCCACTGTTTTATCAGCCACAAAAATATAATCCGCCGCACCATCGCTAATGTTCCATTTATCACTTGCTTCATCATATCTATAACCCACACCCTCCAGACTTTTCGGTGTGATAGTCTCCAATTTACTCAAATCTGCAATCACCACAGGCACATGGTGGTCGCCAATATTATCTACAGCAAAAGTCTTTCTCCGAGAATAATTGAAAGGATTGTAAGGTACTTTCTCGATAGGTGTCACCGTTACCCGATTACCGTTGACCGTAGAACCCGCAACTTCGCTACGGTCAACGGTCAACCTAGAAGTATACCTTTTAACTAAGTCACGGCACACCGGAATCTCCAACTCAGGATCTTCGGTAAGGCTCACACGTATAGTGTCACCAATGCCATCTTCCAACAAAGTCCCAATACCAACTGCACTCTTCACACGTCCATCTTCTCCGTCACCCGCTTCGGTAACGCCCAAATGCAAAGGATAACATTCCCCAAACTCCGCATCCATCTGTTGAATCAACAATCTATATGCCTGCACCATCACCTGCGTATTACTCGCCTTCATACTAAGGATAATGTTATGATAGCTTTCGCCCCGTGCAATCCGCAGAAACTCCATCGCACTTTCTACCATGCCCATCGGTGTATCGCCATAGCGGCTCATTATTCGGTCGCTCAGACTGCCGTGGTTGGTGCCAATCCGCATAGCAGTGCCATATTCCCTACAAATCTTCACCAGCGGCGTAAATCGTTCACGTATTCGATCAATCTCCTCTGCGTATTCCGCATCGGTATAATCTATCTGTTCAAACTTCTTTTTATCGACGTAATTGCCCGGATTTACACGAACCTTCTCTACAATCCTAGCGGCAATTTCGGCAGCATTGGGGGTAAAGTGAATGTCGGCAATCAGTGGGGTATTATAGCCTCGCTTGCGCAATTCGTTCTTGATGTTCAGTAGGTTTTCCGCTTCCTTTTTACTGGGGGCCGTAATGCGCACCAACTCCGAGCCCGCCTCAATGCAACGGATTGTTTGCTCCACCGTTGCCAGTGTATCCATCGTGTCGGTGGTAGTCATCGTTTGCACACGGATAGGGTGACCATTGCCGAGCAAGAGATCGCCAATTTTTACTTCCTTCGTAATTAAACGGTTGTATTCGGTAAGAGAATTACAATAAAGCTGCATAATATTTTGCTGCGCCTAGCGGTAGGCCGATTATTAAAAGTACAATAGTTGCAAATAAACAACGTTTTTTGGAGTAAACGGTTTACAACGCAAGTCTGGATGATAATCCGACTAAGCAGAAGGTCGGTTTAAAGCACTCGATCAGACGAATGACTATAAGTCTATCATTACATTTCTTTTAAAAGAGCGCATTTCCTCACGTGGGTGAGACTCCGCCGCACCTGCGTCAGACGTTCACCCACGTGAATCTTTTGTCCATTTGCTTGAGTCACCCCCATTTATACAAAAGGCAGACTTCGACTCAATTGAGTGAGGCTTTAACTCACGTGAGTCAGAGCTTCATTCAATTGAGTGAGAGGTTGCCGCAAGTGCGGGAACGTCAGCCTCAAGTGAGGAAATGACCAATAATCAATCAATTGGGTTGTATTTGATTGAATAAAAGTTGGGATAAGTATATTTCTCTCATTCTGACCTCAGCCCAACCCTTCTCCAATGGAGAGAAGTCAAGTGCTCACAGTCAGTGTCTAATTGTGAGTTAACTTTTTAGACTCTTTTTATGATTACTCATTCTATAATTAGCAACTCAAATTGTATAATTACGGATAGCAACCTTTCTTACATTTCAAGTGAAGTAATATTAACAGAAACATGCATAAAAAACCAGATGTAAAGGTGGCGATGGCTGTTATAAACTACAGCCAGTCTTTTTTGTTTTAGTTATTCTTATAGTTCCTTGTTGATTGGTTAGTTCATCAATCTATTAGTTTTTCGGGACGATAAAGTGAACTGTTAGTATTAAAAATGAGTGTCCATACTTTTTTAATTTCATTTTGTTGTAGTGGTAATACATTTGATTGATGTACGTTTGATGTAGTAGTGAACTATTTGAACCAATTTAATTTTTATACCGATGTAGTATTGTTGTGTGGGGGTTGTTGTGTGGGTAATTTATAACCTGCTACTTTTACATCTCGAAATGTCAGGTACTACAAATTACCGAAAAACACTAACGATTATTTGCCACTTAGTAGTTTTAAGTAAAAGTTGGTACTAGAAATTTTTATTATTAATTTTTAAACTTTAAAACAAAAAAGATGAAAAAAAATTACATTCTTCTTGCGATTCTTACCTTCTTTATATGCAAGGTACAAGCACAGCCAGGTACGCCTGCTCCCAAACCAACAGCCAATGCTTCTAATGTAGTATCACTGTGGGGAAATACCTACACCAATGTACCTGGAACCAATTGGTATCCAAATTGGGGGCAAGCAACTCAAGTAGCTTATTCTAGTGTTGGTGGCGACACAACATTGGGTTACACAGCCCTTAACTATGAAGGGGTTGCTTTTGCTAATCCAATTGATTTATCTAATATGGATTCTTTGCATTTGGATGTGTGGTCTCCAAATACTTCCTCATTAGATGTGCGCTTGATAAATTCTACCGCGGTGCAAAACACCGGTAACCCCATCCAACCAAATGTTACTTTAACATTAAATAACAGTGGATGGAACGTTGTGAGCATTCCTATTTCTAAATTCACAGGGTTAAAACTAAACGTGTTAGATCAAATGTCTTTCACGGCGCTTACACCTAGTTCTGGTGGAACTATTTATTTAGAGCACATTTATTTTGTATCCCACGTAAATCTACCAACTATCACAGGCTTTTCTATTCCCTCAAACCTATTGTTGGGTGCAGCACCATTTACCCTAACCGATCCAGCTAGTAATAGTACAGGTGCATTTACCTACACCAGTAGCGATGTAACTGTTGCAACTATCAGTGGAAAAGTAGTAACAATTGTTGGTGCAGGTTCTACTGTAATCACAGCAAATCAAGCAGCTGCCGGAAGTTTCTCTAAGGGATCCGCCTCTGCAACCTTAGTTGTGTCTTATCCTCCGCCAACAACTGCTGCAACAGCCCCAACTCAATCTGCAACTAATGTAATTTCTCTATGGGGTAATAATTATGCTAATGTAGATGGTATTAACTGGTATCCAAATTGGGGACAAGCAACGCAACTTGGATTATCAAATATTGGTGGTGATACTACATTGGAATATTCAAACCTAAACTATGAAGGGGTTCAAACAACAACTCCTCTGAATGTTGGAAAGGCTAGTTACTTTCACCTTGATGTATGGACACCAAATGCAACTGCGGTGGTAGTAAATTTAATTAATTCTGCTTTAGTAACAGGTGGTGCAGCGGTTCAGGTTGCTGACACAATCTCACTTACAACCAGTGGATGGAACGCCATTGATATTCCAGTTACTGCTTTCAAAGGTGTAGACCTTACAAAGGTTGATCAGGTGATGTTTGTAGGCGCGACTCCAGCAACAAGTAGTGTTATCTACTTACAAAACATTTACTTCTGGGCTAGTGTGCCATTGGCAGTATCATTGGCAGACTTTAAAGCTTCAAAGATTGGCAATACAGCATCATTGACTTGGAAAACTGTAAGCGAAACAAATAACAAAGGATTCAATGTTCAACGTAGCAGCAATGGTAAAAACTGGGCTACTTTGAAATATGTTGCAGGTGCAGGAACAGGTTCCAGCTATTCTTTTGTAGATAATAGCCCAGCAAGTGGTGTTAGCTATTACCGTTTAGGTTTAGTTGACGCAAGTGGAAAGGTTACTTACAGCTCTACGTTGTCAGTTGATTTTTCTAAAGCAACTATAGGAATTTCTTTCTATCCTAACCCTGTAAAGAGTGTAATGAATGTAAATATCCCAGCTATCCAAAGCAATACTGCAAGTTTGAGCTTGGTTGGATTGAATGGCAGAACTATCAAGACTGTTCAGTTAGGAACTCAGAGTTCCAACAGCAATGTGGCGGTAAATGTTGCAGGCTTGGCAAAGGGTATTTATGTATTGACATTAAAAGATGGAGCTACAGTAAAAACAGCCAAGGTTGTTGTAGAATAAAAGAAGTTGCATCAAAATAGTTATTATTCAGGAGGTTGTCTGCAAGGCAGCCTCCTTTCCTTCCGGTTCAAATAATTTAAATAAGTTCTATTTAGTAATTATAAGACGAAAGCGACAAACACTATGAAAGCGTTGTGATGCTTATGATGTACTAAAAAGTAGGATTAATAGTTCAAAAACGATTCTTTAGAAGTAGTATTGATGTAGGAGTCAATCTAATTACAAGTTCACGCAAAGGTACTTTTGTCCTTCAGAATTTCTTCACGTTTTAAAACGATTGCATTATGAAATTAAAAGTCAGATTGTTATGTATCGGTATTTTTTTGAGTGGATTACTTTTACAAGTCGCCGCCCAAACAAATATTGTTGTAACGGGAAAAGTAAGAAACAAAACAACGGGTCAACTTCTGTTTGGAGTTACTGTTAAAAGTGATAAGTCTAAAAAGTCTACACAGACAGATTTGAATGGTAGTTTTTCTATCGCAACTCCTGTTGGTTCTACATTAGTCTTTTCTTATGTAGGAATGACTACTTTTAAATATGAAGTAACTAAAGCAGGTGATGTTGATATAACAATGGTTGAAGATATTAAGGCAGGTGACGAAGTGGTAGTTATTGGTTATGGCACACAAAAAAAGAGTGTTGTAACAGGTGCTATCTCAAGTGTAAAAGCTGCTGATTTGGAAAACCAAGTTACCCCGCGTATTGAAGAAGCTTTACAGGGTAGAACTTCTGGTGTAACCATTGCAGCATCTTCTGGTAGCCCTGGTGCTGCATCTACAATTTATGTAAGAGGTGTTACTAGCATTAATAATAGCGACCCATTGTATGTTGTGGATGGTGTTCCAATAACAGGAGGAATTGATTATTTAAACCCAAGCGATATACAAAGTATTGAATTGTTAAAGGATGGAGCTTCTGCTGCCATCTATGGTACTAAAGCTGCTCCAGGTGTAATTTTAGTAACAACAAAAAAAGGTAGAGCGGGTGATGCTCAAATTAATTATTCCGGTTACTTTGGTTCGCAAGCTCCTGCTCATAAGTTAAGTTTACTGAATGCCACTCAATATGCTACCCTTCGAAATGAGTCTTCTTTAGCTGCTGGTGGTGGTCTTGTATTCTCAAACCCTAAAAGTTTGGGTGCAGGAACCGATTGGCAGAGCTTAGTTTTTAATAATAATGCCAAGATTCAGAACCATCAATTTAGTGTAAGCGGCGGTAATGAAAAGGCTACATATTATGGCTCGATGGGTTATTTTGAGCAGCAGGGTATTGTTGCTACTTCTATATCAGACTACAAAAGATTTACGGCCTCTTTTAACTCTAAAGAGAAATTGAATAATTGGGTAACCTTCGGAAATGACATATCTTATGCCCACATTAAGAGTCAAGGGAGTTTAAATACCAACAGTGAGTATGGGGGGCCACTGAGTTCTGCTATCAATCTAGACCCTATCACAAGAGCAGTTGTCACGGATGCTGCAACTTTAGCAACTAGTCCTTACAATATCGATTCCCTTCCGTTAATTAAGGATGCAAACGGCCATCCTTATGGCATTTCACAATATGTTGGTCAAGAAATGACAAATCCGCTTGCCTACATACAAACAGTGCAGGGTAACTATGGTTGGTCTGATAATTTTGTAGGTAATGTTTACCTAGAGATTGAACCAATCAAGGGTTTAAAAATAAGAAGTAACATGGGGGCTAAAATGGGCTTCTTTGGTTCTGAAAGTTTTGAACCTGTATATTACTTGAGTCCTACAGTAAATAACTTAGCAGAGAATTCTTTCTATCGTGACAACACAAAGAACCTGAACTGGAACTGGGATAATACTATATCTTATTCTAAAAGTATTGGGTTACACAACTTTACTTTGTTAGGTGGCACAGGTGCACAACAAGCAACAGGCTCCGATGCTAATGCAACTTATTTCGGCTTACCAGTAACTACATTCCAGCAAGCTTCTATGAACTTTAGTGTTCCAACAGCTAACAGAATTGGCGGTGGATATGAATATCAGCCGTATACCCTTAGTTCTTTTTTTGGAAGAGTTACTTATGATTATAATGGAAGATATTTATTAACAGCAATAGTAAGAAGAGATGGTTCGAGCCATTTTGGTGAAGATAAAAAGTATGGAACATTCCCATCAGTTTCTTTAGGTTGGGTACCAACCAAAGAAAATTTCTGGAGTAAGAATGATGTGGTTAACTTTCTTAAGGTTAGGGCTTCTTATGGTGTAAATGGTAATGATAATATTGGGCCTTTTGCTTATGAGTCAACAGTTAGTGGTGGTGGTGTAAGAAATTACACTATTGGTACGGCACCTGGTCAACTTGTAGGTTATTCTCCTAATGCGCCTGAAAATCAAGACTTGCATTGGGAACAAACCTCTCAAGCAGATTTTGGTATTGACGCGGTAGTGTTTAAAAACTTCAATGTAATTTTTGATGTTTACGACAAGAAAACTACAGGTATGTTGCTAAATCTAAACCTACCTGGCTATTTTGGAAATACGGGACAACCAATTGGCAACATTGCTAGTCTGGAGAATAAGGGGATAGAGTTGGAAGTTGGGTACACTAAGAAACTAGGTGAAGTAAACTTTAGTTTAAAAGGAAATCTTTCCTATATAAAGAATGAGATTACCAATATTGGTACAAATCCTTACCTTGTTGGGGCAGGTTTTCAAGCCAGCAATTATGAGTTAAGCAGGACGGCAGTGGGTCATCCTTTGGGGGCTTTTTACGGATTCAAAACGCTTGGCATATTCCAAACGCAACAGGAAATAAATAACTATGTAGGTGCAAATGGTGAGAAGTTGCAACCCAATGCTAAACCAGGTGACTTTAAATATGCACATTTAAGTAACGACAGTGTAATTGGCAGCAGCGATAGGACTTATATTGGTGATCCTACACCACACTGGTCTTTTGGCTTTACGGCTACAGCTAATTGGAGAGGATTCGATATCTTATTATTTGCACAAGGAGTTACAGGCAATCAAATATTTCAAGGATTGCGGAGGTTAGATATTTCTGGTTCAAACTATGATATTAAGGCATTGAGTCGTTGGATTGGTGCTGGAACATCTAATGATTATCCTAGGTTAGTGGATGGTGACCCTAACGGTAATTTTACAAATCCTTCTAATTTTCATTTGGAAAGTGGTGCCTACCTAAGAATCAAGACGTTGCAACTGGGTTACACCGTGCCAAAGTCTTTTTCTCAAAAGATTGGATTACAAAAACCTGCTCGTATCTACATAAGCAGCAACAACTTGTTGACGCTTACTAAGTATGATGGTTTTGATCCAGAAATTGGTGGCGGTAGCTATGGTATAGATAGGGGTATTTATCCTCAGGCACGTTCTTTCTTGGCAGGAATTAACATTACTCTTTAATCTTAAAACACTCAATAAAATGAAAAAGAAGATAATCATATACTTTCTTATGGCTGTTATAATACAGTCCTTGGTCTCTTGTAAAAAGAGTTTTCTAGAGACAACACCTGCGGGTGAATTCTTACAGTCTAATTATTATCAAACCTCAGATCAGGTTTTTACTGGTGTCATAGCTGCTTATAACCCCTTAGGCTGGCAGTACGTAAATTCATACACCGACGAATATGTAGATAAGCAGATTGTAGCCAATACACTTGGGGATGAATGTTATGCAGGTGGCGGGGGTGCTACCGATGTTCCTGGTTTACAAGCTTGTAATACCTATTCCTTAAGTAGCGCACTTGGTCCACAGGGTGTTCTATTCGATAGAAACTATACTGGTATATACAGGGCAAACCTCATGTTGCAAGTGTTGAATGGCTCTTTAATACCGGGACTTACAACTGCGAACAAGAACAGATATATTGCAGAAATGAAGTGGTTAAGGGCGTATTATTATTTTGATTTAGTTACTCTATTTAAAAATGTACCGTTAACTACAACGCCAATACCAATTGCAGAAGCTTTTTCTATTACTCAATCTAAACCTGCTGATGTTTATTCTCAGATAGAAAAAGATTTAAACGAAGCAATTCCTGCTTTACCTGCAATCATTCAATCTTCCGATTATGGTAGAGTAACAAGTGGTGCCGCAATGGCTTTGCTAGGTAAAGTTATTCTTTTTCAAAACAACACTTCGAGAATGCAAGAGGCTGCTAATTGGTTTGATAAGGTTAATAGCTCTGGAATCTATCAATTACAATCGAACTTTGCTAGCATTTTTGATCCTGCAAATAAATTTAATAGCGAATCAATATTCGAGATTACCCATTCTTTCAATGTAGGGAATGACTGGAGTAATCTTCAAGGAGTAACCGGTAACATTTATGTACAAATGGTAGGACCAAGAACTTACACAGGTTCTACCTACTATTCTGCAGGTTGGAGCTTTAATCCAATCATCCCAGCTTTTCAACAGTTTATGAAAAACGATCCGAGGTATCCGTTCACTATTTTAAATATTGATAGCTTGACTAAAGCGAATGGAACAAGCTATTTACCAGGTTACCAAAATACGGGTTTTTTTATAGCTAAGTACGTACCATTGGCACAATATGCTTCCACTACTGGTAATCAGGCATTAAACTTTACCAACGATTATATCGAGATACGTTTGGCTGATACCTATTTAATGGAAGCTGAAGCTATTGTACGTGGCGGTGGAAATGTAGCAACAGCGCAAAATTACCTGGATCAAGTTCGTGCAAGAGTAGGTTTACCTTCTATTCCAGCAACATTAGCTAACATATATGCAGAAAGAGAATTAGAATTAGCAACCGAAGGACATAGATGGTTCGATCTAGTTCGTACTGGACAGGCTCCATCTGTATTAGCATTTAAAGGATTTAAGGCTGGTATAAATGAAATTTTGCCCATTCCTTTAGACGAACTTAATAATACTAAGTTGGTACAGAATCCTGGTTATAATTAATTTCAAACTATTTAATTTTTTATTCTTAATACTTTTTTATATGAAATATTTTAATCAAAGAAGGGTTTTGCTAATGGTTGCTTTAATTGCTTTTGTGGTTGTCACAATTATAAATGCTTGTAAACCCACAGTATCTACACCAGGATTAGGCGCTTTGCCTAAACCGAGTTTTTCAATAGATAGTATTGACGGTAACCACTTTTTAGTTATGAATACTACCTCTACCCCTTGTATGGCTTATTGGACAACAAGTGCAAGTGGAGGCAAATTAGCTTCAGGTAATACGGATAGTTTGCATTTTACCTTTGCGGGTACTTATACCGTAACCTTGTACGCAGCAGCACAAGGTGGTATTGATTCTATTACTAAGACAATTGTAGTAAGCCAAAACGACCCTAATGCTTGTACTTCTGGGCTTCCTCTTAATTTTATTGCAGGTTGTACATCTCGTTCATGGAAGCTTGCGCCTATTGCCCATGCGTTGGAAGTTGGACCTTCTGGTCCTGGTGATGGTGCATGGTGGGGTAATGCTGCAACAGATCCTGCCGGTGCTAGGTCTGGTGACTTTGATGATACATATACTTTCTATTTTAATGCAGCAGGAACTTATGGCTTTAATGATAATGGCACTTTCTTTAGTGATAATTATTTAAGTGGTACTCAATACACTTCACTACCAGATGCACAAATGTTTCCTACATGTGCTTTATGGCAGTCTGGTACATTTAATTATAACTTTATTCCAAATGCAGGTAAAGCCGGATTAGGTCAGATTCAATTGGTTGGGCTAGGGGCTCATTTAGCGTTGCCCAAAGTAACTAATACAGTTGAAACTACTGTTCCCACAGTCCCCTCGGTTACTTATGATGTTATTTCAATGACAACAGATAACAACGGAATAGGTCACATGGAACTTGCCATAAACACTGTTAAAACAAGTAATGAATGGTGGACATTTTATTTAGTTTCAACAAATTAACAGGAATTAATTATTTCAAAATAAAAAGGGTTAAGATGAAAAGGTTTTTAGGTCTCTTGTTTTTGTCATTGTTGCTTGCAATGGGATGTTCAAAATCGAGTGGTGGCGGAGGTAGTCAAGTTAATTTGCCCACATTAAGTACAAATAATGTATCGGCGGCGAGAAATTATAATGGCACCTCTAGTGTTAATTTTAGATTTTTTGTATCTCTTAGTACAGTTTGCACAAATGATATTTCGGTTGCCTATACTACAGTTTCGGGAACTGCAATTGCTAATCAGGATTTTATCCCTAATTCAGGAATTTTAACTATTGCTTCTGGACAATCAACTGGTTACGTCGATGTAAGTGTTTTAGCTGATAGCACTAGAAAAAATAATCTTACTTTTTACGTTGCTTTTTCTAATCCTACTAATGCAACAATAAGTGGATCAGATTCTGCAATAGGTACCATTCAATGTAATGGAACCTATATGCCAATAGATACATCTAGTACAACTGGAGGTTTTTCTAGTCCCAAAAGCTATCCTGGCTACACATTGGCTTGGAGCGATGAATTTAGCGGAAAAACCCTGAACACAAATAACTGGAATTATGAGATTGGTGGCAACGGTTGGGGTAATAATGAACTTGAGTACTATACAAATAGTTCAAACAATTCCTTTTTAACTAGTGGTTGTTTGGTTATTGAGGCAAGGAATGAAGTATTTGCAGGGAATAGTTATACTTCTGCTCGTATCAATACAATGAACAAACAGCAGTTTCAATATGGCAGAATTGACATAAGAGCAAAACTTCCTGTTGGTTCCGGTGCTTGGCCAGCTTTGTGGATGTTGGGATCCAATTATACAACAGCAGGATGGCCTCTCTGCGGGGAAACAGATATAATGGAATTGAAAGGTGGAATTAGTTCAGCGGAAATATTTGGTTCTCTTCACTGGCATAACAATGATAATTCTGAGGGAACTATCACAAATCAATATACTACTACACCTGGAGACTTCTCTCAAAAGTTCCATGTGTTTAGTTTGATTTGGAAACAAAACTCTGTTCAATTCCTCGTAGATAATACTCCCTATGCTACAGGAACTAGTGCTGATGTTACCAACGGCACTTGGCCATTTAATGCGGCTCAGTTCTTTATTTTCAATGTTGCAGTTGGTGGAAATTTCCCTGGTACAGTTCAATCGTCTGCATTTCCACAAAGGATGTTTGTTGATTATGTTAGGGTTTTTCAATAAAATACTAGAATGTGAAAATTGTTCTGTTTAGAAAACAGGAGTAGAATGTTTATCACAGATACAAACTTGTAGAAACTTATTAATGAAAAATTTTTAGTTATTAATCTAGGAAAAGGGTTTGCTTTTTGTTGGCTGTGGTTGTTAACGTGTAAATACTTAAAGACTAGTTTGTGTTGAATTAGAGCTCGCTGTATGAGAAAGTACTTTCCCTTTTTTGTTTTTTGGTTGCTAATATCAAACTTTTGTTCCTCACAAGTAGTTAAGGTCAACATTAAAGAAGCCACTAATGGATTTACACTTGAAGTTAATGGAAAACCATTTTTTATTACTGGCATGAACTGGGATTATTACCCTATTGGAACAGATTATGAATATAGTCTGTGGCAACAACCTACTGCAACAATCAAAGAAGCGCTCGATTATGAAATGCCACTTTTAAGGAATATGGGAGTAAATACCATTCGTCAATATTCAGTCATTCCTCCCGAATGGATCAAATATATCTATGAAAATTATGGAATTTACACAGTTCTGAACCACACTTTTGGCAGGTATGGACTAACCCTCAATGGAAAATGGGAGGCAAACACCGACTATTCCTCCCCATTGGTAATAGAGACGCTTTTGAAAGAAGTAGATTCAATGGTTATAAAATATAAAAATACGCCGGGTCTTTTGATGTTTCTTTTGGGTAACGAAAACAATTATGGTCTTTTTTGGCAGGGAGCAGAAACAGAGAATATACCCTTAGAAAATCGTAAATCAACTATTGCCGCTATTCATCTTTATCAGTTATTTAATGAGGCTGCAGTTTCGATGAAAGCAATTGATGCCAATTACCCGATTGCCATTTGTAACGGTGATTTGATGTATCTGGATATCATAGCAAAAGAATGTAAAGATGTAGATGTATTTGGAGTGAATATATACAGAGGGATTTCATTTGGTAATGCTTTCGAGAAAATTAAAACTGCTTATAATAAGCCTGTGATGTTTACAGAGTTTGGCGCAGATGCTTTTAATGAAATCACTAAATCGGTAGACCAAAAAGATCAAGCGACATGTTTGGTTGAAAATTGGAAGGAGGTATATGCAAATGCAGCAGGTGGCGGCAAAGCAGAGAATTGTATTGGTGGGTTTACTTTTCAATTTAGTGACGGATGGTGGAAGAGTGGTCAAGATATTAACTTGGAAAAGCATGACTCAACTGCTTCTTGGTCAAATGGGGGGTATAAATATGACTACCAAAAGGGAATCAATAATATGAATGAGGAATGGTTTGGTATATGTGCAAAAGGCGCTACTAATAAAAATGGCGTGTATAAATTATATCCAAGAAAAGCTTATTATGCTTTAAAAAAGCTAAATAAGGAATTTGCAAGTTCTATTATTAAGCACTGATTAAATGATTCAGTGAAACATTGTAGTTGTCGGTTTAATAAAAATAAGAGGAATTAAAAATAATGAGATATGAGAAATGAAACAATTTGTCTTGATACTATTGACGTTACAGGAGAAACTTTCTTTAAGATATCGAATGTAAGCGAGATGCCGCCGTTTTTTATGAGCATTGTTAGCGATTCAAATCATTGGATGTTCATTTCGAGTAATGGAGCACTTACGGCAGGAAGAAAGGATGCAGAACATGCCTTATTTCCTTATTATACCGATGACAAAATAACCAATTCTGTAGAAAATACAGGTAGCAAAACAATATTTTGGGTCGATAAAAACAATAAACAGTATTTGTGGGAACCTTTCTCCGAACGTGGTATTGGTAAATTCAATTATACCCGAAACCTCTACAAAAGTCAATTTGGCAATAAAATAATATTTGAAGAGATTAATAATGATTTAGAAATCGCCTTTCAGTATCAGTGGAATTCGAGTAATAAATATGGATTTGTTCGGGTAAGTAAGCTAACAAATCTTTCAGGCACAACAGTGACTGTGAAATTATTAGATGGGTTACAAAACTTGCTTCCCTATGGTGTAGGAAGTGATTTGCAAAATAGCTATAGTAATCTGGCAGATGCGTATAAACGCACCGAGTTAATTCCAGAAACTGGTGTAGCAATTATAGCATTGAGTGCCATAATTGTAGATAAAGCAGAACCAAGCGAAGCCTTGAAAGCAAATGTTGCATGGTCTCTCGGTTTAGACAATGCCACTTATTTATTATCCTCCTCGCAGCTTAAAAACTTCAGAATCAATGGAATCGTTCAGCAAGAAGAAGATAGTAAAGGGCGTTCAGGTGCTTATTTTGTGGCAAGTGAATTGTCTCTTAGCAGTAATGAAAATAAGGAATGGACAATCGTTGCTAATGTAAATCAAGATCATGCTGCTATTGTACAGCTTTCTGAAAGTATCCGGAATGATGCCGATCTATTGCAAAAAGTAACTGCTGATATACAATTAGGTACCGAGAACTTAATAAAGCTGGTTGCAGCAGCAGATGGTTTACATTACACTACCGACAAACTGAAAGATACCCGCCACTTTAATAATGTTCTATTCAATATTATGAGGGGAGGTATCTTTGATAATAACTACCAGATTGAGCTTTGGGACTTTAGTAATTATCTCCGAAAAGCGAATAAACAAGTCTTAGAAAAAGTACAAGCTGCTGTTGAACAACTACCATTAATTTTCTCCATTAATACATTGTTGGAATTGGTTAATCAATTGAATGATTCCAATTTTAGTCGGTTAGCTACGGAATACCTGCCCCTAAAATTCAGTCGAAGACATGGTGACCCGAGCAGACCTTGGAACAAGTTTTCCATCAATACAAAAAGTGAAATAGATGGGTCTAAAATTTTAGATTATCAAGGGAACTGGAGGGATATTTTTCAGAATTGGGAATCGCTTGCTCATTCCTACCCAGAATTTATGGAGGGGATGATTGCCAAATTTCTAAACGCTTCCACTTTTGATGGTTACAATCCTTATAGAGTTACTAAAAGTGGATTTGATTGGGAAACAATTGAACCCGACAATCCGTGGTCGTATATTGGATATTGGGGCGATCATCAAATAATATATCTGCTTAAGTTTTTTGAATTTTTGGATAAACATCGTCCCGGGCACATTCATCAACTTTTAGGCAAGAATGACTATGTGTATGCGAATGTTCCGTATAAGATAAAGTCATACAAGGACATCGTACACAATCCAAAAGACACCATTTTGTTTGACCATAAAGGTGATCTTGCTATCCGTGAAAGAATGAAAGGATTAGGTGCTGACGGTGCTTTACTTACCAAGGCTAATGCTAATATCGATATATATCAGGTTAGCTTTTGTGAGAAGGTATTTGCAACTGTGCTTTCAAAGCTTTCCAATTTTGTGCCTGAGGGTGGTATCTGGATGAATACACAAAGGCCTGAGTGGAATGATGCAAATAATGCGTTGGTAGGCAATGGACTTTCGATGGTTACCCTCTACTACCTCAGAAGATTTCTAAATTTCTTCCAACCCATTTTTGAGAATGCAGATGCTACTGAAATCACTTTTTCTGATGAGCTTTTTACTTTCTTTGAAGAAGTCTCGGGTACATTTAAAACTTACAAACACACACTTTGGACTAAAATAAACGACACAGATAGAAAGAGGATAACAGACGCCTTAGGTTTGGCTGGTAGTAATTATAGAAATAAGATTTATGCAAATGGACTCAGCGGTCAAAAGAAAGTGGTGACTGCTGCACAATTATTGAAATTCGTAGAATTGTCTAGCGCTTTTTTGGAGCATTCTATTAATGCGAATAAAAGAAACGATGGCTTGTATCATACCTATAATTTAATTTCTTACGAAGAGGCCACCGTTCAGATATCTCACTTAAGTGAAATGTTAGAAGGGCAAGTGGCTGTTTTAAGTTCTGGGTTTCTAACAGCAGAACAGAGTTTAAAGCTTTTGGATGCGCTTAGAAACAGTGCTTTATATCGACAGGATCAAAATAGTTATATCCTTTATCCCAACAAAAACCTACCTAAATTCCTAGAAAAGAATACGATAAGAAAAGAATCAGCTGAAGGTTCTTTATTAATAAAACAACTGTTGGAAGATGGGAATAATACGATTGTAGAAAAGGACATACTTGGCGAATTGCATTTTAATGGCAATTTCAGAAATGCCAATGATCTAGAAAAAGCACTACAACAGTTAGATAATATGTACAATAACCTAGTTGAAAAGGAAAGAAGATTGATTCTTAACCTATTTGAAGAAGTCTTTTGCCACAAAGAGTTTACCGGTAGGTCGGGTACATTCTTCGGCTATGAAGGCTTGGGTTCTATTTATTGGCACATGGTTTCGAAGCTGTTATTAGCTGTTCAAGAAAATTGTGATAAGGCTATTGAACAACAAAGTAGTAAAGAAATAACAGAAGCATTAGCTACACACTTTTATAACATCAACCAAGGTATTGGCGTTCATAAATCACCAACTGTTTATGGGGCGTTTCCTACAGACCCATACTCTCATACACCGATGGGAAAAGGTGCACAACAACCAGGAATGACTGGTCAGGTGAAGGAAGATATATTAACAAGAATGGCCGAATTAGGGGTGCAAATTCAGTCAGGTAGAATAGTTTTCAAACCCTATTTACTTCATAAAAGCGAATTCTTGCAAACTACTGTTCATGCGTCTTTTGTTTTGTTAGATGGCAGTTCAAAATCGTTACCTCTACAGAAAAACAGTCTGGCTTTTACTGTTTGTCAGGTGCCGGTAACTTATACGCTTTCAAATTCAAACAGAATAGAGGTGTTATATGCAAATGGAACTTCAGAAGTATTGGAAACATTAGCGTTAAGCAAAGAAATAAGTAAACAAATCTTTCAAAGGACGAATGCGGTTGCTGAGATAAGTGTCTTTTTAACTGAAGATCATTTGAAATAAATGAATAAACTACTTGCCATATCACTTTTATTGCTTGTTGCATGCAATCCTCTTAAAAAATCGGGAGTACATGCAAATAATATGACTGCCCAGCAGCTATTGGGTAATGTCAATTATCAAGGTATTTGTTATGGGGGCTACAGAACTCAAACAAGAGACACCGAGACCACCGTTGCGGAAATAAAAGAGGATTTAAAGATTCTAAAGGCTGTCCACATTAAATTTATAAGAACCTATAATGTGCATCATACAGAAGCGGCTAACTTATTAAAAGCCATTAGTGAGTTGAAAAAAGAAGATAATTCTTTCGAAATGTATGTAATGCTTGGTGCTTGGATTGATTGTAAAAACGCTTGGATAGATAAAACCCATATTCGTAATGAAGATAGTGAGCGTAATTCAACAGAGATAACTGAAGCTGTACGATTGGCAAATGAATATCCCGACATCGTAAAAATAATTTCCGTGGGTAATGAAGCGATGGTAAAATGGGCTTGGTCATATTATGTAGATCCTAGTATTATCCTAAAATGGGTTAATTACTTACAGCATTTAAAAACACAGCACCAGCTTCCAAAGGATGTCTGGATAACCTCTTCCGACAATTTTGCCTCCTGGGGTGGGGGTGCTAAAGAATACCATACCGAAGACCTGAATAAATTGATTAAAGCTATCGATTACATTTCCATGCATACCTACCCTATGCACGATACCCATTATAATCCTGCTTTTTGGGGCATAAAAGAATCTGAACAAGGATTAACAGAGAAAGAAAAGATAGATGCTGCCATGAAAAGAGCAGTTGATTATGCAACAACTCAATACAATAGTGTTGTGAGTTATATGAAATCTATTGGCGTCAACAAACCTGTTCATATTGGTGAAACAGGGTGGGCAACCATCTCCAATGAACAATATGGTAGTGATGGTTCTAAAGCTACGGACGAATACAAGTCCGCGAAATATTATCAATTGATGAGAGATTGGACTAACAAGGCTGGTATTACCTGCTTCTACTTCGAGGCTTTTGATGAAAACTGGAAAAATAGTAATAATCCATTAGGATCTGAAAATCATTTTGGATTAATCAATATGCAATCTCAAGCAAAATATATGCTCTGGGATGCTGTTGATAAAGGCGTTTTTAAAGGACTTACCAGAAATGGCAAACCCATTTTAAAAACGTACAATGGCAATGAAAAAGCACTGTGGTTAGATGTAAAAACACCTACAAGTAGTTTAAAAAATTGAGGATAATGATGTTGTTTAAAAGGTTAATTAATAGGTACACATTCTTCATAATAGCAATTATGATGGTATTTGTGCTTATTAATAATCAGGCAATGGCACAGCTAAAGGTAGAAGTTTATGAAACATCTGCAAATGGCAATTCATTAAAAAAGGTTACCCAATTTATTGATAGTAAAATACCTGTTGAGGTTGATATTAATCCATCAGAAAAGTTTCAGACGATAACAGGTTTTGGGGGAGCCTTCACAGAATCATCTGCTTTTTTGTTAACGAAGCTAAGTTTAAAGAATAGAGAAAAAGTCCTTGAAGCTTATTTTTCCGAGGATGGCGCAAATTATTCTTTAACAAGAACACATATCAATTCCTGTGATTTTTCATTGAGTAATTATGCCTATTCAACTGTTGCTAACGACAATAAACTAGAACATTTCAGCATTGACCACGACAAGACTTACTTGATTCCCATGATAAAACAGGCACAAAGCTTTTCTAAAAATGGGTTTAAAATTATTTCCTCCCCTTGGACTGCACCGCCTTGGATGAAAGACAATAATGATTGGCGGGGTGGAAAACTATTGCCCGAATACAGGGAAACTTGGGCACTCTATTTTTCAAAATATATACAAGCCTATAAAAAGGAAGGGATTAATATCTGGGGCGTTACCGTAGAAAATGAACCATTAGGAAGTGGGAACAATTGGGAGAGTATGATTTATACCCCCCAAGAAATGACTGACTTTGTTCATGATTATTTAGGGCCTCATCTTGCAAAAGAGGGTTTGTCGGCTATTAAAATCTTAGGGTACGACCAAAATCGTGGTGAAGACCTTACGAACTGGGCGAAAACAATGTTTGCAGATAGTCTTACTTCTAAATATTTTGGAGGCACTGCCGTGCATTGGTACAACAGCACTTACGATTATTTTCCTCAATCCCTACAGTACACGCATCAGATTTCGAAGGGTAAATATTTAATTAATACCGAGGCTTGCATCGACTCGCAAAAACCTGAATGGAAGAATGATAAATGGTTTTGGAGTAAGCAAGCAAGGGATTGGGGTTGGACTTGGGCTCCCGAAAAAGAAAAATACCTTCATCCTGAGTATGTTCCTGTTTTTAGATATGCCCGGGATATTATTGGTTGTCTGAATAACTATGTTGATGGTTGGATCGATTGGAATATGGTTCTGGATAAACAAGGCGGTCCTAATTGGGCTAAGAACTGGTGTGCGGCGCCTATACTGGTGGATACAGCAAATGATGAAGTTTATTACACTCCGTTGTATTATACAATGGCACATTTCAGCAAATTCATCCGTCCGGGTGCAGTAAAAATTGGTTGTGTTATCAATAATCAGGAGCTGATGGCAACTGCTGTAAAGAATCTGGATGGCTCTTTTGCAGTCGTCATTTTTAATCCAACTGATAAAGTTCAATCGCTGAAGATTAAATTGAATGGTCATTCAAAAAATATCTCAATTGACGCAAATGCATTACAAACAGTTGTTCTAAAATTGTAATAGTTGTACGGTTTAAACACTTAAAAAAATGTCAAACGAAATTTCAAACACAGCAAAAGTGGTTCCTATGGGACAAAAAATTGCATTTGGATTAGGCATGCTTGCCAACCAGATGTTTCCCGCTGCCTTGGGTATTTTCATGGTTGTGTTGGTACAAGATTTAAAATTTCCTGCATGGATGTGGGGTATTTTATTCTTCTTGCCCAGAATATTTGATGCCTTTATCGACCCAATCATGGGATTCATCTCAGATAATACAAGATCTAAGTGGGGACGGCGAAGGCATTATGTTTTTATTGGGGCAATTATTATGGGACTTTCTTTTGTTGCAATGTGGCAGCTGTACAGAGAAAATGGGGTTCAATATAATTTCATCTACTTCCTTTTATGGTCGTTTATCTTCTATCTGGGGCTATCCATTTTTAGTGTTCCCTACGTGGCGATGGGTTACGAAATGAGCGACGACTTTCATGAACGTACAAGCATCATGGCTATTTCGCAATGGATTGGACAATGGGCTTGGGTAATTGCCCCTTGGTTTTGGGTTATTATGTACGACCCAAAATGGTTTCCTAATGCAGATACGGCAACAAGAACATTGGCAGTTTGGGTGGGTATTGTTTGTATGATATTGGCAATGATGCCTGCTGTTTTCATTAATAGTAAGTCTACCAAAGAGGAAGTAACTTTTTCTCCCCTCACTTTTGGTACAATTGGCGGCAGCTTGAAAGAAATTTTTAAAAGTTTCAAAGAAGCCTTTAGTAATAAGCCTTTTACGAAACTTTGTATTGCTACTTTTTTAATTTTCAATGCCTTTAATACGGTTGCCGGCTTTACTTTCTTCATTGTAGTGTATTATCTTTTCAATGGAAATACGGGTGCTGCGGGTATTTGGCCAACACTTTTTGGATGTGTGGGTGCGTTGTCTACCACCTTTGTAGTAATACCTATTGTGGCGCGATTATCCAAAGCAATGGGTAAAAAGAATGCCTTTTTAGCTTCACAAGGGGTATCTATTTTTGGTTATATCTTACTATGGTTTTTGTTTATTCCCGGCAAACCCTTTATGTTTTTGTTTGCCTTGCCCTTCTTTTCCTTTGGTATTGGCAGTTTGTTTACGTTGATGATGTCTATGACGGCGGATGTTTGCGATATGGACGAATTAAACTCAAACAAACGCCGCGAAGGAATCTTTGGTGCCATCTATTGGTGGATGGTAAAGTTTGGTTTTGCAATAGCCGGACTACTTACAGGAGTCATTATGTCGTTAGTAGGTTTCAATCCTAATTTGCCCGTACAAACAGAAGGAGCAGTTACTGGGTTAAGACTATTTTTCTCTGGAATTCCTATTCTAGGAACGTTGATAGCGATGTGGGTAATGCGGAATTATGATTTGACAGAAGAAAAAGCAAGAGAAATAAAACAAGAATTGGATGCCAGGAAAAAATTAGTTCCATAATAATTACCTCATTCACTTTTCAAGAGAATACCCTAAACCCCTAAGGTCTGTGAAGCAATTGTTTCATGGGCTTTTTTTATTAGATAGTAGTTATTAGATGATAGATAGTAGATGATAGATATTAGATAGCAGTTATTAGATAGTAGGTGGTAATAAGAGAAGCCCCTGAAGTATCAACTCCAAGGGCTTTCCTTTTTAAGAACTATTAATTATTATCTACTATCTACTATCTATCATCTATTATCTACGATACTATTCCATCAAACTTAGTTGCCACTGTGCCCAATACAGCACGGGTGTTGAAGTAACGGGCGAAGGCAATAAAAGCCATCCCAAAATGGGTGTCCGAAAAAACTACATGGCCACTATTTGTTTTGTACATGATGGTCTGCGTGCAATCGGCTTCCTTGGGAGGCGTTGTGCCAATAGCATAAAAACCAAAGGTTACCGTAATCCCATCCTGGCCGGCAGGTTCGCCGCCAACGGGAGTACCAAAAACCATGGTGCCACCCAAATTTCCCGACCTCTCATATTGCACCGAGGGCGCAACAATGGCAACAGGCGACAGCGTGTGCGAGTCGCTATCGTTGTGCACCCCACATGCAGTACGGTTTACATCGGTCATCAAAGTATTTGTTTTCATCGCCATTCCCATTTTCCTTATTCTCGCTTCGTAGGGCACACGGGCATCTGAGGTAGCCTGCACATCAAGCGGGGTGCGGCTAGCTTTCACCGACGAGATGGCGTAGTCGGTATTAAAAATAGTTTGCTCGCCCACCAATGCCGTGGCATCTGTCAAATTCAATCCCCAACCTGTTTTGTTTGCGGCTACTTCCACGCAAAAATTGTCTCCAAAAATTTTAAAATCTGTAATTCCCGGAGGAACCCAATCATCATTATGTGACATAATTTGTAATTTTAAATGAAAAGAAATGTTGTAATTAATTTTTAATTGTCTACCCGCAAGGTTCAACTGTCTACCCAGAAGGTTTAATTGTCTACCCAGAGTGATTAACTGTCCACCCGGAAGGTTTAACTGTCTACCCGCAAGCTTTGATTGTCTACCCAAAAAGTCTAATTGTCTACCCAGAGTGATTAACTGTCCACCCAGAACAGCTAATTGTAACTCATAAAAGCTTTAGAAAGTTGCCTAAAGCAATAGTATATGATGATACAAAACAGCCCCCATGATATTTTAAGAAGCTGGTGAAAGTGATACTGTCATTGGGTTTCGCAATCGGTAGGGGAGCGCTTTTTAGTAACGGTTCCTCGCTATCGAGTCACAGAGGTAGCGATAAGTTTGGATAGTGGGGGATTTAATTATTGAGATTAGAATTGTCAACTTTTTAAAAGTTGACAATTCTTGCATAAAACATCCCCAAACCCTGTGATCCGACCTATCGACGCAGGAGATATCTAACCGAAAAAGAATGAGATTTCTCCTTCGTCGAAAAGACGTTGAAATATAACAAACGGTCAACAACCTTCAAAAGGTTGTTGACCGTTTGCATTCCGCATGAAAGGATAGTATATATTTGTGAGGGGATAGAATGAAAATTAGTTAGGAAAAACCAAACCTACTTATTAGCTAGTAACCGCTTTAGTTACCAAATCATCGATACACTTTATGACATTAATATTGAAAAAATGAACTTATTGCTCTTCAGAAAAATAATTATCGTTTCAAGTTTGACTGAGACTGAACTTGTTAGCAGACTTTCAGAAATGGTAGATATTGTAGATATAAAGAAAAATCCTTTTGCTTATAGTAACCCAGACCAATCTAAAAAATATATTGGCCGAATAGAAAGCAGACAATTTAGAATTCACAGAATAGTAATTGGGATGAATTCATTCTTACCAATCATACGGGGAACCATTATTGATAATTTTTCTGAAAGGATTATTGAACTTAAAATGAGAGTTCATTTTATCAATGTGGTGTTTTTACTTTTGATTGCCGGGATTGCTTTTTATTCTATGATAAAGAATTCTGACTCCGACTTCAGTATTCTCATAATGATTGGACTTTACTTAGGAATGACTATTTTTTTCTTTAATCAAGAGTGCAACAGATCAATAAAAGACTTAGAGGATGTTTTTATTGACTAAAAAACAACCGGTCCACAACCTTCAAAAGGTTGTGGACCGTAGTGAATCCACGTGAGGGATTGCAGTAGAAATCCTTTTTGCTGCTTGGCAAAAAGATTGGAACGAAAAGCCCGACCCGCCTCGGGGCACGCCCTAAAATAACGCATATTTCATAACTCATAACTAGATAAAGTGCTGCTTCACAATACCAAAGGAATTGTTTTACGGACGGTTAAATACGGTGAATCCAGCATCGTTACAACCGTTTATACCGAACTTTTTGGGGTGCAGAGTTATATTGTGAAGGGTGCTAGACAGGGAACGAAGAAAACGCAAGGTAAGGCGGCTTACTTTCAGGCGGCGGCCATATTGGATATGACTGTTTACCATAATGAACAGAAGAACCTGCAATTTATTAAGGAATATAACTGGGCTTATCCGTACCAGACCGTATTGTTCGACGTGGTTAAAAACTGTGTGGCGATGTATATGGTGGAAGTGTTACAACATACCCTGAAAGAACCGGAAACGAACCCCGACCTTTTTTATCTGATAGAAAATACCCTGCAACAACTAGATAAAGGTACCGATACCCTTACGGCGAATCTGCCTTTATACTTTATGTTGCACCTTGGGATGCAATTGGGGTTTCAGATACAGGGCGTTTATAGTGAAGAAACACCCATACTCGATTTATCGGAAGGATACTTTGTCTCAGAAACACCTACTCACCCCTATTATCTCTCGGATGAACTGGCAATGGTTGCCTCTCAACTGAATTCGATTTTGTTGTACAGCGACCTAGAGAACATAAAGCTAAACCGATTGACAAGACGGAAACTATTGGATGCTTTTGGGCAATACCTTTCGCTACATATCACCGACTTCGGCACCCTAAAGACGTTGACGGTGTTGCAGGAAATACTTAGTTAGTGATGAGTTATGAATGATAACTTTTGAGTTTAAAGAATTCTAACTGCGTTGCTTTCTGTGGTGAGGTTTCCTTGCTTATTTAGGTTAGTAATGTTGACAATGCCGGGCTTTTTACCAAATATAAAACTGCCTAACTGATTGTCCATACCTAATGCATTGGCACCATTGCTAGTTGCCCATTGAAGGATAGTTTGCAAAGGGATATGCGGAAAATTTTGCGTAATTGTTAGTATCTCCGACGAGATACTCAACTGATGATTGCTCGCCAGGCTATCAGTACCCAACACTATTTCGCAATTATTCTGAAGGAATAAATCAATAGGAGGCAACTTATTTTCTATATACAAGTTGGCATTTACACAAAGGCAAAAGATAGTCTGCTGAATGGAAGACGGAGTGGCTTTTAATAGGTCTATATCGCCCTGAGAAGTGAAGGTATCATGCACCAACAACAACTTTTTGGGCTTGCTGATAAGTGGCAGAATGGTTTGCAGACTTGTTTTGCCAGAAGGCTGAAAGAATTGTTTTATATCTACCCCAATGGTTTCATACAACAAATTGAAGGAGCCATCGCCTGTAAAGAAGAATTCATTTTCATCGGGTGTTTCTTGGTTATGGATGGAAGAAAGGGTGTTGCTATCGAGTGCATCAATCAAACCAAACAAGTTTGTGGAAACCGAATAGGGCGCATGCGGAACTAATGAGGTATGATTGGGAAAATGAGTCTTGAAAGTATTATAAACCTCCAAAGCTACCTCGAAACGGGGCTGTGCAATAGCAGGAGAGAAGCCACTTACCTCAATAAAGTTATGATATTGTAATTTGCTGTTTTGCTTTTGAGCGAAAGAAAGGGCATTGTTACTGATGTCTCCTACCGCAACAATACCTTCTTGAAACATGGCTTCATCTGCTTGCTGTATGGCCGCAAATATTTCGTCTTCTGTGGCATGGCGTTGTTTGAGTATGGAAAGAATAAAGGGAACAAGCCCGGTATGCTCGGGAATCAAACCCTTCATGTGACTCAACTCAAGGTGGCAATGGCAATTGATAAATCCGGGGCTAAGGATACCTTCAAAGGTTTGGATACCTTCGCCTGCCTCAGCTATTGGCGCAATATCTTTTACTACACCCTGTTCATTTGTAACCAGTACGTGTTTATTATCTAGCAACGTGGTACCAGTAAACAAATAATCTCCCCTGAATTTTTGATATGCCACTACTATTATTTTGTTTGAGCGGCAAAGTTTGGGAGAAAGGGTGGTTTAGTAGCAGAAAATTTATTGGATTACATTCCTATATACCCCAACAAAGTACCTTTTAAGAGTTGTATAAGTCATCTGCTGACCCTTTATGGCTACCTTTTTATATTCTTTAAACTCCTTTTTCTTATCCAGGAAACCAACTATACAGCTATAATCATTCTCCCCTTTGTGTATCTCCACAACTGGCTCGGTACCAAAGTTGGGTATCCGTAGCGTATCGCTTTCATCCATTTCTTTGTATTGCATCCGGAGAACATAGTTGAATCTATACTTGGTTTCTGAAACAGATACGGCAAATTTCCAGTCGTTTAGTGGATCATTTACCGGCTTAGAATAAGTTGCTACTGGCAGAGGATTTACTTTGCTCCTCATTTCGGGGATTGTATCATTGGTAATAAAAGTAGTGGACTCATGTACATTAGAATCTTCATGGAGTTGATTGCATGCTGACAGGCTTATTACCAATGCTAACAAGACAAATGAATTATTCCATTTCATAGTATTAACTTTAAGGAAGTTTAGGGA
Organism: uncultured Chitinophagaceae bacterium; assembly: GCA_903895845.1. Lineage (GTDB taxonomy): Bacteria > Bacteroidota > Bacteroidia > Chitinophagales > Chitinophagaceae > Parasediminibacterium. The sequence continues at coordinate 29,563 of CAITVK010000055.1, forward strand.
AATAAGTGAGGCTTTAATAAACCAGCAAAGCTTCATCAGTATTATTTTTAGTAGGTGACTTGATTGTTATAATTGTAACATTAAAAAACATAATAAGACCTCGGGACTTATACACTCCAAGGTCTTATTATCTGCTATTAAAGTGCTATTGAATTGAATAGCTCATACCGCCATCTTTTTCATCTTTTAATTGAACGCCAAGGGCAAGTAATTCATTACGGATTTTGTCGCTCGTAACGAAGTCTTTCTTAGCTTTTGCTTCTTTGCGTAAAGACATTAGTAATTGTAGAACATTTTCTAGTTTATCACCGCCTTCCTTTTCTTGTTTTAGTCCAAAAATATCTTCCACATATACTTTCATTTTACTTTTCAGCAAAGAAAGTGTGCCTGGTTTTAGAGCCTCTAATGGAATATGCTTATCTTTTATTCCATTGATGATGGGAGCCAATTCAAACATATTGGCAATTACTTTGGCCGTATTAAAATCATCATTCATAAACTCATCAAACTCATTGAGTAGGGTGTTTATCTTTTCGTCCAAATCGTCTTCTGTTGACCGTTCACCGTTCACTGATGATCCAAGCGGTTGACTGTCAACGGTAGATGGTAAACCGTTTAGCACCTGGTATGCTTCCCACAATCTCTTGAAGGCTTTTTCTGATCCTTTCAAGGCTTCATTACCAAAGTCTAATGTACTACGATAATGGCTTTGAAGAATAAAGAAACGAATGGTCATGGGGTGATAAGGCTGATCCAATAAAGGATGTTCACCCGTAAACATTTCACTCAACTTAATTACGTTGTTATAGCTTTTACCCATCTTTCTTCCGTTGATGGTAATCATGTTGTTATGAATCCAGTATTTAGCCATTGTTTTATGGTTAAATACAGCACTCTGTGCAATCTCACACTCATGATGTGGAAACTGTAAATCCATGCCACCACCATGTATATCAAACTGATCGCCCAAGTACTTATTGCTCATGGCACTGCACTCAATATGCCAACCAGGAAACCCTTCACCCCATGGACTAGGCCAACGCATAATGTGTTCGGGCGGTGCATTCTTCCACAAGGCAAAGTCGGCAGTATTGCGCTTCTCATCTTGGTTATCTAGCTCCCTGGTAGTCTCCAACTGATCTTCTAGGTTACGTCCACTCAGCATTCCATAAGGCATTCCGACCTTACTGAAATCGGTGTTATATTTCTCTACATCAAAATAAACAGATCCATTAGCAACATAAGCATAGCCATCCCTAATAATCTTTTCAATCATTACAATTTGCTCTATTATATGCCCTGTTGCAGTTGGTTCTATACTTGGAGGAAGGGTATTAAACTCGTTCATTGCCCAATGAAACAGGTTGGTATATTTCTGTACCAGTTCCATAGGTTCCAATCGTTCCAACAATGCTTTCTTGGCTATTTTATCTTCTGCTTCTCTTCCTTCTTCCTCAAAATGTCCTGCATCGGTGATATTCCGCACATAACGAACCTTGTAACCCAGATGCTTTAGATACCGATGAATGACGTCGAATGTTACATAAGGCCTTGCATGCCCCAGATGACTCTCGCCACTTACCGTTGGGCCACAGACATACATACCTACGTGACCTTCTGTGATACTTTTAAATTCTTCTTTCTTGCGAGATAAGGTGTTATAAACTTTTAGAGACACTTTTTAGTTATGAATTATAATTGATGAGTAAATACAATTATGCCTAATTACGACAGGCGTAAAAGTATAGGAACAAACGCAATGGAGCAACTAATTTGTAAGAATTAGTTTTCTTTAATGGCCTTCATTAATAAAACCCTGTTTTTCAAAGTATGAAGTTGATTAGATATCGGTATTCATTATGCCAAAATAAATAAAGTGAAATGAGTCTGATAATATTGATTGAATGGATGTAAAATCAATAGTGAATACTTATTTTTAAATTAAAATACTGCATTCTAAAATCAGTGTCTATTTTTACGGGCGTACAAGATGATTGGCATACAAATAACGCAACCATAAAAATAATAGGAGATTATTACCGATGAAGAAGATTTTATATCATAGCATACTGATTGTTTTTGTTGCCGTTTTGGCTAGTTGCCACGACCCCTACAAAAAGCCCCTTGGTAGTGACTATTATTTTATGGGTTTAGCAGATGATTCTGCATCAATCAAATTGGTACATGGAATAAATGATCGCTTTGATGATATTGTTTTGGGACAGATAGTTGATTTTGATGCCGATGGAGAATTCATTTTGATACACAGAAAGGTTAGTGATAGGGCAAGAGCCATCTTTGAAGAAAATCCACTGTGGATAAAACAAGCATCCCCCACAGATCAATATTGGATTATCGAGAAAAGGTACGATGGGGTAACGGGACCACTCAGCAAAGAAGAATATTTGATTAAAAGAAAGCAATTGCAAATTTCAGATGGAATAAAAATTAGACAATAATACTACTATAAATGGCGTTTATACTTTCAGTTCTTGGAAAGACACCTAGGTTTGGTGCAGATTGTTTTGTTGCTCCAAACGCAACTATTGTTGGGGATGTAGTAATGGGAAATGAGGGTAGCGTTTGGTTTAATGCAGTAATAAGGGGCGATGTTAACAGCATTGTGATGGGCAACAAAGTAAATGTGCAAGATGGCGCCGTAATACATTGCACCTATCAAAAGAACGCTACAATCATTGGAAATAATGTATCTATCGGTCACAATGCACTGGTACATGGTTGTACAATAGAAGACAATGTATTGATTGGGATGGGGGCAATTGTGATGGATAGATGTGTGGTGCACAGCAACTCCATTGTGGCTGCTGGGGCTGTAGTATTGGAAGGAACAATTGTGGAGGCAGGAAGCATTTATGCAGGGGTGCCAGCAAAAAAGGTTAAGGATATATCGCCAGAGAAGATAAGCGGTGAAATAGATAGAATTGCCAATAACTATGTAAAATATGCTAGTTGGTTTGAGGAATACAATGAGGTTGAAAAATAAAGAATTGTTGTTTATGAAAAAGATACTTTTGGGATTGATGGTTTGCGGTGTTTTGACAAGTTGTGGTATATTCAAGCATAAAACCACCGATCAAACTTGTCCGGCAAACGTAAATTCAACTGATGAGGGTTCTACTAAACGTAGTAGTTGCCCCCCAGCAGCATTTGGTGCAGAAAAATTACTTTCCTACGCAGATAGAGAGGAGGCACACAGTCACCCTACCGAAAAAGGTGACCCTATAACTGGTAAGAAAACATCTGTAAAGAAGGGGATAAGAACAGGTGAATTGGATAAGCCTGTTAAGCTGACTCGAGCAGAGAGAAAACAAAAAAGGATTGATGAAAGAAAGAAAAAAGCAGAGGATTTGTTGTTAGAAAAACAAATAGAGAGAGATGCTAAGCTAGCAAAGAAAGAACCAGATCCGTATTAATCCCAGTCATTTTCTTTGATGGTATCAACAATATTCAGATAGCTAAGGTATCTTTCTACCGATACATTGCCGACGTTTACGGCATATTTTACAGCACATTCCTGCTCATTCAAGTGCATACAATTATTGAACTGACAATCATTAATTAAGGCCCTCATCTCAGGAAAGTAACCACTGATTTCTTGCTTGGTCACATCTGCTAAACCTAATTCTCTGATACCAGGCGTATCAATAATTCTTCCTCCAAACGACAAGTCAAACATTTCGGCAAATGTGGTGGTATGAAGACCTTTGCCACTCCATCCACTTACTTCTTGTGTTTTCAAACTTAGTTCAGGAAAGATAGCATTGATAAAAGTAGACTTACCAACGCCGCTATGCCCACTAAGAAGGGTCGTTTTATCTTTAAGTAATGATTTTATCTCTTCAATACCCTCATTATGCTGCACACTTGCCAGCTTAACAGTGTAACCTATCTTTTCGTAGGTGTCTTTTATCTCCTTAAACTTATCCAACTCTTTCTTCCGATAGACATCACTTTTATTAAAAACAATAATGGCTGGAAGATGATACATTTCGCAGGCAACCAAAAAGCGATCAATAAAGCCTGTGCTTGTTTTGGGGTCTTTTAGGGTTGCAAAAAGTAATGCCTGGTCTAAATTGGAAGCAATAATATGGTGCTTGTTCTTGTTGCTGGGACTTATTCTTGCAACATAGTTCTTTCGTGGAAATATCTCAGTAATGGTTGTGGTGTCTTCTACCTCGTTTTCCAGTACCATCTCCACTTCATCACCTACCGCAATGGGGTTGGTGGAAGTGATACCGTCTATTTTGAAGATTCCCTTTATACGGGCATTGTATGTTTTGCCTTCTGTGGTCTTAACCACATACCAACTACCTGTAGATTTATAAACTAATGCCTTCATCAAAAACGAAGATAATGTTTTAAATAGTTATAAGTCTTAAGTCATAAGTCGTTAGGTAGAAAGGAGCTGTTTCTTAACTCAAAACTTATAACTTATAATTCATAACTCTTTTTACCTTCTCTTTAACCAACTCTCTGGATTTTGATAAGCTTGTCTGTCATTGAACACTTGAAACTGGAAGGATCCTTCACCATCAAAATCTGCCGCCACTGTCCCTAAGACAGTTCCTGCTTTTACAATATCACCCTGTTTTACATTTACTTTATTCAGCTTATTATAGGCAGTAAAGTATTTTCCATGCTTAACCATTACTACCTGATATTGATCCAAATCCATCACGGCAGTAACTTCTCCATCAGCTACACATTTGATGGTAGCCCCAATTGTTGTCTTTATATCTATCCCTTGATTGTCAACATCTATTTTAGTTCCTGGAATACGTTGACGACCAAATGGAATAAAAATTGATCCTCCATCCAAAGGCCATGGCAATCTACCTCTGTTCTTCTCGAAATTTAAAGATTCTGTCAACCCTTCTGGAGTAGACTCAAAAGTACTGTAGGCACGTGTTACTTTAGGAGTAGTTGTTGTAGCAACATCTTCGGTATTACTAGTAACTGTTATTGGTTGAGGCGTACTTGTTGTAGGTCTAGCTGGGGTGGTAGCAGCCTTTGCTGCATCTTGTGCCTTTGCCTCTTTTTGTTGTTGCGCCAATCGCCTCTTCTCCTCTTCTGCTGCTTTTTGTTTTGCAATCCTAGCAGCTTTTTCTTTTTCAGCAGCTTCTACCATTGCCCTCTTGATGGCAGCCGCAATTGCTGTTCTCAATTTCAATTGGTCTTTTTCGCGTTGTTTTATCTGCGCAGCAATATCTTTCTCTTGTGTTTTAAGTTGTTTTACTACCTGATCTTTTTCTTTTTTATCATCTTCCAATACCTTTAGTTGACTGCTTTGTGTTTGCAACACATTGCTTTTCTCATGTCTGTTATTATCCAAAGTGCTGATGGAAGATTGTAGTAATGCTTCTGTTTTGTAGATAGTCTCTGCTTGTGTTTCTCGGAACTGACGATAGCTTTTTAAATACATCATCCTTTTGATGGCATCATTAAAGCTTTGCGCAGAAAATAGAAAGTTTAGGTAATCAGAATTGCCCCTGTTTTTATAAGCAAAGACAAGGCTTTGAGCATACTGCATTTTAAGCGTATCCAACTCCTTTTTTAACCTATAAATTTCAATCTGATTCTGGTAAATGGTTTCCGTCAAGCCATTAATATCCTTATTTATGTTTCTGATTAAAGCTTCCCGGGCATCAATCTTCCGCTTTACCAAAGCATATTCGCTGAGGGCAGCTTTCTTATTTTGCTTAATCAGCTTTAGGTCATTATTCAAATCATCCAACTCTTTCTTAAGTTCCTGTTGTTGCTTTTGAAGTTCTTCGCGGGTAGGAGGTTGCTGCGCAAGTAATGGTTTTACGCCCATTACAAAACAAATAAATAGTATCAGCAGCTTCTTAATCATCAATTTTCTATTAGTCATTCGAGGTTAGTCAATCACATAAACGAGAAAAATACCGTTAAATTATCTCTTCTTGTAATTTTTTGGTATATTGAAGCTAAAGATTAACGGTTCATTAAACGAGTACTGTTTAAAATCCAGATCAATATCCAGCTTGTTTTTTTCGGCAACAGAAACGTTTCTGTAAGTTGAAAACTGAATGTCTCCCTTTGTTTCGTAGTTGTTGTAGGTAATGTCGCAGGTTCTGTTTCTTTGAATATCAACATCATCAAGTTTACTGTGCAATGGTTTAAAATCTTTACTATCCAATGTAATCAGGTTCTTGAAAAGGTTGCCCACCATCAATACTATCAGGTGATTGTCGGTTGATTTATATGAAACAACATTGCTATCCAGATAAGTGGGATTGCCAATAATAAGGTCTTGCAAAGTGCTGAAATCAAAAGGAATTTGTGACACTTCCTGTACATAACTAATGCTTCTGCGTTGTACATATTTGTCTAATTTATTCACAAGAATAATACTGTCTTTTGTAATCTTGGCTTCCAGACCAACGATACCCAAAGGGCCAACTAGTTGTATTAAAATGATACTATCCTTCCTCATTTTCAAGTAGGCAACAGCGTTCTGACTAGTCTCAGGACCTTCGTACAACACTTTTATCTTTGCTTTGAACGTAGTAAAATCGATCTTGTTTTTATATACTTTCCGAAGCATATCGTGTATGAGTGCTTGAGAATCAACCTTTGAAACTTCAGCAATCATTACCCTTTGAACGGTGTCTCGTTTGCTGAAAGCTTTGTCCAAAGTATGCACTTTGCGTACAGGTCTGCAAGAAAAAGCGATTACTGTTATTAAAAGAAGAAAAGAAAGTATTTTCATTGTAATGATTTGTTTTGAAGAAGTATTACGTTATACGTTTTAAAAAAAAGGTTGTACGTAAAACGTATCACTTACAACGTATAACTCCCCAGATAAGGCGGCTAAATTAAACCTTTCCAGTATGACCGAACCCTCCAACGCCTCTTGTAGTTTCGTTAATGTTTGAAACCGGTAGCCATTCAATCTGTTCTATAACCTGAATAACCATTTGTGCAATTCGGTCGCCATCGTTGATAGTTTGAATTTCGTTCGACAGATTAATCAAAATCACCTTTATCTCTCCTCTATAATCTGCATCAATTGTACCTGGGGTGTTCAAACAAGTAATGCCTTGTTTGATAGCTAAGCCACTTCTTGGTCTTATCTGCGCTTCGTAGCCGTTGGGTAATTCAATGAAAATACCGGTAGGAACCAGCTTTCTTTCCATCGGTTCCATAAAGATTGACTCATTAATAAAAGCCCTCAAATCCATACCAGAAGAGCCTTCTGTGGCATAGGAAGGTGACGGATGATGCGAATTATTGATGATAGGAACAATGAGTTTATCTGCCATAAGTCTATTTTTTATGAATGATAGAGCAAAGAATATTTAGTTTAATGCTCCATTTTAATCTAGATTAAAATGGTTTTCCTTGTGATTAAAATGGAATTACTCATGATTAAAACGATTTTCCTTGTGATTAAAAGCATTTTAATCTACATTATTTTGGTTTTAATCATGATTGAAATGACTTTAATGATGAGTAAAATGATTTTCCTTATCAGTAAAACGATAATAATCTACATTAAAATGGCACTTCTTTACGGTGAAACCGTTTTCTTTGACATAATAAGGATTGATAATTCTAAGAATCAACAAATCTTACATCCCACTCAAAATCTTTTTATAACTAGTAACGATACCCCTTATCAATGAAGAACTAAAGCCCTGATGTTCCATTTCGTTTAGTCCCGCAATGGTGCAACCCTTTGGCGTGGTTACTTTATCAATCTCTTGTTCGGGGTGAGAACCTTTCTTTTGTAACAGATCTGCAGCACCTTTTACGGTTTGGGCAGCAATCAATGAAGCATTTGCAGCACTAAAACCTATCTCGATACCAGCCTGAATGTTAGCCCTGATATAACGCATGGCAAAGGCAGTACCCGAAGCGGCCAAAACAGTAGCCGCATCCATCAGTTTCTCTTCAATAAACACGGTTTTACCCAATTTATCGAATACATTCCCCACAAATTCCTTTTGTTCTTTGGTCGCGTTGCTTTCGCTTATGCAAGTCATACTCTCCTGAATAGCAATAGCCGTATTTGGCATTGCACGGAAGATAGGGAAGGAGTTACCAATTACTTCCTCGATATCTTTCACCCAAACACCCGTGATAACACTCACCAAAACGTGCTTTTTAGCATCTAGTTTTGGCAGCATCAGGGTTAGTACATCTTTTATTTGAAAAGGCTTTACAGCCAGAATGATATAATCTGCAAAAGCGGCAGCCTCCAGATTGTTATCGCTAACAAGTACGCCCCTTTCTTTTAAAGAATGGAGGGTAGTAATGTTTCTTTTAGTGATTAAAAGCTGATTTGGTTGAATAAATCCACTGTTAATCAGACCTTCTGCAATGGCCGAACCAAGATTTCCGCCACCAATGATGGCTATTTTTTTAGACATGATATGTTGTTAAATGTGTTTAGTATTTACTTTGATAAATGAAACTATTTCTTCGAACTCAAGATGAGAACTTGCAACTTTAATTACAAAATCATACGCTTCTGTTTCTGTAACAATCAGTTCAAAACCATCTCTTAAGAGTAATGCACAACATGAAATAAAACCTGTCCGTTTATTTCCATCAACAAATGGATGGTTTTTAATGATACTTTCTAAAATTGCCGCTGCTTTCTCGAATGAGGTTTCATATAAATCTACACCATCATAACTTGCATGGGGTCTTTCAATTGCACTGCTTAACATTCCTTCGTCTCTAACCCCACTTGCCCCGCCATATCTATCAATTGACAATTGATGATATAATAAAACCTCTTGCTTGTAAATCATTGGGCAAGTTTTCTTAAGGTATTGTCATACCTTGATGAAACCTTAGTAAATATTTGTTCTGCAGTAAGCGTATGTTTTTTTTCTTGTAAAAATTTCACAACCTCTTCAATTAAATTCTCGTCTTCAACTTCTTGAATCAATTGAAATGCTTTCTGTTTCTTTAATTCTAGCTCACTCATAACAAATAATTTTTAATCAAATCTACCAAATCTTTCCTTCAGCCAGATAGTTTCTCACATAATCATCCACGCCTTCTTCCAGCGTATAGAAAGAATCGGTGTAACCAGCAGCTTTCAACTTTTGCATATTTGCTTCGGTGAAGTATTGATACTTATCCCGGATATCTATCGGCATATCCACGAAGGAAATGTTGGGTTCTAAGTCTAATCCCCTAAAAGTAGACGAAGCTAAGTCGTAGAAACTACGGGCACTACCAGTTCCTAAGTTATACAAGCCAGAAGGAATCTGTTGGTTTTGCATCATCCAATAAATAACCTTTACCAAGTCCTTTACATAAACAAAGTCACGCAATTGTTCTCCATCTTTGAAGTCGGGACGGTGACTTCTGAACAATTTCACCAAGCCATCTTTCTTTATCTGATTGAAAGAATGCCAGATAACACTCGCCATTCTTCCTTTATGGTATTCATTGGGTCCATAGATATTAAAGAACTTTAAGCCCGCCCAAAAAGGAGGGGTTTCTGTTTGTTTTAATGCCCATTTGTCAAACTCATTCTTACTAATGCCATAAGGATTGAGTGGTTTTAAATCCTCAACTATCTCATGGTTGTCATCATATCCCAATTCCCCACTTCCATAAGTGGCTGCAGAAGATGCATAGATTAAGGGGATATTCTTTTCAGTACAATAGTTCCAAACGTTTTGAGAATACACCACATTCAACGCTTTATGAATTGAATAATCGAACTCGGTTGTATCAGTTCTTGCACCCAGGTGAATGAAAACATCAATAGTGGGCTCATTTCTTTCCAACCATTCAAACAAACTTTGACGCTCCACAATGCCTTCATACTGTTTGCTTTCCCAATTTACACGCTTTGATTCTATACCAAAGTCATCTACCAAAATAAGATTGGTAAAGCCTTGTTCATTCAGATATTGAACCATGCAAGAGCCAATGAAACCAGCTGCACCAGTTACGATTATGCTTGTTGAGGATGTTGTTTCTTTATTCACGTTTAATGATTATTATAATTAGTAAGGTATTAGAACTCTGTTTTTGTCAGAAATTTTTCTATTGCGGTATCATATTTCTCCTTCCAATCAGCAATATTGCCCCAATCTGAGCCATTTACATTGATTGAAGCAGAAACGATTCCTATCTCCAAGAATGATTGTCCGGCAGCGGTTAACTTATTTGTCAATGCTGAAAGGTTCTCTTTCTTTACGCTCACAACCACCCTTCCTTGTGCCTCACCCAACCAGAAAGCATCTTGTCTGATAGTCGTTGATTGATCAGAAACAGTAAATCCTAATCCCTTTTGAAAACCACTCTCCAACAGGGTTACAATTAAACCGCCTTCACTGATGTCGTGCGCAGATTCAACCAATTTATCTTTAATAATTCCTGCTACAACTTGTTGCATGGCAAACTCTTCTTCTAAATCAAAGTAAGGAGCAGGGGAATATTCTGTACTCTTTAGTTTATGCAGGTATTCCGAAGAACCAATTTCATTCTGTTGTTTACCAATTAGTACAATCACATCGCCTTCCTTCTTGAAATACATGGTCATCTTCTGATTCACATCATCCAACAAACCAACCATTCCGATTGTAGGGGTAGGATATACCGGACCATCAGGATTTTGGTTATAGAAGCTCACATTTCCACCCGTAACAGGTGTGTTGAAACGTCTGCAAGCATCGCCCATACCTGTAACCGCTTTCACAAACTGATAATATACTTCCGGGTCGTAAGGATTACCAAAGTTGAGACAGTTAGTTACGCCCAAAGGCTCGCCACCGCTACAAACGATGTTACGTGCAGCTTCTGCAACTGCAATCATTCCACCTTTGTGAGGGTCAGCAAACACATATTTACTATTACAGTCTACCGTCATTGCCAATGCTTTACCTGTGCCCTTCGCCAATACGATAGACGCATCGCTCGGTTCATTGGTACTCATGTTTGCCGCACCAACCATGCTATCATATTGTGTATAAATCCAACGTTTAGAAGCAATGTTTGGTAACTGAACCAATTGCTCGGCAGCAGCTTTAAGGTCTGCATTATCTTTTAAGTCAGCAATGGATTCTAGCTTGAAAGCTGCTATCTTATCCAGGTATTTGGGCGCTGTATATTCTCTGGTATATTGTGGTGCACCACCCCCTAAAACCAATTCCTCAGCAGGAACAACAGCTTCAAGCTCTCCGTGCATATAAAACTTAAGTAAACCATCCGTAGTGACTTCACCAATGTTGCTTGCGCTTAGATCCCACTTCTCAAATACGGCCAACACCTCAGCTTCTTTACCTTTTTCAACCACCATCAGCATACGTTCCTGACTTTCGCTCAGCAACAACTCCCACGCTTTCATATCTTTCTGGCGGGTAGGCACTTTATCCAGATCAATGCGCATACCCACACCACCTTTGGCACTCATTTCTGCCGTACTACAGATGATTCCTGCCGCACCCATATCCTGCATCCCAACTACAGCACCGGTTTCCAAAACTTCCAGGCACGCTTCCAGCAATTTCTTCTCTTGGAATGGGTCACCTACTTGCACCGCTGGCAATTCTTGTACACTATCTTTTGTGATGTCGGCACTTGCAAAGCTTGCACCGCCAATGCCATCTTTACCTGTGGCACTTCCTACAAAAAATACAGGGTTTCCTTCGCCCAAGGCAATGGCACTCACTGTTTTTCCTATTTCCACAATCCCAACGCTCATGGCATTTACCAAAGGATTGGTATGATAACATTCTTCAAAATAAACTTCACCACCAACGGTAGGAACACCAAAACAATTGCCATAATGACCAATACCATGCACCACGCCACCCAGTAAATGTTGTGTCTTCTTATCTTTAAGGTTACCGAAACGAAGGCTATTTAATGAAGCAATGGGCCTTGCACCCATCGTAAAGATGTCTCTCTGGATACCACCAACCCCTGTTGCTGCCCCTTGAAAAGGCTCCAAGGCACTTGGGTGATTGTGACTTTCTATCTTGAATACCACCCCGAAGTTATTGCCCATATCCATCAAACCCGCATTCTCTTCTCCAGCAGCTACCAGCATTTTACCCCCATCTCTTGGAAGGGTTTTCAGCCATTTAATACTGTTTTTGTAACTACAATGCTCACTCCACATGGCACTAAAGCAACAGAGTTCATTAAAGTTGGGAGTGCGGCCCAGTTTGGTTTTTATCAACTCAAATTCCTCAGGTGTCAGGCGAAGCTGTTGTGCAGTCTGTACGGTTATTTCCATTATTTAATTATGATTGAACGTATTTAATGCTAACAAGGATGTTTTCAATAAATCATTCTATTTACTAAAAAGATAGGTTGCAAATGTACGGAAGTGAGCGGTATGAGTAAAGGGATAAAGTTGGTTATTGTAGGGTTTATGTTTATAAGTCATCCTATCCGCTAAGACCCATTGTTTCGCAATAGGCCAAGTCTGTTCAACGCTGTCCTTATTCTTGCAATGCTGGTCTTAGCGGCAACTATTTCTTTTCTTTTATTTCTAAGTTTCAAAGGCTAGAGCAATGTATTTCTCCAAATCAAAGCCGTACCTTATCTCAAAGGCAAGAGGTATACACTACTATCTATTAGCTCATAACTACTATCTGCTTAAAGTAATTGCACCCGGTATGTTGCGGTATCGCCCGATAAACTTACTACGTTCAAAAAGCGGTGCAAGGCATAGTTGGTGACGCCAAAGGCACTGATGGTAATTGTTTGCTTGATGTTGGCAGTAATCAATATCGGTGTACTGTCCACACCTGCAACACCGGACGATAAATACAGGTTGAACGTACCAGAACCTACTATTTTCACAGCTATCTGGTCGGCAGCCAGGAAGGTGTGTGCCAATAAATTTTCTTGCGCCAGAGACAATATAGCACTTGTGAAGATGGTCTGCGGATTTTCGCGCAGCGTTACCAGATCAAATACTAGCGGGCACATCGTTTCGATAGTATCATAAAAGTTATCCATCATATTACCGAGGTTGCGGTATTGCATAACCATTGCAGCAATGCGCGCCGTCTCCAAAGTGTCGCTATCGTCCGAGGTGGTTGTTATTGCGCTACTCTGCGTTTCCCGCAACAACAGTAGCGAAGCGTAGTTGCTGTCAGCAGCAGTTTTTATCGATGCCAACGCCACTTCGCTGCCAATATTCGTTCCCAATACGCCAAATGCCGCAATCTTTGTGTCGATGGTTCCTGTATTAAAAGGTGATAAACCACCTGGAAATATCGCTTTGTAGCGAGGTGAGTCTTTTGGATGAAGGCCCAATATCACTGGCATCCATACATTCGTTAGTAGCTTCTTTGAAATTGCAAATTCCTGTGTTACCGATAGCCTGTCCCCCTGTTGCAAGCTACCCGAACTGGTGTGTTGGTTGTAGGCAGCCACCAAAGCGAGGTGTAATGGATGATAACGGGTGTAGAGCGGCAATAATAATGGGTAAGTTGTACTTAGTGTTCGTAGGGCATTGTCGTGAAAAGTGCTCAGTATGACGGCTCTTTTTATGCTCCCATAGGTGCTTAGTAAAAACTGGTTATCAATGTACTTCCAATTGTAAATCATTTTTGTAAATTTAAAAGTTAACTAAATTGTTTGTGATTGAATGAAAAGTGTTTGCTGTATTACCGATGTTCTTAACACAGCAAATGAGTGTGTTTGCCCTGTGTCCGATCTCGACCACACAGCAAATGAGTGTGGTTGCCCTGTGTCTAATCTCGTCTACACAGCAAATGAGTGTGTTTGCCCTGTGTCTAATCTCGCCCACACAGCAAATGAGTGTGTTTGCCCTGTGTCCAATCTCGTCTACACAGCAAATTAGAGTATTTGCCTTGTGTCCAATCTCGCCTACGCAGCAAATCATTTTCTTTTTCGTTAATGCAAGTCAAAACCAAAGCTTAATAAGCCTGAATGCTTGTGAACGTTTTAAAACTGATTGCGAGGGAGAACGATGCCCTGAAAGAGAGGTTTGTAAGAAGTAAGAATCCTTGTCTTAAAATGCAAGGAGGTTAACCGAAATGAGTTGAATGTCGAATTTCTATCTTGTTGAGCTAGACTTTTCTTTACTGCTCTGTGAAGCAATACTAAACCTTTTAATTGGATTTATTAAAACAAATTTATTTTAGATGATAAATATGTTTTTTATTGAAAGAAACGGATCATTTGTGAGCCGTCTTTTTGACGTTAGAAGAAATATGATTGTATTATTTTATCACTTAACAGACGTTGTAATCTTCGTAAAGATTTCTTTGTGGCTAAAGCCTTCCTGTCTGACAAATTTCTTGAATTGCTTACGGGTCAACGTGTAATTTATTGATAGTGTATCACTATTTGTTTCGGATATTTCTTGCAATTTTTGAATGTCGGTGTCACTTGAAATAGAACTGATAGACAATAACCCATTTTTAAGCGAAACTTCTCTTACTTCCCAAGCACTGTCAGTCAATCGTGTATTCATAAAGTAGTATCCCTTATACTTCTTTAAAATATTATCCTTAGATATTTTAAAGAGTGTATCCGTCCAGTTCAGACATCCATAAATTGTATCTCCTCGTAATTTAATCTTGTATTTTGAGCTATTTGCTACATCTTTAAGTGTATCACCAACTAGTTGGTAAGACGAGTCGAGACTGTCTTTGCTTACTTTAAAATCAAAATTATGATTCCTCGTCATCAGGTTGTTTTCAATAGTTATTGTAGATGCTTGATCTGTACTTATATACTTTCCCAGAATGCGTTTAGGAAATGAAGTAAGCGAGCTTGAGTTGTCTGGTTGTGGCTTATCGAAAGTAGCAAACGTACCCCGATCCTCACAAGCAATAAACATTAGGCAAAGTGTTATTGCGAGTACTGTATTCTTGATAAAATGGCGTAGAATCATACTTGTAGTTTAGTTTTCCTCGATAGCTGAATCACAATATTACGTAATTATCTAGGTCTTTAACAAAGCAATTCTTTTATATTAAATTGTATTGCTTTCAAGTATCAATAACTTTAATTAGTAAGCCAGTCATTGCATAGCAGCCTGTCGCCTAGCACCTTTCGAAAGGTTGGCAATAAACCATTCAATTCATAAAAGCAAAAAATCTGTATCCATCTGGATAAATGCTTTGTAACAATCCATCAGATTCTTAAACTGAACAACAAGAACCCAATCAGGAAAAGACGCGCACAATTTGCAAAGGAGTGCAATATAATGAACATTTATACCCTTTAACAAGTCATTCGCGATGCCCATCTGCCCCGCTAACCCTTTTTCCGTTAATTTAGCCGCTTTCTAAATAGAGATACTATGAGTTTGAGTGCAGACATTAAAAAGATACAGCGGCATTTTGTTCCGCAAGATTTCACCGTTACCACCTGGGAGAATCTGGAACCCTTTTTTAAGACCTTATTGGAAAGGGAGATTAACAGCAGTGAAGATCTGGAGCAATGGTTGAAGGATACGAGCGAAATTGAAGCGGTAATTAGTGAAGATGCTTGCTGGAGACAGATAAAAATGACTTGCGACACCACAGACAAAGCCCTTGAAGAATCCTTTACTTTCTTTTGTATGGAGATTCAGCCGAAGCTACAACCGTATGCCGATGCGTTGAATAAGAAGCTGATTGCATCGCCGTTTACCAAGGAGTTGGATCAAGATAAGTTCTTTACTTACCTGCGTAGCGTGAAGAAAAGTATTGATTTGTTTAGGGAAGAAAACATTCCGTTGCAAGCCGAACTAAGCGTGATGCAACAACAATATGGCGCTATTGCTGGTAAGATGACGGTGGAAGTGAACGGGCAGGAATACACGCTTCAACAAGCTGCTAAGTTTCTGGAAAGTGAGGACAGGAGTTTGCGTGAGGAGGTTTATAGAAAGATTCAAGACCGTCGCTTGCAGGATAAACAAGCCATGCACGATTTGTATAGTGCGTTGATTGCAAAACGTCACCAAGTGGCGTTGAATGCAGGCTTTGCCAACTATCGTGATTATAAGTTTGTGGAGTTGGGAAGGTTCGATTATACTAAAGAAGATTGTTACCATTTTCATGAAGCGGTGAAGTTGCATGTGCTTCCGTTGATTGATAAGATTTATGCGAAGAAGAAGCAAAAATTGGGCTTAGATACCTTAAGACCTTGGGATACAGAGGCCGAACCTGCTGGCATCAAACCGTTGAAACCGTTTACAACTGGTCAGGATTTGTTGAAGAAGTCCGAAGCTTGCTTCGAGCAACTAAACCCTTTCTTCGCTGATTGTCTGCGTAAGATGGATGAACTGAAACACTTCGATCTGGAAAGTAGAAAAGGCAAAGCACCCGGTGGTTATAACTGTCCGTTGGCAGAAAGCGGCGCACCATTTATATTTATGAACGCTGCCGGACAAATGAGCGATGTAACGACTATGGTGCATGAAGGTGGTCATGCGATACATTCATTTTTATCGCACAATCTAGAGTTGAGTGCTTTTAAAGAGTACCCGATGGAGATTGCGGAAGTGGCAAGTATGTCGATGGAGTTGTTTAGTATGAATCATTGGGAGAGCTTCTTTGAGAATGCCGATGATTTGAAGCGTGCCAAAGAACATCAGTTAGAACGCACCATCACGATCTTCCCTTGGATAGCCATCATTGATAAGTTTCAGCATTGGGTATATGAAAATCCGGCTCATACCATAGAAGAAAGAACGGCCACCTGGTCATCGATACTGAAAGAGTTTTCTAACAATGCAATCGATTTTACTGGGTTGGATATGTACCGCGAAATAGCTTGGCAACGTCAGCTACATTTGTTTGAAGTGCCTTTTTATTATATAGAATATGGCATTGCGCAGTTAGGAGCAATCGGTTTGTGGATGCAATACAAACAAAATCCGCAGCAAGCGTTGCAGAATTACATCAATGCATTAAGTTTGGGTGGCACAAAGACCTTACCTGTTTTGTATGAGACAGCAGGTTTGAAGTTTGATTTATCGCCCGATTATATAAAGACCTTGATGGAGTTTACCAATGAGGAAATGGAACAGTTGTAATGGAAGAATAATTAAACCTTTACAGGGTTTGAAACCCTATAAAGGTTAGTGCTAATAAATAAGAAAGTAATGAGTGAAGAAAAGAGCCTGAATTTTATTGAAGAGATAGTGGAAGCAGATTTAGCGAGTGGAAAACATTCGTCCATCCTAACTCGTTTTCCCCCAGAACCTAATGGCTATCTGCATATCGGACATGCCAAAAGTATTTGCCTGAACTTTGGTTTGGCAAAGAAATATGGTGGTGCTACCAACCTTCGTTTTGATGATACCAACCCTGTAACGGAAGATACAGAGTATGTAGACAGCATTAAAGAGGACATTAAATGGTTGTTGGAAGGAACGGGAAATGGTTGGAAGCAAGAGTTGTATGCCTCAGATTACTTCGAGCAGTTGTATGGGTTTGCGGTTGATTTAATCAACAAAGGATTGGCGTATGTAGACGATAGCACGAGTGAAGAGATAGCTACGCAGAAGGGAACGCCTACTCAACCGGGCGTGAATAATAAGTATAGGGATAGAACAGTGGAAGAGAACCTTCAATTGTTTGCGGATATGCGTGCCGGAAAGTATAAGGATGGCGAGAAGGTTTTGCGGGCCAAGATTGATATGGCAAGTACCAATATGCTGCTACGCGATCCGATTATCTATCGTATCAAACATGCCCACCATCATCGTACTGGTGATGCTTGGTGCATCTACCCGATGTATGATTTTGCGCACGGACAAAGCGATTCTATCGAGAAGATTACCCATTCTATCTGTACGCTGGAGTTTATTCCGCACAGACCGATGTATGATTGGTGTATTGAACAGTTAGGCATCTATCCTTCTAAACAATATGAGTTTGCACGTTTAAACATGACCTACACAGTTATGAGTAAACGCAAGTTGTTGCAATTAGTGAATGAAGGTCACGTTACAAGTTGGGATGATCCGCGTATGCCTACCATCAGTGGGATGAGGCGTAGGGGTTTTACGCCCGATAGCCTTCGGGAATTTTGTGATAAGATAGGTATTGCTAAAAGAGAGAACCTGATAGATTTTAGTCTCTTAGAATTTTGCGTAAGAGAACACCTGAATAAGATTGCACAACGCAGAATGGTGGTCTTTGATCCTTTGAAAGTAGTGATTACCAACTATGATTTGGGCGAAGAGAATCTATTGAGTGAAAACAATCCCGAAGATGAAAATGGGGGAGAACGCAATGTTCCATTCAGCAAAGAGATTTATATAGAAAAGGACGACTTTATGGAGGTGGCTCCTAAGAAATATTTCCGTCTGGCGCCCGGGCAAATGGTGCGATTGAAGAGTGCTTACATCATCCAATGCGATGAGGTAATAAAGGATGCAGAAGGGAATATCATCCAACTGAATTGCTCTTATATTCCGAACAGCAAAAGCGGTAGTGATACCAGTGGCATCAACGTGAAAGGTACTTTGCATTGGGTGAATGTGGCTACTGCCGTGCCGATGGAAGTTCGTTTGTACGATCGTTTGTTTACAGAGGAGAATGTTGGCGCAGCCGAAGGAGATTTCAAGGAATACATTAATAAAGATTCTTTACAAGTGCTACCTGTTGCTTATGCTGAACCTTCTTTGGCGGAAGCTACTTTGAACGAAAGGTACCAGTTCATACGTAAGGGCTATTTCTGTTTAGACAAGGAAAGTACTAAGGAAAAGCTGGTATTTAATAGAACAGTTACGCTAAAGGATACGTGGGCGAAGGTGAATAAGTAAAGATATTGCCACTAAGTCGGGAAGACAGCAAGTAGCACAAAGAGAAAGCAATCCGCCTGAGATATAAATTAGTAAGCGGATTTTTAATGAAATGAGATGAACCTTCTACAACAATTCATACAATATTGCAAGCAAGAACTAAGGCTTGTCCCTCATCAAACACAATGGGTATTGGCAGTGAGTGGTGGGGTTGATAGTGTGGTATTGGCTGACTTGTGCCACCATGCAGGCTTTCAGTTTGTGATAGCGCATTGCAATTTTCAGTTGAGAGGGGATGAAAGTATAAGGGATGAAAACTTTGTTAGGTCATTGGGAGAGAGGTATAATGAGGAAGTTCTCGTAAAGCATTTTGATACGAAGGCTTATGCCGAAGCAAACAAGTCTTCCATTCAAGTGGCAGCCAGAGAGTTGAGGTATGGGTGGTTTGAAGAAGTTATTAGTGATGAGTTATTAGTGATGAGTGATAAGCATAAGCAACAATCACTCGTTTCTAAAGACTTACAACTTACGACTTATAACTTACAACTCTTCCTTGCCACCGCCCACCATGCCGATGACAATATTGAAACCCTTCTTCTCAACTTCTTCAGGGGAACAGGTATCAGTGGATTGCATGGTATTCTCCCTAAGCAAGGAAATATTATCCGTCCGTTGTTGTTTGCAAAGAGAGAGGAGATTGTCGCTTATGCCAAAGAAAATAACCTCAGTTGGGTGGAGGATAGTAGCAATGCTTCCGATAAGTATTCCAGAAACTTCGTTAGGCATCAGGTAATGCCACTGATGAAAACCATCTATTCGCAGGTGGAAGACAATCTATTAGGAAACATCGAACGCTTTAAAGAAATAGAATTGATTTATAGTGCATCTATCCAGCAAACAAAGTCAAAGTTGATAGAGGTTAAAGGCAACGAAAGCCATATTCCTATCCTCAAACTGAAAAGGCAAACACCCTTAAAGACCATTGTTTTCGAAATCATCAAAGACTTTGGCTTTGCCGCCACACAAACCGAGGAAGCGATTAAGCTTTTGGACGCTGCCAACGGAAGCTTTATGGCATCTGCTTCTCATCGGTTAATTATCAATCGGAACTGGCTCATCATTGCACCTTTGCAACCTGAAGAAGCCCTGAATATCATCATTGAAGAAGGTATTAAGAATATTGCTTACGCTGGTGGAACGCTTTCGTTTGAAACTACTCCTGCTGACAATACCCATCTTCCCACCGATGCTACTATTGCCACACTTAATGCCGATGAAATAAGGTATCCATTGCTATTGCGACCATGCAAACAAGGAGATTATTTCTACCCCTTGGGGATGCTTAAAAAGAAGAAGCTTAGTAAGTTCTTTATCGATCAGAAACTATCTAAAACAGACAAAGAAAGGGTTTGGGTAATTGAAAGCGACAAGCGTATTGTGTGGGTTATTGGCCTCAGGATTGATAATCGCTTTAGAATAAAGCCGACAAGTAAGAAGCAATTGACAATTAAATATTCTAGCTGAGTCAGTTTAAATTCCAGCTGGTAACACCGGATTATTAAGGCACTGTTTTACGGCACGTTTATGTATTTATGCAACTGCAAACTAAGTTCCCACTTAGGATTTTGTTTTATATAATCAACTATTAATGGAGTTACAGTTGCTGCTTTATCCCATTCTGGTTGAAGGTAAAGTTTGCAGGAAGCAGGCACTTGTGCTGCATAAGTCTCCGCCCATTCGAAATCGTGCTTATTAAATACCACAACCTTTAGCTCATTTGCAAAAGGGACTACTTCTGGCAGGGGAGCTTTAAATTTTTTAGGAGATAAACAGATCCAATCCCAATTTCCACTCAATGGCGAGGAACCAGATGTTTCAATATTTGTTCTGAAGCCTTTGGCTTTAAGTTCAGCAGTTAATTCATCAAGGTTATGCATTAATGGTTCTCCTCCCGTAATGACTGCAATTAAGCCGTTAACCGTTAATCGTTGATTGTTGTCCGCTGTCGGTTGACGGTCAACGGTCAACGGTAAACTTCCTAATGCATCCTCCACAATATGCTCTACAGTATATTGCGGGTGCTTGGTTGCATCCCAACTATCTTTAACGTCGCACCAAACACAGCCTACATCACAGCCACCCAACCTGATAAAATAGGCAGCACTTCCCTGATAGTAGCCTTCACCTTGTATGGTGTAGAAACTTTCCATCACCGGAAGTGTATTTGTATTTATCATGATTGAATTTTACTTTTTACTTACAACTATGCCTCGAACTCGTAGCCAATATCCTTTCTGTAATTGATTCCCTCAAAATGAATATCCTTTAGTATAGAAATAGATTGTTCCACCGCTTCCTTAATGCTGTTTCCCTTGCTCGTTACCGTCAAAACGCGTCCCCCATTTGTTACAATAGTGTTCTCATTTTGTTTGGTGCCTGCCTGAAACAATAAAGAACTTGCAGGCAAAGGGTTTGCTAATCCAGTAATAGGGATATTCTTTTTATAATCTCCCGGATAACCACCACTCACTGCCACCACAGTTGCAAAATAGCCATCGGCAAAGTTAATATTGGCATCTTCCAGCGTTCCATTGTCCATTGCGGCAAAAAGACTGAGCAAATCTGTCTCTAATCTAGGCATTACAACTTCTGTTTCGGGATCTCCCATGCGACAATTGTATTCTATTACCTCAGGGTTACCTTCTACATTCATCAATCCAAAAAAGATAAAGCCATTATACACCAATCCCTCTTTTGCAAGCCCTTTCACAGTTGGGGCAATGATTCTTTCTTCTACTTTTTGCATAAATGCATCATCCATAAATGGTACCGGTGTCACACAACCCATTCCGCCTGTATTTAAACCCGTATCTCCTTCACCAATCCTTTTATAGTCTTTAGCATGACCAATCACTTGATAATCCACGCCATTAGTCAATACAAAAACACTTACTTCTATTCCTTTCAGAAAGGCTTCAATCACTACTTTACTACTTGCCTTACCAAATTGCTGGTTGATAATCATCTCTTCAAAAACCTGCAAGGCATCTTCGTGGGTCTCACTGATTACAACTCCCTTTCCTGCTGCCAATCCGTCGGCTTTTAGTACAATCGGCAGGTTATGTTGTTTGATATAGGCTTTTCCTTCCTCAAAATTCTCTTTTGTAAACTCAGCATACGCAGCGGTAGGTATATTGTTGCGGTTCATAAACTTCTTTGAGAAAGCCTTACTTCCTTCCAACTGAGCCGCTTCTTTAGATGGGCCAACCACAAACCCTTTCCAACCGTTTTCTGTCTTAGCACGCTCCATGAAATCGTAGATTCCATTCACCAATGGTTCTTCGGGGCCAACTACCAATACATCTATCTTATTCGTCAGACAAAAAGCCTTTATCCCTTCAAAATCGTGCGTGCCGATGTTTACTAATGTGCCTAAGGACGCCATTCCGGGGTTTCCGGGGGCTATAAATAACTGATTGCAGTGATGGCTTTGGGCTATCTTCCATGCGAGTGCGTGTTCTCGTCCACCGCTTCCCAATATTAATGTATTCATTCCTAAATGCCGTTTTTATTGTGGCTGCGAATGTACGTGAAACCAAAGGAAATGACTAGTGGATGCTAGTGAATACCCTTGTCTTTTGTAACTATAAAACAATTTGGGTTGTAATTTTTATCTTATCTTAATGTTCAAATAAATAAAACAATACTTATTTATCATTATTTTGCAACTCCCCATACTGCTTAAATACAACTAAATAATGAAAAAATTACTGGTACTCATACTCTGCTTGTCATTTAAAATTGCCTTTTTACAGGCGCAAACGCCAGAGCCTACGTTTATAAACAGCGATAAAGGATTGAAAAAAGAGGAAATCCTCAGGCTTGAAATGAAAGACGACCTCAAGATATACGACAAGCGTTTCGATTCTGTGGTCTTGATTCAAAAAGAGTTTCAAGCGAAGATTAAAGTGGTTCATTTCGATAAAAAATTAACCGAAGACATCCGACAAAAGCGCGAAAAAGACTTAAATGATTTGAAAAGAAGGAGATTGCGTGCAGCTGGTCTTGATGATGCTGAGATAAAACGGGTGGAGGACTATTTTCTACACAGAGAAAGACAACCGCAACGATAAATTGCCCAATTGGTTGCCACTAGTTACGCTAAATATTACTAGCTAAGCAAATTTGTATTTATTAATTTTATTAGTGGCTAACAATTAAACTAGGCAGATAATTAGTTGCCCCTACTCAATATCTTGGTAAACCTTTTTACGTCAGCGAGTGGGTTTATCAGTGCATTATTCAGTATATTTTCTGATAATTGATGGGCAAAGTAGGGTGCCAACGAACATCCTTTTGTACCCATACCATTCAAGATGCCCATATTGGGATGTACGGGATGAAATCCTACAAAAGGTCTCCGCTCCATGTTGGCAGGACGTTCTGCCGCAATATGATCGACTATCTTATACGGTAATTTAATCCAGAACTTAAGCAATTCTTCCACTTTTTGCCTGAAAGCAGTGCTTGGTAACAGGTCTTTAAAGTCCCATTCGTAAGTGGACCCTACCCACCACAAATTTTCTTTCCATGGCACCAGGCTTAGACCTTGCTTAAAGATGTTGGTACGTGGAAGTCCGTCAATTTCTACGATAACTGCCTCACCTTTATTCTTTGCATAGGGCAATAGATTGAAAAACGGACTGTCGAAACCCTTCGTTCCGTCGCAGAAAATGACTTTTTGGGCAGATACGTTTTTATAAGTCGTAAGGGGTAAGTCGTAAGGAGTAAGTGAGGAATTGGGAGTCGTTAGTTGATTCAAATCAAACGTTTCCTCCCACAAACTACCGTTTTCTATTAGTTTTTCGCGCCATCCATTCAATAGCAAGTGTACATCTATCAGGTAACACGGGTTTATTTCGCCGGCACCGAAGTTGAAATTAAAATATTCTTTTAAGCCCTGTTCATTTGCTGGATAGCGCAGATATTTTTCCTCTACGGGCTGCCTTTCTGCAAAAGCGAGTTTCATTTGTGGGGTAGGATGGAAATCTATGATGTTCTTCTGACTAATCAGTTCTATCCCAATATCATTGCCCAGATTGGTGTATGCCTCCAAAGCAAAGGGAAGTAAAATATCTATCATCCAGGTACTCACAATCCGCCTTCCGGTTACAGGATTGATGACGCCGCTTGCAACTTTGGAGGCAGTATAGGGTTGTACATCGTTTATAACCAATACCTTCTTGCCTGCCTTTAATAAGTTCCAACTTAAAAAGCTTCCAGATAAACCCTGACCAACTATTATATAGTCTACTTCCATAGTGTGTGCAAAGAAACGCTTCGTGTGTAATAAATAGGATGATTTATGTCAAACTAACTGCTTCAAACTCAAAGTCCGCTCAAAATTCTTCAATTAGATTTCTCCTATCGTCGAAATGACGGGTCGATTGATTGTTCGGACGTCATTTCGAGGCACGAGAAATCTATTTTACCCTGTTAGCATTGTTCTTTTTATTTACTGCTTGGCAGTTATATTTGCCGGAAATTGTAGACAAATATGTTACAGGTAAGTGTGCTGAAAAGTAACCCTGATTGGGTGAAAGAACGATTGAGTGTTAAGAATTTTAAACAAATAGACCTCGTAGACGCTATCGTGGCATTGGACGACGAGCGTAAATCTATCCAGGTCGGTTACGATAATGCGCAGGCGGGCATCAATTCTTTGTCTAAAGAAATAGGCAAATCGATGTCTTCTGGATTGATTGACCAAGCAAATGCGTTTAAAAAGCAAGTAGCTGAATTTAAAGAACAAGCGGCTGCCTGCTCCGAAAAACTAGCGCTAGTAGAGAAGGAGTTATATGAAGCACTGGTTCAGCTACCCAATTTGCCTGCAAAAGAAGTTCCGTTGGGCAAAACCCCCGAAGAGAATGTGGTGGTGAGAGAAGGGGGTACTATTCCCGCTTTGTATGATGGCGCGGTGGAGCATTGGCACCTGCTTGACAAGTATAAATTGGTGAATTTTGAGTTAGGCAACAAGATTACGGGTAGCGGATTCCCGGTTTATACTGGAAAGGGTGCAAAGCTACAGCGTAGTTTGGTGCAATACTTTCTGGACTTCAATACCGATGCAGGTTATCTGGAATACCTGCCTCCTTTTATGGTCAACGAACAAAGTGCTTTTGCTACCGGGCAACTTCCCGATAAAGAAGGGCAGATGTACCACGTGACCGAAGACAAATTATACCTCATTCCTACCGCGGAAGTGCCTGTGACCAACGTGTATAGGGATACTATTTTGAAGGAAGACGAATTGCCCGTAAAAATGACCGCTTATAGTCCATGTTTCCGTAGGGAAGCAGGTAGTTATGGTAAAGATGTTCGCGGATTAAACAGGGTTCATCAATTTGAGAAGGTAGAGATCATTCAAATTGTGCATCCCGATAAAAGTTATGAAGTATTGGATGAAATGGTTGCCCATGTGGAGCGTCTACTAAATAGTTTGCAGTTGCCGTATCGCATTTTGCGTTTATGTGGTGGCGATATGGGTTTTGCGAGTGCCATTACCTACGACTTTGAAGTGTATAGCGCTGCACAAAAACGCTGGTTGGAGGTGAGTAGCGTGAGTAACTTCGAAAATTTTCAGACAAACCGTATGAAGTGTCGCTTTAAAGATGGCAATAGCAAAACGCAGCTGGCACATAGCCTCAATGGAAGCTCGTTGGCATTGCCCCGTATTGTAGCTTGCCTGTTAGAAAATAACCAAACCGCAGAAGGGGTAGTACTTCCACAAGTATTACATAGATATTTTGGAGGAGAAGTGATTAATTAGGCATAAGAAATAAGTCGTAAGCCGTAAGTCATAAGTCTTAAGGCAAAAGAAAAGAGTTGGAAGCCGTAAGTCATAAGTCGTAAGGCATAAGAGATAGGACATAAGTCAAAAGAAATAAAACGTAGTTAAAAAAATAAGCATTACTCATTGATAGTAATGCTTATTTTTTTTCTCCCTACTTCTTATGTCCTGATACTTACGACTTATGACTTACAACTTAAGACTCATTCCTTACAACGTACAACTTTCTTAGCTTTTTTCATACTCAATTGTGCACCTTCTGGGTGTTCTGGGTTAACAATCAGTTCTTGTCGTCGAGGGTGTATCATCACATCCATTTCTTCCATTGGAATTGCGCCTAAGAGTGGCTCAAGGTTGCCAGGTAGCACCATTGCGCTACAAATGGCGGTTCTGTTTGCAAACTTCACCAATATTGGACCCACAACATCATACTCATTTATCCTTCCATCAGCCAAAATTGCCTTTCGCTTTTCAATAAATGTTAGTCCCAATTGCTCTTGTAGCGATTCGTTGATGGCCATTTCATAAGCACCACTGTCCACCATCATTTCAATCTTAACTTCCCTAATTTCTTCTTCACCAATCAGGTTTCGTTTTGCCATTCCCATGTCCACTGCATTAATCAACGTTATTTCTGCATACACTAATCCCATAATTTCTATTTGTGTAAATATAGCACAAGTATTTTGGGAGAGGGGCTATTAGTTTTAGGAAAAGGAAACGAGTTGTAAGTGGTAAGTCATAAGTGGTAAGGCATAAGAGATAGGACATAAGTCAAAAGAAATAAAACGTAGTTAAAGAAATAAGCATTACTCATTGATAGTAATGCTTATTTTTTTTGTCCCTACTTCTTATGTCCTGATACTTACGACTTATGACTTAATCTTTATAGGGATTGTTGTTTTGTGACGTCATTTCGAGGCACGAGAAATCTCATTTTGATTAAATACTATTGGTGCATACCAAAAACCGCTTGCAGTATTTCGGTTAGATTTCTCCTATCGTCGAAATGACGGGTAGATGGTGCAGATTGCGGTAAATTCTTAAAATAAGCGATTGATAATTATTCATTATCCATTGTCAATTATCAATTCCTTCCCCTTATTGCGCAATTTCAATGTTTCATTATCCAATAACTATTGCTTGTTGCCCATATCTTCTGTAAGTTGCCCAAAAACTTTGTAAGTTGTCCAAAAAAACTGCATGTTGCCCAATATCTATAACAAGTTGTCCGATATCGCCTCGCTTTTGGGCAAATAGCAGCAGAAAATGCCCAACTTGTCATAGATATTGGCTAGAATACAGTAGAAATGGGCAACTTGTACTAGATATTGGACAACTTGCAATAGATATCGGACAACTTGTTATAGATATTGGGCAACATGCAGTTTTTTGGGGGGTAAATGAGAAAGAAAAAGGAGGGATTTTGACAGGTTGTCATACATTTGAAATCGTAAAAGCACCATGAAATATGAAAAACATTCTTTTTAAACTGATTTTTGGCTTGTTTATATGCAGCAATTGTGTATTTGGGCAGGATAGTAGTAAGAAAACGACTGCGAATATTGATTCGGTGAATCTTATTAAGTATAAGAGAAATGAATATCATGGGGATATCATGAGGATGGCACCAATAAGGAGAGATTCTATTCCACCTTATAGCAGAATTTGTGGACCAAGTAGAGCAAGCGTTATATCAAATACTCCTTTATCTGTTTTACCAATTGAAAATTATAAGCAACATCTAGCGAAGGTTGATTCTATAAAGCCAATCGATACTACTTTGATTCATATTAAGCAACAAGATACATCAACCTATAATCCAAACATCAGAGTTTGTGCGCCAAGTAGAGCAGGCGTTATGTCTGCTGAGCCTCTTTATGTTTTGAAAAATGATAATAGGATTTTGCGAGACGGAATTGTTAACATACCCCCCTTGTCGATAACATCAATTTATGTACTGAAAGATGCCAACACTACTGCAAAATATGGCAGTCGTGGAGCCAATGGTGTTATAGTAATCACGCTGAATGAAGACTCTGTTTTCTTATCGGTAGAGAAACTATTGAGCGCATATAAAGTTCCAAAGCGTTATAGTACGCTTCCGCTGTATGTTAATCATAAACTCATTCCCAAGGAACAGTTATTGCTCCAAAAAAGCAGTGTAACGGATGTTAAGATAGCAGAAGAATTAGAAAATGGATTGAAGGAAAAGCATATTGAGGTTACAACGACGGGGAAGTGATAGGGAAAACATTCTTTTAGCATTTCTATTTAGATAACGGTATATTTACAGAAATAAATTCATTATTTATCATGCAAAGACGCTCCACTGCACAGGCCGTTATCTCTTTAATAGAGAAATTGCCACCGCCCGACAAAAAATTGGTGATGGAATGGCTTACCAAGAGCAATATGCCAGCAGAAACAAAACCACAAGTGGAATCCGATGAAGCTTTCTGGCATAAAGTGAGCCTTCAATCGATGAATCAGGTATGGGAAAATGCAGATGAAGACATTTGGGACGACATCTATCAACAACAAAAAGAAAAAATTAACACAGGAAAATGAGTACTCAGTCGCAATTCCTACACTATAACAACGCATCCACCGCCGCTATCGCCTTCTGCAAACGTTCGTCGTAATTTCCACTGATATCTACCCAAGGAACGGGCTGATTTTGCAATATTTCCTTATAAATACCATACAATTCCTTACGAGGGCCTTCGTCGGGATATTCCCGCAACTCATCACGCACCCAAGGCAAGTCGATGTTGCATAAAAGATATAAGTCGTACTTCCTTTGCGCAATCTGTTCATATATATAAGGATGACACTTGCCAAAAACATATTCACACCAAACTTTCATCACATACATGTCGGTGTCGATGAAGAGAAGGGGGGAGGAAGCAGTTGACCGTTGACCGTTGACCGTTAACCGTTGACCGCTTTCCGTTAACCGAAGGTCGTTTACAATCGGTTTCGCTTCAATATCGGTTGACGGTAAACGGTTAACGGTTGACAATGTGTGCCTCTCCTCCAACTCCACCTGCCCTTTTGCTATTGTCAGTAGGTCTTCAAAAGTATAGGCTTTGCCATGAATAGTTAAATACTCGCGGGCATATTCTGCACACCATTCTGTTTTGTAGTGTTGCGCCAATAGCTGTGTAAGCGTACTTTTTCCAGTAGATTCGGGACCAATGACGACTATTTTCTTGAGTTGTTTATCCATATTGACTATTAATCCCTTGTAACTAGATTATGTTTGATAGATGCCGGTGGATGCTCCATTGCGGCCATTTTCTTTTTCCATTCAATCCATCCCATCACTGCCAGTACTGTAAAAACAAGGTATTGAAAGCTGGTAAAGACAGCACCCTTATAAAAATATAGCGGTATGGAAACCAGGTCTGTAAGCACCCACCACAACCAGTTCTCAACTTTTTTGCGGGCCATCTGCCACATGCCTGTATACGCAGTTGCGGAAGCAAAGGAATCGCCAAACGGAACGGTACTTTTGGTATATTTTACCAGAACAACATACAAAACCGCCCACGATACCACGAAAAAGACAGAACAGATGATCCAATCCTTTTTAGTGTTATAACTCATGGGCAAAATGTTGCCGTCCTTGTGTTTTGCCCACGCCCACCAGCCATAAATGCTCATGATGGTATAATAAAAGTTCAGGCTACCCTCGGCATAAAGGCTCCACCAGCCAAAACAGAACCAGGTATAGAGGATGGTACTGATGATGCCGGTGGGATAGACAAGGATATTCTCTTTTCGGGAATATAATACGCTGATAATACCAAAAAATACCGCAATGAACTCTTGCCAAGTGGTTGCTTTGATACCATTTAGGAGCTCGAGTGTTAATGTTTCTAAATTCACAAACCTTTTTTGATGATTTGTCAAAGATAGCCGCAGAAAGAATACTTACTTTGCAGTCAATTAATTAACTAAAAAAATAAAAGACATGATACGTAACGCAACAGCAGTATGGAATGGTTCTGGTAAAGAAGGAAGTGGCCATTTAACTACTCAAAGTACCACATTAAATCAAACACAGTACTCATTTAACTCTCGTTTTGCAGAAGGTGTAGGTACAAATCCTGAGGAATTGGTTGCGGCAGCACACGCAGGATGCTTCACCATGAAACTTAGTTTTGTATTGGGTGCGGCTGGTTTTACACCAACAAGCATCGAAACTAAATGCGAAATAACATTGGACAACGGCGCAATAACTTTATCACACCTTACAGTAAAAGCAACAGTGCCAGGTATTGATGCAGCTACTTTTGAAGCAAGCGTAAAGGATGCCGAAGCAAATTGCCCAATCAGCAAGTTGTATAACACAACAATCACTACCGACGCTACTTTGTTGTAGTACAAGAGGATTGACTTTATAATAAAAGGCAGGTATTTCGATAAGAGATACCTGCCTTTTTGTTTGCTGACCTACTATATAGGTACAACCATTAGCAACCTGAGAATTATATAACTTATAAAAACAATTCTACAACAGTTTCTGCCAAGCCCGAAGCCATATTTGTAAGAAATAATTTAATGATATCATTCTTTCAACACAAAACCCTCTCTACACTAAGTGATTTCTGGTATCAGCCACAAATAAGAAACAAAAGGAAGTGCTAACGAATAATAGGCAATAAATATTGTTTAACATACACTACTTTTTGAGTCTGACAGGTGTTAAACGTATTAGTGTCAACAATCATATTAAAAGTTGATGTTCGTCACTTTCGCCCGCACTATAGCTGAGTAATTTGCACCCGATTTCGAGATTATACAACAACAATTTAATTACAGTTTAAATACAAACAAATGAAAAAGATTAAGAATTTTAAAGAAAGAATCGGCATCATACTGATGACCATGTTATTGTTGATGATTGCTTCTTTCACCAACGCACAAGTAAAATATTCTACGAAAGATGATTTAAATTTATTGGTAAGTGGTACTTCAACCCTGCATGATTGGGATATGAAAGCTGCAAAAGGAGACTGTGTGGCTGTATTTAGCTTTAATGCAGGCGGCGATGTAACTGCACTTAGCTCATTAACCGTAAATATACCAGCCGAAGCATTGAAAAGCGAACATTCGGGCATGGATAAAAATGCCTACAAAGCCCTGAAGACAGATAAGGCACCCACAATTTCGTATAAACTGGCATCTGCCACTATTGTAGGAAACAACACCATTAAATGTACCGGCAAACTAACGATTGCAGGTGCCACCCGCGATGCAGAAATTGTAGCAACCTATAAAGTAAATGCCGACAAAAGCATCAGCGTAAGCGGAAAGAAAAATATAAGTATGAAAGATTTTAATATGGAGCCACCTTCTTTTATGATGGGTACTATCAAAACCGGAAACGATATAGTACTCAAGTTTGATGTAACACTAAGAAAGTGATTCTAATTTTTTAACAGTAAAACAAAGTATATGAAAAAGACAATGAACAATGTAAGCAGGATTTGTATATTAATCGTGCTAGGAATTGTGCCACTCACAATGATGGCTCAACAACAACCAAAAATTGGTAACCTAAGGGCTTATGACCAATCAGGAATCAATGTTTTTGAAGATTCAAAGGCAGATTCTGTGAAGTTTGACGGATTAAAAGTAAGATGGGGCGCAGGATTTACCCAACAGTTCCAAAACTTAAAGGATGAAAACCCAGGTGCATTAAAGAATGATGTAGGTTCATTTTCTGGTGGAGTTTCTACCGCTGGTAACAAGTTGAAAGTGATTACTGCTGGTTTCCAAACAGCGCAAGCTAACTTGTTTATGGATGTTCAGTTGGCAGATGGTATTCGTTTGAATGTAACTTCTTATCTATCTTCAAAACACCACAATGAAACTTGGGTAAAAGGTGGCTATATTCAGTTTGATAAGCTTCCCTTCAAAGGACAGTTCTGGGGCGATCTGATGAAGATTACAACAATCAAAATTGGTCACTTCGAAGTTGACTATGGTGATGAACATTACCGCAGATCAGACGGTGGACAAGCATTATACAATCCTTTTATGGAAGGAAATATAATGGATGAATATGCAACTGAAATTGGTGGTGAAGTATATGTGAAGAAAAATGGCTTTTTTGGAATGTTTGGCTTAACTAATGGGATGATTAAGGGAAATATAGATTCACTTTATGCAGCAAGCAATCCTGATGGTGATCTTCACAAATCTCCTTCAATTTTATTGAAAGCAGGTCTTGATAAGAAATTGGCAGATAATGTCCGTTTGCGTTTGAGTGCTTCATTTTATGGCAATCAAAGTTGCGGTGGCAACACACTCTTTGGCGGGGACAGAACAGGATCTAACTATCAATTTGTGATGGAAGAAAATTCTGCCAATCCAAGCAGCACAACTGGTGCGGGTACTCCATTGGCTTTCTCAGGAAGATTTAATCCTGGATTTAGCAAAAAAATAAATGCTTTGATGTTTAATGCGTTCTTAAAGACAGGCGGTTTTGAATTGTTTGGAACAGCAGAAACTTCCTCTGGTCGTACCGCAGTAGAAACATCAACCAGAAGCGCCAATCAATATGCAGTAGATGCCATTTATCGTTTTGGTGCTGCCGAAAACCTTTTCTTAGGTGTACGTTACAATACTGTCTCTGCCCAATTGGCAAATAGCAAAGCAGGTACTGGCGCGGGCGCTATCACTTACAACGGAAACGTACAGGTGAACAGGGTTGCATTGGCAGGAGGCTGGTTTTTAACTAAAAACGTGTTATTAAAAGCCGAATACGTAAATCAGGTTTACGATAACTTCCCTGCGGCTGATTATCGCTCAACAGGTAAGTTCTATGGATATGTTGTAGAAGCAGTTGTTGGTTTTTAGGTTGGGTCTTTTTTCATTTATGTTGGCAGCCAGAATGATTTCTATCGTTCTGGCTGTTTTTTAATCAATGGAATCCATCAATGATTGAGTTCTTTAAAATAGTGAATCTAAAGAATAAGATAGGGATATGTAAACGTATATAGTGTGCATGCAAAAACTAAAAACTTTCAATAGGCTTGTCGAAATTCGGTTTCAATCAATGGTTTAGTATATTTTTAGGTCGATTTATGTCTTTAAAAGTGATTACATATTGCCTAATCTTATTTGTTTTTGGAATAACTTTTATTGCTTGGACTAGCGGTAATGCCAATCTCAAAATAAAATGGTTGATACTAAAAGGAGGCTCACTAAAAGTGAATGGTAGTACCAATATCAATACTTTTAGTTGCATTGTTGCTGATAATACACCAATAGATACATTGATTTGTACTGTAAATAAGGATGCCTCTGTATTGATGAATGGTAAGATAAGCCTGGATATATATGGGTTTGACTGTCACAACCCAATGATGACGCTCGATCTGAGGAAAACATTGAAAGCAAAAGAATATCCGAGTATGCGGGTTAATTTCTTGTCGTTAAGCAAATTTCCAGATTTAAAGGCAACCCCCGAAGCTATAAAAGGATGGGTAAATATAGAATTGTCTGGCGTTACCAAAAGATATGAAGTGAGTTACAAGTTTTCGATGGATAATATGAAAGTTATTCACTTAGTTGGAGACAGGAGCGTAAACTTCTCAGATTTCAATATTACCCCACCACGAAAATTGGGTGGCATTATTAGGGCAAATGATCGGTTGGATGTAGAGTTTAGTCTCGATTTGAAAGAAGTAAACTAAGGATTGACCTTTGCAAATACAATTCCAGCTACAGTTGCTTGAAACAGGCCATATAAAAGCCAGCTGAAAACCATTGCAATTGTTACGTCCATTGCGCTATAAGTAATCCACATAATGGGCAATAAACCAACCACAGCATATACAAAACCAAACTCTAATGCACGCAATAAGAAATTTCCTTTCAACAGGCTTTTGAATCGTTCCCAGAACCAAGATAAAGCAAGGCTTATTACAAAGGCATGTGAAAAGAAAAGCACATCTTTTATACCATCCGAGTTAATAAGTGGATTGTTTGCATAAGCATCAATAAATAGCTGGGGAAAGTATTTTACGGCTAAAAACAATCCACCATAACTAACAACAAATAGTATTGCCCCCGCAAGTAAACCTGTATAAAGAACCTTTTTCATAATTTAAGATTGAAGAAGTAACAACCAAAGTTAGTTTGATTGAGTGGTATAGAATAATAGTTTTCAAAAAGCACCAATACTTTATCCGTTTAAGAATCTTTTTTTATTGGTTTACATATAGCTTTTGGTGGTTACCTGTAAAAATAAGCGTTAAGGCAAACCTCCTATTTTGGTTTAATTTGTAATATTTTGAACGAATAATCAAATAAACTACAAATTGACAAGTGCAATGCTGTAAAATATGTATTTAAAGGGGTAGATATCTAGGAGAGTTGATGTTTATTTTGATATTATGAATTATGAAATTCGCAATGTAAATTGACCGATGGTATTAAAAAAAGATAAAAATGTTGTGATTTTGTTTGCATAAATGTTAAATTTTGCCATCAAAGGCTAACAATTAATTAATATTATTTTAACAATTAAATCTTTTACACTATTTTGCCAACCTAAATAAATATGAACATGAAGAAAATCTTACTATTTATGGTGATGGTTGTGGGCTTATTTGCAGCAGCCATTGCGCAAACAAAGCCCATTTCGGGAACAGTTATTGACAAAGAAGGCAAGCCAATTGAGGGAGCCTCGGTAAAAGTAAAAGGACATCAGGGTGGCGTTGCAGCTGAGTCTGATGGTAGTTTCAAGATTGCAGTGAAGCCGGGTGATGTCTTGATTGTTTCTTCTATTGGTCATGCCACAAAGCAGATTAAGATTTCAAATCAAACTTCCGTTAGCGTTGTGTTGGAAAGTGATGATGCAACAATGGGAGAAGTTGTAGTAACTGCCTTGGGTATCAAGAAAAACCCAAGAGAGTTGGGGTATTCTACGGCAGTAGTAAGTAGCAAGAATTTAACTCAAGCTAGTGTTACAAACTTTGTTACAGGGTTGTCGGCGAAAGTTACTGGTGTCGATATCAGACTTGCAGATAATAGTATAGATCCACAAGTTAAAGTTACTTTTAGAGGAAGTCGGTCAATAACGGGTAATAACACAGCTTTAATCGTTGTGGACGGTAATCCTGTCGATCAAGCTTTTCTTGCCACTCTAAACCCTGATGATATTGACAATGTTACTATATTAAAGGGCTCAAACGCTGCTGCATTGTATGGTAAGGACGCTTCCAATGGAGTGATGATTATTACCACAAAACACGGTAAAAAAGGACCTTGGAGTTTAAACTATAAGAATTCTACATTGCTTGAGTCAGTCTCATATATGCCTTCAGTTCAGTCTGAATATTCTCCAAATGGTGGTGAAGGGTCTGGATACAATAATCCTGTTGCCAATAATAATCCGTGTATTGGATGTGTTACTTACATTGATCCGGCTACAGGTACTGCACTCCCTGTTCCTTTTGAGAATCAAAATTTTGGTACGGCTTATAATAGTAAGGATTTTCCTTATGATTCAATTGCAGTTGGATTGGACACAAATGGGAAAGCACTATATGTTCCGTTTAAAGGTGTGCCTAATGGCAGAAGAAGTTTTTTTCAAACAGGGGTAAGTGAACAAAACGAATTATCTTTTTCAAAAGGTGGTAAGTTCGGTTCGTTTAACATTTCAGGATCTAACGTCTCAAATACTGGCGTAATTACTACAGAAAAAAACGTACGAAATACAGTTACTGCTAATGGAACTTTGAATGTTAAGAAATTTAGTGCTTCTGGTGGTTTTACGTACAGTTCACAAAATATTAATCAAGTGGGTCTTGGGTATTCTGGCCCCGGTCAGTACAGGCCAGTTTATTGGGATGTGATTAACCAACCTGCACATATAAACCTAATCGATTTTAAAAATGTAGACTCTGACCCCTATGTTGGCTTACAAGGTTATGCGAATGCATATTATCCCAATCCATGGTATCAAGTCTATCATTCTAGATCAAAACAAACAAAACATAACCTGATTTCAAATCTCACATTAAATTATCAAGTGGTTGATTGGCTTAAGTTGACAGCTCGAATTGGTTACAACAAACGTACTACAAATGCTCCGTCAAGTATAGATACTTTCACTTTCCATAATTATACTTATGGCCCATTTGCGAATAGTAATACTTATGATCCATGGGGTGGTGGTAATATACCTGGTTTCAATCACATAACAAGTCTACCATACCAATACGAACTTGTTAAAACTGATGTTGATGATTTAAATACTGATGAATTTTTTACAATCAACAAGAAGCATAAGAAGTTTGATTACACTTTGGTTGGTGGTGCAAATTTCCGTAGTGAAAATAGTCATGCTTATTGGTATTCTAACCAACATGAGACTACTCTAATTTTGCCAAATGTATCATCTAAAGTAAATAATTCCGATAAGTCTGCATATGAAAATCTTTATTACAAATACAGGAGTCAGTCTGTTTACGCTGATTTGTTGGTTGGTTATGAGAATTGGGCTTTTTTGCATGGCTCTTTTAGGAATGATTGGTTGTCTATATTGGACCCCAAAACCAGAAGTTTTAACTACTATGGGTTAGACGCATCTGTTG
The DNA here is from genome assembly GCA_903895845.1 of uncultured Chitinophagaceae bacterium. Taxonomy (GTDB): domain Bacteria; phylum Bacteroidota; class Bacteroidia; order Chitinophagales; family Chitinophagaceae; genus Parasediminibacterium. The sequence continues at coordinate 65,774 of CAITVK010000055.1, forward strand.
TATTGAGCGACAAAATTTCGTCACTGGCTAATAAAGGAATTTATTTAAAAGTACGTGGTGGTTATTCAATAACTGGTAATTCTTCATTGGCGTCAAATTCTAGGTTCGGTTATTTGGCTGCTGCGGGTGCTGGCATAACTATTCCAAATTATGGTGCTTATGACATCTATCCTACAGTTGACTTGGGAAGTGGATTTCCTTACGGAGGTAACCTGAATGGATACTCATTGAGTAGTAGTGCCTATCAATCTCAATTGAAACCTGAAAAAGATTATTCATCGGAAGTTGGGTTTGAGTTAGGTGCACTGAAAAATAGAATTTTACTAGATGTGTCAGCTTATAGCACAATAGCAAAAAATCAGAATCTTCCTTTACAGACTTCTACTGCGTCTGGAATCACTGATTTTACTCTAAATGCTGGGCAAATGACTAGTAGTGGATATGAAATTGGGCTAAAATTAACTCCTTTAGTTAAGTTGGGTAAATTTGATTGGAATATTAATCTAAATTATTCAAAGCAAAATTCGAAGATTAATAGTTTACTTCCAGGTAGAGATACGCTTGTTTTAACAAATGGAGGTGGCGGTACTTATGAGATTGCAGCAATAACAGGTAAAGCATATCCTGTATTGTTGGTAAAAGATTTTATAAGAGATCCCCAAGGTCATATAGTAGTAGATGGCAGTACCGGATTACCAACGGTTAATACAAACTTGCAATTTGCTGGAAACACAAACTACACAGATTTTTTTGGAATTACATCAAATATGGTCTACAAAGGCTTCTCCCTCAACATGGTTTGGGATTATCGTGGAGGAGCTAAGATTTTGAACTCGGTGGGCGAGCCGATGGATTTTGCTGGTATTTCCGCCTCAAGTGCAGCAAATAGACAGCATTTTGTAATACCAGGTTCTGTTATAGATCAAGGAAATGGTAAATATACCCCCAATACGAACATCGCGATTGGTGAACCATCTGCTAATTGGTGGTATTCAACTTATACTAGTGTAAGATCTCCATATGTCACTAGTGCTGCATTTTGGAAACTCCGTGAATTGTCATTGGGTTATGAAATTCCAATTCATTCGACGATTGTTAAAAGACTCAATGTCGCTTTAGTTGGACAAAATTTGCTGATGATAAGACCAAATACCAATCAATGGACTGATCCTGAATTTAGCTCTCAAGGGACTGGTAACTCTGTAGGAAATACAAATGAATATCAAACACCTCCTACTAGAAGATATGGAGTTACAGTTAGCGTTGGTTTGTAATTTCTTAATTTATAAATAATTATAAAATGAATATCATGAAAAAAAAATATATAATAGTCTTAGTGATACTATTTAGTATATCAGCCTGTAAAAAGCAGTTGGATACTAACTTAAGTAATCCTAACGGGGTAACATCAGCACAAATCACGGCGAAGGACGTTTTTGCAAACGCTGTTCAAACAACTAGCTCTACAATAACTACAGCTTATTCCTTTGCAAATGAATGGATGGGTATTTGGGCTAGAACAACCACTTACTCTGCTTCTTCTGGTACTGAGGTTGAAGATTTTAAGTTACAAAACAGTTTTAGCTACATCGTTGCTTCAAGCGATGGTTTGTGGGCAAGTCAATATCACAATATCCGTGATTACAACTTTATAATTAGCAACAGTGCAAAGGGATCGATTTTGCCAGGTGCTGCAATGATTATGAAAGCAATGGTATTTCAAGACCTAGTTGATGTGTACGGTGATGTACCTTATACTCAAGCATCAAACCCAGATTTAAGTACGCAACCTAAATACGATGATGCGGCGAGTATCTATAAAAATTTAATTAGTGACATAGATGCAGGTATAGCTTCTGTGAAGGCTTCAACAAGTACATCAGATGATGTTGCTGATAAAATGTTTGGTGGTAATAAATCTAAGTGGGTACGTTTTGCAAATACGCTTAAGCTGAAAATATTACTTAGACAAGTTCCAAATGGTGACCAAACTTTTGTTAAGTCTGCTATTGCTAATATTTTAAGCGAGGGAAGCGGTTTTTTGGGTGTCGGAGAGGATGCTAAGTTCAATCCTGGTTATGCCGACGCTGCAGGAGGACAAAGCCCTTTTTGGAGTGTTTATGGTTTTCAGGTTGGAGGAAAGGGGAATCAACTTGGTCAGAGTTTCTATATAGCCAATCAAACTATGATGGATAATCTATCTACAACTAATGATCCGAGGATAGCATACTTGTATGATACAACTAATGGAAAGCATAATTCTGTTTATCTAGGCACTGTTAACACAACTTTAGCTCCTGCTTCAATGGCAACAATAGGACCTGGTCTATTGCACAGTCCTTCTGATTCAGCAGTTTTAATGTTGGCTAGTCAATCTTTTTTCCTCCAAGCTGAGGCTGCTGAAAGAGGTCTTATTAGTGGTAACTACTCTGCATTATTAAAAACTGCAATTGAGGAGTCTTTCAGATTTTTAAATATTCCAAATGCCATAAGTGCTGCGGATAATTTTTACACTTCTTCAACTGATTCTCGAGTAAATCCTGCAAATAGTGCGGATCCAATTAAAACAATAATATATCAAAAATGGGTTGCCTTAGCTGGTGTTGATGGATTGGAAACTTGGGCTGAATACAGAAGGACTGGCTATCCTGATCGTACTAATCCAACAGTACTCTCCGGTGTAAGTGCTGCTGATAATGTATTGCCTAAAAAATTATTGTACCCTCAATCTGAGTACAATTTAAACAAGACTAATGTCGGGGCTGAAAATCAGACGTCAACTGGATTTAAAACGAAAATATTTTGGGGACTATAAGTCACTAAAATTAGTTAATAAACTTAAAAGTAAATTAAATGAAAAATATTAAATATCTAGCACTAGTCCTGATTCTTGCAGTTTCACTGCAGTCTTGTTTGAAGGACACCGCTTTTTTAAATGTAAGTAATACTACTCCTTTGGTTGAGTTCTCTTTCGGATCAACTGGTACTTCAACTCTTAGCTTTGGTACTCTTGCAGATACTACAGAGTTTGATACAGTAATTGCTGTTAATTTAGCGTCCCCGCAAGTATTGAACACAGCTGTTACTGTAACTGTCACGTTGGATCAAAGCTTAGTCACTAATTTTAATGCTGCTAATCCTGGAAATAAATTAGCAATTTTACCTGATAGTGTTTACGCACTTCCTAAAACTATAACCCTGACTATACCAGCTGGTTACAGAATCGCTAAGATTCCACTTAAGTTCAATGTGACTAAAATTGATCCTACTGTAAGTTTTGCTATACCGTACACTATTACAAATGTTAAGGCTGCAGATGGTAGTAATGTAATTATTAGTGGAAATGCAGGATCTATTTTATATGCTTTCATTGGAAATCCTATTGCGGGCAATTATACCCATGAATGGATTCGTTTTAACAATGCTGGGGCTACGGGTAGTCCTGCTTACGATCAGACTTTTGGTGATGCATTTACACCAATTAGTCCAACTGAAATTCAGGTAACTAGTGGTACTGGTACTACTTATGATTTAACCTTTACGGATCCCCTAACTGGTCTTAGTGGGTTAAAAGGATTTAATGTTACGTTTGTCCCTTCGAGTGTTACTTCTGCTGGTATTACTATTACTAGTGGACCAACAATTGTAAAGGCAGATCCTGTGAATGGATACTATGAGTTCAATTTTACCTACCTAAACGCAGCGGGTTCGCCAAGAAATATCACAGATAAATTTACTAAATAGTAAGTAACGGACTTTCCCTTATTCGAAGTATAGTTTATAAATAAACAGCCCCGTCGGTACCGATGGGGCTTTTTATTTTAGTGCCATTTTTATAACCTATAATTGCCTTATGATTCTTCACAAAACAAAAAGTTGATTTGTTAGATACTGAACTTGCTGAAAATTATTTTATTATTTAA
>CAITVK010000056.1 GCA_903895845.1 uncultured Chitinophagaceae bacterium
CGCTTAATATTGTCCCATTGGGCATCTGTTAAATTTGTCGAATACATATTTTCTTTAAGCTTGGTAACTCTAAGAACGTATGTATCTCTTTTTTAGCATGTGCCCTTACTTCTTTTAAAGAACATTTTTAAACAGGCTCTAAATCTAGAACAAAAAAGGCAATAAATTATCCGATCATAATTTATTGCCTTTGCTTTGCTACTATATTTTTTTTATCCAGCCATGTCGGGTATCAGTTCTACCTTATAATGTCCGGCATCCAACTTTTCTTTTGTTTCGGTAAACGCCTTCAATGTTTCTTCTATATCGGCATCTGTATGCGCCGCAGTTGGAATCAACCTGTAAATAATATGTCCCTTTGGAATAACTGGGTACACCACAATAGAACAGAAGATGCGGTAGTTCTCGCGCAAATCCATCACCATTGCAGTTGCTTCTGGCACCCCGCCTTTCATGTAGATTGGTGTAACAACGCTATCCGTTTTGCCAATATCAAACCCACGTGCCTTTAAGCCTTCTTGCAACTTGCGGGCATTGCTCCATAGTTTATCTTTTAATTCCCTATGATTACGCAAGAGTTCCAAGCGCTTTAGATTACCAATTACAAATGGCATTGGAAGACTCTTTGCAAATATCTGGGAGCGAATGTTGTATCTGATATAATCGATAATTACTTTTGGTCCTGCCATGAAGGCGCCAATACTTGCCATCGACTTAGCGAATGTGCTAAAATAAAGATCTATCCCATCCTGGCAACCTTGTTCTTCGCCCGCACCAGCGCCTGTTTCTCCCAAAGTGCCAAATCCGTGTGCATCATCTACCAACAACCTGAAATCGTATTTGCTTTTCAGGTCAACAATTTCTTTCAGCTTTCCTTGGTCACCTGCCATGCCAAACACGCCTTCGGTAATAACCAATATACCACCAGTCTTTTGTTTTTCTATCAAGGCAGTCGCACGCTCCAATTGTTTATCGCAGTCTTCTACATCATTGTGTTTAAAAACATATCTGTGACCAGGGTGCAAACGCAATCCATCAATAATGCAAGCATGACTTTCCGCATCATATACTATTACATCGTGTCTACCACAAAGTGCATCAATAGCACTCATGATTCCTTGATAGCCATAGTTCATCAATATAGAATCTTCTTTTTGCTCAAAGGCAGCCAACTCAGCTTCTAGTTGTTCGTGGTAATTACTATTTCCACTCATCATCCTTGCACCCATTGGAGTTGCCAATCCGTAATCAGCCGTTGCATTCGCATCCGCTTTACGGACTTCTGGATGATTTGCTAGACCCAAATAGTTATTCAGACTCCATACTATCATTTCTTTTCCACGAAACTTCATCCTGTTGCCAATTTCACCTTCCAACTTGGGGAAAGCGAAATACCCATGCGCTCTTTCTCTATGCTGCCCAAGAGGGCCCTGATTCTTAATTAACTTCTCAAAAATGTCTGCCATAATATTTTGTTTCTTGCGTTAGCCCCTGATACCATAAGGAAAAAGGGTATTTATAAAGTGAACTTACAAGGTCTCGTTCAATACAAAGTGCGCAAAAATAAGATTTACGGGTCGATGTAGCTATTATAAAAAATAAACGAATGTTAACATCCTCTTGGAAAGAGAATATTTACACGGCACTTTTGCGCTGCTATTTTGAAGAGGAGTTACTTAACCGTAGTTGTAATCACCCCTTTTAAACTGATGGGAATGCTATTGCCCATTACTTCCTCTGTGCCTGTCATAGCAATGTTTTGGGTTGCAGCACTTAACAAACCTGTGGCTTTTTGATAAGTGGAGGTAGAAGTATGGGAACCACTGAGGTTTTGATTCACATCCATCCCCATCATCTTAATTTTACCTTTTACAGTCATGGTAGTATTGGCAGTAACTTCAGACGTGGCAGGCGTTAATTTGGTTAATGCAAACAAGGTAGTCTGTTGCTGTGTACCATCTTCACTTTTATCATCAGAAGTCCATTTGAAGCCTTCGGCCTTATTGTTTATTTCTGAGGGAACAAATAAACCTTCCACAATCGATTCTTCGCCTGCATCTACCACCTTTGCTAATGACTGATCTGTAGATGCCTCCTTTGCATTTTCTGTTTTGGCTTTACCGTTAATGATAGTAAATGTTTTGGACTGATTGATATCTTTCAACTGAGATGCTACAAGCGGGTTATTAACAGAAGAAGAATCATTAGAATCGTAGCTATTGTCTTGCCCTAATGCCTTTACGTTACCGGTTATCCTTGTGGTAGTAGAGGAAACAACAATGCTGTCTCCAATTATACGCTTAATCTCGACAGTACTGTAAATGGTACTATTAATTTCGGTTGTCATATCGGTTCCCATCATATTCACAGCATTAATCAGTTTAGATACCTGCGTAATCTGCAATCTAGTACCCGCAACCAATTTATTGGTTTGTGCCTTTGCACCCAACCAGCCAGCTATAAAACAAACAAAAAGTAGCTTAACCCTCATAATTAATATTTATGCAGCAAAGAAAAGGGATTTGCTTAGTCCTGACATGAGAACCATTAAATAAGAGAGTGAATAAAAAATATACTTTGCTCCTTTGAAATAAAACCCCTACATTTGCACCCCAAACAAATCGCGAGGTAGAGCAGCGGTAGCTCGTCGGGCTCATAACCCGAAGGTCATAGGTTCGAACCCTATCCTCGCAACAAAGAAAGAGGTTGTCTCATTATAAATGGGTCAACCTCTTTTAGTTTCTTACAGATTTTTATTCTCCGCGTCTCAGTTGCAAATAGAATTTTTAAATAATTGCCACTAAAGCAAATAGAGAAAGGAGAAATAACAGAGAGATTAATCATTGTATTATTGAAATTGTTTCAATAACAATTATTCTAATCATAATTTATGAAAGCAGGCTTTGTAAACATTTTCGGCAAACCTAATGCAGGTAAAAGCACATTGCTTAATGCACTGATGGGTGAAAAGATGGCTATTGTGTCTCACAAAGTACAAACAACCAGACACCGCATCAAAGCTTTCTTAAACAAGCCGGGCGAATACCAGATAATTTTTTCGGATACCCCTGGGATTATTGAAGCTAAATACAAATTGCACGAAAAGATGATGGGGGCTGTAAAGAGTGCCTTAGAGGATGCCGACCTTGCGCTACTCATCATGGACTTGAACGATAACTTTGAGGAGTGTGATGCCATCTTTCAATCATTAAAATTAAAAGTTCCTGCAATCCTAATTTTGAACAAAATAGATATTGCAGGAAATGGTAAAATTGCAGAGGCGGAAATCTATTTTAAGGAGAAACCTTATTGCAAAAAGATAGTAAAAATATCAGCCTTACAAAAGAATCACTTGCAAAAGTTGTTGGCTGCCATATTAGAGGAACTGCCAGAAGGTGCACCTTTTTATGATAATGAAGATTTAAGCGATTTACCAACCCGTTTCTTTGTGAGCGAGATAATAAGAGAGAAGATTTATGAGCTTTTTGGTGACGAAATACCTTACCAGACAGCTGTAATGATTAATGAATATAAAGAAAAAGAGGGCATTACAAAGATTCAGGCAGATATAATAGTAAACAGGGATTCTCAAAAGTCAATTATCATCGGAGAGCGTGGTAATATGATCAAGAAAATTGGCATCGCTTCTAGAACTGATATTGAAGCATTTATTCAGCAGAAGATCTTTTTGGAGTTATTTGTGAAAGTAAAACCAAAATGGCGTGACAATGATTTGAAACTAAAAGAGTTTGGATACAATTAAAATTAATTGATAATTTATAATTGATAATCGAGACTGAAGAAGGAACAGTTACTTATCAATTGAAAATTATCAATTATCAATTAGAATATTATGGGTGGATATACAATAGCAATAGCAGGTAGGCCCAATGTGGGGAAAAGTACCTTGTTCAACCGTTTGCTGGAACAACGCAAGGCAATAGTAGACGATATAAGTGGCGTAACACGAGATAGACAATATGGTGTTGCCGACTGGAATGGGAAGGTCTTTAACCTGATAGATACAGGTGGATTTGTACCTGATTCGGTAGATATATTTGAAACAGAGATACGCAAACAAGTGAAAATTGCTATTGAAGAAGCCAATGCCATCATATTTATGGTGGATGTAACGACAGGCATTACCGATCTGGATGAAGCAATGGCAGACTTGTTGAGACGTAGCAGCAAGCCTGTTTATCTGGTGGTGAACAAAGTAGACAATGGACAAAGAAATCTGGATGCAACAGAGTTTTACAGCCTTGGTTTGGATACGATATACACGGTTAGTTGCTTGAGTGGTACTGGAACAGGAGAACTGTTGGATGCAATAGTTGAGCCTATTACTCCTGAAGAGGTAGAGGCAGCTTCAAAAGAAAGCGAGTTGCCCAAATTTGCCATCATGGGACAACCAAACGTGGGCAAATCATCCTTGCTGAATGCAATGGTTGGTGAAGAACGTACCATTGTAAGCAACATTGCGGGTACCACCAGAGATACCATTCATACTTATTACAACTTATTCCAAAAAGAATTTATACTTATAGATACCGCAGGCTTAAGAAAGAAAACAAAGGAAAAAGAAGACCTAGAGTTCTACTCTGTAATAAGAGCAATCAGGGCGATGGATGAAGCTGATGTATGCCTGTTGGTGATAGATGCTGTGAATGGGATTACAGCACAGGATGTAAACATTTTTAGCTTGGCAACCCGTAAAGGAAAAGGAATTGTTGTGTTGGTAAATAAATGGGATCTTGTTGAAGACAAAAAGACTAACACAGCCCGTGACTACGAAAAACAATTAAAAGAACGCATTGCACCTTTTACAGATGTTCCAGTCATCTTTATCTCTGCGAAAGAAAAAACAAGGATATTTAAAGTGATAGAAGTGGCTTTGGATGTTTATGCAAGCAAGAAAAGAAGAATACAAACATCTGTTCTAAATGAAATAATGCTAAAAGCAATTGAGTCATATCAAGCACCAGTTGTTAGAGGGAATTTAGTGAAAATAAAGTATGTAACCCAGATACCAACGCACGTTCCTTCATTTGCTTTTTTTACAAATTATCCAGATGACATTAAATTAGCATATAAAAATTATCTAGAAAATCAACTGAGGAAGAACTTCGATTTTTGCGGAGTTCCCATTCGGATATTCTTTAGAAAAAAATAAATTCGAGCTAAAATTTGGTAGTTTCCCTTGTAACTATATCTTTGCGACTATTAAATAACAAATAAAATAAAAAATTACATGAAAAAATTATTCGCAGTTCTTTCTTTGGCAGTAGTTTTCGCTGCTTGTGGTAGTGGTGAAACAAAAGCTCCTGCTGGTGATTCTACAAAAACTGATACTTCAAAAGCAGTAGCTGATACTACTAAGAAAGATTCAGCTAAAGTTGCAGTTGATTCAACTAAGAAAGATTCTACTAAGAAATAATTTTAGTGATCTTGACTTAATATAAAAGCCGCTTCTATAGAAGCGGCTTTTTGTTTTATGCCCAATCCATTTACTTGATTACTGTTACAGTCTTTGACTCTAAAGAAACAATAGAAGTAAAAATATTAGAACAAAAGTCCTTGAAAGTAAACTCTGTTTTTACAGTATAGTTAGCTGCGTCCCCAGCCATCTTTTTAGGATCAACACGGTTTAATCTGACTAACCCCCACAAGGCATACCATTGTTTCTTTTCTACAACTGTACTTTTAGATGCGCCAGTGCCTGCAACATTCAATGTGGTATAGCAGGAACTAAAAAGAAAAGTGATAACTATTGCAAGAACTAAATTCTTCATCATTAAACTAATTTGAAGAGCGAATTTATATAAATGCAGCTCATCAAAAGCATAATCTTCTTTCGTACAAAACATAAACACAAAACTTAAATGACTGACTATTATCTTTACGCCAATGCAAAAGATTATAAACGATCCAGTTTACGGGTTCATTACTATTAATAACCCACTACTTTTTCATGTTATAGCACACCCCTGTTTTCAGCGTTTACGTCGCATACATCAGATGGCGCTGGCATATTTAGTTTACCCTGGTGCTGTCCATACAAGATTGCATCACGCTTTGGGTGCCTACCATCTCATGTGCAATGCCATTAACGAGCTAAGGCTAAAAGGTACTGGAATAACTGCCGAAGAAGAGGTTGCTGCCAAAGCAGCTATTCTTTTACACGACGTTGGGCATGGTCCTTTTTCGCATGCGCTGGAAAAGCATTTGGTTAAGGGGGTTCACCACGAACAGCTTAGTTTGTATATGATGCAAGCAATGAATGAGGAACTTGGCGGGCAACTGGATATGGCCATTGAAATATTTACAGGAACTTATCATAAAAAGTTTCTTCATCAATTGGTGAGTGGGCAAGTGGATGTGGACAGAATGGACTATTTGACGCGAGATAGTTTTTACACCGGGGTAAGTGAAGGGGTAATTGGATATGACCGGATACTCAAGATGCTGACCGTACTTGATGGAGAGCTAATGGTTGAAGAAAAAGGCATCTACAGCATCGAAAAATTCTTGGTAGCAAGAAGACAGATGTATTGGCAGGTTTACCTTCATAAAACTGTATTGAGCGCCGAAATAATGTTAGTTCACTTATTAAAGAGAGCTAAACAACTGGCACTCGCTGGCGATAAAAGTCTTGCTACTGGTGGTGCTATTGATTATTTCTTGTTCGACTTTGATGGCATTGTCAACAAAGAGATGCTTGCTAAATTTTGCGACCTTGATGATTCTGATTGCACTTTTGCAATAAAAAGATGGGCTAACCATACAGACTTTGTATTAAGCAACCTATGCAAAAGGTTACTTAACAGAAGATTATTAAAAATAAAATTGCAATCAGAACCTTTTGAAGAATCTTTGATTGAAGTAAAGCTGAAAGAAGCAATGTTAACTTTAAATGTGGGTGAGGAGGATGCTTCTTACTTTGTTTTTACCGGTGAAGCAGATAATACGATGTATAATATGGGAGATGACAAAATAAATATCCTCTTTAAAGATGGTGTAGTGAAGGATATTGCCAACATCGACAATCCATTAATTCATCAAACCATATCTGCTCCCATTAAAAAATTCTACATTTGCTCTCTTAGTTGATCAGGATAAATAAATCACGATCTCTTTTTTCAATATTGAGAACATTAAATAATTCGATTTAATAAGATATGCGATTTACTGCTGCCCAAATAGCGATAATATTAGATGCCACAATTGAAGGTGATGCAAACGCTTCCGTTGATGGTTTTGGAAAAATAGAAGAAGCGAAAGAAGGGCAGCTTGCCTTTTTGGCCAATCTAAAATACGAAGAGCATTTATATACAACTGCTGCCTCGATAGTGATTGTAAATGACAGTCTTGTTCTGAAAGAGCCTGTAACAGCTACACTGCTTCGTGTACCTGACGCTTATTCTGCCTTTGCAACGCTCTTGATTAAATATCAAGAAATTGCTAGCCAACAATTGACAGGTATTCAAGATCCAGCATTTATTGCTAAGTCCGTAAAGCTTGGTAACAATGTTTTCGTTGCTGCATTTGCCTATCTGAGCGAGAATGTAGTAATTGGAAATAATGTGAAAATATACGCTGGGGTTGTCTTGGGAAACAATGTTACCATTGGTGACAATACCATATTGCACGCTGGTGTAAAGGTTTATCATAACTGTGTGATTGGTGCCAACGCAACCATTCATGCGGGTAGTGTGATAGGTAGTGATGGCTTTGGCTTCGCACCATTAACCGATGGAACTTACAAGAAAATACCTCAGATTGGGAATGTAATTATTGAGGACTACGTTGAAATTGGAGCTAATGTTACGATAGACAGGGCAACGATGGGCTCTACCATTATCAAAAAGGGGGTCAAACTAGACAACCTCATCCAGATAGCTCATAATGTAGAAATAGGCGAACATACGGTGATGGCTGCTCAGGTAGGCGTAAGTGGGAGTGCCAAAATTGGTAGTAATGTGATGATTGGTGGTCAGGCGGGCATTGCCGGCCATATAAGTATAGCTGACGGAACAAAAATTAATGGCAAGAGTGGTGTTGCGAGAACAATAACAATTCCAAACACCTCTGTTACGGGAAATCCTGCCGAAAGCTATATCGCCATGAAAAAGGCTGAAGCTATCTACCGAAATCTTCCCGCGCTCGAGAAAAGAATACAAGAACTAGAAAAGAAACTAGCAGAAAAATAATTCATCCCTGTACATTTATTCCCATCAAGCTCATATATGAAAGCGTTTTTTGTGTTATTGGCAATCATCTTCTCACTCTCCTCTTGCTTTACATATAAGCAGGATATAGGTAAAGGTATTGTACAACCCGGCACAAGAGACTCGGTAAAAGTGGCTACAAAAGTGATAACAGTCAGCAAGAAAAGGTGGTATTTATTGTGGGGCTTGTCGCCATTGAATACTGTTGATGCCAAGAAAATGGCAAAAGGGGCAACCAACTATACAATCAAACAACGTATCTCTGTTTTTGATATGGTATTAAGTCTTCCAACAGCATTCTTTCTATCTTCTCAAACTGTAACTGTCAAGAAGCTAGCTCCCTCTAATCAACCCATCAAAAAGACCATTCGCCTGAAAAGATAAGAATTGCTAATTATCCTCCGTATGGCAATTGATTGCATATGAAGTAACCTGTTATTAAATTCACACTAAGAAACAACCTAAAGGCCTGTTTGAATGAACTCTATCTGATTTATGCATACACTGGCACAATTACAATCGGGACTACTAAAAGGGGCTACTAAGATTACGATGAGTTGTGGACTACACGATTTCCCTACTGAACTATATTCACTAGCAGATACACTAGGGATACTCGACCTCTCGGGCAATAATCTGTCCACTCTCCCTGCGGACTTTTATCGCCTACATCAATTGAAAATACTCTTTCTATCCAACAATCTCTTCAAAGTTTTCCCTGAGGTTTTGGGACGATGTAAGCAGTTAGACATCATTGGTTTTAAAGCAAACCTCATCGAGACCATTAGCGAAAACTCAATTCCATGCAATACAAGATGGTTAATTCTGACGAATAACAGGCTAAAAGAGCTACCTAAGTCGATAGGTACTTGCTTAAGAATGCAAAAGCTGATGCTTGCTGGCAACCAATTAAAAGAATTACCTATTGAATTGAGCAACTGCAAGAATCTTGGGCTATTGCGCATCTCAGCCAACAAAATGACCGAATTACCAGATTGGTTATTACAAATGCCCAAACTATCATGGATTGCCTTTGCAGGCAACCCATTTTGCGGTGATTATAACAGAGAGGACGCTGGATTGAAATCAATAGACTGGGCGGAAGTGACCCTGCAAGAAAAGCTAGGGGAAGGGGCGTCTGGAATCATCTGGAAAGCGATTTGGAAACAAGCGACTGGAAATGAGGAAGTTGTTGCAATAAAACTTTTTAAAGGAGCTGTTACCAGCGATGGCTTACCAGACGATGAGATGAATGCCTGTATGCTGGCTGGAAATCATCCCAATATTGTACTGCTTCTGGGTAAATTAATCAATCATCCCGAAGACAAAAAGGGTTTGCTCTTGTCCCTCATACCATCACATTATACCAATCTGGGTAACCCTCCCAGCTTTGAGAGTTGTACAAGGGATATCTATGAAGATGGAACAAGTTTCTCGCTGAAAGAAACAACTACCATTGCTACAGATATTGCCTCGGTTGCAAAACAACTTCACCAAAAAGGCATTATGCACGGCGATTTGTATGCACATAACATCTTGATTGGAACAGATGCCCACCCATTGTTTGGCGATTTTGGGGCAGCATCGTTGTACAATACATCAGATAGTAAGGCATCTTTGTTAGAGAAGATAGAAGTGAGTGCTTTTGGTTGTTTGCTTGAAGATTTATTGACTCATACCACATATAATTCCATTCATGAAAAAGAATATGCAGTCTTATGGCGATTGAAAGTAGCGTGTATGCAAGAAACGGTAGAGGATAGACCTGATTTTAATACAATTTACAGTCGATTGGAAGCACTTGCATTATAAATTTAAAATTTATATTTCGCATCAATTTACATATTTAAATACAATCACTTCCTGAGACCATTCAATTGCTGACTATGAAACACTATTTGTGACCAAGTATTTGTATTGATAAGATTTACTAGTGTTTCTTTTATATTTTAATTCAAGAGCAAACCAATGCACTAGCAATATAAACTAGCAATCAACTTCTTTGCAAACAGATTTTGACGAATTAAAAAATTTGTGGTAAATGTTATTAAAATGTTTAATTAAGTAGACAAGTCTTTTTTTTATGTAAATCTGCCATTTATTACTCTTATCAGAAACAAAAAATAAACTCATGAAAAGAATACTCATTACCGTATCCATTTTGATTAGCATTACTGCTTTTGGAAATGATGGAAGAACGATTGTAAACGCCAGATTGCAGTCGGTAACTGTATATAGAAGTGGTGCAGAAATGGTGCATACCGCCAGTGCGATGTTGAAAGAAGGCAGTAATGAATTGGTGATAGACCAACTAAGTAGCAATATAGATGTGAATAGTATTCAGGTGAAAGTATCGGATGGCGTGACGATTCTGGGGACTGAATTTGGCAAAAATCATTTGGTGGGTTCTGTAAAAACGGCTAGGGTGAAGTTGCTGGAAGACTCTCTGGAAGTATTAAGAAAGGATCTTACCAAGATAGACATTGGCATTACAACCAATACCGAATTGCAACAAGTATTGAAGAATAATAGAGACATTAAGGGTTCGCAAACTGGCGTAAGTGTGGCCGAGCTGATGAAGTTGATGGATTATTACAAACTAAAAAGTGATGAATTGCAGGTGGAATTGGTGCAATTGCAGGGCAAAAGAGGCAAGTTGCAAGAATCTTTTGATAAATTGGAGGGGCAAATAAAGGAAGAAAACAATAAAAACACCTCTACAACGGGGCAGATTACTTTGCAACTACAGGTATCAGATGCGGGTAAATATAATTTTGAAGTGAGTTATATTGCTTTGGTAGCTAGTTGGAATCCGTTTTATGATCTGAGGGTAGATGACATTAAGAACCCTATAAAGCTGATTTATAAAGCAAATATCAGTCAATCGACAGGGATTGATTGGAAACAGGTGAAGTTGTCTTTATCTACTGCTACGCCTAACCAATCGGGTACTGCGCCTCAATTGACTCCTTGGTTTTTGGGATATGTATATCCGCGCAACAGAATGCTTATGGGAAGTCCAGGCGCAGCTGCATCAATGGCAGTTAGGAATGAATCTTTAGACGAAGTTGTCGTTATAGGGTATGGTGCATCAAAAGCTCCTAAGGCTAAGAAATTGGAAGACTATGTTTCCGTTTCTGACAATACCCTGAACGTTACATTTGATATAGACATCCCTTATGATATTCCTACCAATGGTAAAGAACAAACGGCAGTATTAAAGACCTTACAAGTACCTGCAACGTACAAGCATTCTGCCATACCGAAGCTGGATAAAGATGCCTACATAATTGCTGATATATTGGATTGGCAGAAGCTGAACCTATTGCCAGGCAATGCCAATGTGATATTGGAAGGAACGTATACCGGCAAAACTTTCATTGACCCAAATGCCACAAACGACACACTTAGTCTGACACTTGGAAAGGACAAAAGGGTTGCTGTAAAGCGTGATAAACTGGTAGACTATAGTAGTGTGAAGTTTTTGGGAAGTAATAAACTACAGAAATTTACCTATGAAATTACGGTAAAAAACAATAAGAATGTGGCAATTAGTCTGGACTTGAAAGACCAGTTTCCATTGACTACTAATAAAGATATTGAAGTAGAGCTGATTGATGGAGGTGGTTCGAAAGTGAATAATGACACCGGATTATTAAATTGGTTAGTAACAATAGCGGCAGGAGAAAGCAAGAAATTTAAGTTTACTTACAGCATCAAATATCCGAAGGATAAGCTGGTGAATGTGCAGTAAGGTTATTTTAAATTTTGTATTTTGTTTTAAATTCAGGACACTGCTAGTTTAAAATAAAATACAACCAGAATTTATAGCCCTCGTTCTCAAACCGATATTGGTATTCTTAAAGTTAATTTACGTTGTTTTAAACACAAAAAACGCCATCTTTCTTTTAATTCAGACCATCTGAACGATCATTTAGACAGTCAAAACGATCGTTCAGACAGTCAAAATACTCATTTAGACAGTCTAAATAAATTTCAGACCTTCAAAATGATCATTTAGACAGTCTAAATGGTTGCTCAGACAGTCAAAATACTCATTTAGACAGTCTAAATAAATTCTAGACCTTCAAAATTATCATTTAGACAGTCTAAATGATTGCTCAGACAGTCAAAATGCTCATTTTGACTGTCTGAAACTTTATTTAATCTTCTTATCACTAAAAAAGATAGATTAAAAAAAGAAAATCATGTTTCATATCTCATTTTGGAAACTTAAAACTTCAAATGCGTTTTGTAAATTAACCAATCCATTTTCTTTGATAATTGACCATATTTTTCCGATTTGACAATAGGTGATTTCCTTTTTCTTTTACTTTTACAATAAGAGTTTTTATTTGAAGTCTCTCAGAAAAGTACGCCCCACAATTTGATTAATCTAGATAAAACTATTGAAAAATGATGATTCCTTACCCACCCATTAACGAGGATCAGCGCCTGAAGGCCTTAAAGAATTATAATATTCTGGACACTTTACCTCAGGCTGAGTATGATAACATTACTTACATTGCTTCATACATCTGCAAAACGCCCATTTCACTGGTATCGCTGATTGATGAAAAGAGGCAATACTTTAAATCGCACCTTGGGTTGGATATATTGGAAACTAGCAGGGATGTTTCTTTTTGCGCACATGCCATCCATAATCACAATGAAGTATTTACGGTATCTGATGCTCGTTTAGACGAACGATTTCACGACAACCCGCTGGTAACAGATGAACCAAAGGTTGTTTTCTATGCCGGAATGCCTTTAGTTACAAAAGAAGGACATGCATTGGGGACGCTTTGTGTGATTGATAGAGAGCCACACCACCTTACAGATGAACAAAAAGAAGTATTGAAACGGCTTTCCCAACAAGTGATGTACTTATTGGAACTACGCCAAAAGCGCTTTTTGAACAAAACATTGCAACACAAGCTGGAGGCCTATGCGCAAGATATGGGGGCATTTGCCTACAGTGCATCCCACGACTTGCAAGAACCATTGCGCACGGCTAAATCTTTTTTGGAACTATTGGAAAGAACACATGCCGACAAATTTGATGAAACAGGGAAAAAGTATATGCAGCTTGCAGTTGGAAGTATGAGCCGCATGACCCAACTGATAAATGATTTGTTGGAATATTCCCGCTCTGGCAACTCGGATGAGGATTGCGACGATATGGATTTGAGGAAGGTGGTAGAAGATATTGCCGAAATGAATAAGTTGATAATAACCGAAAAGGGAGTGCAACTAGAGCTAGGCGTATTACCTGTAATTAAAATATCAAAGGCAGCCATTACACAGTTGATGCACAACCTGATTGGAAATGCCATCAAATATCAAGCGCCAGGATTAAAACCTATTATCAAAATAAATGCGTCAGACTTAGATACTCATTGGCAAATTTCGGTAAAAGACAATGGTATTGGTATTGAGGAAGAGAATCAGAAAGTTATATTCAAAATCTTTAAGCGGGTAAAAACACAAGGTGCTTATGTGGGAAGCGGTATTGGGCTTGCCATCTGCAAGAAGATTGTGCAACACCACGGTGGGGAAATTTGGGTAGAGTCGGAGTACGGAAAAGGAAGTACATTTTACTTTACCATACACAAAATATAAAAGAAACGAATTTAATTGGATGAACTTTTGCCGCTAATCATACTAATAAACACGAATATTTTCATTATTAGTGATTATTAGTGCAATCAGTGGCAGCTTCTTATTATCCTTCCAACTCCATTATCTGTTCAAACAATTGCTCGTATTGAGCTTCAGCTTGTTTTATTTTTTCATTGACAGACTTGTAGCTTTTCTCAGTCTCAGCAAACTTAGCAGCATTCTTATAACTATCTGGTGAAGCCAGTTCCATTTCTATCGTATGCTTCTCTTGCTTCAACTGCTCTAATTCCTGCTCAACCTTATGAAACTTATTTTGAAGTTTCTTTATTTCGGTATTGTCTAGTCTAGGCTTCGTATTCGTTAGTGTTTCTTGCGGTTTGGCCTTTGGTGCTTCTACCTTTTTTGCTTCCTCCTTGTTAGCAGCAGCCTTTCTACTTTCTTCTTTGGCCTGCTTTGCCATGCGCTCTTTCCACTCCACATATTCGGTATAAGTACCCTTAAATTCCTTTATTTCATGGTCAACAATTTCCCATATTTTATTGGCAGTCTTAGAAACAAAGAACCTATCATGACTTACCAGAATCAAACTGCCTTCATATTTATTTAAAGCTTCAGCTAATAATTCCACACTATGCATGTCCAAGTGATTGGTAGGTTCATCGAGCATCAGGAAGTTGCTTTTACTAACAATTACTTTTGCCAGAGCCACACGCGCTTTTTCTCCCCCACTCAATACCTTAATCTTCTTATCAGTATCATCGCCACTAAACAAGAAACATCCCAACAAACTTCTTAGTTCCACTTCTGTCTTGCCGCTTCGGCTTTCCAACATCTCTTCCAAAATGGTATTGTTCAGGTTCAATGCTTCCAATTGGTGCTGGGCATAGAAACTGCTTTCAACATTGTGTCCCCAAACTCTCTCTCCACCAAAGTTCTCTTCTGTGCCTGCAATAATCCGCAGCAACGTACTCTTTCCCTTTCCGTTAGCACCAATCAAGGCAATCTTGTCACCACGGTCTATCTCGGCAAAGCATTTGTCAATGATTAAATTGTCGCCATATTGTTTGTGAACATCTTTCAGGGTAACTAGTACACGCCCGGGTTGATTGTTTACCTGAAAGTTAATTCGGATGTTTGGTCGTTCTATTTCTACATTTTCAATCCGGTCAATCTTATCCAACCGCTTCATGATACTTTGTGCAGCAGCAGCCTTACTGGCCTTTGCACGGAAACGTTCCACGAAACGTTCTTGCTGACGAATATATTCTTGCTGGTTCTCAAAAGCCCTTTGTTGCATTTCTACACGCAGCTCTTTCTCCGTTTCATAATACTCATAGTTGCCGGAATAGATGTGTAGTTCTTGCTGATAGATTTCAACAATCTTATTGACCATCCTATTCAAGAAGTATTTATCGTGGCTCACAATAACCACACTTCCTTGATAATGAATCAAATACTTTTCTAACCACTCAATAGATGGTAAATCCAGGTGATTGGTAGGTTCATCCAACAACAATACATCAGGTGATTGCAAGATCATTTTGGCCAACAATACCCGCATACGCCAGCCTCCGCTAAATTGCTTGTAAGGCTTGCCCATTTGTTCGGTAGTAAAACCTAGCCCATGCAATACTTCTTCTGTTTTATATTGAATGTTGTAGCCATCCAACACATCCATCTCATGTAATAAATCTGTGTATTTGGTAAGTAACTCTTCGTTCTCATTTGATTCTAGTTCAATCCCCAACTCTTCTATTTCTTTTTCTAATTCACGCACTCTTTCAAAAGCCCCCATCCCAACTTCAAGGATGCTTTCATTGGTATCAAAACTTAATAAATCCTGATGTAAGTAGCCAATAGTTGTTTCGCGTCCTTTCTCTACAGAACCTTTTGATGGCAAGTATTGTCCCACTAAAACCTTTAATAAGGTAGATTTACCTGTGCCATTGTATCCAATCAATCCAATCCTTTCTCCCGGGTTTATATGCCATGTGGCGTCTTCTACAATTACCCTTGCACCAAATTCGAACGTTAAATTTTGAAAGCCTATCAACATTAGTTACCTAAATTTTTGAGCCGCAAATGTAGGGCGTATGAAGTAAGGAATAAGACTTGCATTTGGAATGACAAAGTATGAGGAATAGGAGTGTATGAAACAGTGCTGTTATAAAAAAAAATTCTTGAAATCTATTCTGTAGAATAATAATAAAGCCAAGCTACTTTACGTTATAACCAGTTGTGGATTAAAAATAGAAGAGTAAAACTTTTTTATTTTACATTTACCCTTACAAACGGCTAGTTATGTGGAAATTTTTTATAATAATCGCTTCTCTTTTTGCACTCGCATCATGTGATGACAATGGTGGAAAAAACAATGTTCCTGAAGGGGCGCCACTTACCACACAAGGTAACAATAGTGACATCGTTAATTACGGAATAGGCGGAATTGTCAATGAATATTATGCTATTAAAGATGCTTTTGTATTGGAGAATGATGCCATTATCAATCAACACGCATTGGCAATGCAAAAAGGGATAGACACACTAGACCTTAAGTCTGTACAAGGGACTAACCTGGATAAGGACAAAAACACACAGTTGATTACAGAAATTGTAGCCGCCCTAAAAATATTGTTGAACGAAAAAGAGATAGATGCCAAGAGAAAGCCTTTTCAAACAATTAGTGATAAGTTGTATGACTTGATAAAATCTGTCCGTTTTGACAAACAAATTATTTATCTTGAACATTGTCCGATGGCTTTCAACCAAACTGGCGCTAACTGGTTGAGTAATACACCTGATATCAAAAACCCCTACATCCCTAAGAAAATGATTGATTGCGGCGAAGTGTTGGATACACTAGATTTTACCAAACCGCAGTAGACGATTATTAGTGTTGCTCGGGGGCTTTCATATACTTCAAGACTATTTTAGCATTGCGTTGCTCATCCGAAGCAATGTTTATTTCATAATGCTTGGTTCCAGATGAAATAATTACCAAGGCTGTGTTGGGTGGTACAGTTCCCAGGTTTTCGGCAACTACAATAAATTCATACGCAGAATCTTTTTCTATGTGAGCCTGCATTACTATAGGTGAATAGGTAAGGCGTTGGCTGTTTACAATTCTTTTGTTGTTATGATATACACTGATAGTATCCCCATCTATCTGCCCATTGTCATAGAACTCAATTCTAGCTTCTTCACTATCAACGATAAATGTTTCTGTTAACACATTTTCTCTCTTCGTTAACACTTCTGGCACAGGAATGATATTTTCGGTGTCCTTTAATGCTACTACGACAGTATCTGGTTTAGTTATTATTTGTTTAGATGGGTTATTGTCTATAGTATCTACAGGTATTTTTTTTGAAGGCTTAATAATTCCTTTACTAACCATAAAATCTTCTGCTCCAGGCTTAGTTAAAACCAATGATGGAGACAATTTTTTATTGGCAGGATTGGATTTACGTTTAAGTGCATTTTCTCTTTTAATGATAAAATCTTCCTTGTCAAACTCAGTGGTAGTCACTTTTTCTAAATAAACTGTACCACTGCCACATTCAGCCTTATTCAATTCATTTGTACTAGTGTAACTTCCGGTCAGTGTTTCTTTGGTTCCATCTGCCGATTTTGAGTAATCTAAGTAGCAAGTCATCAGGCAGGCAACAGATTGGTCACTTATTTTAAGTTCAACCATCTTTGTCTCCTTTAGCAGTAAGGTCTTAGTCTTTTTTGAATAAATTCCTTGAGATGCTGCTTTGCCGTAAAAAAGTGTGGTCTTGTAGGAATACGTTACGCCTTCAATAGCATCATTCGGAAGGTCATTTATTTGTATTTCATATTTATATTTATCTTCAATCATCCCACCCGAACGAAGATGAAAAGCATTCTGTACAAAATAGCCACGCCATATTCCAGTTATATTTTGTGAAAAGCCGACAGTAGAAATAAGTAATATCAAGTATGTAATAAATAATCTCATATTCGAAATAGCCGTGCAAATTAATCTAGAAGCCTTAAAAGAATAGTTAAAGGTTTTTTTTGATGGGTATGATTAATAAAGATAATTGATACACCAACTCATTTGTTACATTTGCGAACTTTCAAATAATAGGGTTCAACAGATATATGGTAAATATTACTTTTCCTGACGGTGCTGTAAGGCAATATGAAAACGGAACAAATGCGCTTGATATAGCAAAATCTATCAGCGAAGGATTAGCAAGAAAGGTGCTTGCTGCAAATGTAAATGGTCAGGTATGGGATGCATTTAGGCCAATAAACACAGATGCTTCTTTAAAATTAATTACGTGGGATGACAATGAAGGAAAGAATACTTTCTGGCACTCTTCTGCACACTTGATGGCAGAAGCAGTGGAAAGTGTTTTTCCCGGAGTGAAGTTTTGGGTAGGGCCAGCTTTGGATAAGGGCTTCTACTACGATATGGACTTAGGAGACAGAAAACTGACTGAAGAAGACCTTGCAGTATTGGAAAAGAAGATGCAGGAACTTGCTAAACAGAATAACCGCTTTCTTCGTAAAGAAATCTCTAAGGCAGACGCCATCAGTTATTTCGAAGAAAAAGGAGATGAATATAAATTGGATTTATTAGGCCATCTTACAGATGGAGAGATTACCTTTTATTCTCAAGGTGCATTTACCGATTTATGTCGTGGTCCACACATCCCATCTACAGGAGCAATCAAAGCAATTAAACTAACCAATATTGCAGGTGCGTATTGGAAAGGTGATGAAAATAACAAGCAGCTAACCAGATTGTATGGTATCACTTTCCCAACTCCTAAAGAATTGGATGAATACCTGTTGATGCTGGAAGAAGCAAAGAAAAGAGATCACCGGAAGTTGGGCAAAGAATTAGGCATCTATACAATGGATGATGAAATTGGACAAGGGTTGGTACTTTGGATGCCTAATGGAACGGTGATAATTGAAGAACTTGAAAAGCTGGCAAAGGAAACGGAAGGTGCTGGTGGATACAAACGTGTAGTAACACCACACATTGCCAAGGAAAGTATTTACCTCACAAGTGGACACTTACCATATTACGCCGATAGTATGTTCCCTCCAATGGAGATGGATGGAGAGAAGTACTATCTGAAACCAATGAACTGTCCGCATCACCATAAGATTTTTGGGGCAGAACCAAAGAGTTACCGCGATTTGCCTTACCGCATAGCCGAGTATGGTACTTGTTATCGTTACGAGCAGAGCGGTGAATTGTTTGGATTGATGCGTGTACGTTGTTTGCACATGAACGATGCTCACATCTATTGTAGTAAAGAACAGTTCTTCGAAGAGTTTAAGGCAGTAAATGAAATGTATCTGAAGTACTTTAAAATCTTTGGGATTGAGAAGTATGTAATGCGTTTGAGTCTACATGACCCTGCAAAACTTGGAAAGAAATATGTTGATGCGCCTAAATTGTGGCAAGAAACAGAAGCAATGGTGCGCAAGGTTTTAATTGAAACTGGTACACCATTCATTGAAGTTCAAGATGAAGCGGCTTTCTACGGTCCAAAGATTGACGTGCAGATATGGAGCATCATCGGCAGAGAATTTACCTTGGCTACCAATCAGGTAGATTTTAATAGTGGTCGTAAATTCAAATTGGAATACACGACTCAAAATAACGAGAGTGATATTCCTTTAATCATCCACAGAGCACCTTTGGGAACGCACGAGCGTTTTATTGGATTCTTGTTAGAGCATTATGCAGGTAAATTCCCTGTTTGGTTAGCACCACTCCAAGTGAAAATATTGCCAATCAGCGATAAGTTTATGGACTATGCCAATGAGGTGAAAGCTACTCTGGCAAAATCTGGTGTACGTGTGGAAATTGATGAAAGACAAGAAAAGATTGGTAAGAAAATACGTGAAGCAGAGTTGAGTCGCGTACCTTATATGTTGGTAGTAGGCGAGAAAGAAGTAGCGGAAAATAAACTATCTGTACGTAGACAAGGAAAAGGAGACGCAGGTTCCTTAGATTTGCAATCTTTCATAGAGAATATAATC
Organism: uncultured Chitinophagaceae bacterium; assembly: GCA_903895845.1. Classification (GTDB taxonomy): domain Bacteria; phylum Bacteroidota; class Bacteroidia; order Chitinophagales; family Chitinophagaceae; genus Parasediminibacterium. The sequence continues at coordinate 19,884 of CAITVK010000056.1, forward strand.
GTAGAAATTGCTGAAAGAAGGAGCGCTGAATAACCACCTTCGTTGGCATATTAATAAACAAACAAGTCACAATTAAATTAAAAAAGCTTAATGGCATTACCTTTTAAAAGTAATAACGGCCCGGGCGGAAGGTTCAATCCCCGTTTCGGCAGGCAACAAGAACCAGAACACAAAATCAACGAAAAAATAAGGGCGTTACAAGTCCGTTTGGTTGGCGATAACGTAACTGTTGGTATCTATCCCATTCAGGAAGCACTGAGAATAGCCAGACAGTTGGAACTTGATTTGGTAGAGATTTCTCCAACAGCAGATCCGCCTGTTTGTAAGGCAATTGATTACAAGAAATTCCTTTACGAGAAGAAACGTAAAGAAAAAGAAATGAAATCTAATGCCAAGCAAAGTGAGGTGAAGGAAGTTCGCTTTACACCAGGGACAGATGATCATGACTTCGATTTTAAATCTAAGCACGCTGAGAAATTCCTAAAAGAAGGAAATAAAGTGAAAGCATGGGTTCAGTTTAAAGGACGTGCTATCATGTTTAAAGAGCGTGGTGAATTGATACTACTGAAATTTGCAGAGCGTTTAGCAGATTGCGGACAACCAGAAAGCTTACCAAAGTTGGAAGGTAAAAAGATGTTCCTGATGCTGACACCAAAGACAGCAAAGAAGAAAAAGGAAAACGAATAGTTACTGTTTTCTAATTAAATATTCAGCCATTGATAGCACTGTTACAGCTGTTGTCGATGGCTTTTTTATGTCCTCACGGGTTCATATTCATTTGTTTGTTTTTGTCAAGAAATAATAATTCTGACTAAACCCCTCGATTATAATATTTTTACAATTCAAAAGTATTATATGAATACAATAACGCTTACACTTCCAGATAAGGTAGAACTTGATGAAAAGGAAACTGTAAAGTTTTTGGCTGCAAAACTTTACGAGTCGGGAAAACTGTCCTTGGGTCAAGCTTCTGAACTAGCTGGCTATTCCAAAGTTGCATTTTCCGAAATACTAGGCGACTATAAAGTGGCGCTCATCAATTATCCCGTTTCCGATATCATCTCCGATGCCGCAAGAATATAACGTAGTCATTGCCGATACCACTTGCTTCATACTTCTTTCCAAGATAGATAGGTTACACCTATTACAACTGCTTTTCAAGTCTATCACTACCACAAATATTATTGCAAAAGAATTTGGGAAACAATTGCCAGACTGGGTGCTTGTTGCAGAAGTAAAGGATGCACATTATTTGGAAATACTAAAGCTAGAAGTGGATGAGGGTGAAGCCAGTGCAATTGCTTTGTCTTTTGAATTTGAGAAACCATTACTGATATTGGACGATTTGAAAGCAAGAAAAGTTGCTATTAAACTAAACTTGAACTTTACTGGCACCTTGGGGATATTGCTAAAAGCAAAAGAGGCTGGATTCATTGATGCATTAAAACCTATTCTCCAAGAAATACAATTGACCAATTTTAGGTTTTCAGAAGATATACTGCGTCAAATTTTATTAATTGCGAAGGAATAACGACTGGGTAAAATAATTTATGTCCTCCCCAAGATATTCCTAGCCAAAACAACCTTTATATTCTATTGCTGTTAGTAACTGTCTAAAATGAGTACTATGGCAAAATATCTGGTTGTAGGGGCGTCTTCTGGCATTGGTAATGCATTGGCAAATCAATTGTCGGCAAGTGGGCATCAAGTATATGCAACCTATTTTAAGAATGAAACAGTTACATCAAATCCTAATCTTAGCTTTCATTCCTTGAATGTGTTGGATGAAAACCTTTCTCTCGATTTCCTTCCCGACACCATCAATGGCATTATTTATTGTCCCGGAAGTATTAATCTGAAGCCTTTTTCGAGGATTAAGCCTGAGGACTTTGTGAGCGATTATCAGTTGCAGGTAATAGGTGCTGTAAAAGTGATTCAGGCAGCTTTACCTAAACTAAAGGATTCTGACAATGCCTCTATTGTTTTGTTTTCAACGGTGGCAGTGCAGTCTGGTCTTAACTTTCATTCATTGGTAGCGTCTTCCAAAGGGGCTATAGAAGGATTAACAAGGGCTTTATCTGCGGAGTTAGCGCCAAAGATTCGCGTCAATTGTATTGCACCTTCACTTACTGATACGCCACTTGCTGCTTCGCTACTTAATACCGATCAAAAGAAAGAGGCCAATGCCCTACGCCATCCATTAAAAAGGATTGGTACGGCTACTGACATAGCCAACATGGCGGAATTTCTTTTGTCGGATAAATCTAGTTGGATTACTGGGCAAATCCTACATGTAGATGGTGGCATGGGAAGTATCAAATTATAATTATGGACTTTCTAAATGCGCGTTGGGAGAATCTGATAATGGCTAATTATGCTGTACCTCCCGCTGTTCTGCTCCCTTTTCTACCAAAGGGGGTAGAACTAGACACTTTTCAGGGGAAAGCCTATGTTAGTTTGGTTGGATTTATGTTTAAAAACACCCGACTCTTTAAAGTGCCGATACCTTATCTAGGTACATTCGAAGAAATAAATCTACGCTTTTATGTGGTAAGAAAAGAGTGTAATGAAATGAAACGTGGTGTCGTTTTTATCAATGAAACCATCCCCTTTAAACCTGTGGCTTGGGTAGCGAACTGGTTGTATAAGGAACATTACATCTCCATACCTACCAAACATGAATGGCTTGTTAATGAGCATAACAAAGAGATTTCTTATCAATGGAAAGTAGGAGGGGAGTGGAACGCAATGCAAGTGAATGCCTCTAATCATAAGCAACCGATGGCGGTGGGAAGCATAGAAGAATACATTTTTGAGCATTATTATGGCTATACCAAAGTGAATGAAACAACGTCGCAGGAGTATAAAGTGAATCATCCTCGTTGGGAAACAAATAGGGTAAAGGACTACGAGATAAACTGTGACTTTGGTAAGATGTACGGTAAGCCCTTCGAGTTTCTTAACAATAAAGAGCCGGATAGTGTAATCATGGCAGAAGGTTCAGAGGTTTCTGTAAAGTGGAAAAGGGAGACTATATAACTATAAGGAAGGTTTCTCTCTAAGCGAAGCCTTCCTTGGATGAAAACCCCATAAGGGCTCCAAGCCCTTATAGGGTTAAATAGATTAATAATATGGATTTAATAACTAAAGATAGAATCATTGAAATGGCTTGGGAGGATAGAACGCCCTTTGAAGCCATCAAAATACAATTCGACATCACTGAGGCAGAAGTGATTCAACTGATGCGGCGCGAACTGAAAAGAAGCAGCTTCAACCTTTGGAGAAAGCGGGTGAACAGTGGCATCAGCCAGAAGCATCTTGCGAAAAGAAACCCTGAAATCAGCCGGTTCAAATGTGCGTTGCAACGTACCATTACCCATAATAAAATCAGTAAAAGATAAGTAACACAGCCATGCTTTCAGCTCCACAAAGCATTAATATTGTTTGGCTAAAGCGCGATTTGCGCTCGCAAGACCACGAGGCATTGCATGCTGCTGAAAAGAATGGATTGCCTTATCTAATTATTTTCCTTTTTGAGCCATCTATCATCGCGCATCCCGATTGTTCGTTACGTCATCTGCAGTTTCAGTATCATTCGTTGGTTGAGTTGAATGTATACTTCAAACCCTATAACCAAACGATATACCTCTTTCAGGAAGAAGCAATTCCTGTTTTCAATCACCTGATTAGTAGCTTCAACATACAAAACATTTACAGCTATCAGGAAAGCGGGATACAAAAAACATTCGATAGGGATTTGGCACTGAAGGAACTATTCAATCAACAAGGGATTACATGGAAAGAGTTTCAACGGGATGGCATCGTCCGAGGACTCAGGAACCGAAAAGACTGGGATAAAATGTGGTTTGGCCAAATGCATCAACCTATCATTGCCAATAGTTATTCGGTAAAAGAAGTACTCCCTTTCAATAATCCTTTTCCTTTGGATACTGCTTTCATCAATCAGCTATCAGCATATCCTTCCAGCTTTCAGCCTGCGGGCGAAAAGAATGCCTATCGGTATCTGCAATCTTTTATAGATGAGCGGGGCATCAATTACAGTAAACATATTTCAAAGCCAATGGATAGCCGCAAGTCGTGCGGTCGTCTCTCGCCCTATCTCGCTTGGGGAAATGTATCCATCAGGCAGGTATATCAATATACGATGAGTGCCCTTCAGTCCAAGAAAAATAAACGGCCTTATCAAAACTTTATTACGCGATTGAGGTGGCATTGTCACTTTATTCAGAAGTTTGAGATGGAGTGTCGTTATGAAACTGAGTGCATCAACAAGGGCTATGAATTATTGGAGCGAACAGAAAACAAAGCTTACCTAGATGCTTGGAAAAAGGGCGAGACGGGCGTTCCACTAATAGATGCTTGTATGAAATGTTTGGAAGTAACGGGTTGGATCAACTTCAGGATGCGCGCTATGGTCGTTTCTTTTCTTACGCATCACCTGTTTCAGGATTGGCGTTTGGGTGTATATCACCTAGCGAAACTGTTTTTAGATTATGAACCCGGCATTCATTACCCACAGTTTCAGATGCAGGCCGGCACAACGGGTATCAATACAATAAGGGTTTATAGTCCGGTAAAGAATTCGTTGGAGCATGACCCCGATGGATTGTTCATTAAAAAGTGGCTGCCACAACTGGCTGTCTTGCCCATTCACCTCGTGCATCAACCTTGGACGATAACGCCAATGGAAGCCGACTTGTATCATTTTGAGTTAGGCAAGGATTATCCTTTCCCAATAATAGATTTAAACAAAGACCTGAAAAAGAATAAAGATGCCTTGTGGGCGATGCGCAAAAATGAGTTGGTGCGGGCAGAGAATGTGCGGATAGTAAGTACCCATGCCCGAAAGAAAAGGGAGAAGACGGCTAAACCATCAAAGCAAGCAAAAGCACCAAAATCACCAAAACCAAGTAAGGAGCAAATATGAAAAATGTAAAGAAGCAACACTTACCACAGAAGATATGCCTTGTTTGTAAACGTCCTTTTACGTGGCGGAAAAAGTGGGAGAAGGTGTGGGACGAAGTGAAATATTGCAGTGAGAAATGTAGGCGGAGTCATAAGTTATGAGTTATAAGTTAAATGAAAAAGCAGCCCTCAAAACTTTCGCTTCAAGGGCTGCTTCACATATTTCTTATGTCTGATGCCTTTGTCCTTCTTGCCTCAATTTATTGTGTAGTAATTGGCAAACTGGTATTCATGGGTCCCATGCCTTTGTTGTTTACGCCAAAAGCAGTAACATTCATTGGGATAGCGGGAAGATTAGAAAAAGCCACAGCGTGCGATGTGCTTATTTTTATGTACGTAGATACGCCTGCACTTGTTACTACCAATGTATTATTTATCTGGGTGATAACAACACCAGTCGGACTACTTACAAAAACATAAGTAAGATTTTTTACACCCGTTATTGGGGCAACAGATGCCCTGAATAATCCTTTTACGGTAGAGGCAACTAATTTAAATACAAGAAACAATGTTGGTAATACCCCAGCTGAGGAAGTAGCTTTACTTGCTTCGAAGCCTGCGTTTATAATAACATTTTCATCGCCGGCTGCAGTTACGCTTACATAGTTTGCCGTCTGCCTAAAAGCGTTGTTCCAGTTTTTAACGGCTGTTTTCAAATCAGACTTAGACGTTTTAAGCCCCAAGGCAGCAGAAGCAATTGCTGTATTGAGTGCATTATTCAAGCCCGTTAATTCAAGAATTGTGTAAGGAAGATTTGTAAACTTAGCTATCGTGTTTCCGATGCCTGTGATAACGCCTTTGCCAAATGTAACTTTTAGTTCGGGGGTAATTTTGATAAAAGTGAGTAATGCTTTAACAGATAATGTCATTATTTTCATTTTAGGCAACAAGCAAAATACTTGTTGTAGCCCCACAGAGGTAATCTTATTAATCCATACCGCAACACACTATTTTCAAATAAGGGTATTTATTTTTATTTCAGGTGTAAAATAATTTTTAGAGGATACAATTTTGGAGAATTTAAGTACAGAAATAAGGAGATTTATAGGAAATAAATTTATTTACACCGTGGAAAAAATCATTTACACGGTGTAAATGACCATTTCGACAGTGTAAATGAACGCTGCGACAGTGTAAATGACCATTTCGACGGTCTAAAAAAGATTTACACGGTGTAAACGACCATTTACACCGTGTAAATGATCATTTCGACAGTGTAAATGGTCGTTGCGAAGGGATAAAATTCATTTACACCGTGTAAATGAGTATTTACACGGTGTAAATGAAAAGAAAGATGAGGTATTTTTTATTTAAACTAATCTTATTCTTCTTTACAATAGCTAATAAATAAAGTAGCGTGTGTTTATTTGAGGGATGTTATATTTACAAAGTGGAGAAGATGGTGGTGATGAAATGAAAACATAGGCAAAAATGAATAAGAGACAAAACATAATATCAGAATTGGATTTGATTTCTGCTGCAAGCAACTTTCTCATGGTCTTAATTAGATTAGTTTCTATAAATCTAAATTCAAGTTTAGAAAATCTTGCAACCCGTGATTACAGAGAGCTCTTAAATCAAAATGAAATAGCATTCTTATTTGGGTTATGGCTTAAAAATCGTCATCAGAAAACCAAAGAAATTGTAGAGATTTCCCAAATGTGTGACAAAGTACATCAACTTATGAATGATTTACACTTTGCAATTTATGAATCAGTCCCTAAACTTTCCCAAAATACCACCTTTGAAGAATTAATGATTAATAGTTCGCAATTACAAGAAACCATTTTTTATTCTGGAACTGGTGCTTATGATTATCAGTTTATGGATTATCTTAAGCATAAGTATAAATATGATTTAGAATGGATAAAAAAAAATAAAGATGTAGATCTTTCAGACTTTATAGCTTTTTACAGCTCATTAAGGTCAATTCTAAAAATCAAATTGAATTATAAAGACATTCCTAAAGATTCAATTGAAATATATTCAATTGATAAAAATTGTTACATCTTTAAGAAAAATCCTGAATTCTTGAAAATAATAAATCTCTTTTCGATTAAAGATGATGAGGTATTAAATAGTGATTTAAATGATATTGGTGACTTGAATGAATTCGCCTTAAGACCAATAATTGATACTGCTAACAAATATATTTTTCCGTTTCCTTATCTAATTGCTGAGACAATGTTTCAAAGCCCTTTTTATTGGATGAAAGGAGATAATACTTATGAAGATATTGCTGCAAAGAATAGAGGTACTGTCGCGGAAGAAATTGTAAAAACTGAGCTTCTTAAAATTTTTCCTTGTGAGTATGTTTACAATAATGTTTTTGTCAACATTAATAAAGCAACAAGATTAACAGATATTGATGTATGTATTTTTTTTGAAGGAACATTAGTTATGTTCCAAGTGAAATCAAAGATGCTAACTCAATTATCCAAGAAAGGTGATTTGTCACAAATAAAAATGGATTTCACAAAAGCTGTTGAAGAATCTTTCAAACAAGCAATAAAAGTTTATGATCGAATTTTATCTGGAACTTGTAAACTTGTCGATGAAAACAGAAAAGAATTGATTAATGTTCAATCAATAAAAGAGATTTACTCCATTTGTATTGTTTTAGATAATTATCCGCCACTCTTGGTTCATTCGCGTGTTTTTTATCATGATAAAGAGAGTGTTCCTATCGCTATGAGTATCTTTGATTTTCAGGTTTTAGTAAAATACTTGACGACCCCTCTAATGTTTATAGATTATATAAAAAAAAGAACTAAACACTCGAAAACAATCGTAACTGATACGGAACTTTCATATTTAAAGTTCTTTCTTGATTATGAATTTAAAATTCCAGAGAACTCGGATTTACTGATGCTAGACGGGGATTTTGGTCAATACTTTGACAAGCATTTTTATATGCAACTTTTAGATAAATATGAATCGCAATTTCCAAATTTTGTAAATGACATTGGTCGTAATGATGGATGCTTTTGTGGAAGTGGTAAAAAATTTAAACATTGTTGTAAAAATCAATTAGTTAAAACTGGTTCATAAATATCTAGGTATAGTTCCTGCACTTCTAATAAATAAATTGCTGGCGCATTGCGTACCGCATGTGCCTTCGCTAAGTTTTAGTTTATTACACAAACAACAACGCCCACGACAATCATCGTGGGCGTTGTTGTTAAGTCAATATAAAAACAATTATTCTATCACAACTTGCTTGGTTTGTTTACCCGAAGGGGTGAAGATGGTTACTGAATAAACACCTTTGGCAAAACCATTCACAGGGACTTGTTGCAACGGTGTGTTCTGCATCTTATTTGTATAAACAGCGTTTCCTGCCTGGTCTGTTATCAGAATCAACCCATTGGCACTCACTTCATCTGTTTTTATGTTAAGGATACTTTTTGCCGGATTAGGAAACACAGCAAAAGAAACCTTCTTGCTGCAATCTATAGAAACAGTGTTGCTATATGTTTTTGCACCGTTATTATCCACCGATTGCAACCTGTAATATACCAGCGAAGCATTGTTTGCCAATGGCAAAGCATCAGTAAATGTATAGGTATAGCCTGCACCATGCACCCCTACCCTTCCCACTTCGGCAAAAGATCCGCTACCATTGCTACGTTGCACAATGTAATAGGAAGTATTTGTTTCGGTAGCAGTTTTCCAAGACAACAAGGCGCTGCCCGAGGTTTGATACTTACCTGTAAATGAAAGAAATGAAACAGGAAGGGCAGTTGAACCCGCATTGTGAAAGACTGAGATTGTATTCTTGCCATAATCGGGCACAACTAAATCTGCTTTACCATCGCCATCCACATCTGCAATGGCAGCAGAAAAAGGATACGTGCCTGTTGCAAAGCTTACACCTGCAGCAAATGACGCCGCTGAAAATGTACCAGTAGTATAATTATTTTTGATGGCAGAAACAGTGTTACTGATAAGGTTTGCCACTACAATATCTGGGATACTATCGCTATCAACATTACCTACAGCAACAAAATAGGGAGATGCACCATTGGAAGGCAAATCGAACTTAGCAGCAAAGGAAGCAGCCGTTATTGCACCTGCCGTAGCTGTATTTCTGAGAACTGAAAGGGTATTACTTCCCTGATTGGCAACAATAATATCGGGTTTACCATCATTGTTCAAGTCACCAATAGCCAACGCATTAGGCCCGGTACCCACTGTAAAATCAACTTTAGCAGCAAAAGAAGTGGTATCAATGCTGTTGGCAATACCCTTGTTGTGTAGTATAGATATTGTTTTTGCATTTAGATTAGAAACTACTAAGTCCAACTTTCCATCGCCATCTACATCTGCAATTGCTACAAAGGTTGGTCCTAATCCTGTTGTAAAGTCGACAGCGGCTGCAAAAGAAGACGCATCGATATTGCCCACCGTGGATGTATTTTTCAATACAGAAACTGTATTATTAAAACTATTTACTACTGCCAGATCAAGTTTGCCATCCCCATTCAAATCGCCAATGGCAACAGAAGTAGGCAATGATATTGAATCTGCCACAAAGCTCACTTTGGCAGCAAGGGAAGATGCACTGATGCTACCAACTTTGGCCGTGTTTCTATATACAGATATTTTATTGGTGAACATATTGGTGATAACGATATCTGGCTTACCATCCCCATCCAGATCGGCAATTGCAACTGCACTTGGTGTTGAGTCGGTTGCAAAATCTACCTTAGTAGCAAAGGCAGCTTGTGACAGTGTACTCGTGTTTCTTAAAATAGAAAATGTATTGGTACTTCTGTTAACAACCACAACATCTGGCTTACCATCCCCATCAATATCTGCAACAGCAATAAAACCGGCAGGGTTATTACCTGTAGTAAAATCTGCTTTAGCACTAAAAAAGGAAGATGCTATTGGCTGACCAACACCCGTATTGAACGTTACTTCGAAAGGCTGCGTAGCACTTCCTATTAAATTTGTTTCTGTATTCACAACAGAAATAGGTTGATACGTTGCACCCGCTGGTACGGTTACTACCAAACTATTGGTAGTGGCACTTTGCACAGTAGCTATAGTTGCACCAAAAAACACAACATTCTTGGCAGTGTTGGAACTAAAATTATTACCGGTGATAGTCACAGACGTACCTACAGCCCCACTTGTAGGTTGAAAAGAAGTAATGATGGGCTGTGCATTGGATGCTATCGCAAAGAATAGAACCAGAAAAAGACTAAAGCCCTTTGAAGCTGACGACCTGCTATATTGTAATTTTTGTTGCATAATATTTTAAATATTGAGTTCTGTTGATTAAAATCCTTGAATACCTGTAACACCCGTACAAATAACGTTGGTACCATTTTTTGCAGCAGCTTTATTGATAATTACATTTTTGAATGTAACCCCATTTGCATAATTGATAGTTATATTCTTGCTAGAGATGTTTGCATTTTTAATAACAATGTTTTGAATGATACTATTTGATAGTCCATTGAAAGTTACAGGATTAGTGGAACCTGTAACAGTAAGGTTATTAAAGTAAAGGTTAGCTCCAGCCGGAACATTTGGGGGAGTAGTTACAACAGCGGTTGAATAATTCCAGTCAATTACAATTGGATTTGTAACACCTGTCATTGTGATATTGGAGTAGTAGGCGTTTGTAACAAGTCCACCCGCACCTGTATAAGATTTAATTCTTATGCCATTTGTTGTCTTATTAAAAGTGCATCCTGTAACTCTCAGGTTATTATATCCCCCGCTAGTTTCACTTCCTATGGATAGTCCATGTCCGTAACCAAATGTACAGTTGGCAACAGTAATATCCTGACAACCTGCTGCTGCTCCAGCATTTCCACCAGCTTTAATGGCAATGTTATCATCTCCATCACTGATAGAGCAATTGGTAATTAATACATTAAAGCATTGTGAAGGATCAATCCCATCCGTGTTTGGAGAGTTTTTATCGGTATTGATAGTGATGTGGTCTATCACAACATTGGTACAAGCATTGGGGACAATATGAAAGCTTGGAGAATTCTGAATGGTGAGACTGTCAATGGTGAGGTTGGTAATATTTGACAAATAAATTAATCGAGGTCTATTGCTGATTGTTTTTGCATTGTATGCAGCCCACCAAGGAGCCCCACTTCCATCGATAGTGCCTCCACCAGTAATTCTAACATTGGTAATTGCACTACCAGTGTACAACAAATTCTTCAGAGACCCACTAACTGTCCAATCTGCCATATTAGGACTACCCAGTAGTGTAGCAGCACTGTCAATTCGCAAAGTGACATTACTCAACATTTTTAATGGTGCAGTACGGTAGGTTCCTGCTGTTAGTCTTACTGTACCCCCACCTGTTTTATTGCAATAATTTATTGCACCTTGTATGTAAGTTGTTTTCAAAGTTGTATCGCCCGAAGCAATAGTCAATGTGGAGTCATTGTCGTCATAATAAGCGAAAGTCTTTCCAGAATAAATACACAAAACACAAAAAGCAAGAAAGTAAACCAGATGTTTATTCATCATATATTATTAAAATCTAAAAGTTATTGCTCAATCAAAACTCCCCTACAATGATGCCCTCTCGTATAAATGAAATGGCATAGCCTCATGCAACAAAGATTTTTCCAGCACTGCATTGGCAGCCCTCTCTCCCATTAATTGAAAATCGGTAGAGATAGTGGTAATACCTTTAAGAATTATTTTCTTCAATGGAGATTCATTATAAGAAATAACCCCAACATCTTTCCCTACCACTAAGTCGGTAGATAAAATCTTCTCTATCAGTTCCACAAGGTCATTCTCCATGTGCGTAATAAAAACATCGCCTGCCTCAATGGTTAAATTATTAAAGTCTTGTACCACCACATAATTAAACGCATACTCGTGACAAAAATTCAAGAAGCCTTTTACAATCTCAATTGGATAAATGGCATACTCCAAACTAATAATTTTTAGCGTATGATATTTACTCAACAAGGGTAAGGCCTTCTCTAAAGCGAGGTAGATATCCTTTTCAAAATTTTGATATACTGCCGCATAGCTTCCTGTAACCTTAGGCACAAGCTTGTCAATTATTATCAGTTTATCCTTAGGGATTTTATTGATAATCTCATGTGCATTATCACCACCATCTTTAAAGTGAGGCATAATCAGGTAATGTGTGTACTGATCGATTCTTGGAGACAATATCTTCTTAAAGAAAGTGAAATCATTATTATAAATAAAGAAATCTACTGCCGCAGTTTCAGGAATATTTTCAACAAATGCATCGTAAATGATTTTCTTATGAGGACTCAGTTTATTAAAAAGCATCAATATTTTAAGGTGATCTTCCACCTCGATGTTCTTAATAAAATACCCTTTTCCGGGGATTGAACCCAATATTCCAATATTCTTCAGATGCTTATATGCTTTCTCAACTGTATCCCTGGATATTTCATATTCAAAACTTAGTTCATTAATTGAAGGAAGCGACTCCTCTTTCTCTAGCTTACCCTCATTAATCGCTTTAGTAATTGCATTCGCTAATTGCAAATACTTAGGAGTAGCTGAATAGTAACTTAAGTCTATGTACTTGTAAAAATTTTTTATGACCATAACATGCAGTTGAAAATAATAATTAAGAACTAAACCAAATTTAGATTATCGAACCCAAATTTAGTACTTCCCCCGAAGTTGTTCCCTTTTATCATTATTAGCATATATTTCAATCTACAATTTATCTACTCACTATCTAACAAAGCTGAAATAAAAGCTTTGTTGCTTGCCTGATCCATACCACACAAACTAGAAAGCGTTTTTTACTGACATTATATTATGTATTGAAAAGACAATTATAAAAGTCTTACATATCCATACACAACACCTAGTCATCAACACTTTTTCAAATTGCAAGAACCATTCGTTAGATAAATCAATTGATAACTATGTTGCCTAAATGACAATTATTATCTTCTTGATCCAAAGTTTTTATATAAGATAAGGGTTAGGGTCTTCCGCTTAAATAAGATTACCTAGCGACTGCTTGCATAAAGCATCTAGTCTAAATAGGTTGTTTTAATTTGTATTTATAAACTTATCCTAACCTTTTTTGGTAGCTATCTGCATTACACCAAGTTTTATTTTCCTGATTAACACAACTAACTACACAACCCTTGTAACAGTCAGTATCATAATTTATTTAGTCACCAATCGCTTTGGGTATTTATTTTTAATTATTTTAGACGCATAGGCAATGCCACTTGCAGCCAACATCAAACTCATCCCTCCATCAAAAGGTACAACCGGGCCGCCATCTCCACCAACGCCTTCACTAGGACTACCAGGTCCACCAATACCAGGATCATCGGCAGGACTTTGGGCACTTACATTAATAGTTGCGAAACATACGCCTACCAAAACGGTAATCACCATCAGCCTGATACTTTTTATCACTTGTTGCATAACGCTAGTTTAATTTGTTTTGAATTTAGCAATTGCACCCAAGTAATCTTGGGTGCAATTGCTATTTATTATTTAGGGTTGAACTGATAGATTTGTTTGATGAACCACTTGCTTGCTGTTTGCTTCACTTATTGTGACACTGTACACACCCGCAGCCAATGAATTGTCGATGTTGATAGCATGTGTGGCACTACCACCTGTATGGCTGATAGTTTGTCCACTCACTCTTTGGCCCAACGCATTGTAGATGCTCACTGTGTATTTACCTGCTACCACATTAGCCAATTCCACGTTCAAGGTCTTGCCCTTCAATGGATTAGGATACAAGTTATACGTTGTAAGTTGTACGTTGTACGTGAGTTTAGCAACGTTGCTGTAAGAGATGCTACCTCCTGTGCTTATTGCCTTGATGCGGTAGTAAGTAGTTGAGGTTACACTGTTGTCAGTTGAAGCGTAAGACGCCGTTGCAGTGTTCTTAGCTGTTACTTTTTCAATAGCTGTGAAGTTCTTCGCATCAGCAGATTTCTCAACCTCATAAGCTACTACATTCTTCTCGCCCACTGTGTTCCAGTTGATGGTCGCTATCTTGTTGCTCAAGGCCGCACTGGCAACAATGCTGTTAACTGGCAATGCACTTGGTGCAAACAGGATGGTGAACCTGTTGCTGAAACTTGCGGCATTGCTGGCATCAACCGTGAAGCTGATGGTCGTGTTGCCTGTCCCCAATGCCTTGGTCGTATTCTTGAAAGCATCATACAACATTGGTTCAAAACCTTCATTGATGTAATTAGTTGCATCAATGCTCAGTTGATAAGCTGTAGCTGTTGGCTTAGTGATAGCTAACGGAATAGCATCACTTGCTGTAGCAGGCAATCTTCCATCAATGCTCAAGTTCTTGCCCTTATCGCTGATTGCTAGGTTATCTGTTGCATTGCTAAACTTCAACGCATCTTGAGGGCCGTATGTCTTGTTACCAAAGTCTCCTCTGAAAGCTACTGCAGCTCCATCAACCTTATCAAAAGTTTTTGTAGTTGCTGATTGCTTCATCAGGCTGACATAGATTTTACTCAATTGAGTAGCTCCAAAGACAGCAATCTTAGTAGAATTTGTTGCCTTAGCAGTTTCCAAGAACACCACCTGAGGAGTAGCACTAGCAGACTGTACAAATACAGCCTGACCAGGTTGAATGTATTGGTAACCGGCAGCACCACTTGAAGGCAGACTTGTAGCAAAATTTGTATAAACACTACTTCCGGTAAGTGCGTTGTATGCACGATAAAAACCAGTGGCACCCAAGGTTGGATCTAAGAACCAGTAGCTACCATTGATACCACCGGCAGCAGCTGCATTAGATGCACCATATACAGTTGTAGTAGCACTTTGAGAGCCAGAACCTGTACCCCATAATACAGGAGCTACATAAGGATTAGCTACTAAGCTAAACCCACCAGGTGTTGCACTTAAAGTGCTTGTAGAGGTCACAGTAGTGCCATTTGATGTGCCAGAAACACCAGTAGTACTATTATAGGTAACAGTTCCATAAACAAGCTGACCAGTTGCTCGAAGAGTTGTTGCATTCAGCATTGCCAGACCAGATTGTGTATTAACAATTGGAGTTGTTGCCAAGTTAAAACTTCTGTCACCTCTCACTAAAATCCTATACCCTTGGAAACAATCAAGATTAGTTCCTTTAGTACTTGTAATTGCTGGCCATGTACCTCCTCCATAAGTATAGGCTGAACTAATACCGTTAATGCTGTAATCTAACCCTGTAGAACTATTGGCTGTTTTTTGACCAGAAGCATAGTCTGTAAGGGTAGCATCAGTTGAAGTTGGCCCGGTAATAAATATTCCATATCCATTATTCAAAAGGCTTCCATTTTCCTGCCAATTATAGTACATTGTTTTTGTACTTGAACCGGATGCGTTATAAACTTCAGGCGCTATATCACGGTATGCTCGGAAGCCTTTAGGAATATATCTTTCAACTTGAACTGTTCCAGTTATGGCACCAGTCACTGCATCTACTATTGCGGTATTGGCTATGGAAGTAGATTTTAGGATTATACCTTTTGTTCCAGTATTAAGTGTCCCACTCACTACACTAAGTAAGCTAGTAATTGATTGAGAGCCACTTGTAATACTCGCTCCAGCACTATTGTTTAAGCTCAACGCTCCCAATGTTCCTGTACCAGTTATTGTTTGCGCACTTGAACCATTCAAATTAATAGTTCCATTAATAGTTCCGTTATTTGTGAAAGCACCAGTTAATGCAAGCGTTCCATTACCGATGGTAATAGTACCAGTCGAATTATTAACCAAAGATGCAAGTGCCGTTATAGCTGAAGGGAGTGTAATTGCACTCGTGCCTGTGTAGGTGATAGAGGCTGTAGAACTTGCAGTCATTCCTCCTCCGCTAGTAGTCAGTCCACCAATTGATAAGCTATTTGAACCAACACTTAGGTTTCCAGCAACTAATGATAATGTCCCTAAGGTTGAAAAGTTAGAACCCAAAGTGATACCAGAAGTATTATTTATTTCTATCGCCTGCAGTGCTACTGTTGTGAGCGTTCCGGCATTCGTAAATGTCTTGGCAGAAGAGCCATTCAGACTTAAAGTTGCTGCTGAAGCTGGGTTGAACTTTAATGTAGCACCCGATGCAATGTTTATATTTCCTGAGATGGAGTTTGCACTACCAGTCTCAATAATAGTAAAAGTACCTGTATTGACATTCAGATCACCGTTAATTGTGAAACCTGCAGATCCAACAACAGGAGATGCTGATGCCCCAATTGTCAAATTACCGAAAGTATTTCCATCTATTGCTAGTGCTGTAGAGCTAGCAGAACAGTTGTATATGTAAGTGCTTCCTGTCTGAAGCGTAACAACTTTATTGCCCCCGAAAATATCTCCCGCCTTGGTATTAGTTAAAGTTGATCCACTAGCAAATATTACAGAACCCGCAGTTCCTGTACCAAAAGGAGCGGTTGAGGAGCTACTGTTATTAAACGTACAAGTTGAACCATTATTGAATGTAACAGCACCAGCATCTGCCGCAACTATAGTTGTAGTACTTGATCCAGTCCCTAATGTTAAAGTTCCGGATATACTACCAGTCGTACCAGTAAGAAGTGAAAGTGTTGTTGTAGAACCAGTTGTTGACAAGCTACAACCACTAGGGACAGAGAAATCAGTTCCCACGCCTCCATTAATCGTAATTGTTCTAGATCCAGTAGCATTTGCTATTACTGTAGCGCCATTTTGTAGCTTAATTTGTCCGTAGTATGTTGTTGAAGAAGATGGCCAGTTAAAGTTAACTGTGCCTGTTGCTCCTCCTCCCAGATTTGTTCCATCAAATATTATTACGTCTGTGTTTCCAGCAGTATTCATACCCGTGTAAGCAGTTGCGTTCCCTGTTCCTCCAACGGAAGTTGCAAGTGTACCTACAGCCCCAAATGTTGTTCCAGCGGTAGTTCCACCAACCCAATAATAAACGGTAGGGCCAGGCACTGTGAAAGTGCTAGAAGTTATACCAGTAAGCGAGCCAGAAGTAAATGATATGGTAGATCCTGAAACGGCTGCTGCTGCTGCCCCAGTTAGGTTGGTAAATGTAGCAGTACCGCTCACAGCTGTAGTAGTCAAAGTACCACCGATTGTCCAACTACCTGCACCAACTGCTGCAGTAACAGTAGCCGTACTAGTTGTTGAATTACCATACTGATCTTGTATATATACTGCAGGCTGAGTAGCAAACACCGACCCCGTTGTAGCAGGAGCTGTAGGCTGTGTTTTCATAGCAAGCTTGGCAGCTACACCTACTCCAATTGTCTGACTTATTGTAGCATCATTATATCCAGTGGCAGAAACAGTGACTGTTTGTGTACCAGCGATTCTCAACCCACTTCCAGAACTTCCACCAGGTTTCAAGGTCAATGTACCTGCGGACAAAGTATAATCTGTACCTGCAGACAGAACATTAGAGCCATATTTAACTGTTGTAACAGCGGAACGCCATGCAGAATTATCTGTAAACGTTACATTTAGGTTTGCATCTACTGTTGCACCTACAGCTGCTGTCAAAGCAGGAGGGTTACTCAATGCAAATGCATTAGCAATCACAAAATCACCTAAAGTATTAAAGTTAGTAGCTGAAGTAATTGTACCAGAACCACTAGCACTACCCGTTCCACCCAAGTTGTTCCATCCGCTCAATCCTGCAATCCTGATGTTCGCAGCAGTCGTTACATCAACCCCACCTGTTCCTCCTGCATCGTTCGCATCATAAACTAAAGTTATAGAAGCAGTAGAAATATTACTTGCACTTGAAGAAAGTGTATAATACCTTGTTTGAGAAACTACTGAAAGTGTACCAGGTATAGTATGAGTTGGTGTTGTACCACCGGCAAATACTTCTGCTTTGTAAGTTGTGGATGTTGCAGCAGTCTGAGCAACTGTTAAGGTAACCGGACTATACTCACCGCTCTTACCAATTGGGAATGTTACAGGCGTAGAGGCAGTTCCTGAAATCGTATTCTGCATCGGACCACTAACATAGCTTGAACTTGAACCGCCGCTAACTGTAGCAGTTGTTGCAAGTGTTAGTATGTTTGAAGAAGTAGTTGTAAGTGTACCTGAAGTTAAGGTAAGTGCACCTGCAACAGAGACAGATCCACCCAAGGTAACCCCATTTGCATTGTTAATTTTTAATCCGCCGAAAGTATTAGCACCCACCCCTTGTGCTGACGTACCGTCAAACTCAACTGTAAGGTTAGTCAATGTTTTAGGAATAGTGTACTGAGCAGCAAAGTCACCTGAACCTGTTGCTCTAGTAACATCTATCGTTCCTGTGCCAGTTAAAGAACCTGCCCCACTAATTACATTAGCGGCTGCAGGAATAAACAACCCTGTTACACTCATCGTTCCACCCACTGAAATACTACTACTAGAGGTAACACCACTGGTATTTGCTATAGTTAGATTGTTTAATGAAGAAACATTCGAAGGAATAACTACACCTGTTGAAGTTCCACCAAAAGATAAGCTAGAGGAAGAAGTAGTAATCAAATTAGTATTTGCACCAGCGCCTGTAATGGAAGCTCCATTTAATGAAAGCGTATGCGCACCTACAACAAACTGACCACTTGTTAAAGTAAGAGTACCTCCTACAGTCAGATCATTGCTGATAGTTACTAAATTATTAGGAGATGTTCCAGTGTTAGCAACAGTATAACCGATTGTTCCGGTTATAGTTCCACTATTTGTAAATGTTTGATTACTTGAACCTTGGAAAACGACAGTAGCTGTTCCTTTATCTTGATATAAAGTTGCAGTTGCAGCACTTCCTGTTCCTGGGTTTGTCCCAGAAGTAATAACAATATTTCCGCCAACATTTAAGGTTGTAGAAGGTGTACCACTACCCCCTACCCTGTTTGTAGCTAAATCAAGTTGAGGACTTGTAAAGTTTGTTGAGCCAACATTCTGTGTTGCATCAATGTTCAAATTACCCAACACGGTGATAGTAGCAGTGGTGAAGTTATTCCAAGCCCATTCACCTGCATATACATTCAGGTCTCCATTAATTGTAACAGCAGTTCCATTGGTTGAGGAGATCATTTGAACGCCAGTTGAAGTTGCCCTTTCCAAGGTAACACTACCACCAAATGTAATAGAGCTAGCCCAGTTTTTCCAAAGCTTAAATCCAGTTGCAGAAGGAATATCTACTACTAAGTTGCCATAGTTGCCACTTGTAGGCGCATTTACTGTAGCTAAGTTAGCCGCAGAAGTAATACCATTAATCTTTATAGTGGATGATGCATTCCAAGTTGCGGCAGGTATAACACCACCATTAGCCGAAAGTATATAATTACTACTAGCCCCAAATGCTAAAGTACCAGTTGTGGTAATAGCTGTGGTGACTGTATTGTTTATGGTACCTGTTACACTCAATGAAGATCCACTTGCAATAGTTAATGATCCTCCTGTATTAATATCAAGCTCACCTTCAATAGTGGCTGCAACATTATTTGTTGTTATTGTACCGATGGTAACGCCAGAAGAAACCCCTACAACGTTCCCAACACGAATATCTATACCTTTTGCAGCGGCTGTAGGAGCAGCAGAAGCTGTGTACCAAGTACTATTGTCTGGGCTACTTTGCCACGTGCTAGCAGTTGCCCAATCGGCGCTTGCATTAGACCTGAAATAATCAGTAGAACTTGTTGCATAAGCAGGAATCACGAATGAAGCAGAGGCTACGGTAGATAAAGATCCTGATGTAAATGTGATGGTGGCACCACTATATAAAACCCCACCAGTAGAACCGGCAGTAAGATTAGTAAAAGTTGCTGTACCTGCTACGGCTGCTTTACCGCTTGCTTCCGAGCCACCAATTAACCAAGTTTGACCACCAGTAACTGTAGGGGTTACTGTTGCAGTGCTTGTAGTTACATTACCATATTGGTCTTCAATGTAAACAGCAGGTTCTGTTGCAAATACTACACCGTTGGAGGCGGGTGCAACTAATGCTGTTTTGATGGCTAGTTGAGTAGCTGTACCAGCTATTGTTGTTTTAACTACAGAAGCATCATTATAACCAGTGGCTTTGATAATAATAGTATGACTTCCAGGGGTATGCAATGCTGTAATAGCCGATGTATGAACTGAAACCGACCCAGCCGCAGGTGTAGTATAATAGGTGCTGCCAGAAAGAGTGCTTCCACCATCTACAGTAATGCCAGTTACAGCAGCATTCCATGTATTATCATTTGTATAGGTAATTACAAAATCATTATCCACAGTTTGATTAGCGGCAGCTGCCAGTGTTGGTGGCGTAGATAATCCTGCGGCAGCAATAGTTAAAGCTGCATTACCAGAAGTTACGCTACCACATGGGGAAGCCCCTGAAACAACACATTGATAATAATCATTAACACCTACAGTAGACGACCCACTTGCGGTAATACTCAAAGTAGCACTTGTTCCAGAACCACCGTATGTTACACCTGTTGGTGTACCATCAACAACATTTGTATAAGTACCACCAGCAGATGTAGCGTGCTGCCACTGATAGGTAGGAGATGTACCTGTAACGCTTGAAACAGACATGGTAGCTGCCGAACCACTTTGCGTTACAGAAGTGGCTGATGGGCCAGTACCAATAACTATAGGTTGAGCAATAGTAAGCTGTGTTGCAGCAGATGTACCTGAGCTAGCGTTGCAAGCAACAGAAGCAATACATTTATAATAATAACCAGACCCTGCGGTAGCGGTGTTACCAGCCGTAATGCTTAGTGTAGCACTTGTACCAGAGCCCCCATAAGTAACACCTGTTGGCGTACCGTCGGCTACGTTGGTATAGCTACCACCAGAAATAGTTGAAAACTGCCACTGATAAGTTGGTGAACTACCTGTTGTAGCACCAGACATGGTAACAGCACTACCACCCATACACGCTGTTACGGCAGATGGGCTTGGCGTACCTGCTGTAGTACAAGCAGGACTCGTTATAACAATATCATCTATGTAAGCTCCAACTTGTGGAAAAATTCCAAGTTGGCATGGCTGTGTGACATTTATTGTCCATGAGGATGAACGAGCATAGGAAGTAGAAGATGTACCTGATGTAGATGCTGTACCAGAAGTATAAGTGTAAGTAAAAGCTGAGGAAGGCAGGAAGGAGGCCGAAGTATATCTAAAATTCACTGAAGATGCTGCTGCTGCCGACAACACCGTCGCAGTGGTATTAGTATTAACACCTAAAATGAGCAATGGTGTGGTAGAGGGAGCACCAGCTCCCCAAATTGTTACCGTAGCAATACCCGTAGTAATTACAGGTGTAATAATGTAGGAACTAGTACCTGAAGTTTTCCAAGAGTGTGATGCAGAAGAAACTTTGCCCAATTTGGCATCTGAGGATAAGGAACCCTGAGAATACCACCAAGAACCGGCGTTGTTTATCGTGTTAACAGATGTTGCCGTTCCAGTACCAGCCGTAGTGGACACAAAAACATAATTTGTTACAGTACTACTTACCGTATTGGTTGGCATAACAACAGTTCCCCCAGAAGTAGTCCCTGTCGCAGCACTGCTTGATGTCCACGCGGCTTCTTCAAACGTTTCATTAATCACCTGTGCCTTAACACTGTTAGTCATCAATAAAGAAATTGATAACAACACAAAAGCAATTGCTTTTGGTAGGAAGTTGAATGAACCTTTAACATTTAAGGGTTTAGCATGTAACTTGATTACATCCAAAAAAGATGTAGCCATGCCATTTGTTGTTTTTTTCATATACATGTAATTGTTGTGCTGATTTGCTGAGGTTGTGTGTGCCACTTTGAACAGGGACGACTTAATGACAAGTAAACATTTTTTCATGGTGCAATCATTTTTCTTTCATTAGAATCCGAATCATGTCATTTTTACACAATCCCAAAAGATTCTAAATATTTGAGCGGTGAAATTAAAATTCTAAAATTGTTGCACCATCCTGTACTGTCCTGCAACCGTTGCCAAACCATCTTTAAGCAACTCTTTTTTTCGGCTATTATCATTGATTTTCAAATCGTTTGGTTTAAAAAAATCATTTCATCAAATACCCTTTTAGAGAGGGAAACAGACGCAAAATCCAGTAATCCCCCTTTCACCAACCTGTACTATTTAGTGGATGTACCTATCCTTTATTAATTTCTAAATGATTCATTATTAACCAAAATTTTACAGGTTTCCTATGCGCTAACGGGGTATTCTGTCAGTCGAAGCATCTATATCAAAAAAATCATACCCCTGAAAAATGGATAATCGGGACTAGTTTTTATTGACAAACACCGCAGGTCTTCTATTTGCACTCAACAAAAAGCAAGAGTCAGCCAAAAACGCTCACAGTGGGTCTCTCTTTTTTGTGTGCAAGCACAAACAAGCTTACTTATGCCTATCTTATTTTTTCGAATGCCATCAAAAACGTTATTTATGCCTATCTTAATTTTATGATAGGCGGAAACAGGCTTACTTATGCCTATCTTATTTTTCGGAATACCATCCACAACGTTATTTATGCCTATCTTAATTTTATGATAGGCGGAAACAGGCTTACTTGTGCCTATCTTATTTTTCGGAATGCCATCCACAACGTTATTTATGCCTATCTAAATTTTATCATAGGCACAAACAAGAATTTTTATGCTTACTTCAATATTGGTGCAGAGGTTCTACAACTGCTTTGTGCAATAACACAAATACTTTACCCTGCAACGCACGTTATTTATGAAGGCTCTAAACTAAGGACTATCGAACTTCTAAAAATTTACAGGTACCGAATGGACTGACTAGGGTGAATGAATGAATTTTTGGTAGTTGTTGGAAACAGAAGGTCCACCCCTACAACAATTGCCAGATGCTGCTTGATACCCTCGGGGTAAAATGAACCTAATGTTGGGGGTTCTTCAATAAAAACAGGAATAAAAATAGCAATTATCCAAATCTACTACATTTGCGGCTCACGCTGAAAGAATGCTGGTTAATGAAAAAAAACAATAAAATAGTTTCACCTACACAGACCCCGACTCCTACTATTGGAGACAGGGCAACTAATGTCCTTATCGACAAATTTGAATCCAAAACAATCTGGCACCTGCTCCTTCTGGTGTTATTGCCTTTCTTTATTTATGTAAAAGTTACTAGCTTTCAGTTCATCAACAACATGGACGATACGAGTATCATCGTTCAGCATTTTGATTTTTTTACGCATTTCAAATATATTCTCGTTGCCTTTAAATCTGATGCATTCATCAACCCTTATGGCGATTTCTATCGGCCAATGCAGACTATAAGTTATATGTTAGACGCTTTTATAGGCGGCACGAATCCTTGGATATTTCATTTTACCAACCTGCTTTATCATCTCTTTACGGTTATCTCAGTTTATTTTTTACTCCGTCTTCTACGTCTCAATCATCTCACTGCTTTTATCGCGGCTTTACTTTTCTCTGTTCATCCTTTGTTGTCCTCCGCCGTATCTTGGATACCCTCAAGAGGCGATTTATTAATTGGATTATTTGGCATATTGCTTTTTATCACCTTTATCAAGTATTGGACAAGCAATAAAATAGTTTATATTTCATTGCATACTATTTTGTTTGCTTTGGCACTATTCAGTAAAGAAATAGCTATCCTGCTTCCTTTATTGTGTTTGTTTTACTACTTCTTCTTAATAAAAAAGAAAATTAGTTCGGCTATCAGAGAACTCTGGCCCTTTGCAATTGCATGGATTATCCCCTTTATTTTCTATTATATGTTGAGAAGCAAAGTCGTTGTTGTTACGCCACCTAGTTTCATATTGGGCTTTGGTCCCCTCTTAAACGATCTGCCTACTATCCCTATCATACTAGCCAAATTGTTTATTCCGCTACAACTTTCTACCATGCCCCTGTTCGATAAACCTTTTACCATCATCGGTAGCCTTCTTTTACTTGGCATCATCTATCTGATTATAAAATATGCAAAAGAGAAGAAATGGCTGGCAGTACTTGGCTTTGGTTGGTTTATTCTGTTCATCGTTCCCCCATTATTTTTCAAGCTCTATTATAGCAAGTACATCGTTGAATATTATGAACACCGCACTTATCTGCCACTGATTGGGCTTATTATTTTGGTAGCCTTCTGGTTAGACGAACTCCGCTCCAGAAATTACACCAAGGTTTATACAAGGCTTCCATTGGCACTGGTTCTGGCTTTCATATTCCTTGCTTCTTCACATAGCGATGATTTTAAGGAGTCGGTTGCTTTCTTCACCAATGCCACCGAGCTGGGCAATGCTGGCGCTTGTACCAAAAGAGGCGAATTGTATGCCCAACAAAGGGACTTTGCAAATGCTTTGAACGACTTTGACAAAGCAGTTGACTTATCGGGGGAGCAATACCCACCTGCCTTGTTTGCCAGAGGTAAGATAAGAGTCACTGCCAATAAAGATCATAAGGGTGCAGAGGAAGACTATACAAAAACAATTGCATTGGATTCTACCTATCTGGATGCCTACATTGGAAGGGCGGAGGAGCGGACTGCCACCTCCAACTTCAGTGGTGCTTTGAATGATATTGAGAAAGCCAGATTACTGGATAGTACCAATGTATATGTTTATTATACACACGCCAAAATACTGACATCGGCAATGAATTTTAAGGAAGCATTGCCTTTTTACAACAAAGCAATCTCGATGGGTTCTTACTCTGCTGATATGTATAATGACCGTGCTTATGTGAAGTATAGATTGAATATTTTTGATGATGCCATCAAAGATTGTGATACCGCCATCCGCCTGTTTCCTCAGTTTATGAATGCCTATTACAACAAAGGCGTCATCTACCTTGGGGTTGGCAATGCCAAACAAGCCGTGAAGGAATTTGACACGACACTTGCACTTAGCAATAATTTCTACTTTGGATACTTCTATAGAGGGATGGCTAAGAAACAACTGAACGATATGAAAGGTGCCTGTGCTGACTGGAACGAGTCTGCCAAACTAGGTTTTGCGGCAGCTCAGGATACGATTGCCAGATATTGCAGATAAAAAATAACAATTGCCCATTATAAAGAGGGGCGTTGCAATGAATAGCGTGCATAATAAAGAATAAAAAAGCCATCGGATTTATCAGTGCAGCTGGTGGCAAAAAATAAAGTAATAAATATGGACAAGGTTACAACAGACACGCTTAGCCCATCTTGGTTCAGGAAACATTTTATTGATGGCTTCCGTAATAAAACTTTGTTGCACCTACTGATTATTACCATACTCCCTATTTTGGTTTATGTGCAGTCGGTTAATTACGATTATACCAACTTTGATGATAATGGTATCATTCTTCAAAAGTTTGATATTGTAGGTAATATCCACCATATAGACACTGCCTTTAAGGTAGATGCCTTCTTTAACCCAACAGGAGACTTTTATCGTCCTGTCCAGAACATAACCTTCATGCTGGATGCGCAAGTGAGCAAGGATAAACTCTGGATGTTCCATATTACCAATCTGCTCATCCATATACTCACGTGCATCTCCCTGTACTTCTTCCTCCCTTTTCTCAACATCAAGAAATATACTTCGTTCCTGCTGGCGGCACTCTTTAGCATCCACCCTTTGTTTGCCTCGGGCGTGGGATGGATACCCTCCAGAGGGGATATCTTGATTGGCGTATTGGGCATTCAGTTATTTATCACTTTTGCGCTTTACTTCCGAACCAAAAACATACTCTACCTGATTGTACACATCCTATTGTTTCTGGTGACCATTTTCACTAAAGAAACAACGGTATTCTTCCCTATTCTTTTCTTGTACTATTATTTCTTTCTTATAAAAGAGCAATTCAGTTTCAGGAGTATCCTGCGTTTGGTTCCTTTTGGGGCTGCCTGGCTAGGTATCCTTGTTTACTATTTAATACTGAGAAGTAAAGTGGTTGCCAAGTCCGGTGCAACAGTAGATGTATTGGGGATTATCCCTTTCTTCAAGAACAATACGGTAATACCAACCATCATTGGTAAATTCTTTGTCCCTTTTAATTTATCTACATTCCCGCTGTACAACAATGCTTCCACCATCATAGGACTCATTTGTCTGTTGGGCATATTGTACCTCACCTTCGAATATTCTATTGAAAAAAAGTGGGCTGCCTCTCTGGGTTTCCTTTGGTTTTTACTATTTGCCATCCCTCCTACTATCTATCGTCTACAAAATGCCGACATATTTTTTAACTACCTCGAGCACCGTACTTATCTTCCCATGATTGGTATCGTGATTATACTAGCACTATTTATTGATGACCATATAGCTTCTACCAACTTCCACAAGTGGTTTATCTGGGCGTATATCCCTGTCATCATTTTATTTGGCATATTGGCACATATCCATTGTGAGGATTATAAAGATGGTTATTCTGTTAATGATCGTGCAGCCCGATTAAATAATCCTTCTGCATTGGCAGGAAGGGCAGGCAGGGATTTGGAAAAGAAAGATACCATTCAGGCGATGAGCGACATCAATAAAGCAATTGAACTGAATCCTACAGATCCTAACATGTACTTTCAGAGAGGAAAGATTATGGCTAGAATGCTGAACCATGAAGCAGCAGAACAGGATTTCTCCCTGACACTGAACATGCAGCCAACCACAGATGCTTTGCTTGGCAGATCTATTGAACGCAGATACCTGCATAAATATGAAGCTGCACTCAGAGACATCTATCAGGCAGCAACGCTAGACCCCAATAATCCCAAAATATTTTATTCGTACGGTAACCTGCTGGTTGCCACCAAGAATTATAAGGAAGCGGACAGTTGCTATTCGAGGGTAATAAAATTAGTCCCCAACTACGCAGAAGCCTATAATAACAGGGCTTATTGCAAGCTATTTACAGGAGACTATACCGGAACTATCTTAGATTGTAATCAAGCATTGAAACTAATGGGAAACAAGCCGTCGCCCATTGTTTTTAATAATCTAGGGCAAGCTTATCGTGAATTAAACAAACTGGATAGTGCTTTCATCTATTTCAATGAGGCAGTAGCACTAGACAACACCTTTGCACAAGCTTACTTTGAAAGGGGCAAGGCTTATCTGAAGATTAACAATTTAAACAATGCCTGTGGAGACTGGCTTAAATCCAAGAGCTTGGGTTATACCGATTCAACAGGAATGATAAATAAATATTGCAACATTAAATAATCGGTTGTTAACGATTGGCGCTTAGTAATAATAAAAAATGTAAATCACTAATAACTAATAACTAATTATGGTACAGAACAAAAAAGTAATCGTAGTGATGCCCGCCTACAATGCGGCAAAAACGTTGGTAACAACCTACAACGAAATCCCATTTGACATTGTAGACGAAGTGTTATTGGTGGATGATGCAAGCACGGATGAGACCGCCAAAATTGCCAAGGAGCTGAATATCAAATTGATTATTCATTCAAGCAATTTAGGGTATGGTGGCAATCAGAAGACTTGTTACAACGAAGCCATCAAGGCGGGTGGTGACATCATTATCATGCTTCACCCCGATTACCAATATACACCCAAACTCATTGGTGCCATGGCCTATCTACTCAATTCAGACGAATTTGATATTGTACTAGGCTCTCGTATATTGGGTGGTAAATCGCGCATTGGTGGGATGCCTTTATACAAATACATCAGCAACCGTGCGCTTACGCTGATGCAGAATATACTGATGGGTGCCAAGCTATCCGAATACCACACGGGTTACAGGGCTTATACCAAACAAGTGCTGGAAACAATCCCTTGGAAAAACAACTCAGATGATTTCGTTTTCGATAATCAATTCCTTTCACAAGCCATCTATGCCGACTTCCGCATTGGCGAGATTACCTGCCCTACCCGATACTTCAAGGAGGCCTCTTCAATCAACTTTGCACGAAGTGTGAAGTACGGCTTGGGTTGCCTGAAGACTGCTATGCTTTTCAGGTTACAGAAAATTGGACTAGTGAAGACCAAATTATTCTCTTTTTAGAGGGAGACGACAAAAGTAATTGCATTACATTTTTTGAATGTTAAGATTGCACAAGCTTAATTGGATAATTATTTTTTGTGCATAACATATAGTTAATACCCAACTATCGCCAATAAAACTAACTTTACTGCCAAAGTAAGTTTTATGACTAAATTATTTTCTCTGTTATCGGCAACCATCATTGCTACTACTACCCTCGCACAATCAAATGCCCCCCTGCTTCCAACGCAAGTGCAACTTCCAAACGGATGGCACCTCACTCCTGCTGGAAAGAATATACAACTTGGGGATTTGCCCTTGAATATGGCAGTTTCTCCCTCCAAAAAATACCTTGCTATCACAAACAATGGTCAGAGTACGCAAAGTATTGAGCTGATTAGTGTAAAAGACGACAAGCTTGTAGACAGCATTACCGTTGCCAAAGCATGGGTAGGTCTTGCCTATGGGGCTGATGACAAAAATATCTATGCCTCTGGTGGGAATGACAATGTTATTCTTCATTACACCATAGAAAACAATAAACTTAAGTTGAGTGATAGTCTGGTACTAGGTGCTAAATGGCCTACTAAAATTTCCCCTGCCGGGCTAGCCATTGATGATGATAAACACCTTATTTATGTTGTGACCAAAGAGGATAATAGTTTGTATGTGGTAGATATTACAAGTAAACAAACAATTAATAGAGTTGCCTTACCCGCAGAAGCTTACACCTGTGTGCTATCGTCCAACAAAAAACAACTCTACATTTCCTGCTGGGGCTGTGGCAAAGTACTTATCTATAATACTGTCAGCAACAAAATAGACGGTGAGATTGCAGTGGGTAGTAACCCGAATGATCTTTGCCTGAACAAAAAAGGGACTATCCTATACGTTGCCAACTCCAATGACAACAGTGTGTCGGTGGTGGACTTAAAAGCAATGAAAGTTATAGAGACATTGAATGCGGCTTTGTATCCAGATGCGCCTGCTGGTTCTACCACCAATGGCGTTGCCTTGAGTGCCGACGAGCAAACCTTATATATTGCCAATGCCGACAACAATTGTCTGGCTGTATTTGATGTTACCAATCCGGGCAATAGTAGCAGCAAGGGTTTTATACCTGTGGGCTGGTACCCAACTTCTGTGAAAGTGGTTGGCAAAAAGATATTTGTGGCCAATGGAAAGGGCTTATCCTCTATGGCAAACCCCTTTGGCCCCAATCCACTCAACAAGAAAACAAAGGTTACTTACCAACAAGGCGACCCCAATAAACCACAAGACATACAGTATATAGCTGGTCTGTTTAAGGGTACGCTGAGCATCATCAATACCCCCAGTGAAGAAGAACTAAGTGCTTATTCTCAAGCTGTTTACAAAAACACCCCTTATACAAAAGCAAAAGAAACAATCTCAGAGGGAGAACCCGACAATCCTATCCCTAGGAAAGTAGGCAAGGTTTCCCCTATCAAGCACGTATTTTATATCATCAAAGAAAATAGAACCTACGATCAGGTATTAGGAGATATCAAAGAGGGCAATGGAGATAGTAGCCTGGTATTGTTTGGTGAGAAGATAACACCTAATCTCCACGCTTTAGCCAAGCAATTTGTGCTGTTAGATAATTTTTATTGTGATGGCGAAGTAAGTGCCGACGGACATAACTGGACTATGGGTGCCTATGCCAATGATTATCTGGAGAAAACCTGGGTATCTAGTTATGGCGGCAGAGGTGGTGACTATGATGCTGAGGGCAGGCGTGCAATTGCCAATAACAAGAAAGGCTTCTTGTGGGATTATGCCCAACGAGCAGGAGTCAGCTACCGGACGTATGGTGAGTTTGGAGATAATTATAAACCTAACATTGCGGTATTGAAGGATCATATTTGTCCTTATTTTACTTGTTGGGATATGAATACCAGAGATACTACAAGGTTTGGCCAATGGAAGCGAGATTTCGATTCTTTGCTTGCCATTCATGCAGTACCCCAACTAAATACGCTCCACTTGGGTAACGACCATACCGAAGGCTTAAAGCTTGGTAAACCTACTCCATTAGCCTACGTGGCTGACAATGATTTATCGGTTGGGATGTTTGTAGACTATCTAAGTAAAAGCCCTATCTGGGGGGAGAGTGTTGTTTTTGTGGTAGAAGATGATGCACAAAATGGTTCGGATCATGTGGATGCACACCGTACTACTGCTTATGTGGCAGGTGGGTTTGTGAAGAGAAATTTTGTAGATCATACCATGTATTCCACTTCGTCTATGCTGCATACGATTGAGTTGATACTCGGGTTGCCTCCTATGAGCCAATATGATGCTGCGGCAACCCCAATGTGGCGTTCTTTCAACATAGAAACAGATACGACCGGATTTGATGTCAAGCCCTTGCTAACAGATATCAATGCAAGAAATGACAGACACAGTGTCTGGCAACAGAAAAGTGAAAGCTTCGACTTCAGCAAGGAGGATAAAGTACCAGATGGCATATTTACGGAAGTAATCTGGAAAGCCGTCAAGGGATTGGATACGCCACTCCCTTCTCCCAACAGGGCCGCATTTCTAAAGCTTAATCCCAGAGACAAGGATGGTGACTAGTATAGAGTTTTAGTTTATTCCGAACTTAATTGAGTAACTGTTCAATTAGGAAGTTCAAGAGATTTTTGCACCCATAAAAAAGCACATTTAAAGTATGAAGAAAAACAACTGGATATTGTTTGGCTTTATAATCATAAAATTCATACTTCAATATGTGCTTGTGAATCCTGTTTATGATTTGCAGCGGGACGAATACTTGTATCTCGATCAAGGCAATCATTTGGCTTGGGGTTATATCTCAGTGCCACCCGTTACGTCTTGGCTTTCTTTTGCAATCAATCTTTTGAGTGGCTCTGTCGCTTTGGTACGATTCGTCCCTGCACTGTTTGGAGCTTTGACGATACTCCTTGTCTGGAAAATAGTAGAAGAACTAAAGGGTAACTTATTCGCTTTGATATTGGGTTCATTATCTGTACTTGTATCAGCCATCCTTCGGGTAAATATCTTGTATCAACCCAACTCTCTGGATGTATTCTTTTGGTGTCTTTTTGACTTTACTAACGTGAGTTCGGGATAAGAGATTAAGAAAAAAGGTGTAAATTAGAGGATATAATGTACCACCATTTTATCACTAAAATACACCCTTATGTTGCGGGATAAAGTTATAGATATTTTCGTTCCAGTAGATGATTTCTGTA
>CAITVK010000057.1 GCA_903895845.1 uncultured Chitinophagaceae bacterium
AAGGCTTAAATAACTTCTTTTATACGCTGAATAAGTTCTTTTAGGTCTTGAATAAGTTCTTTTAAGCTTCAAATAAGTTCTTTTAAGAGCTGAAAGAAGCCCGAAATAGTTAGGTTTTCGATTACTTAGATACAAAAAAATCGGACTCCGGCAAAAAAGGTTCAACGAGGTAAGGTTATACGGTGCCGATAGCCAACGCAATTGCCTTTAAACAGTTGAATTAATCTTTACAAGACAAGCACTTATTTTTTCACGGATTAATAGGAAACAATATGGAAAAAAAGTTTTATCTGCCCGATGGTGACAATGAAAGGGAAGTGTGGTTGACCAATTTTCAGACTGAATTTGCTGCTTTGGCATTGATAACGGCTTGGGGAATTACTGCCCCACAACTGCTTTCGGTGTCGAACGATGCAAATGCCTTTAGGTATAGCCTTGTGTTTTTGGAAGCTGCAAAAGCTTTTGCTAAAACAAGTACCACCACGAAGGATGTGCTGAATGATGGCGCTTCAACAACTATACCTCAAGCTTTTCCTGTGTTTACACCTCCTGCTGGTGCGCCAACGCCTGTGCCGCCAGGTATTTTTCAGAGAATAACCCTTTTGGTGGGTCAAATCAAGAAGAATGCCTTGTACACAGAAACAGTTGGTAAAGCTTTGAAGATTATCGGTTCGGACATTGTAATCGATTTCTCTACGGCACAACCAGTGTTGACCCTTGGGTTTGAAGGTGGTCATGTTCATGTTAAATACATAAGAGGTCATGCAGATGGACTCTTGTTGTATAGTATGCGCGGCACAGAAACGGTGTTTACACTTTTGGCTACAGTTACAAAAACCACTTTTATTGATACCCGCCCCAACGAAGTAGTTGGGCAAGCCGAAAAAAGGCAATACCGGGCATTCTTTATGGTGGCTGATGTGATGGTAGGCATAGAAAGCGCTGTATTTAGCATTACTTGCTAATGGAAATTGATTGAAGTTGAATGGGCAGCAACCTTAAAAAAGTTGCTGCCCATTTTTTTGATAAGAGCCAAACTATTTTGCCATTTTAAACAATTCCGTCATCTCAGACATCATCTTGGGCAGTACCTTCTGCATGGCAATCATCGATAACTCGGTTATTTTTTGCTGTACTATTTTCGTTTCAGGGTCGCGGTGATAAGCAACCAGATAGTCAAGCTCAGCATCGGTAAGGGTTTTATCATATCTAACCTCCATCCGAAGACTGACTTTCTTAAATATCTCCTGCATAGTTGTTGCAAAAGAAGAGTCGTTGGAAAATTTCTTCATGGTAGAATCAAAAATATGCTGCATTTTGTTTCTTTCGGCAGTGTCTTTTATTTGGGTGGGTATAGTATTGCTTGCAAGTGCAGGAATACTCTTTGCAATGGTCTTCAACATATCTTTAGTCATCATCAAACTCACCAACGTATCCAACTTTTCTTTCCTTTTTGGATTGAAAACATAAGACTTATAAGATGTATCCTTAAAAGTTTCCTCTAAACTTCCTTTCGACATTAAATCCCCAGAACTAGTCGTAATCTTTTTATAGGCACTCGATTTTTGATAAGTCAATTGTCTATCAATCTGTGCCTCGGTAAAGGCGGAATCATATAAAGGCACCGCCTGTTTCTTCATATTATTTATCATGTCCATCATGATTCTTTTGTACTCCACTCTGGCTCTTTGCATCTTATTATAAGTGGCAGTATCTTCAAAAGGCTGTACATCTACTGGCTGCAATGTGTTCCCAGTCAATGGCTTACTAACAGAATCTGTGTTGGTTTTCTTTTTATTTTTTTGCATATTGGCTATTGTCCGATCAAATGCTTTATCAAAACCATCCATCATTCTATTGCTTGTTTGAGTATTGATAGTAAACAACTCTTCTATCTTTTCTTTTTTTGTTTGAGCAAACATCGATAGGCTTACAACAAGGGAAAGCAGGGTGGCAAGGGAAATCTTTTTCATGAACATTGTTTTTAATCGTTTGGGGCGATTGGTTAATAAATTAATTACGAGACAAATATATTGGGAAAGTAAAGTTGTTTTTATGCTGATTGAAGAATTTATTTGGTTACCCGTCGCTGTTTTGTAAGTTAAATAGAACTCAGCCTTATCCTAAAATCTTAATTATTTCTTCCCAACAAAACATTTATTCACTATCCAACACTTTGACAGGCATCAGCACAACAAACAACTTACATTTGTTTGTGTCGACTTCTTTTTTACTAAAACATTTAAAACAGAAGTCGGCAATGGCGGTAGAAAGGGAAAAGTTACTAGCAGATTGATACACATAAAACAATAACAGTCTGTTGATAACTGATTACCGATTACTATTTGCCGTTGGCTATTTTTACGCATTCTTTCACGTGGCAACTTATGTCTGTATTCAATCAAAGTCGTAGTGGCATCATACAAATAGCGTTTGGGTTCGTGTTTCTGGTCATTATCGGGCAGTTGGTGAACCTTCAGGTGTTCTCTGCCAAGTATAAACTGGCAGCAGAAAACAACGCCATCTATCGGAAAATAATTTATCCCGACAGGGGCATCATCTACGACAGAAATGGGAAAAGTATTCTCGAAAACACCATCATGTACGACTTGGTGGTAACGCCTGTAGAAGCAAAGGGCGTGGATACGCTTAGCCTTTGTAACCTGATGGAGATTGATACTGTTGAGTTTAAACGCCGGATGAAAGAAATTGGCTATAAGAACGGCACCGTGAGGCCAAGCGTGTTCGAACCATTGCTCTCTCCCGAAATGTATGCACGCCTGAACGAGAATATGTACAAGTTTCCAGGCTTTGTATTGAGCGAACGATCGGCCAGAACCTATCCGTACAGCGTTGCAGCCAATGTACTGGGTTATATTGCTGAAGTAGACTCTAGTTTTCTACGGAAACATGCCGATGAGGGCTATGAAAACGGGGACTATGCGGGCATCACAGGTTTGGAACGTACTTATGAAAAAGTATTGATGGGAGAACGCGGTGTGAAACGTTTTATTCGTGACAACAAGAGCCGGATTCAAGGCCCTTTCGAAAACGGCAACTACGATACCGCAGCTGTTGCTGGTAGAAACCTTCACCTTAGCCTCGATGTAGAACTACAGAAGCTTGGGGAGAAACTGATGACCAACAAAGTAGGTAGTATTGTGGCTATCGACCCCAAAACGGGCGGCATCTTGTGCATGGTGAGTGCCCCCACCTACGACCCCAACTACCTTACCGGGGGACAACGTCGCAAGCACTATGGTGAATTGGCCCTAGACCCCAGATTGCCTCTTATCAATAGAACAGTAAGCAGTAAATATTCTCCTGGTTCTACTTTTAAAACCATTGTTGGTATCATTGGCCTTACGGAAGGAGTCATCAATGCCCATACCCGTATTGGTTGTTCGGGCGCTTTCTATGGTTGTGGCAATGGCAAACCAAAATGTTTGGATCCGGGCTATTTCGATTTTAAAGAGGGCATCGCCCACAGCTGCAACACCTTCTTTGCAACCGTTTATAAAAGAACCCTCGACCAAGAGAAGCTTGGTGGGGCAGATAGTGGATTGAAGAACTTTAATGAGTATGCTTCTTCTTTTGGCTTGGGGAAAAGATTGGGTGTGGATGTACCGTCCGAAAAGAATGGGAATCTGCCAGTTTCGTCTTATTACCGAAAAATATTTGGTCGCAACTGGAACTCTTGCAATATCATCTCCAACTCTATTGGTCAGGGCGAAGTTCAGACAACCATCGTGCAGTTGGCCAACGTGATGGCTACCATTGCCAACAGGGGTTACTATTATACACCGCATCTGGTAGACTCTATTGAAGGCGGCGATGATGATGGTATATTGGATACTTTCAAAGTAAAACACTATACAAAGGATGTACCCGATAGCGTTTTCCAAGTAGTGCAAGATGGGATGCAGGCGGTGATGGAGTTTGGTACGGGAGCTGCTGCGCAAGTGCCAGGCATTGTTGTTTGTGGAAAAACGGGTACGGTACAGAACTCTGCTAAAGTAAATGGAGTGATGACCAAACAAAAAGACCATGCTTTCTTTGGGGCATTTGCACCTAGGGACAATCCGAAGATTGCGATTGCCATGATCTGTGAGAATGCAGGCTTTGGTGCGGAATCTTCTGCCCCAATTGCGAGCTTGTTGATTGAAAAATACCTGAAGGATTCCATTGTGGAGCCAGACAGAAAGGCACGTGTGGAAGAACTGGCAAAGAAGAATCTGATTCCTCCGATGATGCGACAAGCAATGGCAAGGATGGACTCCATTAAACAAGCAAAGCAATTGTTGTTGCAACAGAAGGAAAAAGAGGATGAAGACACGATTGAAGAAGAGATAAAGATAGATACGACCAGTGAGGATACGGCGCCTAAGCAACTGAAACACAAGCCAGCAAAAGACTCAGGCAGAAAGGCGTTAGCTTATTCCAATGCGGCTATCCTTACGGATGAAAGAAAAAATATACCTAACAAGAAACCAACAAAGGGATAATCCACTATGGCTACAAGTACACATAGAAATAATAATCAGATTTCTCCCGGTATAGATTGGGTTATCGTATGGGTTTATGCCGCATTGGTTGCTATTGGCGTATTGTGTATTTTCATGGTAGAGTACAAGCCTGGTATCAATATCCTGCAATCCTTTTTGGGGGGCAAAACAAATTATAGTAAGCAATTGATGTTTAGCAGCATCTGTGTGGTGATGGCGATGTTTATCCTGCTTGCGGACAGTAAGCTCTTTACTGCATTTGCCAATCTGATGTACACCTTTGGTATCTTTCTGATGCTCGCTACATTTGTAATTGGTAAAAGCATCAATGGTTCCAAGAGTTGGATACCCCTTGGGGGAGGCTTTAACCTGCAACCAGCAGAGATTTGTAAGATATTTACTTCCTTGGCATTGGCTAAGTTCTTATCCCGACAGGAAACTGATTTCAGCAAGCTTCGTTCTCAAATAATTGGAGGCTGTATCTCTTTGGCACCAGCGGTTTTGTCTGTTTTTCAGAATGAAACAGGTTTGGCGTTGGTGTACTTTTCCTTCTTTATTGTGATGTATCGCGAAGGGTTGCCTCCCGGCTTATTGATTATGGGCTTCTCTTTTGCAGCATTGGTTATTGCTACGTTGGTTGTAGAACCCAATACCCTGGCCATTGCATTGACTGTGATTGCGGGTGCTACCATCTATTTCACCCGAAGGGCAAGAAAGAGAAACAGGAACCTGCTGGCAACAATTTTGGTTGTGTGGGCGCTTTGTGTGGGGGTTCAGCGTTTTGCAGTACCGTATATCTTCAATAACGTTTTTCAGTGTTACCAAAGCACACGTATCTTTAGTATGGTGGGCAAGGATTATGATTGCAGCCAGAACAGAAGTGCCATGCGAAGGGTTGCCGACAAAGAGAAGGCCGCCAAAAAGCCGGATGATTACAACGTACGCCAAAGTAAAATAGCCATCGGTTCGGGCGGATTGGTTGGTAAGGGCTTCCTGAAAGGCACACAGACAAGAGGTAAATATGTTCCCGAGCAGCATACCGACTTTATTTTTACCAGTATTGGCGAGGCATTTGGTTTGGCAGGCTGTGGGGTGTTCCTTGGGTTGTATCTGTTTTTACTACTTCGTATCATCAACACTGCCGAGAAACAGCGAAGTACATTTAGTAGGGTATATGCCTATTGTGTAGCCTGTATCCTGTTCTTTCATATCGTGGTGAATGTGTGTATGACCATTGGGCTGTTCCCCATCATTGGTATCACGCTGCCGCTCATCAGCTATGGGGGGTCTTCACTTTTAAGCTTCACTATTTTGCTTTTTATCTTAATCAGATTAGATGCCGACAGGCAGATGGTATTGCGTTAAGCCTTCCTCAGCAACAATACCGAACACATTTATAAACATCATTACAGGTATTTAATTTTAAGAATTAGTCTTTAGTATAAATACTTTATGAAAGTTTTAAGGTGAAAGTAAAATGTATCTCGTATTTTTATCGATATGGTAACGATAGCATTTTATAACCTAAAGGGCGGCGTTGGCAAAACAACTTCTGCAATCAATCTTGCTTATCTGGCAGCCCAAGAGGGATACAAGACATTAATCTGGGATTTAGACCCGCAAGGCTCTACTTCCTTTTACTTGGGCGTAAGCACTACGGTAAAGAATGAATCGAAAAAAGTACTGAAAGGTGATCTGGATTTAGCAGAAACCATACAGCCAACCCTATACAAGAACTTATACGTAATTCCTTCCGACTTGTCTGCTCGTCACGCAGATGTATTGCTCAGCGAAGGGAAGCAAAGCAAAAAGAGATTGCTGTCACTCCTCTCCTCCCTGAAAGATGCTTTCTATCTGGTTATTATAGATTCTCCTCCCGGAATATCCCTTTTGCACGATAATATCTTTAACGCCGTCAACTGGATATTGTTGCCAAATATTCCTACCACACTCTCCATCCGTTCTTATGAAACTGTAGCAAATTATTTTACAGAACATGAGTTTGATAAGAACAAAATAAGATGTTTCTTCAACATGGTCGACAGCAGGAAGAACCTGCATCACGAAACAATGGGATTTTTTTTCCAGAACACACAGTTCTTTAAAAACTTTATTCCTTACCTCAGCGATATAGAAAAAATGGGGATGAATGAAGCTCCATTGGAAACTTTTGCCAAAAGCAGTTATGCCGCCAAATGCTATCGAGACTTGTGGGCCGAAATAAAGAAATGCTGTTTGTAGTATAATCTTGACCCCATCAATCGGCTTGTTTACCGATAAATTTTAGTGAACAAACAGCGGAAGAAGAAATCAGACTATCATTGAATGTACTTTATATTCATTCTCTAATACATGAAAAAACTTATTGTCCTCACTATATTATCGTTATTACTTACCAAAAACTCCTGGGCAAAGCACGAAAAAGGTGGATATATTACT
Organism: uncultured Chitinophagaceae bacterium; assembly: GCA_903895845.1. Classification (GTDB taxonomy): domain Bacteria; phylum Bacteroidota; class Bacteroidia; order Chitinophagales; family Chitinophagaceae; genus Parasediminibacterium. The sequence goes on from CAITVK010000057.1 coordinate 6,945, forward strand.
TATCAATATATTGGCCCTGCGACTGACACAACGCAATCTATTTATAAAATTACGGTAACTGTTTTTTTTAGTTGCTCAGTATCAGGTCCAAAAGATTTGACGCTTAGTATCTATGATGCCAAACAGTTATCATCTACGTACACCTATCTATTTACCGGACAGGATCATGAAAATGAGACTATTAAAACTACATATAGCCCCTGTGTCGACAATCCCCCATCAGTTGATGAAAATGGCATTTGCTATCGTATAGATACTTACACTAAGCAAGTTACTTTGCCAAACAATCCAAATGGCTATATAATTGGTGTTATTACTGCTGGAATTGGCCCTCCCGGACATAGGGTAAATGGCATTGTCAACATTTACGATCAAGGTGGATGTCCTTGTACAGGGGATAAAGAAGAACTGCAATGTTATAGTTCTTGCGGCACAGAACTAGCTTTGTGGGCGAAGATTCCTGGGGTAATAGGTGGGCTGGATTATCATAAGAACAGTACACCTACTTTTCAATTTAAGGATACTGTTCTCATCTGTTACGGACAAAAATTCGAATATCAATTCGATGCGATTGACACATTAGACCACGACTCTATTTCTTATAGCTTTGGTCCAGCTCAAGATGGAGCAATAATCACCTCCCCGCCATATCCATCTGTAATTTATGCTTCAGGTTATTCTGGAACATCCCCTCTTGGAAGTAAAGTAACAATAAACCCTTCCACTGGATTAATTTCGGGTATTGCCCCTACCACAACGGGTCAATACATTGTAGACGTTTTTGCAATAGAGTGGCGCAATGGCGTTGTATTGGATTCGCTAAAAAAAGAGTTGCAGGTTAATGTAAACAACTGTAACCTTCTCAGCGCCAATCTCAACCAGGTTTATAGAAACTGTGATAGTCTGATCTTATCTTTTCAGAATCAATCCACGGCGTCAAATATCAATCAGTATATCTGGACTTTTGGGGATACGGCTAGCGGCCTTGCTGATACAAGCACCTCACCAACAGTTACCCATAAATATACCAAGCCCGGCGATTATACCCTAAGTCTCTACGTGTCCGACACTGTAAATGGATGTAACAATACCGCCACTGCCCAAGTAAAGGTTTATCCTGGCTTCAAACCCAAGTTTACTTATACGGGCAGTTGCTATCTCACCCCCTTCAACTTTATGGATGTAAGCACCACCAACAGTCTAGACTCTATAACTAGCTGGAACTGGAACTTTGGTGACCCTACATTTTCTAATAATACGGCTACCACCTCAACTACTTCTCACACGTATTCAAAGCCTGATACTTTATCAGCCATTCTACAAGTAACAAGCTATCAGGGTTGTTCGGGCAGCGATACCTTGCCTGTTTATGTAACCGACAAACCTTACATCTTTCAACCTTTTACCGATACGCTTATCTGCGATATAGATACCCTGCCTTTGTTGGTAAAAACCAGTGCTCCTAAGTTTAACTGGACCCGTACTGCGGATATGATTTATCCCGATTCTATCAATCCATTGGTTCATCCATCAGATACTACCATCTATACTTTTACTGCTTATCAAAATGGCTGTCAGGCATCTGTATACGATACCGTGAATGTATTGAAATTCATTAGTGTAAAATTTGATCCAGACACTATGCATGCTTGCAAAACGGACAATGTGCTATTGAATCCTGTTACCCAGGCTCTCAGCTTTCTCTGGAGGGAATCGGATGGTTTAAATACACTGAACAGTTACTCGATAAAAAATCCAACTGCTCTTCCCATTAACAATGCTACTACCTATTATGTAACGGCAAATCTTGGACATTGTGCAGACAGTTCCAAAGTAACTGTATATGTTTCTCCCTATCCAAAGGTTGCAATCATTCAGCCTGCTACCGATACTGCTACTATCTGTTATGGAGATTCTATTAAGCTGAATGCTACTAAAACAGGTGCATATATTGCTTGGTCGCCCATTAACGGATTGAGTAACAGCAATACCACTTCGCTCTATGCAAAGCCCGATTCAACCACCACTTATGTTGTGTCGGTCCGAGATACTTTCTATTGCGCAAAGTCCGTCACGGATACCGTCACCATCAATGTAGTTCCGCCATTTTCTATAAATGCCGGGGACGATACGTCTGTTGTAGTCACAGAAAAGTTGCCATTATATGCCCATATTGCAGACACTTCCTTTCCTTTCAGCGTTAGTTACCAATGGTCTCCAGCAACTTATCTGGACAATATTTACGCGCAGAATCCTTTGCTAACGCCTGATATAATATACAAAGACAACATTACATATACTGTAACTGCAACCACAACAGACGCGGCACATTGTAAGGGAACGGGGTCTCTCAAAGTAACTTTCTACACCACCAAGCCAAACATATTTGTCCCTACCGTCTTCACGCCAAATGGTACCGACTATCGGACACTTCTTCCTATTTGTGTCGGGATATCCCAATTCAATTATTTTAGAGTATTTAATAGAGATGGGCAGCAGGTGTACAGTACAAACCAGATAGGAAAAGGATGGAATGGACAGTATAATGGAATGCTGGCCGATGTGGGTACGTATGTTTTTGAAGTAAGTGGCATAGATTACAATGGTAATCCTATTTATCATAAAGGGACTTTAGTATTGCTTAGGTAGGAATATGATTAAACAAATGTTGTATCAGCTTAAGCAGATGCGACAAAAGCTTTGACAGATGCCGTAAAAGCTTAAGCTTTTGCAACGGAAGCTTAAGCAGATGCGACAAAAGCTTTGACAAATGCCGTAAAAGCTTAAGCTTTTGTAACGGAAGCTTAAGCAGATGCGGCAAAAGCTTTGATATAAGGAATAAAAGGGAAAGCTTTTATAGCGTTAGTTATGAAAATCTACCATGACTGCTTGATAAATCCTACAAAAAATACCTTCTTTTTATTCATTTATAGCTCATAACCTGCTACCCGCTATCTTTACACGATGCAAATTATATCAGCTAATTACGTTATTTCCTCCGCAGATGTTGCCCAATGTCCTCCGCCAGACCGGCCAGAGTATGCCTTTATTGGGCGTAGTAATGTGGGCAAATCATCTCTCATCAACTCTATTTGCAAGCAACGCAGTCTTGCCAAAACATCTTCAAATCCTGGTAAGACCCAGTTGATAAATCATTTTGCAATAGAAAGTACCTCTGGCACAAAAGGGCCTAGGTCTAAATGGAACTTGGTGGATTTGCCAGGTTATGGATATGCTGTTATTGCACAAAGTACCCGTCGTAGATGGGAACAGATGATTGAGAATTATTTGCGCAAGCGCGAAAACCTGATCAATGTTTTTGTACTGATTGATAGTCGCCACAGTCCTCAAAAGATAGATTTAGAGTTCTTGACACAACTAGCTAAATGGGAAATTCCTTTTACCTTGGCTTTCACTAAGTCAGACAAAGAAAAACCTGGGGCGGTAGAACGTAATGTAAAAGCATTTTTGGATGCTATGCGCGAAACTTGGCAATTTCTACCGCAAAGCTTTGTAACAAGTGCTACCAAAAACCAAGGAAGAGAAGAGATACTAGACTTTATAGAGAAATATAATCAGGAATGGGACGAAGCAAAGAAGTTATGAGTGATGAGTAAACACCAAAGCAAAGTATCTTAATTGGAAAATATAGGGGAGTGTATGCCACAGACAGAGGTTATCTCCATCAAAAACTAATATGCAATGTGTGGGATTAATAACTAATCACTCATAACTAGCTAATTCACCATTTTATCGGCGCAGCAGCTACTTGCAAAAGCTTCTGGTTTCGCTTTAAATGCAAATCCCATCCCGAGGATATAGCCCATCGCTTCCTTCAGTGCATCATTACTTTTAAAAGCAGGATTTGTATTGATGTCTGCATGCACTTCCATGTCTACCTTAAATTCAATAAACAAATCGCAAAGGGCATACGCAACTTCAATACTTTTTGCTACCTCACTCAGCATTCTTTCTTTTAAGTGGAATTTTTGCTTTGACTTTTCATTGTGAATGTACATGAATCCACCGGCGTGTTCCCTCAAAAAAACAATAACTGTGGCAAATTCAGTTTCAGCACCCTTCACTTGGCTGTCAGTGCCAATGCACACTTTTAGCTTGGTACCTTTGGCTACTTCCGACCTAATTGCATCTGCAACTGCCTCCTTAATAGGGAGGTTAATAGTTTCTCCGTTAAACTTTCTCCATTTCATATAAATAAGTTTTGGGAAAGTTACGAGTTAATTGATGCCATCAAACATTTTAGACATTAAGAAATTATTAACAAGTGGGGATGACAAAGAAAATGGTTTCAGGATACTGGTTTCAGTTACTAGTACTAGCAACTTGTACCAGTAACTTGTATCTATTTAAACAACTTCTCTGCATTTGCTGATGTGATAGCCGCAAGTTCTAAAATGGAGAGTTTCTTTACATCTGCAAGTTTTTCTAAAATATATCTCAAGTAACTGCTTTCATTCCTTTTTCCTCTAAAAGGAACTGGTGTGAGGTAAGGCGCATCGGTTTCCAACACCAAATACTCAACTGGTATATTCTCTAAAGCTTCAGGCAGTCCAGCATTCTTATAAGTAATAACACCCCCAATGCCTAGCAAAAAGTCCATATCTACTATCTGTTTGGCACTTTCATAACTACCGCTAAAACAATGAAAGATGCCTTTTAGACCTTTCGCTGCAAAAGGTTTTACCATCTCAAGAGTTTCTTGCATGGCGTTTCGGGTATGTATTACAATGGGAAGTTGTTTATCCAACGCCCATTGCATTTGTTGCGCAAAAGCCTCGTGCTGTTGTGCGGTGAATGTTTTGTCCCAATAAAAGTCCAGCCCTATTTCACCTACCGCAGCAAAAGAACGTGCTGCTAATTGAGCTTCCACAATAGCTAACTCTTCCTTGTAATTTTCTTTTACATAACAAGGATGCAAGCCCATCATGGCAATACATTCATTGGGATATTTTTCTTCCAGCAACAACATAGCTTCCATGGAAGAACTATCTATTGCAGGTAAAAAAAACTTTGTTACGCCTTCTGCTTTTGCGCGGTTAATAACGGCATCTATATCACCCTCAAATTCCTCTGAATACAAGTGGCAATGGGTATCTATCAAATTCATGCTGCAAATTTTAAAATATTTTATGCCTTCGACACAATAAAAAATATTTAACCGATAGAAAATAAAAGAACAATAGTACCCGTTTAGTAAAAGCTACCGAAATAGTAGTCGAAAACATTGAGGAATTACTGGTTTAAATAGATTGAAGATTGTTTTCATAGGGTACGGATTATAACAGGCTAAGGTTTCTACCTCTGCCTTCTTTTTTAACCCCTCCGCCCCTGAAGGGGAACTAGCATAGAAGATTATAATGCTTTAAATTGAAATCCTTTTTCAGTAAAATGTTCCAACACTTTTGGTAAGGCATATTGCAACCTGTCCCAAGCTTTGGCACTATCGTGAAACACCACAATGCTTCCTTCTTCTGAATGTTTCAAAACATTCTTCAAACACTTTTCCCCATTAATACTCGTATCGAAATCACCACTTAGTACCGACCACATGACAATTTTCATTGGCGAATCTACATCTTGCAACTTCTTTATCTGTGATCGTTTTATTCTACCATAAGGAGGGCGAAAAAGGTTAGAATCAATTAATTGTCCTGCTATTGAAATATCCTTTAGATAGTTATAATCTTTAGTTTTCCAACCTTTCATGTGGTGTTCTGTGTGATTACCCACTGAATGTCCTTCTTCGAGAATTCGTTTATATATTTCTTTGTGCTTGCGTACATTGTTCCCAATACAAAAAAAGGTTGCCTTGGCATTATACTTTTTCAACTCATCCAATACAAAAGGAGTAGCTGTTTCGTGGGGGCCATCATCAAACGTCAGGTAAATATTTTTCTCCAACGTCTCAACCTTCCAACATAATGTTGGGTATAATCTTCTAAGCCACCAAGGTGTAGATACTAAATACATACTATAATTTAAAACCAGTCGTAAGCAAAAAATGACTTCTGTTTAATCTGCTTACTTACAACTTATCACTTACGACTTTTCCTCATCCGTGTGCCACTATGTGAAACACTTTCTTCTCACAAAGAAAAGCCTTGCCGTGTTTCTGTAGAAAAATTTTCTGTTTCTCTTCATTTTCAAAGAGGGCATCGGTAAATATTTTTAGTCTTTTGTAAGGCATATCAGGTGCCTTGCCATTCTGCAATGCACTACTTATCCATCCTTGTAGCATACTATTGTAGCTAGCCATTGCGAGGGTAGTTGTAGCAAATACTTCACAACTAATTACTGATGTATCGGTGATGGCAATGAACCCAGCAAACATACTGTCGCTCGCTTGCATCTTTCGGGTAAAGAAATTCGTGTATGCGGTATCTTCTTTTTCGTGGTTGTTGTGCAGTTCCAGATAAGCAGCGGTTTTACTTACCTGTCCATTTATAAATAATCGCCTGTCTATTTCTTTCCAGATAAACTGCTGTTGGTTGCTCTGATCCATTATCCTTTTCAGGTCGACATCCGCATCGCCGGCGTACTTAAATGGCTTCGGTTTCTTATCCCAACGATTCTGTTCTATACAAAAAACATCTATAAACTGATCTTTTTGATTGGGATAAATAATCTTCGATTCTGCAAGCATCCTGTCCTGCTTGCCGCCCGTAATCATTTCGCCATCTTGAAGTAACACGAAGTCATTACTTATATTTTCTACTGTTAGCAGCCTCACAGAAGCGTCTTTCTCAAAATAAAACTCCTTGAATTTTATTTTCCCGCTTTGCATGGCTTCCCGCAAAGAAATTAATTTGGTAGGGAAATAAAACAAAGGGTAACCGTCTACTTTAAACCTGATGGGAATGAGTGTGAGATTCTTATAAGTCCAACCACTATCATATTCTATCCTGATAGTTTGATAAGTGAGTTGCGCCTTGGTTTTTGTAGGGAAGAAACAATAGAAACACAATAAAACAATTACCAACCGCTTGCGAAACATAGGGCTCAATTATGGGTGTAAAGGTAACTGATATGGTGGTTTTGGAAAATCGTCGTATAGAATAGTCAATAAAAAGCTCTTTCAACAGCATTAATCTCGCAAATCGGACGACTTTTCCCGTGAGATTAATCATAAAATCTGATGTACTCTTTAGCAATAAAAGCTATTTTACAACTGTTTTGACATTTTAGTAGCAAGTAAATTGAGCCATTCTAAAGTAAAAGTAAAATCCAACTTACATTTACAGCGTATGCACATTGTAGTAAATAGTATCTATCTGCACGGCTCGCAACCAGAAAATGCCTCTTTCATCGAAGAACTTTTTGAGCATCTCTGCACTAAATCTTCAGAACATCATTTCTATTTTCTGGTCAATAAATCAACCAACCATCACTATCCTGCTGCTGCTAATGCAACCATTATACCTGTAGAATATACCGTCAAAAACTTTGCTTCGCTTAAAATATGGGAGAGCATAAAGCTGCCTTTTATTCTTAAAAAGCTACAGGCGACTGTTTTGTTGCAGCCTTTTGGACTATGTAGCATCACGACAAAGGTGCCGCAGGTGTTGTTTGTTTCAGATCTGTTCTGGCTTCATCAGCCACAATTGCTTCCTGCTTCAATCCGGTTATACCATCGTTTGTTTGGTAAAAAGGGCATCCATAAAGCAGCGCGGATGGTTACTTTTTCGCAAAGCATTCAACAACAATTAATTAGTCAATATCCCAATATTTCCAATAAGATTACTGCAATTGGCGGTGCAGTTTCAGCTTTGTTCCAGCCCGCTTCGTACGAGCAAAAACAACAGACAAAAGATGGCTATGCCGATGGTAGAAATTATTTTTTATTTGTGGGAGGAAATAATCCCTCCAAAAATTTAGTAGGTGTATTAAAGGCTTTCTCCTCATTTAAAAGATGGCAGAAAAGCAATATGAAGTTGTTGATTGTAGGAACAATGACACCTCAAAAGAATGATGTACTGAAAAAAATAGGCAGTTATAAATACAAGGATGATGTTGTGGTTTTGCAGGTACTCGCACCCGAACAACTAGCTTCAATTACCGCTGCTGCTTTTGCAGTTATTGCGCCTTATTTGTATGAAGAAACTGCCTTGCCCATGCTTGCTGCCATGCAAAGCGGCGTTCCGGTGGTTGCCAGTAATTTTCCGGCTATGGAGGAACTGGGTGGCGATGCTTGCCTGTATGCTTCGCCTAATGAAGTGGATGAAATTGCAAACCATTTGAAGCAGTTGTACCGAGATGAGCAACTTCAAGCATCCTTGAAAGCGAAAGGGCTGGAGCAAGCAGCAAAATACAATTGTGAAAGAACAACCAACGCTTTTTGGGAGGTATTGGTGCAAGCAACAACCAGTTAATGATAGCTATTTGTGGATTCTTTACTTGTTACACCGATTGTTTCAGTCAGTAAACCAGTTGTTTCGGAGCTTAAATAATTTCTTTTGAGTCGCAAATAAGTTCTTTCAAGGCTCAAATAAGTTGTTTTAGAGCGCAAATAAGTTCTTTCATGACGTAAATAACTTCTTTCAAGACGTAAATAACTTCTTTTAAGACTCAAATAAGTTCTTTTAAGACTAGAATAAGTTCTTTTGCGGTGTAAAAGAACTTATTTGAAAGGTAAAACAACTGATTCAATCGCCCAGCAAGGCCTTTCATCCACCAAGTCTGCATACTATAAGGGCTTAAATCCGTACTTTTGACCACTTCAAAATTTAGAATAAATGAAATCAACAATTACGGTAGAGGTGAGTCTGAACGAAGACAAAGTGCCTGAGAAGATATTGTGGACTGCTACTGACAGCACCGCAGATATGATGCAAAAAGCAAAAGCAACCATGCTTTCTTTTTGGGATGGAGAGGACAAAAGTGCTTTGCGCATTGACTTGTGGACGAATGAAATGATGGTAGATGAAATGGCTGATTTCTATTACCAAACGTTTATGGGAATGGCTGATACGTTTGACAGAGCCACACACATGCACCCATTAGTAGCTGATATGAAGACCTTTGCAAAGGAGTTCTATGCAAAATTCAGGGCTACCCAAGTGAAGGAAAACAAGTAACCTATTTTAAGTTTTAAATTTTGAATTGTAAGTTACAAGGATTCAAAATTTAAAACACAAAATTTAAAATAATAAAAAATGAGTTTAGAATTAAAGGTAATGACCGAGTTGAAGGAAGCGATGAAAGCAAAAGATGATGCTGCATTGCGTGGACTGAGGGCAATAAAAGCCGAGATAATAAAAGCAAAAACAGAACCTGGTGCAGGTGGAGAAATATCTGAGGAAGGTGAGTTGAAGCTGTTGCAGAAAATAGTAAAACAACGTAAGGATAGTCTGGAAATCTTCAAACAACAAAACAGGGAAGACCTTGCAACGAAAGAAGCAGAGGAAATTGCCATCATAGAAAAGTTCTTGCCAAAGCAATTGACAGAGGCAGAACTGAAGGAAGCAATTGCACCAATCATTGCTCAAGTTGGTGCGACATCTGTTGCCGATTTGGGAAAAGTAATGGGCATTGCCTCCAAACAACTAGCAGGAAAAGCAGACGGAAAGGCAATATCAGCAGTTGTAAAAGAGTTATTAAGTAAATAACTAGTGATTAACGATTAGTGTTTAGTGATTAGTTTTTGACAGACGTTGCTTACACTAATTACTAAACACTAACCACTAATCACTGTTGCAATGTTCATAGACATTCCCTATTTTATCATGTTGTTGCTTGCTGCCTACAAGGGCTATAACAAGGGGTTGATTGTAGCCGTTTTTTCATTTGTAGGAATGATTGTTGGATTGGCTGCCGCAATAAAACTATCTGCTTTTGTAGGAAACTGGTTGCACACAAATACACATATCAGTGCCACTTGGTTACCCGTATTATCCTTTATAGTTGTTTTTATTGGGTTTGTGATACTGATAAGATTAATTGCAGGGATTTTGCGAAAGAGTGTTCAGTTTATGCTGATGGGCTGGGCAGACAAACTAGGAGGGGTGTTGTTGTATGCCGCTTTGTACACAATGATTTTTAGCGTTGTTCTTTTTTATGCACTGCAATTGAAAGTGCTTACCGAGGAATCAATTGCCACTTCAAAATGCTATGGCTTTGTTAAACCTTGGGCCTCCTTTGTAATGAATAGCTTAGGAAAAGTATTCCCCATTTTCAAGGGGTTGTTCACACAATTGGAGAATTATTTTCAAACTTCAGCTAGTAAATTATAGTTTGTAGATGGCTTTATATCCACTAGAAACTTACAATGACAACAGTAGATTGTCTTGCACAATCTTTTAAAGGTGTTACAATTGCACTAATTTACGTTTATTTGTGGCTATTCAACGGAATATAAACTGCCTTATTAAGAAAAAAAGTACATGGACTATAAGATTAAACAACAGGATAAATACAAGTTTATAGAAGAAGGTGAGGGCGAACCTCTACTTCTGCTACATGGTTTATTTGGCGCACTAAGTAATTTTAGTGAGCAGATTAATTACTTCAAAAAGAACTTTAAAGTAATTATCCCTCTGTTGCCTTTATTGGAGTTGGATATTTTTCACACCACCGTTAGCGGTCTGGAGAAGCACGTGCAAGGATTTATTGAGGCAAGAGGGTATAAGAACATCCATTTGATGGGCAACTCTCTTGGTGGTCACATCGCATTGACACATATTTTGAAGCATCCAAGTAATATCAAGACTTTAATACTAACTGGTAGTTCAGGCTTGTTTGAAAACGGAATGGGAGATAGTTATCCAAAGCGTGGAGACTACGAATACATTAAAAAGAAAGCGGAGATTACTTTCTATGATCCCAATATAGCGACCAAAGAACTGGTAGACGAGTTGTTTGAGATTACTAATAACCGGCTGAAAGTGATTAAGATTATTTCTTTGGCTAAAAGTGCCATCAGAAGTAACCTGAACGAAGAGTTGAATCAGATAAAGCAACCAACTCTACTCATCTGGGGAAATAATGACATCATAACGCCACCATTTGTTGGGAGAGAATTTAATAAGTTGATACCAAACAGCGAGTTATTCTTTATAGACAAATGCGGACATGCCCCTATGATGGAAGTTCCTGGTGAGTTTAATGATATACTGAATAATTTTTTATTGAAACACAAAGCATAAGATTCTACTGCCGATGTTAGTTGCACAATTATTACAAACGGATTATCCTACGCTGCAATTGTCAGATAAGGTGGCGTTTGCGTTGCAATTAATGGAGGATTATGAAGTGCAGGATTTACCGGTTGTAATTGGTGAGGCATTCTCTGGTTGCATTACTAAAGATGATTTATTGGATGCAGACGAGGAAGCTACCATCGCTACTTTGCAAGATCAGTTTATTAATAGCACTGTTAAGCGTGATGAATATTTTTTAGCTGCGTTGAAGCTTTTAGTAGAAAACAATACTACACTAATTGCTGTTGCCAATGACTCAAAGGAATATCTTGGAGTAGTTACCTCCTCTTCTTTATTAGAGCAACTTTCTATTTATGTGGGAGCTGGTGAACCTGGTGGCGTTATAGTTCTGGAGATAGATAGGCGTAATTACTCTTTTGGGGAAATAAGCAGACTTGTAGAAACAAATGACGCATACATTACACAGCTAAATTCTTATACCGAGGCTAGTACAGGTTTAGCAATTGTGTCTTTAAAAGTAAATAAAGTAGAAATAAGTGACATTATTGCTACTTTTCATCGATATGAATATGTGGTAAGGTATTATTTTGGAGAAGAACAATATACCAACGAGCTCAAAGACAACTACAACCACCTGATGGCCTATTTAAACATCTAATGCCTCAACTTAATTAGTACCCTAACAAACACTCTTGATGCAATATTTGCTAAGTGTATTACTATTACTTTCTGTAAGTGTTACTTCTGTTGTAGCGCAGAAAGACAGTGTGGGTAACATAAACGCAAAAGGCGACACTGTAAAGAGTGGGAACGTTTTAATCTCTGATGTATTAATTGAAGGAAATAGACGGACTAAGGCTTATATAATCCTTAGAGAGATGACCCTTAAAACAGGTGATATAATTGCCTCAAAAGACCTTCAAGAGCAAATTGAAAAAAGCAGAAACCAAGTATACAATACCTCACTTTTCATAGATGTAAAGATTACCACATCAGACAAAATGGGGGATATTGTCACCATTAAGGTTGAGGTAAAGGAGCGATGGTATTTATTTCCTGTTCCCTATTTTACTTTGATTGATAGAAATTTTAATCAATGGTGGGTTACTGAGAAGAGAGATTTGAGCAGGGTTAACTATGGAATTCAATTTACACAATACAATCTTACAGGTCATAACGATGCCTTGAATGTCTGGCTGATTGATGGATATAATAAGCAGGTAAGTTTGCGCTACAATCTTCCTTTCATAAATAAGTCTCTAAAGCATGGCTTTAATGTTGGCTATACCTTCTCTACACAGAAGCAGTTGAATGATTCTACAAGTTTTAATAAGCAGGTTTTTATTACTAGTAACAATTATTTAATTTCTTCAAGTCGTGCAGATATATCCTACTCATTCAGACCAGATCAAAAGTGGAGGCATGCTTTCACGGTATCTTACACCAATGCCTCTGTGAGAGATACTGTATTGATTGCCAATCCTACCTATTTTCCAAATGGAAAGACAAATATCCAATATGTTAGTTTTAATTACAGGTTCAGATACCTGAATCTTGATTACAATCGTTATCCAACAAAAGGATACGCTATAGATGGATATATTGACAAAAGGGGGCTTGATAAGGAAACGAATCTATGGCAGTTTGGGCTGAGTGGATTGTATGCCCATCCCATTACCAACAAAAGTTTTATTAGGTTATCAGCCACAGCGACAGTCAAGACGCCAAGTAGTAATTCTTTTTTAAATCAACAGTTGTTTGGCTACAACAATTTTGTGTTGAGAGGGCTTGAGTACTATGTAATAGATGGCGATGCAGCAGTGCTTGCTCAAGCTACCTTGTGCAGGCAAATAGGAAAATATACCCTCAATACGCACCTGAAAAGCAAAAATTACAACCAGATTCCTTTTAGGTATTTTTTGAAATTATATTGCGATGCTGGTTATGCAAACAACAAGTATCCAGGTAATAGTTTTTTGAATAATAAGATTCTGTATACTGGTGGAATTGGTTTGGATGTGGTTACAATATACGATGTAGTACTAAGATTCGAGTTCAGCTACAACCAATTGGGAAAAGGAGGGCTATATTTACACGGTCATTAGTGTAATAACTAAAGACTATCACTCCAATAAAAGAATTAAAAATTATGAAAGTTGCGATATACAGTAGAGGATTAGATCATGAGCAAGAAGCTCCATTACTGATTCTACTCGAAGAGCTAGCTAAGCACAAAATTTCGGTTTTGATGTACCGGACATTGCTGACAGCTTACAACTTGCCCATACCATTATTAGAAAATGTTACCCCTTTTGATGGCTATGGGGATTTGGATAATCAGATAGATTGTTTTATTACGCTTGGAGGCGATGGGACAATATTGGATGCTACAACTATTGTAAGGGAGAAAATGATCCCCTTGTTAGGAATAAATTTTGGGAGACTGGGCTTTCTTGCCAACATCAGTAAAGATGAACTCAGCTTAGCTGTTGATGCCATTGTAAACCATACTTTTATTTCGGACAAAAGAAGTCTCATTCACTTGGATTCTAATATTGACTTGTTTGATGACAGCCCCTTTGCTTTAAATGAGTTTGCAATACACAAAAGAGATACCGCCCCTATGATAAAGATTCATACCTACTTAAATGGCGAATTTTTAAATACTTTTTGGGCAGATGGGTTGATAGTAGCAACTCCTACTGGCTCTACGGGCTACAGTCTTAGTTGTACGGGGCCAATCGTTTTTCCGGATTCTAGAAACTTTGTCATCACGCCTGTTGCTCCGCACAACTTAAATGTAAGGAGTATTGTGGTGGCAGACTCTAGTATTATTTCTTTTGAAATTGAAAGCCGTTCAGACCAGTTTATTTGTGCATTGGATGCTAGAAGAGAAATTGTAGATAAAAACATACAACTAGCAGTCAGGAAGGAGGTTTTTGATGCAAATTTAATTAAGCTAAATGAAAATTCTTTCCTCTCAACTCTGAGAGAAAAGCTTACTTGGGGAATGGACAAAAGAAACTAATTTCTCAAAAAGAGTGAAAATTACGGTTCAGTAACGATAAAATCATTTGCGATGACCAATTTAGAAAGCTAGAACTTTCTTTTGCATTAGGAACATTATCAATGATAAGACACTAACCAAAACAGAAATGTAAAGTGCTATGCTCAAAGGATTGTTGATAGTAATAAATATCTTCCATCTCGATGGCTTATCGTCTCTTTTATCAAACCTACTATAATACCTAAAGAAATTTGAGAACGCATAACTAGGTCTATGAGGCTTATACCAAAAAAGAACTAAGAATTTGGCAATCACAATGCCGAGAATAATGTAGAATCTGTATTGGATGAAGAACTTGATAAGTAAATCTATTATCATAATTGTTTGTGGGGTTGACGTAAGTTATAAAGCACAATATTACAGTTTATTAATTTAATTTACCATCTAAATTGGCTTAAACTTTTTCCTTATTTGAATATACAGTTACTTAAGGTAGCAAATTTATCGTTAATTAGTAATTAGTACCCACTAATTTTAAATAAGCCTCCCTTAAATCTAAACAAACAGTTTTTTTATTGAATTGTTTATAAAAATGCCATCCCCCTATTCTCTCTTTTCTGAATAAAAAACTTTTATTTCTGATAGTGGTAAACTATAAAATAGAATAACCACCAAAAAAAGCCCCAAGAAAACAAATCCTTGGGGCTTTTCTATTGAAACCAACTATCTTAAAAACTATAAAGTCTTCAATACGTCGTTCATACTTCTTACAGCAGCAGCACTCTTATCAAAAGCAGCTTGTTCTGTTGCATTCAATTTATAATCAATAATCTTCTCAACACCATTCTTACCAATGATAACCGGAACACCTAAGCAAATATCGCTTTGTCCATATTCACCATCAAGTGCAACGCAGCAGGAGAACAATTTCTTCTCGTCACGTACTATTGCTTCTACCAATGCAGCACCTGCAGCACCTGGCGCATACCATGCAGAAGTACCAATCAGCTTAGTCAAAGTAGCACCACCAACCATTGTGTCCGCAACAATCTTTTGTTGTTCTTCTTCAGTTAAGAAATCAGTAACTGGGGCACTGTTCCAAGTAGCATAACGAATCAAAGGAATCATAGTAGTATCACCGTGACCACCAACTACAATAGCATTCAAATCAGAAGGATTAGCACCTAAAGTAGCACTCAAATAGCATTTAAAACGAGCGCTATCCAAGATGCCACCCATACCAATAATCTTATTCTTCGGTAAACCTGTGCTTTGCAAAGCAAGGTAAGTCATGGTATCCATTGGGTTTGAAATAACCACAATGATTGCTTCTGGAGAATATTTTAATATGTTTTCAGCAACGCTCTTCACAATGCCTGCGTTTACGCCAATCAATTCTTCACGAGTCATACCTGGTTTACGAGGTAAGCCTGAAGTAATCACTACCACATCGCTGCCAGCAGTCTTTGAATAATCATTTGTTGAACCTGTTATTTTAGTGTCGAAACCTAAAAGGGCAGCTGTTTGGGTCATATCCAAAGCCTTGCCTTCTGCAAAACCTTCACGGATATCAAGCAATACTAATTCTGTCGCTAACTCTTTGCGGGCAATATTATCGGCGCATGTTGCACCCACTGCACCCGCGCCTACTACTGTAACTTTCATAACGCAAATTTTATTTAATGATAATTTAATTTTTTCGCCGCAAATGTAACCCTCATTTACTTGGTAATATGCTTTTTTTTGCTTTTTTTGTCGATTACTTTTTCAGTAGAGAGCTTTGCAATCAGCAGATTTAGTTCGTGCATATCAGCTCCTTGGTCATAAGATTTTACATATTGCTTTTTGGAATCATAAACTGCCATAAAAGGAGTGAATTTTATATCAAAAAATACAGGTATATAATAGCTTGCCTCCTTTCCAAACACCATATTGGGATAAATGCTTGTATTGTATTTCTTCTCAAAATTTTTGATAGAGTCAACTGGAAAGCGACTTACAAAAACAAAGAAGGCGTTCTTCAGGCTATCCATATTCTTTTCTATCTCCTTCATTTCATGCTGGCAATGTCCACACTCAGGACTAAAATAAATGATAACAATCGGTTTATTGGCCGGCAAGTTGGCATTCGTAAACAAAGTAGTGTCTTGTTTGCCATCTTTAGTTTTTATATCCGCATATAACTTTATTACGGGCAAATCCTTTGTTCTCAAATAAGCAGGTAACTTGCTACTGTCTACTTTTGAAGCACTATCAGCAGGTTTTTTATTCTGACAAAAGGTTAAGAAGTTGAAGCTTAGAAGAAGCGATGCTAAGAGTATTTTTTTCATACGGTAAAATTAAAAGAATTGAATGTTAATAGGGGCTAAAAATTTTACAAAGTTGAGTAGAGAATTATTTTAATCGCCAATCCATCATTCAATAAAAATATTGTATGAATAAACAGATAGGAAAGCTTGGCAAGGCATTTATATAAAGTTATCAAAAGAGTCCTTGCATATTTTTTCTAGTAAAGCTATTACCATCCCAAGAAAACCATTCCGGCACCGCATACAAATAGGGTCAAGCCGCCCATAGCGTGCATATAGCGTTCCCACTTATCAGCTTTTACAAATGCCAATCCATAATATCCCAATACCACCATTGTGACCATTGTAACCAACGTAAATACTGTATAAACAAGGATTAATAACAACATCCCATACAATGAATTCTTCGCTGCGGGATAAAACAATAAAGGAATCATTGGTTCGCAAGGTCCTAAAACGAAGATGATAAACATTACCCAAGGGGTTACTTTATGGCGTTCGCTGGCTTGCACTGCCGCACCGTGTTTGTGTTCGTACACATAAATATTGCCGTCCTCATAAGTATCAAAGTGTTTGTGTGGTTTGTTTTGGTAGGCTCTCCACAAGCCCCAAAGGCCATAAACCAACCCAAATGCCAATAAAGCCCAGCCTGCAATACCTCCTCTCACATTTTCCAAGAACTTTACTTTTGCCAAACTCCATCCCAAAGCAGCACCACCCAACCCTAATAAAACAGAACTCCATACATGCCCACAGCCGCATACGATTGTCCACAATAGTGTTTTGCTAAACTTCCATCCCCTTGATTTCGAGAGTGCGATGAATGGCAAATAATGGTCAGGCCCCATTGCAGTATGCAAACAGGCAACGGTAATAGCCGCTAATATGAGTATTTGTAGCTCTGTATGCATTTACTAATTATATGTTTGTAACAATGAGTGAATATCTTTTAAGCATTCATGCAATTGCTCTGCTTTATATCCTAAAAGCCTTACTATAATTCCATTGGATGGTGTTGCAGATACACCAAAGTTAATAGCTTCTTTATCAGCAAGAAAGTCAGCAATAGCGTCACAAAGCTCATCTGCATTAAGGTTTTCATTCAAATAAATAAAACTCGCTTGATGTGTAAAGCCTTCCATTTGTCCCATCAGATTGGGATTGATTAAGGATGGTTGCATCAACAGATTTTCTTTAATGATTAGTTTCTTACTGATAAATATCTCAGTATCGTTATGATATTTTGTAAACTGAAAAACTTCGCCATTTAATTTTCTGCCACAAGTTAAAACCTCTCCCCAAACTAAGCTGCAATGATTGCCCAGATAGACTTTATTAGTTGCCTTAAAACTTGCATTCTCGTGTGGTACAGAAGGATGAGGCAAATAGACGAAGGAGGAATTGTCTTGCAGATAGATTTCCATCAGTTGTCTTGCACCAGTCTTCATATTAAACAAACGCTGATAAGATTGCGTATGCAACTGCATAGTACAACCCTCTTCCAATGATACTTTTAGTTGATAATCATCGCCATCCAATATGCCAGGAGAAGCACTCATGATGGCTATCTGTAGATTGTTAGCTGTCTTGTCCTCAGTGATATTCGCCACCTTTAGCGGAGGTGTAAAGTAGGCTTCCTTTAAATAAGAAATGCCATTGCGAAGAGCTACTGTTATTTGCAATGCCGCTATCATCTCCACAGTTTTGGCTCTTCCACCTCTTCAAGTAATGCATATTTCTTTATCCAACCAATTACATCTTCTAATCCTTTCAAGGTCATTAAATTGGTAAATACAAACGGATTGCCGTTACGCATCTTTCGTGCATCACGTTCCATTACGGCTAAATCTGCATGAACATAAGGTGCCAAGTCTATTTTATTAATCACCAACAAGTCACTCCTTGTAATGCCGGGACCACCCTTTCGCGGAATCTTATCCCCTTCTGCAACATCAATAACAAAGATGGTTACATCTGCCAAATCGGGACTAAATGTTGCCGACAGATTATCACCGCCACTTTCAATAAAAATGATAGCAATGTCTGGTATGCGTTGCACCATTTCATCCACTGCTTCCAAGTTCATACTTGCATCTTCCCGGATGGCAGTGTGCGGGCAGCCACCTGTTTCCACACCAATAATTCTATCTCTTGGCAACAAACTATTCTGTGTCAGGAACTCTGCATCTTCTTTGGTGTAGATGTCATTGGTAATTACCCCAAGGCTGTATTCGCCTGCCAGCCTGCGACTTAACCTTTCTATCAATGCAGTCTTACCAGAACCAACCGGACCTGCAACGCCAATCTTTATAAAACTTCTTTCGCTCATAATTTTAAACTTAAGATAAGCTATTGCTAACTTATAAACCTACAACTTAATACGTAAAACTTACTAACTCATGTACAACCTCGAATATAACCTTTCATGCTGCATTGAATGAATGTCAAATGCAGTGGAACATAGGCCAATCATTTCTTCATCTGGCTGTATGTTTTCAATTGCTAACTCATTAATTAATGAATGTAGGGAAAACAAAATGGCTTGTCCCGATTGCTGACTCAAGGGAATCAATTTCACGCAATTGGTCACAAATCCAACCGCCGCATTATAATAAAAGCCTGTCAAGGTATCCTGCTTAGAAACTTGGAGGGCATTCGCCAATAACCCAAATGCAATACAATAATGCCCAACAACCTGTTGCGTTTTAATGGCATCAGCATACTGATGAATACATTGATTGTCCGAAAGAGGCTGGAATATCTTTAACAAACGCAGACCTAATTTATTGCTAGCCATCCGCATTTCTTTCGGAAGCTTCACTGCATTACAATAATCATCCAACTCCATTATTCTTGTCTGATTGTTGGTTGTTGCTGCATCATAAGTCAATGAAACAAAGGCAGCATCGGTATAATGAATGTTCTTAGAGAGCATCTCTATAATAAAAGCCTTCGCACTCTCTGTGTCTTTTACTATTCCCTTCTGCACATACGTTTCCAACCCTGCTGAATGAGAAAACCCACCAATCGGTAAGGTTGGGTCTGTTAAGTGCAACAAGTTCAATAATGAGTTATTCATTGGCAGTCAGCTTCATTATTTTAGTAAATAAGGTCTCATTTCCGTGAGGTGACACAGTTGTTCGCAACGGCTGTATCAGTTTACGATCCTCTTGTTTAATATGATATCCCTGGGCAGTCAGTAGTCGCGACAAAGGCATTTCGAAGGGAACCAATACCTCCTCATTATCAAAGAATAATGGCAAGTGCTTATTGCCAATTTCATAGCAGACAGATGCCATTTCGAACATATTCTTAGGACTAATTACGATACAACTACACGCCAATACCTCTACAGCAATGATAGTGGTTTCATCTTCAAACAATACGTCACCTTGCGTAAGTGCAGGGTTTTCTTGCATGAATTTCAAAGAAACATCCCTGCCTGATGCCGTACGTTTTCTTTGTATGCGTTTATTGGTCTCAAACCACTCCAACGCCAACCAGTCAATGCTTTTATGAGGGATGGGATAGGTATTGATATTCCCAATTTTATGTTGAATGAGCATGAAGCAAATTGATAATTAATAATTGACAATTGATACAAGCACTTGCCACTAATTGCACCAATAACCACGAATGTATTTTATTAGTGCTTATTTGTGCAATTCGTGGCAAAATAACCGAGATGGCTTCTCAATTTAAAACAAGAAATATCGTTGCGCTAAAGGCAATACCGCCATCGGTTCGCAGGTAATCACTTCGCCATCAACCTTCACTTCATAGTTCTCCGGATTCACTTCTATGTTGGGGGTAGCGTCATTATGAATCAAATCTTTCTTGCCAATATTCCTGCAGTTCTTCACGGGCAATACCATTTTACTCAATCCATAACCTTCTACTACCTTATTATCCAAAGACAATTGCGATACAAATGTGGCACAAGTACTAAACAATGCCTTTCCATAAGACCCAAACATGTGTCTATAAATAACAGGTTGTGGCGTAGGGATAGACGCATTCGGATCACCCATTCTTGCCGCTATTATCATCCCACCCTTCAGCATCATCTCTGGTTTTACACCAAACATAGATGGTTTCCACAATACAATATCAGCTAGTTTACCTACTTCCAACGAACCTACATATTCTGAGATACCGTGAGAGATTGCTGGGTTAATCGTGTATTTAGAAACAAATCTTTTCACCCTAAAGTTATCATTATCCTTGCCTTCATCTTCTGGCAATGCACCACGTTGCACCTTCATTTTATGTGCCGTTTGCCATGTGCGGGTAATTACTTCACTCACCCTGCCCATCGCTTGCGAATCGCTACTCATCATACTAAACACACCCATATCGTGCAATATATCTTCGGCAGCTATCGTTTCTGGACGAATGCGGCTATCTGCAAACGATACATCTTCGGGAACAGTTTTATCCAAGTGGTGACAAACCATCAACATATCCAAGTGTTCATCAATGGTATTCACCGTATAAGGACGCGTTGGATTGGTGGACGACGGCAACACATAAGGATACATCGACGCCTTAATGATGTCTGGTGCGTGACCGCCACCTGCTCCTTCCGTATGGAAAGTATGTATCACACGCCCATCTATTGCCTTGATGGTATCTTCCAAAAAGCCTCCTTCATTCAATGTATCCGTGTGGATGGCCACTTGTACATCATACTTATCCGCTATTTTCAACGAAGCATCTATCACCGCAGGGGTACTGCCCCAATCTTCGTGTATCTTCAAGCCTAAAGCACCTGCTGCAATTTGTTCTTCCAATGGTTCTAGGCTAGCACAGTTGCCTTTGCCAAAGAAGCCAAGGTTCATCGGAAAAGCATCTGCCGCTTCCAGCATCTTTTGAATATTCCAGGCACCCGGCGTTACTGTTGTTGCATTGGTACCATCTGCAGGACCAGTTCCTCCACCAATCATGGTAGTGATGCCACTAAACAACGCATGGTCAATTTGCTGCGGACAAATGAAATGTATATGCGTATCAATACCTCCAGCAGTTGCTATCAATCCAAAACCTCCATGCACTTCGGTGCTTGCACCAATCACCATATTAGGCGTGATGCCTTCCATCGTGTCGGGATTGCCAGCCTTGCCAATGCCCGCTATCTTACCATCTTTAATGCCGATATCTGCTTTCACAATACCCCAATGATCTATAATCATCACGCCAGTAATCACAAAATCGAGTACACCATCTGCACGCTTTGCAGTAGCCGATTGCGCCATACCATCACGAATGGTTTTGCCGCCGCCAAACTTGGCTTCATCGCCATAAACGGTATAGTCTCTTTCTATTTCAATAAACAATTCCGTATCGCCCAAGCGCACTTTATCGCCTGTTGTGGGACCATACATGTTGGCATATTTTGTTCTACTGATGTTCATTTTTGATGTTTTAAGTTTTGAATATTAGCCACCAATAGCTCTAATAATCACGAATGTTTTTTACTATTGTTAATTAGTGATATTCGTGGCAGTTCTAAAAGCTTGAAACGGCTTCCAACGCTTTCTCCTTCACGCCCGCATCATCGATGGCGCCATCCACAAGGTTATTAAAGCCTACAATTGTCTTGTTGCCTGCAAATTCCACCAACTCAATATCCTTCTCTTCACCGGGTTCAAAACGAACTGCTGTGCCTGCCGCAATGTTCAAACGCATCCCATAAGCCAATGGCCTATCAAACTTCATCTGCCTATTCACCTCAAAGAAATGAAAATGCGAGCCTATCTGCACAGGCCTGTCACCCGTATTCACCACCGTCAACTTCACCGTTGCCCTACCCACATTACATTCAATGTCGCCCTTTGCCAGTATATATTCTCCAGGAATCATGTTTGTTGTTTTAAGTTATCAGTTTAAAATTATCTTATGGGATCATGCACCGTTACCAGTTTCGTTCCATCGGGGAAGGTGGCTTCTATTTGTACATCGTGAATCATTTCGGCTATTCCTTCCATTACATCGTCCCGAGTAAGGATTGTTGCGCCAAACTGCATGAGTTCTGCAACCGATTTTCCATCACGTGCTGCCTCTTGCAAACGCGAACTTATCAATGCAATTGACTCTGGATAATTCAGTTTCAAGCCCCTTGCCTTTCTTTTCTCAGCCAATTCCCCAGCAAGGAATAATAATAATTTTTCTGTTTCTCGTGGTGAGAGGTGCATATATCAAATAATTTATCTAGATAAAAGAAATGTAAAGGAGGCAAAATAGTTATTATTCTGCAATAATTAAAATTAAGTACATATATTTCTATAAATTTTATACGTGTACTGATTAAAAAAGAAAAATGCAAAGCTAATTTTCAATCATCTCTCAGTATTATCTATCGCGCGTAATTTCTTTTCTCAATCCGCTACAAACAAACAACAGGAATCAATTAAAAAAATAATCATCATTTCAATGGTTTATTAAGTTGTTTTCTATATTTTTACTCGGTAAGAAGGAGATAGTGTCAAAAAGAATTCTTTTAGACGCCCTTTAGCAATCAAGAATGTAAGATTCAGCGATATACTAGGGCGAATAGTTCAGAAAACGAGCCGAGAGGATACATAGCCTCAAATTAATTTGATAGTGACTTATAACGAATGCTGCTATATTCAGAATTATATTCTGGCAGATTGGTTATAAGTCACTATTTTTTTGTCACTATAGCTTTTTATTTCCAAGATCGACAGTTGTAGTGTTGGCTTCAATCGGTTCAATCAGTCTGATATTGCTATCCCTTTATTTTTATTAATTAGTAACTAACCTTAGAAAGATGAACCCACTTTTAACAAACACACTTTGTGTACTGATTTTGACATTAACCCTTGCACAAGCAGGCTATTCTCAGAGAAATAGCCCTTGGAAAAAACAACCTTATGAGATTGTCTCAGGTGTATATGTGTGTGTTGGCATGCACAAATATAGCCTTACACTCGGCCAAGGGTTTTCGGTTTATCTGAGAAATATAAACAGAAAACCAGTTGTTGTAACAGGCACACTAAAGGCTATTACTGTTTGTGACAGTGTAATAACAACCACATTTGTAACAAAACTTGCACCCGGACAAATAAGATCTGGGGGCAATATGAAATTCACGAACGGCAATAGCCAGACAGGTGTAGTTACGCCCCTGGACTGTGCCGGAGTAACTTTTTATGATCCTAAAACGAAGCACAAATTTGTAAATAGAATAAAGCAAGTTGCTCTAGAAGATTTGATGGTGAAGAACGCTGCTACTACACGAAATGAGACCATTGCAAAAGTTAAATAGGGCAATAAAGAGATTTCAATGCATCTACCATTAGCAATCTTTATTTATTTAAACCTTAGTAACTGCCAGCCCATGACAGGAGTCATGAGCTAGGCCCCGACATTCATGGGCTAGGTGAGCGGAGGGTCAACAACCTTTTGAAGGTTGTTGACCCTTTGTAGATTGGGCCAGATGGTGTAAATTACTATTTCATTTTTTCTTCCGTCATTCTTATGAGTGTAATTATTTTATTCGCTTCTTCAAACATGTAGCTAAGTTTTGAAGTATGATTGTAAATATTCTCCATTTTATCCTTAATAGTATATTTCCCTTTAGTGGTAAGTAAATATAGCTTCACTATCCCCTTTTCTGAAGTAAGCGCTGTATCAACTTTATCTGCCGATGGAATAAATGTTTCTGCTTTTTTAATAAACTCTTGACCAGCTTGTTTTACATTATCATGCTGACCAGCTCCGATTATGCCAGTACCTGTACTGAAATAAAGGCTTACATCTCCGGTTTTGAAGGATACGAGTGTAATAATGGCCTTGCCTTCATAATCCCAATCCATTAGAGCTCCATACAAAACTTCTTTGTCGCCAACATTGGGCAAGTTTAATTGATTGTAATGAATGGAATAAGCTAATTTTTTTAAACCTTCATAAGGATTTTGGTCAAGCCTTGTTTCTTTCGGTCTTGCTGTATCTTCTGAAATTTGCATCGAAACAGGGTCATTTCTTTTTGCCTTGTCTTTCCTTTTAATCGAAAAAGCAACCAAAAGCCCGATTAAAACAATTGCAACTGCCATAATGTAAGTCATCTTCATAGTTTAGTTTTAATTACCATTTTTAGATTACCGAAAGCATTCCCCATTCCAGTTTCCCTTCAAACATTTTCACACCGCTTACCAAAGATGAGGGATAATTGATAAATAAATGAATATTTTATAACTATAAAGAAAGGATTCTCTACAAAAGCCCTCTATAACCTCATTTATTGGCTCACTTTGTTATAAGTGAGCCTTACAATGCTCATAGTAAGCCTCACAATGAACGAGTGAGTGATTTATTGACAGAATGAACGATTTATTGACCGAGTGAGCCTTACAATGCTCATAGTAAGCCTTACAATGAACGAGTGAGCGATTTATTGACAGAATGAACGATTTATTGACCAAGTGAGCCTTACAATGCTCATAGTAAGCCTTACAATGAACGAGTGAGTGATTTATTGACAGAATGAACGATTTATTGACCGAGTGAGCCTTACAATGCTCATAGTGAGCCTTACAATGAACGAGTGAGCCTTACAATGAACGAGTGAGTGATTTATTGACAGAATAGGAGTCTTTGTCTTCCGAGAGATAGTTTCATCAAACAAAAAAGCTGTTGAAACACATCAGGTATCAACAGCTTTTTTATCTTCTTCAAATCCTTACTTAGGATCCAATGTTCTTTTTATCTTTTCTTGCAAGTCTTGCAAATGAAGTTTACTTAGCTTATCGGTAGTTAAAGGTATCGCTGCAATCAATTGACTGCGCAACTGTACCAACTGTCCTCTCGCTATCGCTGGCAAATCGCTGCGTGAGGTATTGCTTCCAAACGAAAACAACGGATCACCAAAGTTGATGGTAGGTATAGCAGGAGCAGGGGGATTGATGATAGCTGCCAACTTATCTACATAACTCTTCTGAAGCATCCTTCTATATATGTCTACCGGTTTATGGGTCAGCAATTCAGTAAACAACCCACCTTGTACATCAGTCAACAACTCAATTGCATTGTAGGCTTTGTCGGCACCAAACCTTTCCACGCAAGCCTGCATCCTTGTCAATCTATCAGCATTCAACAGGCTAGACAACGCACTTTCCTGAAGGGCAATCACAGGATCTCCGCCTGAAGGATTATTTATTTTATCTAAAATGTCCTTTTGCAACAACCATCTTGGCGTAGTAAACACCTGCTTATTCAAGAAGGCAGCCGCACTCTTTTGCTTTTCTTTTGGTGTAATCTCATACACAGCCCCGGGTTGCTCCACACTTTTAAAGGTCTCATACACGCCACCTATATTGCGGGTTACATGACCAATATACCTGCGGAACTGCCCAACCAACTGGCCATATATATCGGATAAGTTATCATTCAAATCTGCTTCTTCTTTGGTCCAGGTAGGCAGCTGTGGCAATATCCGTTGCAAATTCTTAATGCCATACTCACTTGCCTTTACAGCATCATCACCCAAATCTTCACTTTGTGTTCTAGGGTCAGACATATTTCCGCCCTCAAAACTACCAAACCAATTGCGTGGGTTTTCTTTCAATGCCGCAATAATCATCTTGTTACTAGCTTTCTTTTGCTCTTCTTCATTTGCTCCAGGAATGTGACAATATCCCCATTTGATAGCCCAATAGTCATAGTCGCCAATGCGCGGATACAAGCCCATTTTGCCAATACTATCCTCGGGTTGTGCCACATAATTGAAGCGGGCATAATCCATAATGGAAGCCGTATGACCATGTGCTTCTACCCAAGCTTTATTTCGCAATAGTTCCACAGGTGTTTTGCTGCTACTACCCATATTGTGCCTCAACCCGAGGGTATGCCCTACCTCGTGAGAAGAAACAAAACGAATCAGATCGCCCATCAATGCCTCATCAAACTTCATCTTTCTGGCACGTGGGTCTACTGCCCCTGCTTGTATCATATACCAGTCGTGTACCAGCTTCATCACATTGTGATACCAACCTATATGACTTTCCAATATCTCTCCACTTCTAGGATCGTGCACATTGGGGCCATACGCATTTTCTACATCAGAGGCAAAGTACCGCAACACCGAGAAACGGGCATCTTCCAGACTCATGGTCGTATCGTTTTCAGGCCACTCCTTCCCTATTATCGCATTCTTGAAGCCTGCTTTCTCAAAAGCTTTCTGCCAGTCGTTGATGCCAGCTATCAGATAAGGCCTCCATTGCTTTGGGGTAGCCGGATCTATATAATATATTATGGGCTTCTTGGGTTCTACCAATTCGCCTCGCATCCACTTAAACACATCACTATCATTGGGTTCCAGCCGCCAACGAGTTGCAAATTCTTTGGTATCAACGTGTTGCTGGTCATCACTATACTGTGTATATTCTTCCGTAAAATAACCAACCCTTTTATCTGCAATCCTTTTTTCCATTGGCACTTTGGGCAATAGAAGCAACGAGGTATTTAGCTCCAGCGTAACAGCCCCTGCTGCATTGGCGGCAGGCAAAGACGAAGAGGGTATGCCCGGAAAAGAAAACCCGCCACCACCTGCTGAGAAGGTTTTTACAGTACGAATTTCTGTATTGATTTCATAGGTATTGATAGATTCGATATAAGACCTATCTGGGGATTCCCCACTGAAACTATACCTCTTTTTAACGGCACTGCCCAGACTTACCGGTTGATTGTCGCCCTTAAAAAATTCGGTAACATCTATGATGCTACTCGGGTGCAAACTATCTTTTCCCTTAGCAGCAATATTGAACGAACTGGCAATACTATTTACGTTGCTATTGGAAACCGCTTTGTAGATGGCTTGTGAGGAATCGGCCGTATTCACCAAAGTTATCACCCGCAGGAAGATAGAATTATTAGGCCCTTTCTCGAAGGTAAGTGTATTCTGATTGGCAATCTCTCCGCCATAGCCTGCACCGGTAGGCACTTTGGCAAAGCGGACGACAGCCAATATCTCACGACCCAAAAGAGCATCAGGAATTTCGAAATAATATTTGTCTTCTACTTTATGAACAGTGAAAAGCCCTTTTTTGGTGATGGCTTTATCGGTAATCACTTCTTTGTAAGGCTTTGGGCCATCAGACGATTTGCCGCTCATGAATGCAGCTAAGTCGGCAAATCCCCCCATCCCTTTGTGTCTTGTTGAATCGGGAATGGGGTTTTTCTTTTGAGCTATAGAACAAATACTCAGCAAAAGCGTAAACCCAACAAATAGTTTCTTCATACTCAGATTATCTTTTTAGTGATGACTTGGCGTTAAAGATAGGTTTACGATTGATATAGAAAAATTGGATAGATGAAGCAGGTGGTTATTTATACATACTGATTGGGTATTGCCGAAAAACTAATATAGGAACACTACTACAAAACAGGTATTTTTACTGAAAATTAGGAGTTATGATCACA
Organism: uncultured Chitinophagaceae bacterium; assembly: GCA_903895845.1. GTDB lineage: Bacteria > Bacteroidota > Bacteroidia > Chitinophagales > Chitinophagaceae > Parasediminibacterium. The sequence continues at coordinate 34,877 of CAITVK010000057.1, forward strand.
GACATCAATCAACTTGACTTCAACAAACAATATACGTATGCCGATTACCTTACCTGGCAGTTTGAGGAAAGAGTAGAGTTGATAAGAGGATGGATAAGTAGAATGAGTCCGGCACCAATGCGTAGGCATCAGGAGATTTCTGGCAACTTACACTTTCAAATTTTCTCCTACTTTGTAAACCACTCTTGTAAAGTATATATAGCCCCGTTTGACGTGAGGTTAATCAATAAAAGAAAAAAAGCAGAGGATCAAGCCATTTTATCTGTAGTGCAACCCGATATATCAGTGATTTGTGATCTGGAGAAATTAGATGACCGTGGCTGCCTAGGTAGTCCCGATTGGATTATAGAGATCCTTAGCCCCGGTAATACACGAAAAGAAATGAAAGAGAAGTATGCCCTATACGAAGAAAATGGGGTGAGGGAATATTGGATAGTATCTCCAGAACATCGCTTTGTACAGGTTTATCAATTAAAAGAAGAGAAGTTTGTACTGACAGATACTTACTTTGAAGGAGATAACATACCTGTAGGCATTTTTGAGGGATTTGCAATCGACTCGCAAAAGATGTTTGCATAGGTTTATTTCAATATTTATACAGTTGATAATTAATGAATAGCCACAGTAAGCTGATACTGTTTTAAAGAAAAAGCTCGACATTTGCCACTATGTTTAATCCTGTTTTATTTTATTGTTACGATGCTTATTGTGGATGGTGCTATGGTTTTAGTAATGTGATACAACAAATAGATGCCGAATATAGCAAGTATGTACCCATTGAAGTATTAAGTGGGGGTATGATTTTGCCAGAGAAACCAGTGCATATTGGCGTAACAGCAAGCTTTATTGAAGGTGCCTACAAAACAGTAGAAGAATATACAGGCGTAACCTTTGGCGAAGATTATCTGTGGCATATAAAGCATCCGGATAGTAGTGACTGGTATCCCAACAGTGAGAAGCCTGCAATTGCAATGTGTATTTTGAAAGAGTATTATCCCGAAAAACAAGTAGCGTTTGCAGCAGATCTACAATATGCACTTCATTATGAGGGTAGGGATTTGACGGATAATGAAAGCTATCGTCACCTGATAGATAAATATGGCATTCAGGCAGAAGCTTTCTACACCAAACTGGAAAGTGAAGAATATAAAGAGAGGGCTTACTACGAATTTCAACTCTGCAAGCAACTGCAAGTGAAAGGATACCCTTGTTTGTTGTTGCAGACAGGAGAAAGCAAGTTTTATCTGGTATCAAGTGGTTATGCCAACTTTGAAACGGTGAATACCCGCCTGATAAATATATTGAGAGAGGTAACCGGAAAGTAATTGTTACCAGTTATTCATTTGTTCTGGCACTATACGCTCTACATTTTTGGGTTGTGATTCTTTCCAGTTGGGGTCATAGTTTACAAACCAGCTAATCCACATACTTCTACTTATCCGCATGAAAAGGGGTTGCAAAAGGAGCAATACAAGTGCATTGAGTCCCAACCACCAAAAGAGTCTGTTATCTTCTAGCCCGAAACCAATTGTTACAAACCAAAGTGCAAATGAAAGACCAGAGAAGGCAACTGTAAGGCCATAGCTAACGTAACTGGTGCCGTAATAAAAGCCAACCTCAATCTCGGTTGGTTGCCCACAAGAGGGACATTTGTCATACATCTTCACATTCTTTCCGCCTTTGAGGCTATAGGGTTCGTTAGAAAGAAATAAATCACCCTCACGACATCTTGGACACTTGTTTTTTATTAAACTAACGATGTAAGAAGGTGCTTTTGTATTGCTTTGCATAATGAAGAGATTAACTTAAGGCCTGCAAGGTAACCAATAACAACAAGAGGTGCTTTAAAATTGCTACTGCCTATTGAAGAACCTTCTCCATTTGCATACTTCTAGAACCCTTTATCAATAGATGGGTGCTTTCAAAGTGTTGATTTTTAAACCATTCACCAGCTTCGTTAGCAGCATTAAAGTACACAAAATGATGTTGGACTTTACTGAAATCACCGCCAACCAATACTACCTGTTCCCATTTATATTTATCTATCAGATTTACCAGTGCCTGATGTTCGGCAATACTCTCAGTACCTAATTCCATCATACCACCAATAAATATCACTTTTTTACTGGCATCCAACTGAGCAAAGTTTTCGATAGCTGCTTTCATACTGGTAGGATTGGCGTTGTAAGCATCCAGAATAATTGTATTGGTATCCTGTTTTATTAATTGCGAGCGACTGTTTGTTGGGGAGTACGCCTCTATAGCCACTTTTATCTTATTGGCAGGAACACCAAAATATTTTCCAACAGCAACAGCACACAATACATTAGGCAAATTATAATCACCAACCAATTGTGTTTCTATGACAGATAATTCATTTTCATTCTTGAGTGATACCGTTAAAAAAGGATCACTAGAAAGAACATCACCAATTACCCCTCCTTCTTTTGTCCCATATTTAGTTATATGATTGATGCCCGCACTCATTGTTTGCAGATAATCATAGTCCCAATATATAAAAGCAGTACCATCGTGTACTCTCAAAAAGTCATACAGCTCTCCCTTTCCTTTTCTTACACCTTCAATACCACCAAATCCTTCCAGATGCGCTTTCCCACAGTTTGTTATCAGCCCATGAGTTGGCAGTGTATACTGGCAATATCCTTCAATCTCTTTCTGATGGTTTGCCCCCATTTCTATTACGGCTATCTGTGCATTACTTTTAATGCTCAACAGTGTGAGCGGCACACCAATATGATTATTTAAATTGCCTTGAGTGGTATAAGTAATAAAGTGAGTAGCCAATACATTGCTTACCAGTTCTTTTGTAGTTGTTTTCCCATTACTACCTGTGATGGCAATCACAGGTATATTTAATTGTTGGCGATGATGCTTTGCTAAAGCCTGCAAACACAACAGTGTATCGTCTACCCTTATGATTCGCTCATCAGTTACATCAATTTCCTGATCGACTACTGCGTAGGAAGCTCCTAATTCTATTGCTTTCTTTGCAAACTGATTACCATTGAAATTAGGTCCAGACAATGCAAAGAAAATATCTCCTTCTTTTAGCTTTCGAGTATCTGTTTGTATTGAAGAATTGTTTAAAAATAGCTTGTATAAGTTTTCTATTTGCGTTGAGGTATCCATTTGTTACTGTATAAAAAGGATGAAATTTGACTATAAAAAAAGCCACTTACTTTACTAAGTGGCTTTTTACCTTAATTATATAGAATATATCAATTATCGACGAGGTTTTCTGTCAGGGAAAATATTACCAGTCTTGGTACTTCCTTTCAGATTTTCTGGAGAACCATAATGTGTCATAGCGCAACGGAAACCGATTGTAGAGCTACTTTGATCTTCTTCCATAAACCTTCTTGTACCAGGGCTTAACCAATAAGGCATGTCATTCCAGCTTCCACCTTTCACAACACGTGATTTATCAGAGATAAGAGTAGTAACGCCGTAACCATAGCTTACACCACTCGTGCTATCTCCATCAGCATAATCAATTGCATAAGCTTTTTGATAATTTCTTCTATCTCTAAGTGTGGAATCAGATTCGTTAACCCATTTGATGCGACCAACGCTATCTCTTAAGTTACCAATTCCAGCACTCATATCTACTTTCTTGAATACGTTACCACGAATTGGGTTAAAGTCATCAGCTTCGATACTAGTAAGTGGTCTGTAAACATCGGCTACCCACTCGCTTACGTTACCACACATATTGTACAAACCATATCCATTTGGACGGAAAGAAGTTACCTCAGCTGTAATTGCAGCGTTATCATTCAAACCGCCTGCAACACCCATGTAGTCACCGTTTCCACGTTTGAAGTTTGCTAGGAAGGCACCTTGATAACCACCTTCATCAGTAGAACGTAGGCTAGAGAAACCATCATTCCTCCAAGCATATACTTGTTTGTTTTGAATATTTTCTTCCCCACGTTGATTTTTGGAAGGCTTTCTTTGTGGATTTTCAGTAATATATCCATAAGCAGCATATTCCCACTCAGCTTCTGTTGGAAGCCTGTAATCTGCATACATAATACCATCTTCGAATCGAGGGTTCCTTGGTTTACCATTTTCATCCTTCAAAGGGTTTTTAGTAGACTTAGTCAACTTACCAGCCTTAGCTTGATATTCACCCAATAAATAACTCTTTGTGTTGAAGTTATTGTCATTCTGACCAAATTGGCTTTTCGCACTTTGTTTATTGTCTATGTAACCGCTTTTCTTGAGTTCATATTCATTCACCCTATCCGTACGCCAGATACAGAAATCGTAAGCTTGTCTCCAACTAACACCTACAACCGGATAGTAGTTGTAAGAAGGGTGACGGAAGTAATATTCTACATAAGGCTCATTGTAAGACAAATTCTTTCTCCAAACTAATGAATCCGGACGTGCACCATTTAATAAGTTGTTATACTTAGGAGTGTCAGTAAACATGTGTTCCAACCAATACAGATATTCACGGTAGTTAACATTAGAAACTTCTGTTTTATCCATAAAGAAGGAGTTTACTGTAACTCTTCTTTGAACATTGTTCCAATCAGCCATAACATCCTCTTCCGTTGCTCCCATCGTAAAAGTACCACCTTGAATAAACACAAGGCCCGGTGCAACTTTCGTATCCTTTGGCTTGGCAACAGAGAAACCTCCGTATTGCTTATCATTGTAAGTCATACCAGTAGCGGTTGACTTTTCCTTTTGGGGTTTACAAGAATACAAGCCGCCAATGGTTGCTGTGATTAAAATAAAGTTCCTAAAACCTAATCTTAGTTGCATGTTTAATTAATTAAATCGATTAATTTATTGTGCGAATATAGGAGAAATTGTATAAAAATTTTAATTTCTTAGCATGACAGAACTATATTTTTGGTTAGTCGGGATGCTTATTAAGATTTTTTTTAGAAATTTTCACTTACTAATGAGCTAACACAATAAAGTTTTGACAATAAAGTAGCCATTTGCTGATTCAAAAAGGGGCAGATTCAAGGAACTGATTTATAAACTTAGGGAACGCTAACTTGCCCAAATCCGCTGTTGGCAACCATTGGTGATGCTTTAAATTATTGGGTATGGCATCTATTTTTACACTGATAAACTGCCCTCTTATTTGCTGATGAGTCAACTGTTGCTTTTGAGTGGGTGAAATAGAGATCACTTCGGCTTTCTCGACCCCAAGTTGTTGATTCAACCATTCTTTTACTGAACTTTCTTCCCAATCCATCTGCTCACCTGATTCCAATAAATAAAACTCAAAGAGGTTTTCCCAGATATCCTTTGCTATTCTTTTTTCAACCAATACCTCATTGTCGTGCTGTATAATAAAATAATAGAACCATCTGTTCTTTTTGAGCAAAATTTTCTCTTTTATCGGAAGCCTGTTGACAACTCCCTCTAGGTAAGCCTTACAAACAGTCTGCAACTGGCAACTATTGCATTGTGGATTGACGGGCATACAGACTGTTGCACCAAAATCCATGATAGCCTGATTGTACAAAGCAGGGTTATCCTTATCCAGTATTTCCTGTGCAAGGGTTGCAAACTGTTGTTTTCCTTCATTGCTATCAATTGGGGTTGCAATTGCAAACAACCTGGAAAGCACTCTAAAAACATTGCCATCAACCACTGCAAATGGCTTGTTGAATGCAAACGAAGCAATGGCCGCCGCGGTGTAGGGTCCAACCCCCTTTAGTGCTAGTATCTCTTCATATTTATCCGGGAATTTTCCAGCGAAATTATTTACTACAATACGTGCAGTGTACAATAAATTCTTACACCTATTATAATACCCCAATCCTTCCCAAAGCTTAAAAACGTCTTCGTCCTTGGCAACAGCTAGGTCGTTGATAGTAGGGAAGTTAAGAACAAACTTTTCATAATATGCCATCCCTTGATCAACCCTTGTTTGCTGTAGAATAACCTCACTCAACCAGATTTTATAAGGATCTTTTTCGCCTTTCCAAGGCATTTCGCGGTTATTGATATTCAAATGCCAGTCCATCAATAAAGTCGTAACAGTCTTTTTCATTTCAGAATACATTTTTTATTGTTTCAGCTTTTGGGGCAAATTGATTAAAACCAGTGCTCAAAAAAAATATCATCTAATTTATAAATATATATGAATTACACTTATTTTTATCCCGTTATTATTCATTTTCAAATAAATAGCTATGCGCAAGTCAGACATTATAACAGTAATAGGTGATAAAACTGGTATCCCAAAAGTAGATGTATTGATAGTAGTAGAGTCTCTTTTTAAGGAAATAAAGAATAGTGTTATAGAAGGAGAGCCTGTTTTTTTGCGTGGCTTCGGAACTTTTTTCCCAAAGAAAAGAGCGGCTAAAGTTGGTAGGGTTGTAAAAAGGAATATTGCAATAAATATACCAGCCATGTACATAGCTGGCTTCAAACCAGGTAAGGAGTTTGGTAAAGATGTAAAAACTAAATGCAAAAAACCATTGTAAGGGTTAATTTCGCCCGAAACTTTTTATATAGTGAATCGTAAGCAAGTTATTTTAGCCATCTCTGGCCTATTGTTGGTATTGGTTCTGTTTTTATTTGGCAATACTATTCCTCCCAAAAAGGAGATGCCTCCTGCTATGGCGGCGGCCAATACTAAACCAACCATTCAATTCAAGGATTTATTGGTAAAAGCTAAGCAGAGACTAACTCCTGAGCAATCTGGAAGGGTTCTTAGCATGGAAAATAGTGTTTCGCGTGGCGATGTAAAACAGCAACAAATAAACGCTTACAAACAGCTTGCAAGCTTCTGGAAAGACACCATGCACCTTTTCGAACCGTATGCATATTATAACGGAGAAGCATCAAAGTTGGAAAGTTCGGAAAAAAGTCTCACATTTGCCGCCCAACAATTTTTAGAGAGGTTATTGATAGAAGGAGACCCGGCTATGCAAAACTGGCTGGCATCCAACGCAAAAGTTCTTTTAGAGCAGGCTTTACAGATTAATCCTGCAAATGATAGCAGCAAAATAGGCTTGGGTGCCTGTTATATTCTAGGTAATATATCCGACAACCCAATGCAGGGTATTTTGCCAGTACGAGAGATTGCTCAGACTAATCCTCACAATATGTATGCACAATATATATTGGCATTGGGAGGAAAAAAGAGTGGTCAGTTTGATAAAGCAATAGAACGATTTTTAATTATTTCTAATGCAGAACCAAACAACCTCGAGATATCATTGCATCTGGCTGAATGTTATGACATGAAGGGAGACAAACCCAACGCGATTAAATGGTACACAAAAGTGAAAGGAAAAGTAAAGAATCCCGGAGCTTTGAAAGAACTGACAGACAGGATAAATATATTAAAACAATAGCCGAAAGCTATTTTTCAATAAACAAACAATTATTTTTAACTAATAAAAAAAGCTAGGTATGCCTTGTGGTAAAAAGAGAAAACGTCATAAAATTGCAACACACAAAAGAAAGAAACGCTTAAGAAAGAATCGTCATAAAAAGAAATAGTCCCCTATTGATTTTTAAAAGAGCTGCAATTGCTTGTTAACTAAAGCAATTGCAGTTTTTTCTGTCATTACTTGTTGCCTTTTACTACTTCCATCAATCAATAGCAACTTTACCTTTCTTCATTCTGAAACACACAAAAGGGTAACAAGATAATTGATGTAGGTTTTAATAATTCATCCCTAGAGGGTGCTTTTGTTGTTTAATATAAAGTTGCGAATTTTGTGAACAAAGAATTAATCATAAATTCCACGATCAATGGCGTGGAGATTGCCTTATTGGAAGATAAGAAGCTGGTAGAGCTGCATACGGAAAGTAACAATGCAAGTTTTGCGGTAGGTGATTTGTATTTGGGTAAGGTGAAGAAATTAATTCCTGGTTTGAATGCTGCTTTCGTGGATGTTGGCTTCGAAAAAGATGCCTTTCTTCATTACACGGATCTCTCGCCCTATGTACGTTCACTCCTGAAGTTTACTCAAATGGCCGTTCATGATAAAAGTGAAAATGGGTTTGACCTTTCCTCTTTTACCATTGAGCCAGAGATTGTAAAAACAGGAAAGATCAATGAAGTATTGAATGGCAAGCCTAGCATTTTAGTTCAGATTTTAAAGGAACCTATTGCTGCCAAAGGACCACGACTTAGTTGTGAACTGAGTTTACCAGGCCGCTTTGTAGTCATTACCCCGTTCAATGAGGTCGTTGCCGTATCAAAAAAAATACATTCTGGCGATGAGCGAAAAAGATTACACAAAATCATTGAAGCTATCAAGCCGAAAGGTTTTGGCGTAATCGTACGTACAGCTGCAGAGGGAAAAAGTACCGAAGAACTTCACCAGGATTTATTGTCTTTGGTGGAAACCTGGAGGTCTATCCAAACAAGTTTGAAGGGAGCCGAGGCACCTATCAAGATATTGAGTGAGCAAAACAAAACGACCAGTATACTACGCGATTTGTTGAGTGCCGACTTTAATAAAATTGTCATTAACGACAAGAATACTTACACCGATACAAAAAATTATCTTCAACGCATTGCTCCAGAAAAAGTAGATATTGTAAGCTTCTACAACAATGGCAGTCCCCTGTTTGACACCTACAATATAACCAAACAGGTAAAGAGTGCATTTGGTAAAACGGTAAACTTGCCTAGTGGTGCTTATCTTGTTATTGAACATACTGAGGCACTACATGTGATTGATGTAAACAGTGGCTACAAAAGTGTAAGTAACAGTCAGGAGGAGAATGCACTGCAAACTAATCTGGAAGCAGCCGAAGAAATTGCTAGACAACTACGATTGCGCGATATTGGGGGAATAATAGTGATTGATTTCATAGACATGAAATTGCCTGATAACAAAAAGAAGCTTCAAGAGGCAATGGAAGGTTTCATGGAAGGCGACAGGGCAAAACATGCAGTGCTTCCTATATCTAAGTTTGGATTACTACAGGTAACCAGACAACGGATGAAACCCGAAATGAACATCAACACATCCGAAGAGTGTCCTGTTTGTCACGGTACCGGTAAGATAACAGCTAGCTTATTGTTGGAAGACGAAATAGAAAAGCGGCTGAATTATCTGGTGAGTCATTCCCACAAAAACCTGACACTTATAGTACATCCAATTGTTTATTCGCATCTCACAAAAGGCTTTTTCACATCCATCAGCAAGCGTTGGAAACGTACTTACAAAACCAAACTAAAGATTAAGGAGAATAATAGTTTCCACCTGGTAGAGTTCAGGTTCTATGGCGAACACGATGAAGAGATTAAGTTCTAAAATCAATCAACTTTCACAGTTGCATCAACTTATTAAATTGCAATATAACTATTGCGATTATAGAGCGGCTTTTAAGTAATTAAAAGTCGCTTTTTTATTTGCATCTTACTCTGGGCTATATGGTCATTAATAAAATTAAAGAAGGGAACAATGTTTTTAAATCCATTGTTCCCTTCTTATTCTTTGGCGCAATGCCAAACGCTACTATTAAACATCAATTTCTCAATGCCAATATTTATTTTGCAACTACCCGCACAGGGTCACTGTTGGGACCTAAGCCTACTACATTTCCTGCTGCCACTCTATAAAAGCTAGCTGTTTCGGATACCAAGCCAGTAATAATGACTGTTGCCATTGTAACTGGTTCTCCTTGGCTTGCCCAACCTGTTAGCCCGTCGGCACTTTTTTGAATGTAATAATACTTCATCCCTCGCATTGACTTCCATTTAAGGATTACAGTGCCCGGGAAGTTACCTGTAACCCCTCTCAAACCAACTACTTGCCCTGCTACACCTGCATAAGTAGGTGGCTGAACGATATCCAAGGTAGTGCTTCCAATCTTAATTGCGTCGCCACCACTTGTTACCATTACATACGCTGCAAATGAATTCATTAAAGACATTACTACTTTACTCTGAACGTTTCTGGTTTTTGTTGCTAATGGCCCCCCGTTCTTCAATGCCAACTGGTCTGCTTCCAATTGGTTCACTGCCGTAGTAATGCTGGCTAGCGTTGGAGACGGGGTAACATAAACTGAATTGCCTGTGGTGGCAATTACTATCTGGCGAATCCTTAATATCCGTCCGCCGATAGATAATTTACTAAAATTCAATGCTGGCTTTGCCATTATTGTATATTTTAATAGTGAAAAAATGGATTACTGTCCACTCCCGTACCGTGTTCCCATAAAGTAATCGTTAAGAAGAACAAGGAAAAAATATACAACCAGATATAGCTAATTCATTAGCGAGAATTTAAATAAACAAATTTCGATTTCGTTGTTTTACAGGCTGCCTAATTGTCAAAAAAAGGTGTTTTTCGTCTCAGAAAAGTCTCTTTTCCGATGCACTTTGTATCATTACTGTACTGATATGCACCTGAACTGATGGCTTATACCCTTTTGTCGTTCCTTTTTTTCATCTTCTCGTTCCAACCCAGTGGTTTTGTTACTACACATTGCCCGTTTGGTTGTGCAAGAAGAAGGAGTATTGCAGTCATTTACTGCTTTATTGACAGGTATTTACCCTTTTTGATATTTTTTACTGTTTTTCGGAGCGGAAAAGACCCTTTTCCGATCGGAAAAACAGTAAAAGCAACCGCATAATACAAAGAACTCATTGAAAACTAGGTAAACGAAACTAAGCTTGCTATTGCTTACGCTGTTTTACAAAACAAAAGTAGACTATTATAATGAATATTATCTAATAAGAAAATATATTTTTAGAATTTATCAAAATAAATGTCTCATTTTTAAATTTTATCAATTTTAGTTGTAGAATAAGAATTTATTTTTGAAAACATGTGAATTTGTAGGATGAGCTTTTATCTACCAAGTTCAGTATCTCACAAATCTACTTTTAGCTTCCTCTACACACAATAGCCAAAGCGCAAAAAAGGGGAAACATTTTTGTTTCCCCTTTTATTTTATTAAAAAAGTACATTGCCATTAAATACGCTCTAATATAAAATTGCCATCTATTCCCAACTTTTGATGAACAGCTTTTAAGAAAGTAAGGTCTGGCTTTCTTTTTCCATTCATTATTTGTGATAGTTTCGGGGCATCAATCCCCAGCATAGATGCTAGCCCCGCTCTGTTTATTTTCTTCTCAAACATCTTCACCTCAACCATATCAGCAATGGTTTTAGGCATAGGAAAAGGATAATGTACTTTTTCATAAGACTGAATCATACTGGCAAGATTTGAAATACTTTCAGCATCCTTATCAGTTATGTTGTACTCGCCTTTTTTCATTAATAAATGAACTTTGTCTAGTGCATTGCCATACTCAATTTCATTTGATATTTTTTCCATCTTTTTACTTTTTATAATGAAGCAATATTTATCAAATCATATTCTTTGTGTGAACCTACAAATCTTATAAAGACGGTTCGCGTTCTAAATATAATTCTTGCAATCAGTCGGCAATCATTTCCTTTGATGTTAAATACAAATAAGCCATCACCAACAGCATCAACCGAATTAAACTGCACTTTAATATCATTAAATCCTCTCCAATCCGCATTTTCAGTAATGCTATACCAACGTTCTAAAGCAGTTGATAGTTCTGGCTGCTGTTTTGCAAACTCCCTTATGGCTTTGTGAGATATAATTACCATTATTGCAAATATATTTATAAAT
>CAITVK010000058.1 GCA_903895845.1 uncultured Chitinophagaceae bacterium
AACGTTATCCTTGATATAAGCATCAACACCATTGCCTGTAAATTCAGATGCATCCAGTCTCAAAGTATAAGATGTGTTAGATTTAAGGTTATACAAATGAACTGGAAATTCGTCTGATACCGTTGGTAATGCGTATCCATTAATACACAAATCCTTACCAGCAATCCTTAAGGCTACATTCTCTCCGGCATTAGGGAATTTAGCAGCATCTTCTTTTCCGATAGTGTTTGTGAAAGTGCTTCCAAAAACAGATACAGCTCCGTCAATGTTTGTGTTGTTTTTGTATAAGCCAATCGCAATTCTATTCAAGGATGTTGTTCCAAAGATGGCCGTTTTTCCTTGTGAAGGTGCTTTACAAGCCTCAGTGAATTTCAAGGTTGGGGTAGCAGTCAGGTTCTCTACAAAGAACGCTTGTCCTGGTTGCAGGTACCTGTTCACGTTAGAAAGTCCAAGTGGATTACTCACGCCAGTAGAATTGTTGTAAGCAATAAAGGTTGTATAACCACTGTCTGTTGTAAACGTTGGATCACAATACCAGAAGCTACCGTTGATGCCTGTACTTGCAGCAACTACTGCATTCCAGTCAACAGTGCTTACATAAGGATTGGCAACAAAACTATAGCTACCAACACCACTTGTAAGATTACCAAAAGTAGCATCTCCTGTAACTAGGTTACCAGTTGCACGAATGATAGCAGAACTATTATAATTGAACTGAGTTTGCAGGCTTCCACTTCTGTCACCTCTTACCAATACACGGTAACCTTGGTAAGGACTTAAGTTAGTACCCTTTGTAGTCAGTACAGAATCCCATGCATTGTTCAGGTACGTATATAATGAATGGTTACCAGTTGCAGAATAATCGAAACCTGTAGTAGGGTCTGTGCCTGCAGATGAACCCTGTGCACCAGTAATTTGTATACCATAACCATTATTATTTACACCACCTTCTTGCCAGTTGGCATAAACACTACCCGCATTGGCAACCTCGGCCCCAAGGTCTCTATAAGTACGCTTACCAGCCGGAATATATCTTTCTACTGTAACTGTACCATTGATAGTGCCTCCAACAACACCAACAACTGCTGTATTGGTAATTGATGTAGACTTCAGGTTAAGGTGTCCGCCAGTATTCAATGTGCCAGCTGTTGGTGTAAGTGTACCATAAACATTCAAAGCGTTACCCAAGGTTACAGAACCACTTGTGATAGTAAGATTTTGCAAGCTATTGGCACTTGGACTAAAGTTTAGGGTTCCAACTGTCCCAGCAACTACCAAAGACGAAGTAGCAGAACTGCTCAAGCTTCCAGAACCAGAAACAGCACCTGTAAGTGTAAGTGTATGACCATTCAAGGCAAGTGTACCATTCAAGGTAATACCTGCAATAGAAGTGTTTGTGCTTAATGCAGGCTCATTTGTTAATGAAGCAGGAATAGAAATACTATTGGTGCTTACCGGAGCCAAACCATATTGCCAGTTTGATGCAACAGAATAATCCGTCGATGTTGCACCAGTCCAGGTAGGTGTTGCACTTACAAAATAAATGTTCTGGAAGTATAAGGTTGCGCCAGAAGAAGGTGTATTTGCAACAATCTTAAATTGATTGATATTGCTTACCACCTGGTTGGTGAAGTTTGATAACGGTATATTTATGCTGTTCCATCCATTAGTAGTAGGAGTAATAGTTACTAATTGATTTACGCCACCAGCATCTGTATTAATAAGATACAAATCGAAGCTGGTACAGTTTGGAGTCCATACATCAAAATGCAATAGGTTCTTCGAAGAGGCATTTACACCGCTCGAAAACTGTACACCCTCATAGCTCAGACTTGAGTATTCCAAAGTAGTTTTTCCACCTATGGTTAAAGTAGAAGTAACTACTGCAACCGGTTGACCCCAATTTGGATTCCATGTTGTACCAGATACATTCGTATAGCTATTGCCCCAAAGTGATAATACCGTAGAAGATAGTGCTGTTGGTGTAGCTGCTGCCGTTGTAGGGCCAGGATAACCAACATTTAAAATAGAGAAAACACTTCCAGAAACATATCCATCTGTCAGGTCAGCTGCTTGTGTAGCTGTGATAGTTGTACTGCCAACACCCTTAACAGTTACTGTATTTCCACTGATAGTAGCTACGGAAGTGTTGCTGCTAGTGTAGCTAAATGCACCCGCGCTATTGCTGGTTGGTGCAGTCAATGTAAATGGAGCTGATGCAGTTGTAATGTTTGAAGGAACAGTAAAGCCTGAAATGGTTGGTTTACCTGCTGTTTTAAAGAAATAAACGTTTTGCAAATAAATTACACCACCAGAATTTGGAGACAAAGGAGTAATATCAAATTTAAATTGAAGTACTGCACCTATTCCTGCTGACAAATAAGATGATAGTGGAATATTGATGCTGTTCCATACACCTTCGGTTAAGTTGACAGTTAAATCTTTTTCACCACTGCCGCCAATCACATCAACATTCAATTGGGTTAGATTTGGTGACCAGATATCAAGGTGTAAAGAATCCATACCAGTTGCATCAATGGTATTTCTAAACTGAGCCCCTTGATAGTTTAAATTAGAATATTTCAAAGTAGTATCTCCACCAACACTTGTATAGTTTACTTGTGTTGCCTGACCCCAGTTTTGATACCATACATTAGAACCATTTGCATTACCCGAAGCATTTGTATTTTGAGTGTAATGATTACCAAAAAGTGAAATTACATCCGCTTGTGCAGCAGTTGGATTAGCAGCACCTGTTGTAGGATCTGCATAATTAACTGTTAACACAGTTGTGAAAGTAGCAGCTGTATAGTTTGCATCAGCAGCTTCAATTGCCGAGATGGTAGAGGTTCCTGCACCAACAATAGTTATTACGTTTCCACTGATAGTTGCTACCGACGTATTGCTACTCGTATAAGTGAATGCACCAGTGCTTGTTGAAGTTGGATCGGTGATGGTGTAAGTTGCATTGGTACCCAAGGTTTGAGCAGGGATACTAAAGCCAGAAATAGTAGGCTTGCCCACTGCATTTACAAAATAGATGTTCTGCAAATAAATAACGCCTCCAGAACCTGGTGTTACCCCTACAAACATCATTTGTCCAATCTTACTCAAATCAATTGTATTGAAAACAGTCAATGGAATACTGATACTGTTCCAGCCATTTTCAGTCAAGTTTACATTATATCCTTGCTGAACGGTACCGCCTGTTGTCTTAATCAGGTTTACTTGAAGCGTTGTAACGTTTGGCGTCCATACATCAAAATGTAGGGAATCCATAGTAGAGGCGTTCACATCGCTCGCAAATTGTACTCCTTCATAAGAAAGTGCCGAATATTTGATGGTGCTCTTTCCGCCAATAGTTGGTGTGGCATATTGTGTTGCTTGACCCCAATTAGGAAACCAATTTATTCCCGATACATTAGTGTAGGCATCGCCAAACAATGAAATAACATAAGCTGATGCCGTAGTTGGCACAGGTGCAGCCGTTGTAGGACCAGGATAATCTACTGTTAAAACTGTAGTGATAGTTCCAGCTGTATAGCTGGCATCTGCTGCTTCTGTGGCGGTAATGGTAGTTGTACCAACCCCCAAAATAGTAATTACATTGCCACTTACTGTTGCTACCGAGCTGTTGCTGCTGGTGTAAGAGAATGCACCTGTACTGTTGGTGGTAGGGTCTGTAATAGTATAGGTAGCAGTACCTAATGTTTGATCGGGGATAGTAAATGTTCCAAAAGTTGGTTTACCAACTGCATTTACGAAATATATGTTTTGCAAATAGATGTCGGCACCAGAAGAAGGCGTGCCAGCTACAAACATCATTTGTCCAATTTTGCTGAGGTCTATAGTATTATAAGAAGTCAATGGAATGCTCACACTGTTCCAGCTACCTGTAGTAAGTGGAATGGTAACAGACTGTTGCACAGTACCGCCAGTTGTTTTGATGAGGTACAATAACAAGGAGGTACAATTGGAACTCCAGATGTCCAGATGAATAGAATCCATTGTGGCAGCATTGATGTCGCTGCTAAACTGAACACCTTCATAACTAAGATTCGAATATTCTACGGCAGTATCGCCTCCAATATTCAGGTAACTAATCTGGGTTGGTTGGCCCCAGTCTGGGCGCCAGTTGCCAGTGCCGGCGGTTTGTGAAATCTGGGTGTAATGATTACCCAGAAGCGACATTACATAATCTGAACCAGCCGTGGGCGCAGATGCCGCCGTAGAAGGTTGTGCCATTGCCCTGAACATGGATAGGGCAAGAAAGACAAGCAGAAAGATTCTTTTCATTTCTTTTCTTTGTTTAATTAAAAATAAATTGTTTTTAAATTACTGCTTATCATCAGGGGAGATAATAGCAAGCATTTTCGTTGTTTTTATCAAAAAAGCGTTTAGGGATTTTTTGACGATGTAAAAATGTCTCCAATAAGTCAATCAGAAATAAAACCAAATACATCATTAATACATCAAAAAAATTCGGAAACCAATTTTAAGGGGTCAATCAGGGTACTACAATTTCACTACAGCGTTTTTGTGTGGATGCGATAAAAGAAAAAAACAGGTTTTATAAAGATTCGGAAGGCAATATCTTTCATCTGGTTTTGGCAAAATGGAGGCAGGGAATTAAAGAAGAGTGCTTGTTTCGCTTACAACTAGGTAGACCTTCTTGGAAATCAGCTTTAAGCAAGCCATAAATAATCTGTCTCTATAGCAAGGGGAGCAAACACAGCTAGAAAATCCCCTTCAAACAAATATTTTCTCCTTCAAATGAAATTAGAGTATTAATTCTTTGCATCTTTGAAAAAGAAAACAAAATATTAATGCTACAAAAAATTGCCCTTATCTCTTTTATCCTTTGCTGCTTTGCTTGTAAGAATGGAAAGAGTAAGGTGAGAAACGGAGAGTCATATTATCCATCGGGTAAAATTAAGCAGGTTTATAAATACTTAAATGATAATGACACATGCCTCGTTGATACATTTTATAGTTACTATGAAAATGGAAAGCTTGAAGCAAAAATAGTTTATGATTCGTCCTTCAAGGAAACTGGATTAGCAAAATTTTATCATCCAAATGGTATTTTAAAGGGAACAATAAATTACATAAAAGATATTGCCCAAGGTGAGCAGATTAGATACGATTCACTAGGAAACTTGAATTCTAAGGGATTTAACTTTAATGGCATTAATGTAGGGGATGAATATTTTTACAAAAACAATAAGGTTTGGACTTATCAGTATTTTGATTTTAGTCGAAACCTTTTAACTTCTATTGAATATGATGAGAATGGAAATATAACAAAGCAAGAGGGAGATAGAGGTTTTATTGACTCTATAAAAGTTGAGCATATTCAAAATGGATTCAATTTGTATAAGATTTTCATTCTACAACCAAACCCTCTACGAACATCTAATAAATTGATAGCTAATTATTACGATAAACAAGGAAAAATAATTGACCATGACTCGTTGAATACAACAGGTATTCCATTAATCCATTTTCAAAAGAAGTTTAAATCTAATTTTTCTAAATTGACTTTAATTGACACCCAATACGATTCAATATTGAAGAAATCTTTTACTTGGATATATGATAATAACATGGAGTATGCGCCTAAATAGTAGTATCCCAACCCATCAACACCCTCTTCCCCCCCATTCCCCACCTCCATTTCACGTTTATATCTAAATGTTGCGAAAACATATATAAATCTGTCGAAAACATATCTTCTTTCTGAGAAAACATATCTTCTTTTTGGAAAAACATATCTTATTTCTGCGAAAACATATATAAATCTGTCGAAAACATATCTTATTTCTTGAAAAACATATCTACTTTTTGAGAAAACATATCTTAATCTGGAGAAAACATATCTAAATGTTGAACGGAAGTATATAAACACCTGATAGCCTTCTATTTTCTGCCGCTGAGTTAATAATTTACTACCTAAAAATTGCTTTATTCCTCCACATCAAAATCCTTTAGCTCATTATCGTGGCTTTTCTGTTAAAGTTTCCTCCAATAGTGCCTTTTGGGTTAAAGTATATTTGGCTAATCGAAGCCACTCACTTTTATAAGCCTACTTTACATCCTCAAATAAAATTATATTATCATGGCATCACAATTTTTTCCTTTAAAGAAATGGCCTAAAACAGATGGTCAGAAGAAAGCTGGGTTTGCAACAAACACAGTTACTAAAATGACGGGCAATGCAAACTTTGTAACACCTGGCACCACCATCAACGGCGGCGTAGTATTAACGGTGATGACTGCTGCTGCCAATGATCTGGCGGCAAAATATCTCCTCAAAGACAATGGTACAATTGCGATGGGTAATTATGATACTGCCAACACATTGCTAGAGGGACTTTTGGTGAAACAGTGTGCTTATGTAAACATTACTTCGGGCGGTGACCCCGACAAAATAAAAAGTTCGGGTTTTCTTTGTTCAGCTGGCGCAAAAGCAAAGGCGGTGATACCCGATACGCCTGGGCCTGCACATCTAATGATAGACGGTGGTGGTGCTGTAACGATAGCAACACCAAAAGTGGTTGGTGCAGATTCGTATTGTACGGTCATATTTATTGGTGCAGTTACTGCCGTAGTAGTGGTGGGCAAACATATTTCGTTTCCAAACGGTGGCGTTACTATCGTGATTCCAACGGCTGGTATTTTTGAAACTATTACAGGGCTTACACCCGGAACAGAAATAACAGTGATGACGCTGGCACAAAATTCTGCTGGCAAAAGTGGGTTTAGTACGCCTATTAGCAAGTTTGTGAGCTAAGAAATAATTCGCCACCAAGGCGCAAAGACAGAAAGAAGCACAAAGAGGAGGCAGAGTTAAAAACTTTTCTTCCTCTTTTTTTTGTATTAAGTCCACTCACAACTCATTTGTGCCTCTTAGAGCCTTCGTGTCTTTGTGGCGATAAAAATTTTGCCACCAAGGCGCAAAGACAGAAAGAAGCATAAAGAGGAGGTAGCGTTAAAAGCTTTTCTTCCTCTTTTCTTTTGTATTAAGTTCACTCACAACTCATATCTCATATCTCATAACTCATTTGTGCCTCTTAGAGCCTTCGTGTCTTTGTGGCGATAAATCATAACCTCTATATTTGCCGCCTCTTAAAATGGATTATGGGACACAAGAAACTGGTAAGGTTTGAGGCAATAAAAAATTTTCAAAACGTATTGGAATATCCCGAGAATATGCAGGGTAAATGGCAGCAGCACTTTGATAATACAAACCCCATTACGCTGGAACTTGCCTGCGGAAAAGGGGAATATGCCGTTGGCCTGGGAAGAATGCATGCCGACCGTAACTTTATTGGCGTAGACATAAAAGGTAACCGCATCTGGCGCGGTGCCATCACTGCTTTGGATGAAGGATTAACCAATGTGGCATTTTTACGTACCGAGATTGATAAGCTTTCCAACTACTTTGCGCCTAATGAGGTGAGTGAAATATGGATTACGTTCCCCGATCCGCAATTGCGTTTGTCTAAAGCCAAGAAGCGCTTGACGCATCCTAAGTTTCTGCGGTTGTATCAACAATTTTTGAAACCAGACGCTATCGTTCATCTAAAAACCGATAGTCCCGACTTGTATGAATTTACAAAAATGGTCATCAACTTATTTGATTTGCCGTTGTTAAAAGATTTTGATGATGCGTATCATCAAGCTGGCATCAGTGAAGAGTTGCAGATAAAAACGTACTATGAAAGTTTGGACATAGCCAATAGTAAACGGATACATTATCTGCGTTTTCAGTTGAATAAAGAATTGCCAGTTGAGAAAGACGAAGCATTAAAACAACTGATTTATGGACACGGAACTGATTGAGAATATAGATTTCTATTATGATACGGATGGGTTTGTGGTACTTACCCAACACTACCACGAAACACGTGGCTACTGTTGTGGGTATGGTTGCCGTCATTGTCCTTATCAGTATGAGTCGGTTCCCGAACCCAAAAAGAGTATTATGTTGGCACAACAACAACAGCAACAATAGGCTAAGATTCTTGTTTGAATTAAACGCTCTTAGGGTTCAAAAATTTTAAAGCTTTAGTAAGCGACTTAATCAGCTAAAAAGAATTGGCAAATTATAATAAACATACTACTACTAAACTTCCTTCGATATTGCCTAGCGGCAGTAGGGAATCTTCATTCTTTGAGCAGGTATATGCTGTTGCAAGGCAAATACCCAAAGGAAGGGTCACTACTTATGGTGCTATCGCCGCATTTTTGGGTGCCAAAAAAAGTGCAAGGATGGTAGGCTGGGCAATGAATGGCGCACATAGTCAGACAGAACTTGTACCAGCCCAAAGAGTAGTGAATAGAAATGGGATGTTGAGTGGAAAAGCACATTTTGCAACACCAACTTTAATGGAAGAACTGTTGGCAGGAGAGGGGGTATTGGTAGAAAAAGATACCATTGTAGACTTCCAGCAAAAGTTCTGGGATCCTGCAATAGAATTGACAATAGAATAGTTACAAATAACCGCTGGTGCTGGGGTAATTGTCTTTATTGAGTAGAAATAAATTTAATAAGTATAAAATAGGTAAGGTTTAAGATATAAATAAAATGATAGACGTAAGAAAAGAAACAAATTTTGGCTTGAGAGAGGTAACAAATGAAAAAAAATTTTTGATTATTGATTGTTTGTCACGCTACTGTCATATTTTCGCACCCCGAAAGGATATTTTTCTACTAAAGAAACAACAGACTGTGTATATGGCATTTCCTAAACGTCTCTCGATACCGTCCCTGATATTGTCGATTTTATTATTGACAACTGCTATTACAAACAAGGTTTCGGCGCAAGATGGTAAATTTCTCTTCTCTCAAAATTGTGCTTCTTGTCACGCAATCAACAAAAAGTTGGTTGGTCCTGCTCTTGCTGGAGTAGAAGATCGTTGGCCTGATAAAACCAAGTTGCATTCTTGGATCAAGAACAATGCTGCGTTCCTTAAAACGGGCGATCCTTATGCCAATAACTTGTACAACGAGTATGGCAAAACAGCAATGAACATCTTTACGCAGTTGAGTGATAAAGATATAGATGCTATATTAGGTTACATCAGTACTACTGCAAAAGCTGGTTCTGGCACAACAACTACTGCTGCTGGCGATCCAAATGCTGCTAAGGGAGAAGAAAGTGATAACTCATTATTGTTTGGTATACTAACATTGGTATTGGCTGTTATTGCACTTGTATTATTACAAGTAAATAGCAACCTTAAGAAATTGGCTGATGTTAAAGAAGGTATCCGCTCTGCAGAACCAGTACCTTTCTGGAAAAATAAAGCATACATCGCTATCGTTGTGGTAATACTATTTATCTCAGGCGGTTACATGACCACAAGAGGTGCCATCAGCTATGGTCGTACCATCAACTACCAACCAGTACAACCTATCTATTATTCTCACAAGGTACATGCAGGCATCAACCAAATCAATTGTCAGTACTGTCACATTGGAGTTTATCAAGGCAAGCAAGCAACTATTCCTTCTGTAAATATTTGTATGAACTGCCACATGGCTATCAATGAATATAAGGGCGCCAAGATTTATAATGAAGAAGGAGAAGAGGTGAACGGTACAGCTGAAATTAAGAAACTATACAAATACGCAGGCTTCGAAGAAGGCAAACCTTGGGATGCTACCAAAGCGCAACCTATCGAATGGGTTCGTATCCACAACCTGCCAGACCACGTTTATTTCAACCACTCACAACACGTAAAAGTTGGACAAGTAGCTTGTCAGACTTGCCACGGAGAGATTCAGAAGATGAATGAAGTGAAGCAATTTGCTGAGTTGAGTATGGGATGGTGCGTTAACTGTCACAGAGAAACAAAAGTTCAGTTCAAGGATAATGGTTTCTATAGCATCTACGAGAAATATCATGCTGATCTAAAGAGTGGCAAGATAGATAGCACGAAAGGTGTAACCGTAGAAATGATTGGTGGGACAGAGTGTCAAAAGTGTCATTATTAAAATTGGTTAATTTAGTAAATCTGTTAATGTGGTGCGCTAATACAGATTATAAAGTAATAGCAACCTACACATTATCGAATTATCATACTTATGAGTAAACAGCATTGGCAAAGTTTTGGGGAATTGAATAATTCTGATGCTTACAAGCAATCGGTAAATGATGAGTTTCAAGAACAATTACCGTTTGAAGCTGACGACAAAGGCTTTTTAGAAGCAAAGCATCCACGTAGGGATTTCTTAAAATTCTTAGGTTTCAGTACAGCTGCTGCTACTATAGCTGCAAGTTGTGAGATACCATTCACTAAAGCAATTCCTTTTGCAAACAAACCAGAAGATATTGTTCCCGGCAATTACATGTACTATGCTACAACTTACGTTCAGGACGGAGATGCGGTAAGTGTATTGGCAAAGGTGAGGGATGGTCGTCCTATCAAAATAGAAGGTAACGATTTGAGTCCTATCACAAAGGGTGGTACTTCTGCAAGGGTTCAGGCTTCTGTTCTGGACTTATATGATACTGCACGTTTGCGTTTCCCTACCATTGATGGCAATGAAGCTACTTTCGAAGATGTGGACAAGGCTGTTGCTGCTGGTATTGCTGGTTTGGGTTCTGCACCAATCGTTATATTAACAAGTACTGTTGTTTCCCCATCTACAAAAGAAGTAATTGCACAATTCATCGCTAAGCATCCTGGTGCAAAGCATGTGGTATATGATGCAGTTTCTTACAGTGGTATTTTATTGGCTAATGAAGCTACTTATGGTAAAAAGGCTATCCCTACTTACCGTTTTGATAATGCAAAAGTTATTGTAAGTCTTGCAGCAGATTTCTTGGGTACTTGGTTAAGTCCGATTGAATTTGCTAAGCAATATGCTACAGGCAAAAAGATAGATGAGAAGAATCCTGAAATGAGCAAGCACATTCATTTTGAAAGTGTAGCGAGCTTAACAGGTAGCAATGCTGATGAGCGTTTCTTGCACCGTCCATCTGAAACAGGTGCTATTGCAGTTGCTTTGTTGGCAGCTGTAAATGGACAGGCTGTTACAGGTATTGATGATGCGAAACTAAAGGCGGGTATCGAAAAAGCAGCTAAGGAATTAGTTGCTAAGAAAGGACAAGCATTGGTTGTTTCTGGAAGCAACGATAAGAACGTACAAATTATAATTAATGCCATCAACGAAGCTTTGCAAGCTGGTGGTAAAACAATAGATTGGTCTGCAACTTACAACACCAAGGCAGGTATCGATTCTGACTTTGCTAAGTTGGTAGATGATATGAACGCAGGTAGTGTTGGTGGGTTATTAATCTTTGGTGCTAACCCAGCTTACACTTGGTTTGATAGCAAGAAGTTTGTTGACGGATTGAAAAAAGTTAAGTTGACTGTTTCTTTCAGCGGCAAAGCAGATGAGACAACTCAATTGGTAAAATTTGTTATACCAAGCAACCATTACTTGGAAAGCTGGGGTGATGCCGAAATTAAAACGGGTTATTACTCATTGCAACAACCTACTATTTATCCATTGTTCAAAACACGCCAATGGCAAGATAGCTTGTTAAGCTGGTCTGGTGCAACAGGAAGTTACTTAGATTTCTTAAAGCAATATTGGTCAGCTAAAGTTGGTGGTGCATCGGGTTGGGATAAAGCCTTGCAAGAAGGTGTTATCAATCCATCAACTATTGCTGCGGCTGCAGCCTCTTTCAATAGTTCAAGTGTTGCTGGTGCTACTTCAGCAATTGCCTCTTATAAGAAAGCAGCTCCAAATTCGACAGAATTATATTTATATCAAAAGGTTGCAATTGGTGCAGGAGAAGGAACAGCTAATCCTTGGTTACAAGAAATGCCAGATCCTGTTACTAAAGCTACTTGGGATAACTACTTAATAGTTTCTCCTGCGAAAGCAAAGACGTTATTAAATATAGATTTAACAAATAATGGTCAAGCTGATGCTTATGAAGTAAAACCTCCTAAGCATGTAGTTTCTATTACTGCTAATGGGGTTACTGTAAAACTTCCTACGCTAATTATTCCAGGAACACATCCAGATACTGTTGGTATCGCATTGGGTTATGGTCGTGCAAAGGAATTGGGTAAGTCTGTATTTGATGAAGAAGCTGGAATTTCTGTTGGGGCAAATGCTTTCCCTTTTGCATCTTTGGCAGATGGGACTGTAAGTTTTTCTATTGCTAGTGTGGATCTTAAGGATACGGGAGATAAATTTCCGGTAGCACTTACGCAGACACACAATATCTACAATACTGCTCAAGGTAATCGTACCGAAGTAATGAAAGAACTTACTTTGGCAGAATTTAAGGCGAAGCCAACAGAGATATTAGAAGATAGGGAAGCTGAAGTAAAACCTTATGGAGGTTTGGAAAACTACAGAGCGCTGGGTACTATCTATCCTGATTCCATGAATGACCGTCCAGGTATCAAATGGGGTATGAGTGTAGATTTAAACACTTGTAACGGTTGTGGTGCTTGTGTGGTTGCCTGTACAGCAGAAAATAACGTTGCTATTGTTGGTAAGCCAGAAGTATTGCGTGGTCACGAAATGCAATGGTTACGTATTGATAGATACTACAGTGGTTCTGATTTAGACAATCCAAAAGTTGTTTTCCAACCATTGATGTGTCAACATTGCGATAACGCTCCTTGCGAGAATGTTTGTCCAGTTGCTGCTACTAATCACAGTAGTGAAGGGTTGAACCAAATGACTTATAACCGTTGTATCGGTACAAGATATTGTGCAAACAACTGTCCATACAAAGTGCGTCGCTTCAACTGGGCTGATTACACAGGTGCAGATAGCTTCCCAGATAATCAAAAAGGAATCGTAAATGACGTTGTTTTGAATATGAACGACGACCTAACGAGAATGGTGTTGAATCCAGATGTTACTGTACGTTCTAGAGGTGTTATCGAAAAATGTTCTTTCTGCGTTCAAAGATTACAATCTGCTAAACTATCTGCTAAGAAAGAAAGCAGACCATTGGAAGATTCAGATATTAAGGTTGCTTGTCAGCAAGCTTGCCCTACCAATGCAATCATATTTGGTAATGCAAATGATAAGAAGAGTAATATTACTACAATAAGAAAAGATAATCCTAACCGTTTATTCTTGTCTTTGGAACAATTGCACGTTCTTCCAAATGTAACTTATCTAGCTAAGGTTAGAAACATTGAAGAAGAGAAAAAAGAAGCTTAGTAGTTCTTAGTTTTATAAAATAATAAGAAAGGAATTTATTCCTAAACTGAAAAATAATAGATACAAATGCATCTAAAGTACGAATCACAGCTTAGAGAGCCTCTTGTTAGTGGAAACAAGAATTACCATCAGGTAACAGAGGATATTATACGCCCAATCGAGGCGAAGCCTTCCAAGTTATGGTATGTTGGCTTCTTCACTGCAGTTGCCCTCTTGATGTTTGGGGTGTACAGTGTATACAGGGAAGTTACTTACGGTATTGGACAGTGGAACTTAAATAAGACCATTGGTTGGGGTTGGGATATCACCAACTTCGTATGGTGGGTAGGTATTGGTCACGCTGGTACCTTGATTTCTGCTGTGCTATTACTTTTCAGACAAGGCTGGAGAACTGGTGTAAACAGAGCGGCAGAAGCGATGACCATATTTGCGGTAATGTGTGCTGGTCAGTTTCCTATCTTCCACATGGGTCGTGTATGGATGGCTTTCTTTGTAATGCCTTATCCTAATAGCCGTGGGCCATTATGGGTAAACTTCAATTCACCGCTACTTTGGGACGTATTTGCAATCTCTACTTATTTTACTGTTTCCTTATTGTTTTGGTATAGTGGTCTATTGCCTGACTTTGCTTCCGTCAGAGACCGTGCTAAAACCAAACTACGTCAGAAATTATATGGAACAGCCGCTTTTGGTTGGTCTGGTAGTGCTAAACACTGGCAAAGACACGAAAGTCTTTCTTTGGTACTAGCTGGTTTATCAACTCCATTGGTACTTTCTGTACACACGATTGTATCTTTTGACTTTGCTACTTCAGT
Organism: uncultured Chitinophagaceae bacterium; assembly: GCA_903895845.1. Lineage (GTDB taxonomy): Bacteria > Bacteroidota > Bacteroidia > Chitinophagales > Chitinophagaceae > Parasediminibacterium. The sequence goes on from CAITVK010000058.1 coordinate 14,026, forward strand.
TATTCCTGGGTGGCATACAACAATCTTTCCTCCTTACTTCGTTGCTGGGGCTATCTTCTCTGGTTTTGCAATGGTTCAGTCTTTGCTCCTTATCGTGAGAAAAGTATTCGCTTTGGAAGACTACATTACCTTGGGTCACATCGAAGCGATGAATAAGGTAATCGTTCTTACAGGTTCTGTTGTGGGTATTGCCTACTTAACAGAGTTGTTCATGGGATGGTATAGCCAGAATAAATATGAAGGATATACTTTTTGGTATAGCCGTGCTTATTTGTTCAGTCCTTATGGATGGAGCTATTGGGGTATGATGGCTTGTAATGTAATCAGCCCTCAGATATTCTGGTTCAGAAAAATGAGAAGAAACATTTATGTTACCTTCTTCATGAGTATAATAGTGAATATAGGTATGTGGTTTGAGCGTTTCGTAATTATTGTTACCTCTCTTTACCGTGACTACTTGCCTTCTTCTTGGAGTGTTTATTACAGCCCGACTATTTATGAAATAGGATTTTACTTAGGTACTTTCGGATTGTTCTTTACTTGCTTCTTCCTTTTTGCTAAGTACTTCCCTGTGATAGCAGTAGCTGAAATTAAGTTTGTATTAAAGACTACTGGCGAGAACTACAAGGAAAAGATGGGACATTTAGAACATGTGCCAGCAGAAGTATTTGCACACAGTGGGCATGGTCATACAGTAGTAGAGAATCACGGCTCTAATTAAGATTTTAAGAATAGAATATTTACTTTCTATAATTTGAGTTAATAAAAATATATGGCAAAAAAGAAATTTGTAGTTGGATGTTTTGATGATGAAGACTTATTGTTCCCTGCTGTGAAGAAGGTAAGAACTGTAGGTTACAAAATTCATGACATATATACACCTTTCCCTGTTCATGGACTCGATCATGCAATGGGATTAAGGGAAACCAGTTTACATACTGCAGGATTTATTTATGGGATTACCGGTACGACAACGGCTTTAAGTTGTATCAGTTGGATTCTCACAAAAGACTGGCCATTGAATATTGGCGGTAAACCACATTTCGCTTTGCCAGCTTGGATACCAATTACTTTTGAGTTGACAGTGTTGTTTGCGGCTGTGGGTATGGTACTTACTTTTTGTTATCTGTGTCAATTGGCTCCTTTCGTAAAGAAACATCGTTTCCATCTTCGTGCTACTGACGACTTATTCGTAATGGTAATAGAATGTACTGATAAAACGAATACTGATGATTTAAAGTCTTTCTTATCTAATGCAGGAGCTGTTGAAACAGATTTACAAATAGCAGAGGCTGATTGGTGGGTTGGTAGTTATGATAAAGAGGATGTTCCTTTTGAGAATACAAATGAAATTGCTGCTTAATATTAGTAAAATGAAGAAATATATATTCATAGTTGGGTTTATTAGTCTTTCGCTATTAATAATCAGTTGTAATGATGTTAAGCGTAAGCCAGGGGAAATTTATATGCCAGATATGGCATACAGCAGAGCTTATGAAACTTATGCTGATCATAGCTTTTTAAAAGCTGATGGTATTAATTATAACAATCAGCCTGTAAAAGGAACAATAGCTCGTGGAGAAGAATTGCCATTTTCTATTGCTAAAGATAAGGCAGGGGATACTACAAACTATATCCTTGCTAAACAAGTTAAAAGCCCGATTGATAGTTTGACACAAACAGATTTGAAAGAGGCAGAGAGACTTTACCTAGTTAATTGTGGAATTTGCCATGGACCTAAATTAGATGGAAATGGTCCATTGTACAAAGGTGGTGATGGTCCTTACCCAGCTAAGCCTGCTACTTTGGTTGGTGATGTTAAATATGAGAGTATGCCCGAAGGTCAGATGTTCTATTCTGTTACTTACGGAAAAAATTTAATGGGAAGTTATGCTTCGCAATTAAGTAGAAAGCAGAGATGGATGGTTATTAGATACATAAAGACTAAACAAGTAAAAACGGCTGTTCCTTCAGTGACTACAGCAGTGGCAAGTAAATAACTTAATTTATAATTTAATATTGGGTAAACCAATACCAAATTAAACAGAATAAGATGGCATCAATAAAAGAACAATTTGAAATTCCTAGTAAATTAAAGACATGGTCTTATGCCTTGATAGCAGTAGGCGCACTTGCTTTATTAGCTGGTCTGTTCAAAAGTGGAATGAGTAACGATGAGCATAAACAAGCCATATTTATTGGAACAATAATGTACAATACTATATTTTGGACATTAGTGTGTAACGCATCGATGTTCTTTATCTGTATCACTACTTTGGCTATGGGCGGATGGCAACAATCTTTTAGAAGAGTTCCTGAAGCTATTTCTACGATGGTACCAATTTTTGGTTCAATAACATTGGTTGTACTACTTTATGTTGCTTTCTCGGGAAAACATCAGATTTATCATTGGTTGGATACAGATGCCGTAAATAATGATCCTATTCTAAAAGGAAAATCTGGCTTCTTAAATTTAAAATTCTTTGTTTTTTGGACTACGCTAGCAATTGGTTTGTGGACTGTACTTGGTTATAGAATGCGCAAATTGAGCAGTGAGGCTGATAATGGAGCCTTTGATAATGTAAGTGGAGCTAAGTTTATATTTAAGAATACAGTTGGAGCTTCAATGTTTATTGCTTGGTTTGGTTTAACTGTAGGTTCTACTATTCCTTGGCTTTGGATGATGAGTATTACCCCGCATTGGTATAGTACAATGTACAGTTGGTACACATTCATGAGCTCTTTTGTGAGCGGTATGAGCCTTATTGCACTTTGGGTTGTTTATTTAAAGAATAAAGGTTATCTAGAGTACACCAATCAAGAGCACTTGCATGACTTGGGCAAGTTTATGTTTGCATTTTCTATATTCTGGACTTACTTATGGTTCTCTCAATATATGTTGATTTGGTATGCAAATATTCCAGAAGAAACTGTTTATTTTAAAACTAGAGTACAAGGAGCCTACAAAGGAATTTTCTTTTTCAATTTAATAATCAATTTCTTGTGTCCGTTGTTGATACTTATGAAAAGAGATGCAAAAAGAAATTACACCTTGATAACTTTTATGGGAGTGCTTATCTTATTCGGACATTGGATAGATTTTTATCAAATGGTTATGGGTAGCATTAGTAAAGATCAGGTAACGCTTGGTTGGCTTGACTTTGGTATATTGAGTTTGTTTGTAGGCTTGATGATTTTATTTGTTGCTAAAGCATTGGCAAGCAAACCAGTAATCGCAAAATATCATCCTTTCCTAAAAGAAAGTATTATTCACCATACTTAATTTCTAGGTTTTAATATTTAAGAAAAAGTCGTAAATAAATTATTTGTATGACAATGTATTTAGTAATAGCTGTAGTAATCTTATTTTTCGTAGTAATTTTTCAAATTGCTAAGGCAAGTGAATATGTTGCAGTTTTAAAGGGTGAAAAAAATAGCAAACTACAAAGTAATAAAATTAATGGTTTTTTAATGGTTGCTTTCTTGGTTTTAGGCTTGATTGGAGTTTGGTACTGTAACGAGTTGTTTTTTCCTAAGACATTGTTTCGCTTTGGATCAGCAAGTGTTCAAGGGGAAAAGGTTGATTCAATGTTGTGGGTTACCATAGCCGTAACAGGTAGTGTTTTTATTGCAACACAGATTCTTTTATTTTGGTTTGCTTTTAAGTATCAAGAGAAGCCTGGTAAAAAAGTATTTTACTTCCCTCACAATACAAACCTAGAGTTGTTGTGGACAGTAGTACCAGCAATCGTACTGACTGTATTAGTGGTGATAGGTCTTCGCAATTGGTTTTCATTTACAGGGGAAGCTCCTAAGGATGCATTGGTTGTTGAGGTTACAGGAAAACAATTTGGATGGATTTTTAGGTATCCAGGCTCTGACAACCAACTTGGCAAGAAATATTATAAAAATATTGATAATGCTTCAAATAGTTTGGGGTTAGTATGGGATGATAAAATGTCTCATGACGATATTGTAACTGAGCAAACTGTTTACATCGTAAAAGACAAACCTTGTAAATTTATAATTGGAAGTAGGGATGTTATTCATGATGTAGGATTATCTCAATTCAGGATGAAAATGGATGCTGTTCCTGGTATTCCAACTACAATGTGGTTTACTCCAAAATATACTACTAAAGAAATGCAGGAGAGAACAGGAAATCCAAACTTTGCTTACGAGATTAGCTGTGATCAGATGTGCGGGAATGGTCATTATTCCATGAAAGGCATCATTCAGGTAGTTACTCAATCTGAATATGATGAATGGATTGCAAAGCAAAAACCGTACTATTTCACCGCGTTCCCTGATAAAGATCCTGCAAATTCTAAGTTAGCTACAGATTCTACAAAAAAGGTAGTGGTTAGTACAAGTTTTCCAAATACTCAAAAGGGTAATTCAAAAATCTAAATTTTTTTAAACCAGGTTTATTATTGGTTGTAATAATTGATAAACATTAATTTATGAGTAGCGAAATAGTTTTAGACATTCATACTAGCGTATCAGGTTTGCATGATGCACATCATTCTCATGATGGGCACGAGCATCACCATCATGAAACCTTTATTTCTAAGTATGTGTTTAGTATGGATCATAAAATGATTGCTAAACAATTCTTGATTACAGGTATGTTTTGGGCTGTGTTAGGTGGACTGATGAGCGTTTTATTTCGTCTTCAGTTAGGGTATCCAGATTCTACTTTTCCTTGGTTAGAAGATATCTTGGGTAAATGGGCCAAAGGTGGTCATATTACTCCTGAAGCTTATTATGCGTTAGTTACTACACACGGAACCGTATTGGTATTTTTCGTTTTGACTGCTGGTCTAAGTGGAACCTTTGCGAACTTCCTTATTCCATTACAAGTAGGGGCAAGAGACATGGCATCTCCATTCATGAACATGTTAAGTTTCTGGTTTTTCTTTATCGCAGGTATTGTAATGTTGTCCTCAATATTTGTTGAAACTGGTCCATTCAGTGGTGGTTGGACTGCTTACCCTCCTTTGAGTGCATTGGGTGATGCTTCCCCAGGTTCAAAGACGGGGATGGATTTGTGGATTGTGAGTATGGCACTCTTTGTAGTTTCTTCTTTGCTTGGTGGGTTGAACTATATTGCCACCGTATTGAACATGCGTACAAAGGGTATGAGTATGACTAGGTTACCACTTACAATTTGGGCCTTGTTCTTTACGGCTGTTCTAGGCGTACTTTCATTCCCAGTTTTGTTCTCTGGCTTTATCTTATTAATTTTCGATAGAAACTTTGGAACTAGCTTCTATTTGTCAGATATATTCGTAAATGGCGCAGGTGCACTTCCTAATGAAGGCGGTAGTGCAATTCTCTACCAACATTTGTTCTGGTTCTTAGGTCACCCAGAAGTATATATAATCCTTTTACCTGCAATGGGAATGGTGTCAGAGATATTGAGCACCAATTCTCGTAAACCAATCTTTGGATACATGGCGATGATTGGCTCTATGTTTGCGATTGCTATTCTAGCTTTCTTAGTTTGGGCTCACCACATGTTTGTAACGGGACTTAATCCATTCCTAGGATCCATTTTTGTATTGTTAACGCTACTTATTGCAGTTCCTTCAGCAATCAAAGTGTTTAACTGGTTAACTACTTTGTGGAGAGGGAATATCAGATTCACACCTGCAATGATGTTTGCAATAGGTTTTGTAAGCTTATTCATTTCCGGTGGTCTAACAGGTATTTGGTTAGGTAACTCTGCTTTGGATATTCACTTACATGATACTTATTTTGTTATTGCTCATTTCCATATTGTAATGGGTGTTGCTAGTATGTTTGGAATGTTTGCTGGTATCTATCATTGGTTTCCTAAAATGTATGGTCGTTTCTTGAACAATACGCTTGGTTATGTTCATTTTTGGATTACAATCATTGGTGCTTACCTCATTTTTTGGCCAATGCACTATGAAGGTTTGGCGGGTATGCCGCGTCGCTATTATGATTACAGTATTTGGGAAAGCTTCAAGCAATTTGGTGATTTGAATAGATTTATCAGCACTGTTGCAATGATTGTTTTTGCTACTCAGATATTATTTTTAGCCAATTTCTTTTACTCTATTTTCAAGGGGCGTAAATTACGTTCTGCCAATCCTTGGGGTTCAAATACGCTAGAATGGACTACTCCAATTAGACCTGGTCATGGAAACTGGCCTGGGGAAATCCCTGAGGTTTACCGTTGGGCTTACGATTATGGCAAGGATGGTCATGATTTTATTAGTCAGACTACGCCTGTAGGTGCAGATGAAAGTGTTCATTAATAAATAACTTTTAATACAATAATGCCCTGAATTTTCAGGGCATTATTGTTAACAGAGGCTCTAAATTAGTTTCATATAATAGCATGACTGCAATAAATACATCTTTTTCTTTTTCATTGGCTTCAAAAGTTAAGGATTACTTTCAATTGATGAAGTTTACACTGAGCTTCACAGTTGTTTTTTCTTGTGTTATCTGCTATTTATTGGCACCTCATATTGTTGTATATAACTGGTTGCAGATTACCTATCTTTTCATAGCTGGTATGCTGATTACTGGCAGTGCAAATGCAATAAATCAGGCTGTGGAGAAAGATACGGATGCACAAATGGCCAGAACAAGCAAAAGACCAGTGGCTAGTGGACGAATGAGCCAAAATGAGGCTTATACATTCGCATTAGCCTCAGGTTTGATAGGTGTTGTTATGATGTGTTATCTTTTTAATCCATCATCTGCTCTACTTTCTGCTCTTAGCTTATTCTTATATGCATTTGTTTATACACCACTCAAGAAAGTGAATTCTATCGCAGTCTTGGTGGGTGCTTTTCCGGGTGCTTTTCCATGTTTAATAGGTTGGGTGGCTGGCAATGACGACTTTGCCATAGGTGGTTGGATATTATTTGGAATACAATTTTTATGGCAGTTTCCACATTTCTGGGCAATTGCTTGGGTCGCTCACAAAGATTACAGCAATGTTGGTTTCAAATTATTGCCCGCTGATAAAGGACCAACTAAATTCACGGCAATTCAAGGTATCATGTATAGTGTTCTGATGATACCTGTAGGCATACTTCCTCATTATTATAATATGGCAGGAAATGTCAGTATGATTATTTTGTTGGTTTGTAACTTATTCATGGTAGTACAAGGTGTAAGATTGTACTACGAAATGAATGTGAAGGCGGCACGAAGGGTAATGTTTAGTAGTTATATCTACCTACCAATTGTGTTGTTAAGTTTATTGGCTGACAAAACTCATTAAGGGGGACTAGGGTGTAGTTCATATTTTTTGCAACGAGTTTAAATATAATTATATATGGTAACAGTAAATGGTAAAGAGAGTGACGGAAGGATACATCCGCAAAAGTTTGTTTTGTGGGTTGCAATGGGAAGTATAGTAATGATGTTTGCAGGATTAACAAGTGCTTATATCGTTAAAAAAAGTCAAGCTAATTGGTTAGAGTATTCCTTGCCCTTAATCTTTTGGTATAGTACCCTTGCAATTATAATTAGTAGTGTAACAATCAATATGGCCTTGAAAGCATTTAAGGCAAGGGAAATGAGACAGTATCGAACACTAATTTCTGTTACAGCTTTATTGGGGCTGTTATTTTTGGGTCTGCAGATTGCTGGATTTACAAATCTTGAAGCACGTAACATTCCATTATTTGGATCAAAGAGTAATTCCTCTACTTCATTTTTGGGAGTCATAACCATTTTACACATGCTTCATGTTCTTGGAGGCGTAATTGCATTATTAATTATTTTCATCAGAGCTTATTTAAGTAAAGTGAAGAATTATAGTAGCCTGCCTATTGAAATCATTAGTACATATTGGCATTTTGTAGATTTTCTTTGGATTTATTTGTTTATTTTTTTCAATTGGTTAAGATAATATACAAAAAAATATATTTTATTTACATTTATTCAACACTAGCCAATATTTTTGCGGCATAATTTAGAATTAACTTATGAGTACAGTAACAGCTACGGCAGCGCCAACTAAGTTGTGGGGTGGAGGAAAAAGCCCTTTCAATGTGGAGTATGGTAAATTGATGATGTGGTATTTCTTGATGAGCGATGCCTTCACATTCGGTGCTTTCTTAATCTCCTACGGCACAATACGTTTCTCTTCTAATGGGTGGCCTAATCCAAACGAAGTATTCAAAAGTTTTCCATTTGCTCCCGAAGGGGTCCATGCCCCACTTGTGTTTGTGAGTATCATGACGTTTATACTGATTATCAGCTCTGTTACAATGGTTCTTGCTGTTCATGCAGGAAAACAAATGGATAAGAACGCAGTTGTAAGGAATTTGATTCTGACGATCATTGGTGGCATCGCCTTCTTGAGCTGCCAAGCTTGGGAGTGGAATCATTTACATAGCGAAGGTGCTTGGTGGGGTGCTAATCCATTCTTGAATGCAGATGGTACACAGTCTTCAACCAACTTTACTAATTACTTCTTTACAATTACTGGTTTTCATGGTTTTCACGTGTTTAGTGGGGTTGTGATTAATATTATTATGTTGATTATGACATTGTTGGACAAGTTCGAAAAACGTGGACATTACCTTATGATAGAAAAGGCTGGCTTGTATTGGCACTTTGTAGATCTTGTTTGGGTCTTTGTATTCACTTGCTTTTATCTTATCTAATCTTTTTTTAAAAATTTTAATTAGTAAACATAATGTCACATACAGTAGAAGCATTGCACCACGACGACGGATCAGCAGTAAAAGAAATTTGGAAAGTAACTGGTATCCTTAGCTTATTAACTATAGTTGAGTTAGTTTTAGGATTTGTTATGATGCGAGTTGATGATGCTAGCTTGAGATTATCAATTAAAGGCGGTATTGTCATCTTAATGATAGCCAAAGCATTTTATATTGTAGGTTACTTCATGCACTTAAAGCACGAGCTCAAGAATTTGATAATGACAATTGTTGTGCCTCTTGCCCTGTTTATTTGGTTTATTACCGCGTTTTTGTATGAGGGTAATTCTTATAAAAACTTGCGGAACAGATATGACCCTTATAAAAAAGCTCAAACAGAAATTAAGGTTCATAAGAGTGAAGAAGTAAAAGAGATTAAAGCTAGCGGAGAATAAGTAGATACTGAATCTCACAAAAGAATTCTTAAATAAGTGAACCATCGCTATATGCGGTGGTTTTTTGTTAAGCAAAATGCATCTTTTACTTAATCTGTATTTGTAATGAATAAAAAAGCTTTGCTAGCACTCTGTATAGCTGTGTTAATACCTGTATTTTGCTATATGTGGCTTAAAGAGGCAAGTGATGGGGCAGTAATAATGCCTCGTCATTTTCTAATGGATACAGTAATGGAAAGTGTTAAAGATGGCAAACAGGTTAGTGACACTATCTGGCATAAAACAGCTGATATTACCCTAACAAATCAGTTGGGAGACACAGTAAGCCTTTATGATAAGCCAGGTAAAATTATTGTAATCGACTATATTTTCACCCATTGTCGTAGCATTTGCCCTGTACTTACAAGAAATATGGCAAAACTTCAACACTCATTTATTGTAGGAGGGGAGACAAGAAATAAAATTGATACCTCTATTGTTCAGTTTGTTTCATTTACAATTGATGCAAAAAGAGATACTGTAAAAGCATTAAAAGATTATGCCGATCGATTCGGCGTAAACCATGATAATTGGTGGATGCTAACAGGGGATGATAAGAAGATTGCAAAGTTTGCTTTTGATGAGTTGAAAGTAGATAAATTTAACGAGACGCCAGTAGACTCCGATTTTGTACATACCAACCTTTTTGTAGTCTTGGATAAGGATTATGTAGTAAGAGGATATTACAATGGACTCGACACAATTGAGGTGTCAAAATTGGCTAGGGATATTGGTTTGTTGATGCTTGAAAAGGACAAGAAAAAGAAAAGCGAGGTTTTTATTGAGATAATAGGCCTCAAATGGCTTTGGCTGGTAATTGTAATATTGGTAGTATTCTTCGTTGCTTACATGTCTAAGAGGCAGAAAATAAATGGGTAAACTTTCAACTAACTAAAGTAGGGTTTGTTAGAATAATAAAAATAGTTTTATGAGAATGATTGAAGCATCGATAAATAAAAATGATAGCCTCGCAAAATGGTTGATTGGTATATTTTCTTTTGTTGTGTTTGTAGTAGTAGTATTGTTGGGTAAGTTCAAACTATCCATAGAGCTAGGTTTCAATGTTCACATTTTTGCTACTCTCAATGCATTCCTAAATGCTTGTACAGCATGTTTGCTGGTAGGGGCACTTGTTTCTGTAAAAGTTAGCAAAAACTATTTCTTGCATAAGCGTTTGATGATTACCTGTCTGATACTTTCTGTACTTTTTCTTGTGTCGTATATAGCCCATCACCTCCTGGCTGCTGAAACTAAATTTGGTGATGCTAACCATGATGGAATTCTTTCTGATGATGAAAAACTTCAAGTAGGAAATCTCCGTTATGCTTATTACACTATCCTTTATACTCATATTCTTCTGGCCTCCATTATCTTGCCTTTTATTCTCTTTACAGCATATAGAGGTTTGACGGGTGAATATACTAAGCATAAAAAACTGGCAAGGATTACTTGGCCTTTATGGTTTTATGTAGCGGTAACTGGTCCTGTGGTTTATCTGATGATAAGTCCTTATTACCACTAATATTTATTGAAGTCAACATCAATAAATGGCTTCTGTGGTTACCTTAAGCGTTCTTTCGGCAAATTGAAGTATACCCTTTGTCAATACAAATAAATAAAGGCCATTTCCAATTCCAACCAATGCGTCAATCCAAGAATGGGATTGACGTAAGTACAGAACATCAACTCCATACAAAAGATTGGTAAATATAATTGCCAATACCCCAAACAAAAATAGGAGAGAACTACTCTTTCCAATCTTGTTACTTACACGTATTGTACAATTGAGAGTGAAGAGTAGTATAATGCAATGAAAACTAATTAAAACAGATAGGGTTTGTTTATGTAATTCTGGAGCATAAATCCATAAAGAATTGATGATTGAGAGTAATAGGACCGTAGTGATGAAGATGATGTTGCCGGTAATATTATTATTTTTCAGTAGTAGAAACCAACATGCCAAGGATAGATAGCCTAATGTATATAAGCTATGCCCAATACAGGCCAACATATAGTTGCCAAAAGAAGTGAAAGCATCTGCCAGAAAAGAAAGCCCTAGAAACAGATAAAAGTTTAATCCTATATTACTGAGTGCTGGCGACCTTAGGGATCGCAGTATCAACACTGGCACCACAAACATTCTGGAAATACCATACGCAATATATTCCCGTTTATACAACGCAATGCTTTCTACCAGTACCGAAAGGCAGAAAATAATAAATAGTAAGGCCTGCTCACTCGAGTCATCTTTTATTCTCCTCACTCTTTGTTTTTTCATTGTAGGCATTTTACAAATGTAAAGCGAGTAAATTATTTCAATGGAATTATCCCCCCCTGAAATATTCTTTAAACTTCGAATTATATGTGGAAGAAGTTACTTAAATTTTCCTAGAGTCGCTACTACTCATTTGTACATACAAGCCTAGAATCCTATATTTGTGACATAATGAAAGCAACAGAAAGTAAATACAATCAGTGCCTATACTTTGCTGCAAACACTTTGGCAAGGAAAGTAGAGAAGCTGGCTTTAGAAAGTTGGAAGCCTGTTGATTTGTCCCCTAGCCATGCCTACCTTTTGATGATGGTTTTGGAACAGCCTGGTTTGCAGCCTTGTTGTCTTGCGGATCATTTACAATTGAGTCCTAGCACTATCACTAGGTTAATAGAAAAATTAGAGGAAAAACAGTTGGTATCTCGCTCTACTGAGGGAAAAATGACCTTAGTATATCCATCAGAGAAAGGAATGGCTTTACTACCCGCTTTGAAAGAATGCTCCAAAGATTTTCACAATAGTTCGTGCTGTCTGATTGATAAAGAAGAGCGTGAAAATATGGTAGCCAACATGTGCAACTTAGCAGATAAATTGCATTAACCCACCTCTGCCCCCTAACCCTAACCCCTAAAGGGGCTAAGAAAGAAAGTATGACCATAAAAGAACGTTACAAAATTGCTTTAGACTATTTTCAAGAGGCAATTCCTAATGCAGAAACAGAACTGGTGTATGACAATCCCTATCAATTATTGGTGGCGGTTATTTTGTCGGCGCAGTGCACTGACGTTCGCGTGAATCTTACTACCCCAGCACTATTTAGTAAGTATCCCACACCAAAAGACATGGCTGCAACTACTTTCGAGGAGCTTTTTCCCCTGATAAAAAGTATTTCATATCCTAATAATAAAACGAAACATCTAATAGGAATGGCCAAACTATTAGAAGAAAGATTTGGTGGTAATGTGCCTATGACAGTGGATGAGTTGGTTTTGTTGCCTGGCGTTGGGAGAAAGACTGCCAACGTAATTACCAGCGTGATAGACGCCCAACCGAATATGGCTGTGGATACACATGTGTTTAGAGTAAGCGCAAGACTTGGATTGACCACCAAAGCAACTACTCCTTTGGCTGCCGAAAAGCAACTAATAAAACATATTCCAACGGAGATGGTGCATAAAGCACACCACTGGCTGATACTTTTTGGTAGATATCATTGTACTGCACGAAATCCTAAGTGTGTAGGCTGCGGGTTGCAGGATATTTGCAAATACTACAAAGCAAATATGAAAGCGTAGGTTATGCCACTGTGGCAACTTCTTACTTCTCCAGAATACTCACTTCTATATAACGCATCTTTTTACTGTGAAAGGTTTCTTTGAATCCCGCATCTAAAAAATGCGATTTACACAACGGATTGGCATAGATTATTTTGAGTTGTCTTGGGTTCAATTTTAAAGACTGTTCTATGTTCTTCACAACTCCCATCATTAGATAATCATCAAAAGGATTAAAAAGAAAAATACAATCCACATCTGCAGGTATTTCATAAGTGAAGGCATCGCTATTAATAATCTTGGCTTGAAGTGCAGGATGTTTTTGTTGTATAATAGTCAGATTATTGAGGGCATCAAGACAAAGTTCCTTTGAAAAATCTATACCACTCACTTTTTTGCAACCTTTGGCAGCTGCTATACAAATTGCTCGTCCTTTTCCACAGCCGATATCCAAAAGATGGTTCAGGTTTCCAACATTTACCTTCTCAAAAATCATTTCAAGCATTGGATAAATGGCGGGCATGTAAATAGTTGCATTATCCAAGTGCTTACTATCCAACTCATCCAAGTTATCAATACCAATTGTATTGATACTATACTTCTTTTCCCCTTTTATTTCGTGGTAAATAATATAAATAGCAATGATGATATTCCAATTCCAGGCAATGTAGAAGAAGTATTTTAGAAAAGTCGTAAGTCGTAAGTCGTAAGTCATAAGCTAAGGACAATATTAATCTATAATCAATCACATAAGTTCGGTTTACTTACAACTTATTACTTACGACTTTCTTAGTGCCTTGCAGAAATAGATGCATTTTTTATGTAAGCAAGAATGGCTAGTATATCATTGTCTTTTAAATCGGCAAAAGGAGGCATCTGAAGCTTGTGGTTACTCTCAAATAAATCTTTCGCATAAGCATCCTTTGCAATTACTTCCTGTGAGTTTCTGATGAATGCATATAAATTGTCCTTACTATGCCAACGTTTTTCAACTCCTTTTAATGCAGGGCCCGTAAGCGTCATATTCACAGCATGACAGCTAGAACATTTTTGCAAAAACAAACTCTGTCCAGTTTCAATCAATTCATCCTGACTCATTGTAGTGTTTGAGCTGGCTTTCGTTGTACCACTTTGTTGGTCATTGTTAGTACCACAAGACAGCAAACATAGCATTAAAGCAAAATAAACCGTCTTCATCATCGTCATTTTCATCTGTGCAAATGTATTACTCCAATCGTAAAATATTATTATTGATTAATAAGAAACAGGTTTGTAATAAAATGAATCTTTCTCTTACTCTATCAATATGTTCTTGTTCATAACTTTTTTCGTTTTTTTTGAAAATGAACGCGCATCAAATCTCTTAACACGAGTATCAAGGGTATTGATACGCTCAATAAATGTTTTGCCACGTGTGACAATGGTTTTAAGCGCATAGAAAATGTCTTGTCATGCCTGAAAAAGCCTTTGATACGTGTATAAGATGATTTGTTACGCGTGATTTATGCCATACAATAGATGCTTGTAGTAAATTATTTACAAAAGGGCTGTATTCTTAGTTTTAGAAAGTAGAAAGCCATTCAATACTTTTAAAAATTGATATCGTTAGACTTGAATAAAGATTATATTATTTGTGTAAGAGTCCACAAGGGCATAATTTGTAACGCTGCCCCTAAAAAGAATGATGTAGTAGGCAATAAATTATTATTTAACGTGAGTTCGGGATAAGAGATTAAGAAAAAAGGTGTAAATTAGAGGATATAATGTACCACCATTTTATCACTAAAATACACCCTTATGTTGCGGGATAAAGTTATAGATATTTTCGTTCCAGTAGATGATTTCTGTATTGAATTTGATACTTACATACAAAGTTTCCGCCTAGGAGATGGACAGCCTAAGCGTAATCGTAAAGCAACCCTGTCCGACTCGGAGATAATTGCGATACTCATATTGTTCCACTTTGGTTCCTTCACCAATTTCAAGCACTACTACAACCATTATGTGAAGGAACATTTGTCGGATTGTTTCCCAACCCTGGTGTCCTACAACCGTTTCATAGAACTTGAAAGTAGGGTATCTGTGCCGATGATGTTGTTCCTGAAACTTTATTGCCTAGGCAAGAGCAGGGGCATCAACTTCGTGGATTCCACACACCTCAAGTCATGCGATAACCGCCGTATCCACAACCACAAAGTGTTCAAGGGTGTGGCAGAGAGGGGAAAGACCTCCATTGGGTGGTTCTATGGGTTCAAACTGCACCTGATTATCAACGACAGGGGGGAGATACTATCGTTTTACCTCACCAAGGGAAATGTGGACGACCGTGACCACAAGGTGATGAAAAGCATGTCAGAAAACATTTTTGGGTACCTCTTTGGCGACAAGGGGTATATCAGCCAAACACTGTTTGATTTGCTATTTGAAGATGGCATACAATTGATAACCAAGGTCAGGAAGAATATGAAACAAAGGAACCTGACCGAAACCGAACAGATACTGCTCCGCAAAAGGGCAGTAATTGAGTCAGTTAATGATGAACTAAA
>CAITVK010000059.1 GCA_903895845.1 uncultured Chitinophagaceae bacterium
AACGCATCCATGAAACCCGTAAAATCTTCCCCACTCTTGAACTGTTTGAAGAAGTCAGATGGTAACCCTTTTAATAACTCGTTTTTCTCTTTCATAATAAATCTGCAAGTTTATGACTTACACACTTATTTGGATACTATCTGAGGGAGGTAAGATTATGCAAAAGTTGAAGAAAAAAAATATGGAATTGATGAAGCAGTAACCCAATTGGCTGTTTTAATTAGAAAGGTTTATTACAACGAAGCTCGCATGATTATGCTAAAAGGAATCTCTTGGTGGACAACAGAATTCTCTAAGATTGCTTTTGCCGACAACTCCCCCATCAATTTAAAATCGGTGGAGATAGTTGTGATCCCATTGAGTAATAATTTCTTCAAAGGTGATTCATTATATGATATCACGCCAACTTCTTTGCCTATTTGCAATGGCCTTGATAAAATTCTTTCTATTAAAACAACTAAGTCATCTTCCATCAAAGTAATAAAGACCTCACCGGAATTGATTGGCTCTTCCATTAAATCCCTGACAATGACGCAATTGAAAGCATATTCACCGCAAAATCTTTCAAACCCTTTTACAATGTCTTTTGGAAAATGCGTGTACTCAGGAAAGATTATTTTAAGCGTATGATATTTTCCTAATTGATCTTTCGCTTCCTCAAGAGCTGAATAAATATCCTTCTCAAAGTTCTCATATATTGCAGCAAACTCACCAGTTACCTTCGGAACTAATTTATCCAACAATATCAGTTTGTGTTTTGGGATGGTATTGATTATCTCATGTACATTTCCGCCACCTTCCATAAAATGAGGAAGAATTACATAATGCGTATAATCATCAATACGGGAGGACAAAAGCTTTTTAAAGAAGGAAAAATCATTATTGTAAATAAAAAAGTCTATTGAGGCAGTCTCTCCAATATTTGCCACAAAGGCATCGTACACAATCTTCTTGTGTGGACTCAATTTATTAAAAAGGAGTAGAATCTTCAGCGTATTATCAAGATGAGCCTTCTTTATAAAGTAACCTTTGCCTGGCACTGATGCAATTACCCCAATATTTCTCAAGTGTTTGTAGCTTTTCTCCACTGTTGCACGTGCAATTTCAAACTCATCGCCAAGTTCGTTAAGAGAAGGAAGGGGCTCATCTTTTTTCAACTTCCCTTCGTTAATTGCTTTAATGATTGCATTGGCAAGCTGTAAATATTTTGGCGTAGCCGAATAATAACTGATATCAATAAGGCTGTAAAAATCACTTCTTTTCATAACAAACGATACCGGTTTATGAATGGTAAAACTAAGTTACTTTATCTAAAATTAATAACCTATTCCAAAATCCGTTCTAAAATACTTGCCAATTGTATTAATAGATTCTCTGGCTGCAAAATGAACTTCACGTCCCAATCCTACCTCACTTGCTAAAACCTTTTCAGTTGAATTGTTTTTTCCAATGGAAGTGTTTGAGTATTCCATTGTTTATGAACTGCAATTGCAGCCCCAATTGCTGTAGCTTGTGCCACATAAGTGCTGTAGACTTCCACCCTAGGAAAAGCAGCAGAGAGAAGGTTCATATAGATAGGATTTTTGCTAAATCCGCCATCTACAAATAACTTTTTGGTGGTGTGTTGCAGAACGAGGTTTGTGCTTGTTACCTGCAATTGAATAATATCTATTATCAACTGATGGTATGCTTCCTCATAACTAGGATAATCTTCAAGATTTCTGTGTTCGAAGGGTGATGTCTTTAGCGTGGATTGCTGAGAGATCTGAATGTTATTGTTTTGGTATTTGGCAATTATTTCTGGTTGATAAGCAACCGTTTTATAATAATCATTTGCCACATTGTACTGCGCCGCCAACCTTTTTGTTTGTATTTCGTGTTCATTACCAGCAAATAAACGGGCAGCTTTTACGGGATTACCGTGATAATCTATATAGCACAAACAATCTTCCTTAAGCTCGGTTGTAGTAAGATTTTCTTTGTTGAAAGGATTCAAACTAATGCACCATGTACCCGTAGAAATCAAAACAAACGGCTCTTTGAAGCTTGCCAGATAAGGTATCAGAGCCGCAGAACTATCATGTAACCCCGTGCCACACAGAAGCGGTTTGTCGTTGATACTTATGTTCATCATCTCATTGGAAGGATGGATAGGGGCAAGCTTTTCGCCAACGCCTTCCTGATGCACCCAATCGTGGTAGCGGTATTCGGGGAAATTCCATAGCCCCGTATGGCAGCCAATACTTGTAATATCGGAAAAATACCTTCCCGAAACAAGGTAGCTAAGATACTGCGGCAGGTGTAGTGAATGTTTTATTTGACTGAATAAAGTAGGGTTTTGGTTTTTTATACGATACAATTGCAACCCCGAATTGAGGTTACCCAAAACAGGCGAAGCAGTCTTTACAGAAAATACTTCCTCGCCATTATATTTTAAATAAAAATCTTCTTTTAGCTTTTCATCAAAAGGCTTCAAGTAATTATAAAGAGGCGCAACAACATTTCCGGCAGCATCTAAATGGACAAAACTTGCCCCATAGGCAGAGAAGTTGATAGCTTTTAATTCGAAGGCAGGCATTGCCAGAATGTCCTGAATAGAAGCATTAATCCATGCTGAAAGTGCGTGTACATCATCGCAAGGAAAACCATCTTCATCAACTGTTTCAGGAAACTGTTGTAGTTGTTCGAACACAATCTGATAATCCTCATCAAAAAGGAAGAACTTTTTATTGGTCTTACCAATATCAAATATGGCGATAACAGAGGGCATAGTTAATAGTTATGAATTATGAGTTATGAGTATAAAAACCACGAGTGCTTAACTCATAATTCATATCTCATAACTCATAACTGCTTAAAGTCCTGTTGCGGTAGTTTTTTCTCCTCTTGCTTTTACCAATTGCTTTCTTACTTGTTGCTCGCGGAATAAAGTAATTGGCTTGATGGCACCACCAGCAATTCTTCTTGCTTCGGCAACTATCGGGCGTACATCTGTACGGTAAGCAGTTTGTAATATTTCTTGAGCAGCCACTACATCATTAATTTCTTGCGCAGCCTTTAATGCTTTTGTATCAACCAATAAAGCTTGTGCATAAGCAATCATGATAGCTTCGATAGATTGCAACAAATCTTCTAATGGATCTTTTACATTATGGCTTGCATCAATCATCCAACCTAAATCGGTAGCGTGATTCATTCCCTTGGCATCCATACCTTCTACCAATTCATTGAAGATTAGGAACAATTGGTAAGGATTGATAGAACCTACTGTAAGATCATCATCGCCATATTTACTATCGTTAAAGTGGAAGCCAGCTAACTTGTTTTCCATCATCAACAAACTAACAATCTGTTCGATGTTTGCATTTGGTAAATGGTGACCCAAATCCACCAAAGTATAAGCTTTAGGGCCTAGTTTAGACGCGTACAAATATGATTGACCCCAATCTCCTACACTCATAGAATAGAAGTTAGGCTCGAAAGCTTTGTATTCCACAAATACCTTCCAATCGTCTGGTAATGCAGCATATATTTCTTGAAGACTTTCGTATGTACGTTGCCAAGCACCACGAAAATTTAATTGTCCAGGGAAGCAAGAACCATCAGCTAACCAAACAGTTAAGGCCTTAGAACCAAGGGCAACCCCTTGTTTGATAACTTCTATGTTATGGTCAATTGCTTGCTTGCGGATTTCTTTATCCACATGCTGTAATGAACCAAACTTATAGCTATGCTCTTGTGTAGGTTGATCTTGGAAAGTGTTAGAGTTAACGGCATCGAACTTTAAACCGTGTTGTGCAGCTAAAGCTTTAATAGCAGCAGCATCGGATGGTATATCCCAAGGAATGTGCAGGGATATGGCACCACTAGATTGGTTAAGGGCGTGCAATAAACCAACATCCTCAATCTTTTCTTCTAACGAACGAGGTTCCCCACTACCACTAAAGCGACCGAAACGAGTACCACCAGTACCCAGCGCCCAAGAAGGGATGGCTATCTGAAAAGCAACCAATTTATTAAGTACATCACTTAGGTTGTTTATTCCTTCAGCTACAAATTCAAAATTACGTTTGTGGCTGGCAAGTAAAGAACTGTTTTGTTCTTCAATCAATTGTTTATTAACAAGCATAAAGCAAGTATTATTTTGTATAAATTATCTAATTAAGGCATGTAAAAGACTTCCTGCAGCGGAATGCTTACTGGAGAATTATCAGGATTGGTATCCATGATATCCTTCATGTAGGCCCACCAACGTTTCATTATCGGCGAAGAAGGAAGATTTTCCCTTGCTTCGTCATTACTACTATCAAGAACACCAAACAATATGTTTGTTTTTTCATCCAAGAAAATAGAATAATTACTTATCCCAGATTCTTTTAGTAATGATACCAGCTCAGGCCATATCTCATCATGCCTTTTCTTGTATTCAGCCAATTGACCGTTATGAAGCTTCATTGTGAAACCAACTCTTGCCATAAAGTTACACGTTGTAAGTTGTACGTTATACGTTATCATTATACGTAAAACTTACAACGTATAATGATAACGTATAACGTACAACTCTTTTTAAGATTATCTTACAAAGCCCATTGCAACACCACCATCAACATTCAAAACATTACCTGTTGATTTGCTTAGTAAACCGCCAACAAAAGCGAAACAAGCATTGGCAATATCTACTGGTAATATGATTTCGTTTAATAGCGTACGTTTAGCATAGTATGCAGGCAATTCGGCTACAGTGATACCGTAAGCTTTTGCACGGCCTTCAGCCCATCCGCCAGCCCAGATATTACTATCGCTAATAACTGCATCTGGATTAATGGTATTCACCCTTATTTTATCTCCACCCAATTCAGCAGCATTCAAACGGCTAAGGTGTAGTTGCGCAGCTTTTGCACTACCATAACCCGCATTGTTTGGTCCGCTTACCAAGGCGTTTTTACTAACAATATTGATTACGTCGCCACCAATAGCTTGCTTATGCATTACAGCAACAGCAGCTTGTGTAACAAAGAACTGTCCTTTTACCAATACATCATACAATAAATCCCAGTCCTTTTCAGTATGGTCAGCAATAGTTTTAGAAATAGACAAGCCTGCATTATTTACTATGATATCTACACCACCAAAAGCCAATGCAGCAATGTTCATAGAAGACTTAATCTGCGCTTCGTTGGTAACATCCAACACAGCTGTAGTGTAAGCGTCCTTACCATAAAGACCCTTGAATTCTTCGCCAGCTTCGGCTAAACGCTCAGCGTTCATATCGTTAAGGATTACATAAGCACCCTCTTCAACAAACTTCTTAGCTATTGCCTTACCAATACCACCAGCACTACCAGTTACCAAAGCAATACGTCCGCTCAATGCTTTTGGCTTAGGCATACGTTGAAGTTTAGCTTCTTCTAGCAACCAATATTCAATATTGAAAGCTTCTTGACGAGGCAATGAAGTGTATTCAGAAATAGCTTCTGCACCCTTCATTACGTTGATAGCATTGATATAAAACTCAGCAGCCACACGCGCAGTTTGCTTATCTTTTGCAAAAGTGAACATACCAACACCTCTGAACAAGATAACAACAGGATTTGCATCACGGATAGCAGGGCTATTCGGGTGTTTGCAAGTGTTGTAATATTCAGAATACATTGCACGGTAAGCTTCGAACTGAGGAGCAAGTTTAGCCTTAATGGCTTCTACATCGCTTAAATCATCTCCTGCAGCGATATCCAATACTAATGGACTAATCTTAGTACGCAAGAAATGGTCTGGACAACTTGTACCCAAAGGAGCCAATCTGTCAAGGTCGTTTGAATTGATATATTCTAAAACTCTATCATCATCGGTAAAATGACCAATCATGCCCCCCTTGCCCCCCTGAAGGGTGGAATGAGAAGAGCAGAAACCACGAAGGATTGGAGCCAAAGAAGCAGCTTGAGAAAGTCTTCCTTCTTTAGGCAATGATTCTAGTTTTTGACCACCAAATACTGGTGCTTTCTTACCAATATTTTGTTGAAGATATTCTGCACATTTTTCAATTACTTCCAAAGTGTTGATGTAACTTTCGTAAGCAGTATCGCCCCAAGTAAATAAACCATGAGAACCCAACATGATACCAATGATACCAGGGTTTTCATCCAAGCATTGTTTTAGTTGCAAACCCAAATCAAAACCTGGCTTTTGCCAAGGCACCCAACCTATCTTACCACCAAACAAATCATGCGTAATTTGCTTACCATCTTTTGCAGCAGCAATAGCAATAGCCGCATCAGGATGAAGGTGATCTATATGTTTAAAAGGAAGAAAACCATGCAAAGGAGTATCGATGGAAGGAGCTTTAGAAGCTAAATCATAGATGCAATGATTAAATAATTCAACCATTTCGTCTTCATGTTCAATGCCACGATAAACATTTTTAAGGCTTCTCAACTTATCTACATACAATGCAGCAAGACCACTTCTTTTGATAGAACCTAAATCTCCACCACTACCTTTTACCCACATAACCTCTACCTCTGTTCCAGTCAATGGATCTTTAGCCATTGACTTACAAGAAGTGTTACCACCACCATAGTTTGTCAATCTTAAATCTGCCCCTAACAAATTGGAACGATAAATTAATAATGCCACTTCATCCCCAGCCATTGATGCTGCCTTTGCATCATCCCACAAATAACTAACGTGTTTAAAACTTTCGGCGCTTAATGCTTTGTTACTCATAATATTAATATTGATTAAATGATCTGAATGATACAATAATTACCCAATTGCCCATTTTACTGAGCTGAAATTTTACTAGCCTATGCTTTGAAAAGCCGTTTATCACAATTTGTTCACTTGGACGGAGGTTCCGTAAGGGCTTACGAGCTTTCCGTTCACTTGAACAAATCCTTCGTAAGGGCTTACGGAGCTTCCGTACACTCGAACGAAGTTTTCGTAAGGGCTTACGGGCTTTCCGTTCAGTTGAACAAACCCTTCGTAAAGGCTTACGGAGCTTCCGTACAGGTGAACGAAACGTTCTGTTCAAGTGAACAAATCGGCTGAAAGCTTACATTAATCACTATTCTAGGGTTTCAAAGAGTTACCATAACCTACAATAATCACCGAAGCAATGATGGTTACTATACCGATTCCAATGGTAGTTAATGTCTTTTTGCTGACCCCCTTCCATTCTTTAAATGACAATCCCCACATGTTTGCTACCAATATGATAAACGACATGTGCAGTATCCACGAGCTTGCCCCATTACCCATTTTACTTTCGCCCATACCATAAAAGAAGAATTGCAAGAACCACATCGTACCGCCCAATGCACACAATAAATAGTTCTTTAACAGAGGTGATTGTTTGTTTGTGTAATCAGCAAACGATTTGTTTCGTAAGTTTAGGTACATACACCAAACGAAGTTGGTGGTCAATCCACCCCAAAGTATTACTACGAATATTACATTGTTCCTAAACAAAAATTCAGCTTGTCCGGGATTTGCAGCTTTCCATATTTCATTGGCGGTAGCACCCATTGATGCCCCCGCTTCGATCCCAAAACTAAAACACGCACTCAAAACACCCGAAACAATGGCCAATATCAACCCTTTCACCAATTCAAATTCGCTTCCAGAGGCATCTGTATGTTTGCCACCTAGTTCTTTGTCTTTCCTGTAACCAGCTTTTCCGCAGATGATGATACCAACTATACAAACGACCAATCCTATAATCACCAAGATACCCCAATGGCTGGTAAACAATTCCACTATGGTGGTTTTCCCATCGGTTGGATGATAGTAATAATATATTGATGGGATCAATGCACCGAACACCGAGCACAAGCCAAGTATGATGGAACTGCCCAAGGAAACGCCCAAATACCTAACGCCCAAGCCATAAGTAAGGCCACCAATACCCCATAATAAACCCATCAGATAGGTCACCCCCAAAATAGAAGAAGCCGTATTATGAATGATTTCACCAAAACCGGGAATGGTAAGGTAGGCAGCAACAGGAGGTACAATCAACCAAGAAAACAAGCCACCCACAATCCAAAAACTCTCCCAACTCCATCCTTTTACTTTTTTATAGGGAAGATAAAAACTGCCAGAAGCGAAGCCGCCGATAAAATGAAAAATTACGCCTAGTAGTGCCTGCATTAATATTGTTTTTCTGAATGAGAAGCAATTCGGATTACAAAGTTATAGGCAAGTTTTTTTTATCTGTCATATACTGTTATGCACCATAAATACTAACCCGTTATTTCTATTTCTTTTATTAGATTCTTTGGTTGATTCAATAATTTAAAATGTATTATTTCTACTGATTTCATTAGTAATTGCCACTTTAGTTTTTGTTGGATTTTTTCAACCCTCTAAAGTAAAAAAAGCAACTCATCACTATCTAATTCTAATTAAGATAAAAAAGGCAACTATTTTTTTATCAATTCAATGCCATAAATAAATGAATACTTTAAGTATGATTTCCAGGGAATCAGCAAGTACTGATAAAAATAAATTTTTGGCAGTATATTAACCCATCAGTGTAATAAATCACCTTTTAATCAGCCCTTATTCTTTTCCCTACCATGAGAATTATGAATGATATATACTAACAGAGATAATCCGCCTGCAATCAAAGTATATCTCATCAAGGTCGAAAGTTTCATTGGTGCTGAATTAACTGCAGGTAAAACCTCTGCGCTTCTAAGTGCGTTCAAATACCCAATATTATCTGACAGAAGTTCGTTTATAATTTCCATATTCTTACGGTTTGGTTGGTAAATAGGGTATACGCATAACGTAAAAGTTTCTTTGCTTTGATTCCTTCAATCATTACCTCACCCGAATAAATACTCCAGTTAAAATTATTCTTAATTAATTCTATACTTGATATATACAATATATACTTTTTCTCTAAATACTGCTCATAAATTGCTTCAACAATTTTGTCATTGAACAATAATATCCTTTCCTGATTAAGCTGTTTATTTGTTTCAACGGCTCGATTCTTCTTGTTTTCGTAGTAGCATTCATGACAGCAATACCTGCTGTTTTTGTTTCTGCTATTTGGCATGTCATCTCCACAATAAGCACAAGTTCTGGTTTCCATAATATTAATCATTTATTGAGTCTGTTAAATGTGTTACCCCGGTTCCCAATGTTAGTAGTTTCTATGTAGCGTTGGGCAGCCACTTCAATAGGAATACTTTTATTATTACCCATCCAATCAATAATATCTTTTTTGACAAACCGAAGTGTACCGTTATTCAGCTTCGTAAAGGGTATTTTTCTTTTAAAGACTAACTGTCGGATATACTCTTCAGTATAGCCTGTAATAGTTGCACAGTCATCCACCTTCAAAAACGTGTCAGCCTGTTGACTTTGCTGTTTCTTATTGGTATACCTACCATCAAGTAGTTCTATCAGTTCCCCGACCGTTATGTCTATTAATCTTACGTCACGAATATTTTCTGCCATTGCTTTTGATTTGTTTTCACAAAAGTAAATTGGCAATTGCTACCGCATAACTACCCAACGTTAGAATAGTGCACTAACTGCACTACGGCTAGTGCAGTTAGTGCACTATTTTTTATTAAGTGCCCTTAAATGAAAAAAAATTGCAATTATGGTGACTAGTCTTTGTTTAATTAAATCTTTCTGGAAGATATTTCTCCCATTTGACCTTATTTCGACCCGTCTTCGTTCCTGAAAAATTAGACAATATCAAATCAAGCTTTTCATCGGATTCAACTGCTGCTTGATAATTCTCAATATAACTGCCAAAAAATTTTAGGTAAAGTCCCTTGTCTTTAAGCTTAATAGAGTGCTTTGTCCAGAAATCCTGAATAGCATAATCAATAATAGTTTTAGGGTATTTACGAGTCACATTTAGCTGGTATTTTGGTTCTATTGGTTTTGAAGGTATGATTAATCCATTCTTAAATATTTCATCCACTTTCTCTTTTTCTAAAAAGGGTTTCTTATTCGCAGATTTTTCTTCGTAAAGAAATGAAAAATATTTTCTGATTTCCTCTATACTAAAATGACCTTTTATCTCTACTTCCTCTTTGAAATTCGAAACAGAATTATCAGAGACCTTTATTATGCTTCCCTTTGATTTCTCTTTAGTTTTCTTTAGGTTAACTTCATCTGTTTCTTCCTTACTAATCCAATTTTCTAACGAAGATATTGTTGTTGGCAAAAGACAGAAAATGCCGTCATTTGCCAGAAATTGATAAAGAAAACTATTTAGATTTTCTTTATCACCATAAAAATTATCATGAACCTGAAAATCCAGAAATCCTTCAATTGATAGTCCTGTAGATTCCAATTGATACAGCTTTAACAGAAACAATATTTTAAACGACTCCGTCTTTATTTTTTCTTTATAAATATTGAGTATGGCATCCAGGTCATAGAAGTCCTTTTCATTTGAGAAAAACTCGGGAATATTCTTGGTTGCATATTCTGGATGACGCTCAAGATTGTAATACTTTTCATAGTAGGAGTTCGATTCACCTTTGACAGGAGCACTCAGGAATGGTTTTATCTCAGTCCCCATTACCGCGTCCTTTAAACTTTTAAAAACTACCATTACTTGGACAGGGTCCAGTTTTCCTGTTTCCATTTGGTTGTTCACAAAATTCCTCAATTCTGTAAGTTCAATATGGTACTCCGGCAATGAAGTTTTGTTCATGAGTGTGTTTTTATTAAATAATCTTTACCCATTAATTTAATTTTCTATTGTAGCTACATTTAGAGCATTGGCAATAGTTCAGAAGCTTTTTGCTTTATCTCATCCACTATCTCTGCGTAAACCTGCGTAACAGCAATACTTGAATGTCCCAATAATTTAGAAACCGTATACAGGGAAACGCCGTGTGTCAATGACATTGTTGCAAAGGTGTGGCGCCCTACATGGATATGCACATTCTTGTCAATACCAGCTTTGTCAGCAATTTTTTTCAGACAGACCAGCACATTGCGTTTAGAGCCCAGATGTGCAAAGACATACTCACTATCCTTATATCTTGTTACGCTTTGAAAATCCTTGATACTATCCAAAAGTACCATTGCTTGTTTTGACAATGGCATATAGTACGTGATGGAATCCCTTTGTTTCTTCTGTGAGTAGGTAAGTGTACCATCCAATATATCCTTCCACTTTAGTTTCAACAAATCACTTTCCCTTAAACCTGTGAAACAAGAGAATAAAAAGAAATCCTTGACATCGGAACGTTTTATATCTACAGCCTGAAACTTTCTCAGTTCATCTAGTGTGAGATATTCAATCTTCTTTTGTTTCTTGGCAGGTATATCGCCCCCCTTGCCTCTTTTTAGGAAATTAAACGGATTGGCGACTATAATCTTATCAGCAACTGCGAGATTGAGGATAATATTCATCCTCGACAAGTAGAGCCGCACAGAGGATGTGCTCAATTGTTGTTGTTGCAGGTAATCAATAAAATCCTTTAAAAAATGTTCATCCAGCTGTTTGAAAGGTAAGTTGTCTCTGCCATTAAAAACAATTAAATGCTGCAGTGCATTATGGTAGGTGGAGTGGACTTTGATGGCAGCTTGTTTTTTGTAATAAGCAATGAAATCCTGTTTGTTCTGTTTAGGGATAAATCCCGCAGCACTTTCCTTGACAATCAAGAGTCGTTTGGATCGGATGGCATCTGCCAGTTCCCAGCTATCCTTATCATGCTTCAGTATGTTCTTATTCTCAGGTTTTGTATAGTCCTTGGACACATATAGTTTTAGGTATTCCTTGTAGCGATTCCCCTCGTTATAGATATCAAGATATAATGAAAATCCCTTCTTGTCAATTGCTTTAGCCCTGAGTGTTACCGACGCCATATCCTTGTATTTTAGGGTACAAATATGGGACAAAAATACAAATAAGGGACACTAATTTATAATACAAAATAATATAACATTTTGGCTAATCAGATTAAAAAGTATTGATAATCAATTTTTTGTACTATATTTTATTATACAACATTATATATATCGCACAACTCTTAAATAGACGCAGGTTTGTTATCAAAGCCTAATTTTACTAATATCCTTCAAACCCTGTCTCTGCATCAGTTTCAATAACAAATGTAAGGGTTTGTTTACATAAAGTATATACGCATCTATTTAAATAGATACTGTACGTACATATCCGATAGACAAACTACGTACTCTATTTAATTATATGCTTTAATGGCTTTTTGCTGCAAAACGTACACTTCTCAAGGCAAAATGGCCATTTGTCCTCGCACTATTGCCATTTCTCGGGGCAAAGTGACCATTTCTCTTTGCAAAGTGGCCATTTGTCCTCGCACTATAGCCATTTCTCGGGGCAAAGTGGCCATTTCTCAAGGCAAAATGGTCATTTGTCCTCGCATTATTGCCATTTCTTGGGGCAAAGTGACCATTTCTCTTTGCAAAGTGGCCATTTCTCTTCTCATTATGGTCACTTTGCCCCAAGAAATGGCAATAGTGTGTGGGATTCTGTATGTTTTGGACTTTTAAGTGTATTTTTTTCGATTAATTCTTATGTATC
>CAITVK010000060.1 GCA_903895845.1 uncultured Chitinophagaceae bacterium
GGATTCTGTATGTTTTGGACTTTTAAGTGTATTTTTTTCGATTAATTCTTATGTATCAGCGAAGCAAAAGATGAGATGTACTGGTAATTGGTTATTGAAACCTGAAGATTTATGAAAATAATATTTTTTAATTTCAAAATAAAAAAGTTTTATTCCACAGAAAGCGTTACTTGACCAGATTATTAACAATAAATAAAAAAATTATGGTACTCAAATACCACGTTTCGCTAGAGTATCCCACCTATGAAAGTGATTTGAATGCACATGCTGATGACATGATCGAACTGAACAAGGGCAGCGTATTCATGACCTTTGTTTTGGGTATCCAAGCAAAAAATCAGACCTCCGCTATTGCGTTTACGGCGTATAAGGACTTGATGCGGAGTGGCAAGGGGGGCGGTGTATTGGGTGCATTGCCCGTGTTGACAGCCTATCCTACCACGCCTGCTCCTCCGCCGGTGTGCAATGCGGATGTAGAAAGCCTTTTTGGAAAAGTAGCTCAGCAATGTGTAAGATCGGGTAAACTTACCGACGATATTGCCAAGGCATTGGGCATTTTTGAAGAAGTAACTACAGCTACTTTAGAAACGGGCACGCCCGATTTGTCTTTGAAAGTGATGAGTGCGGGGCATCCTACCTTGCACACCGCTA
Organism: uncultured Chitinophagaceae bacterium; assembly: GCA_903895845.1. Classification (GTDB taxonomy): domain Bacteria; phylum Bacteroidota; class Bacteroidia; order Chitinophagales; family Chitinophagaceae; genus Parasediminibacterium. Next base: position 652 of record CAITVK010000060.1, read on the forward strand.
TTGGCGGCTATGATGGCTTTGAAATCTGGAAGGATGCCGGGACAGGTTTTGTATTTTTGAATGTGAGCAATGGTCCTAATTATATAGATAACTCTGCATTGCCAGCATCTGGCGTGGAAGTGATATGGAGATACAAAATTATTTATCGCTATAAAAATGTACAGATAGGCAACTGGAGCAATACCATATCGGTGGCTGTGAAAGGAAGCGTGTAACTAATGAGAATGGTCATGTATCAAGCAAAGAGGTAATAATAAAATAAGATTCTTCAAATTAACAATAAAAAGGATGCCTAGAAAGCATCCTTTTTTTAATTAAAACTAGTCCTACTGCTTTTGTTCTAATTTCCTATACTTGTCGTGCATTAGAAGGCATCAGAATAACTAAAGGAATGCACCCACAAACTTCTTTTTATTTAGAACTCACGTTAGTTATCTCAAACAGCTTCTAAATACTTACTTTTATCCTACTAATTATTCACTATATGAAAAATATATTCTTGCTTTTGCTTGTATTATTGGCTAATACATCCACCTTCTCTCAATCTACCAAACTAAAAACACCTGATGGCAACTTTAGCTTTATACCACTTCGGGCAGACATCATCAAAGTAACGTTTCAGCCCAATGGTTACACCCACAATGAAAATATCAGCGATGCTGTCATCTTAAAACCTACGACTATTCCTTATAAATGTTCGGTTGTGCAAAATGGTAACGCTATTTTGGTGAACAATACGGTAACTATTGCTGGCACCCATCATACAGACAACTATAGAGGCATTTATTTTAATCTATCTGCCGATGAAAAGATATACGGTGGGGGCGAAAGAGCGTTGCCGCTAAACAGAAGAGGGTACAAACTGGAGTTGTACAATGCACCTTGGTATGGATATGGCGAGGGGGCAGACCATCTGAACTATAGTGTTCCATTTTTTACTTCCTCCAAAGGGTATGCGCTCTTTTTCGACAACCCATCGAGGGGATATGTAGACATTGGCAAGAAAGATTCGTCTGTTTTGGAGTATGGTGCCGTTAGTGGTGCACTTACTTTCTATATTATTCTGGGCAAAGACTACAAAACAATGCTGCAGAACTACTATTCCCTCACTGGTACGCAACCTTTGCCCCCACGTTGGGCATTGGGCAACCTGATGAGCAGGTTTGGCTATACCAGCGAGGCACAAGTAAAAGAAATTTATGGTAAGATGAAGACTGATAACATCCCGGTTGATGGCGTTATCTTCGATCTGTTCTGGTTTGGCGATAGTATCAAAAACGGTTTAGGCAATCTGGATTGGGTTAACAAAACAAAGTGGCCAAATCCGAAGGGTATGATAGCCGATTTTAGAAAAAACAACATCAATACCATCCTTGTAACCGAACCTTTCATCGTAAAAAACACATTGGCCTACAATAGTTCAAAACCTTATCTGGCAACGGATAGTATTGGTAATCCTTATCAGATTGCTGAGTTCTATTTTGGCAATGCTGGATTGGTTGACATCTTCAGGAAAGATTCTAAAGACTGGTTTTGGACGTATTATAAAAAACAAATGACCTTAGGGGTAGAAGGTTGGTGGGGAGATTTGGGCGAACCCGAAATGCATCCGACTGCTATGTTTCACAACCTGAAAGATTTTGGATATAACAGACCCTTTGCCGCCGATGAAGTGCATAATGTGTATGGACATAACTGGACTAAGATGTTGTTTGATAAATATGCAACCGATTATCCCAACAAAAGATTGTTTAGCCTCAATAGAAGTGGATTTGCTGGCACCCAACGCTTCAGCATTTTTCCTTGGACGGGTGATGTAAGCAGAAGTTGGAGTGGACTGAAAGCACAATTACCCGTTTTGTTGGGCATGAGTATGAGTGGCGTTCCTTATGTGCACAGTGATGTAGGTGGTTTTGCAGGTGGAACGGGGGATAATGAATTATATGTCCGTTGGTTGCAGTTGGCAGCTTTCACGCCCATCTTCAGGCCACATGGTACTGCCCTATTTGAGGTAGATAAGCAAGCATTCAGCTTTCCTTCCGAACCTGCACTGATAGATGAGCCGTTTAAAACAATTGCTAAGAAGGTAGTAAACCAGCGTTACCAGTTTTTGGCGTACAACTATACCCTTGCCTATCAGCAAGCCAAAAACAAGCAACCTCTTATGCGACCCCTTTATTATGAAAACCCAACAGATTCCATTGCTTGCGCTACTACCCAAGAATATTATTGGGGAGAGAACATTATTGTGGCACCTGTGCTGGAAAAGGCAACCAATTTCAAAACAGTTTACCTGCCAATTGGCGTTTGGTACAACTATAACACCAAGGAAAAAGAGAAAGGAGAAAAACAATTCAAAGAATCTGTCTCGCTCGATGCCATTCCTATTTACGTAAAGGCAGGAACCATCTTACCACTCTATAAAGAGAAAATTTTTACCAATACAACTGCCCTAAAGAATGATAAATTAACGATTGAATACTATCCTTCCAGCGAAAAGTCGGCCTATAATTTATATTTTGACGATGGAACAAGCAAGAATGCCTTAGTTTCAAACCAGTATGAATTGGTATCCTTCTCTGCTCAGACTATTACAGATAAAGGTTACATTTTTTCCATCAGTTCCAACCACGGAAACTATAAAGGGAAACCAGTAAGCACCCTTTTTACCTTATCAATAGTGCAAACGAAGGCCTTTAAAAATGTATTTGTCAATGGAATAAAACAAAATACCTCGGTAGATTATACCAACAACACCCTTAATTTTCCAATCTGGTTCACTGGCACTCCATTGAAGATAGAAGTGAAGTAACCATATAATAAAATAACCCGATTGACAGGATCAATCGGGTTATTTTGTTAACGTATAACGTAATACTTAAAACCTATTACTCTTTTGCTTTCTTATAAATGGGTACTGTGCTACAGGGTTCTCCATACATAATACTCTTTGCGAATGGTCTGAGCTTAGCTGTCACTTCTACATAAGCACTTTCGGGTATTGATACCTCTCCACAACCTTTTACCACCACTCTTTTATCCAGATACTCCTCTCCTTTAAAAGTAGTGAGCTTTCTAGTTATCAATGTAGAGATTAACTGCGCTTCATTCCCAAAAACAACCTCTTTAGCCACAGGTTGCAGATAATTAGCCGCCAACATATATGCCCACATTGGTATGACTGCGTCTGCGGTGCAGGTAATGGCCACATATTTACTTTGATATTTTTCCCATTCTGTAGTTTGTAACGCAGCTCGGTAGTCTTTTTCTTTTAAAATCAATCCCATAAAAAGATACTCCTTCAAATCAAAAACCAATATCTCTCCTTTAGGATAAAACTCCTCCAGATCTAATGTTATAATCCCACTTTCTGCTACTTTATTTACGATTGTTGCTTCCATCGTCTTAATTATGATTAAACTGATTTGAATGAATTAAATGATTCACTCATCAAATACGAAATTACATCTGTTCTTATATTTTTGTTTGCGCTAAATGCAAAAAAGAAGGCTTCCCGTTTATTGGGAAGCCTTCTCTCTTTGAATAAATCATTTAATTCATTCAAATCATACTTATCATGAATTAATAAAATTTACTTCTATAATCCTTAATGGTTGCAGCTTTACGCAATGCATCACCACCTCTGTAGAAAGCTGAACGTTGTTGTTGCAATAAGGTCTGCTTCAAAGTCTGCTCATCTGTAGTTGTAGATTTTGCTCCTATGTTTTCTACTCTGATTGCATATACTCCACTTGATCCTGCAATCGCTTCACTCACTTTTCCTTTTAGATTTTTGTTGAAAGCCGCACCAATTACTTTGTTTTCCATACCCAATCCAGGAATGAAAGCATTCGTAAATATTAGGCTATCCGCTTTTGTAACTGGTGTACCTGTACTTTGACTGATTGCTTCTAAAGATGCTCCCTTGAACTTACTTTCTATAATTTGTTTCGCTTTCTTTTCGTTACGTGCCAACGATTCAACCTGAGGACGTAGTACAGAAACATCTGGTAAACCAGGTTTGTTGATACTTGTTTCAATAGCAACAATGTATTTGTCACCTACTTCAAATGGTTCAGAAACATCTCCTTTATCGTGTGTATAAACCCAACGAACTAGCTCGCGAGATTGTCCTAGTGCACCAACATAAGAATCATTTTCCTTTATTTCATTTGCAGTTAAACCTGCTTTATTAATTTTCTTGGCATTATCATTAAAATCTTGCAAGCTTTTGTTTTGTGAAGAGAACTGAGCAGCAGCAGTGCTTGCAGCAGAAACTGTTTCTGAACTAGCAATAATTGGTTTTGCCAAGTAAGCAATCTTATAGGCCGGTTGAGGATTCTTTTGTCCCAAAACTTCTATGTAGTGATAGCCATAATCAGTTTTTACTACACCCTTGCTACCAACAGCTTTGTCAAAAGCAAACTCATTAAACTCAGGAACCATTTGTCCTTGTGGGAAGAAATCATAAACACCACCCTTATCCTTACTTCCTGGGTCAGCAGAATATTTTGCACAAAGCTGATCGAAGTTTGCACCACCAGCAATAGCAGTTTGTATGCTATCAGCCAATTTCTTTGCTACGCTATCTTCTTTAATTTGCTGACCACTCTTTGGATCTGTCGTAGCAATCAAGATATGACGAACCTTTGCACTGTCTGGCCAGTTCTTTGTGCCAATCAATTTTGCAATAACATAATTATTTCCGTCTAAATAAGGACCATACGTCTGACCAATACCCAATTTGAAGATGCTATCTTTCTTTGCTGACTCAACTTTTGCTTTAGAGAAATAACCATTTTTGAAAGCTATCTCACTTCCAACTTTTCCTAAGTACGCTTTTTCATCTTTTGTAGCAACAAAATCACCTTTCAACGCGCTGATAGAAGCCAATGTTGCAGCACTATCTGCTCCACTTGGTGTTGCATCAAATGCTACATAGGTAATACCCCTTGTTTCCTCTTCTTTGTCGTATTCTTTGTGGTGTTTTTGCGCATAAGCCACAATTTCATCATCAGATACCTTAATTGTAGAGTCTATTATAGTATTATATGGAACCGCTACATAGCTAATAGATGCAATTGCATTGTTATCTGCTTGTGTTTTTTCAACTAACCATTTTGGTATGTACACAGAATGTTGCAACAGGTCGCTATATTTTGACCGTAGCTTCTGTTCGATAGTTGGTTTAAGATAAGCTTCATTAATCATCTCAATTTGCTCAGCATTCTTGCTCTTTTTTACTTGAGTGATGATTTGTTTTGCTTTATCTACATCAAATACACCTGTTTTTTCGTCGGTAAATTCTCTTTTTAACGGAGATTGTTGTGGATCGAACAAGATATCAGACAATTCTTTATCACTAACAGTCAATCCTAACTTATCATATTCCTGGTTGTTGATGATACGTTCAACATCTTGGTTCCATACATTAGGAATCAGTTGCTCTCTGTTCCCAGCTTGCTGACCATACAATTTTTGCATCGTAGCCAACTCATTTTCAAAGTCAACACGTTCAATAGTTACACCATTTACTTTTCCTAGTGTACTTGTATTAGTAAAAATACCGCCTCTTCCTCCACCAAGTGCCCTATCTTGTAGGATAAATGAAATTAAAGCAATAGCAATCAGCCCAAACATAATCCAGGCACCCTTATCACGAATCTTTTGAATAACAGACATAATAAATAATTATTAATTAATTTTTTAGGATGGCAAAAATAGGGGAATAATATGTTTAAAAAATATGTGGAAAAAACAGCCTAATTCAAGCTGCTTTTATCATTCGTTATGTTAACAAATAGTAAGGCATTTTTTTTATTCTAATGCGAGTAACAAATCTCACTTTTCAAAATAAAATAGTACACATTAAACATGTTTATAACCTCCTTTTCTGGTGTATAACGGTCAATTTTTCATTTTTAAAAGGGGATATTTGTGTAATAAATAGATTTTAAAATTCTATTGAAAAGCTTACGCAGGATTTTTTTATCCTTAGTTATGCATGTTAGCCCAATATTAATATAGTGTGAACTCTTGAATGTGCTAATTGCTTTTAAATTCATATTGTTCTGTTCAAAACTCACTCAATCCCTTATCTATAAAGGATTGTAGTTTGTTTATTAAATGTTAGTACGAGTGAATAACCTTCATCTTATTAACTTCGCTGCCTGTGTAAAACTAAGTTTTCCCGATATCCACATGCATAATAGTAGTAGTGGGTTATATAAATAAAGTATTATTAAAGAAGTATTACAAGAGTTATGAACATTGAAAAAGCAAAAGAAAAAATTTTTGAAAATGGGTACCTTAATCTCGATGTAGATCCTTCTTTGGATTTATTTGAGGAAATTGAAAAACTGAAGAAAGAAAAAAATGCCATTATTCTGGCACACTTCTACCAGGAGCCCGACATTCAGGATATTGCTGATTATATTGGAGATAGTTTGGGACTAGCTCAAAAAGCGCAGAGCACAGATGCCGATATGATTGTGTTTGCAGGGGTTCATTTTATGGCCGAAACAGCAAAAATCCTGAACCCGACAAAAAAGGTTCTCCTCCCCGATTTGAACGCTGGATGTTCTTTAGCTGATTCTGCCCCAAGAGACCTGTTTAAGGCGTTTAAAGAGAAGCATAGCGACCATTTAGTAATATCCTACATCAATTGTTCGGCAGACATAAAAGCATTAAGCGACATTATCTGCACAAGTAGCAATGCTGAGGCCATCATTAATAGTGTTCCTGCCGATCAACCGATTCTTTTTGCGCCCGATAAAAACTTAGGGGCGTACCTTAATAAAAAGACCGGAAGGAACATGTTGCTATGGAATGGTGCTTGTATGGTTCATGAGATATTCAGTCTGGAAAAGATTACAAAACTAAAAATAAGACATCCCGAAGCGCAGGTTCTTGCGCACCCTGAATGTGAAGAAGCCATACTTAGAATTTCTGATTATATAGGAAGCACCACTCAGATACTCAAATATTCAGTTGCTTCGGAGTGTAATACCTTTATTGTGGCAACAGAAACGGGTATTCTGCATCAAATGCAAAAAGATGCCCCAAATAAGACGTTTATTCCGGCTCCGCCTACAAACAATTGTGCGTGCAACGATTGTCCACACATGAAGCTAAATACACTAGAAAAACTATACTTATGTATGAAGTATGAACAGCCAGAAATACTGATGGATGAAAACTTACGTATAGCCTCTAAAAAACCTATTGACAGAATGTTGGAGATTAGTAGGAAAGCGGGACTATTAGGGTAGCCCTAATAAGCGACTTTCTAAATAAAAAACCTCTTTTGTCCAGACAAAGACAAAAGAGGTTTTTGTTATTAAAAAGCCAGTATATAAATATGTTGCTAGAAAGCTTCTTTACTTTCAGTTTTTGGTTTAGCATTGTTTATTCCCGCCATAAATTGAAAAGCCTTTAAAAACCTTTGTTCAATATTTTCTTCCTTATTCAACTCCTTAGCAGATACAAACCAAATTTTTGTGCGTACGTGGTTGGTATAGTAAGCAGTTTTTGGTTGGTTTGTTTTACTGTTTATTTCTTGAAGAATAACTTTGTTTTTATCGGTTTTAAAATCAAAAACATCATTGCTACCTGCCAAACTTGTTATTCCAGTCAAATCATCAATTCTAAAAGTGTAAATGTTTGTAAGCTTACTTCCCCCTTTTAAAACACGGGTTTCTTGAATTTTAATAGTATCTCCTCCATAGTAATAGGTTTGATACTTGATAGCTACCTCTGTTGCTGCCTTAGATTGGGGCTTGTAGGTAACTTCGGTACCACCATACTTTTCAATTTTCTGCCTAATCCAATCTTTAGTGGTTTGTTCAGTTTGGGCAGTAACATTCAGGGAAAGCACCATAAGGGATACCCCTGCTACGATTTGTGTAATTTTTCTTGTTGTTGTCATTGTTATTTTTGTTTTAAGTGTGTAAATTTTATGGAAAATAAATTAGTTGGATGAGTAATTGTGAATACATTAAAACCATTATCCAAATAAGCCTATGCAAAGAAAGATTCCTGTATCCGTCTCAAAAATAAGGGGATTTTGTATTATAAATTTGTTATTAAAACAAAAAACTAGTTAAGTCGGTAGAAACGTGAAACAGTAATTTAAACAAAGAAATCTGTAGAGTGAGCATAGTAGTTATTTTACTGTCATTAACAGACAAGAATGTAGAATAAAGTTTAACAGTTAGAAGCTTTTTGGAAGAAAAAATGAAATTCTAATTCCTTATTGATAGAATGTTTTGGATAAGTAGGAAAGTAGGACTATTAGGGTAATTGATAATTTATACTTGACAGTTAATATACAAGTTGGTTGTTTATTAATAGAAATGGTTTTAGATACTTTTATTTATCTAAAACCATTTTTTATTTTATTGAGTTCTTTAATTATAAATTATCAATTAATAACTATTAATTAACCCGCTGCTCTTGTTATTGGTGTACTATAATTTCTTTCTTTGTTGGTACCACAGGCAGCCATTTTAAACTCATAAGGAACAAAGCTTGGCAATCCGGTAATAACTATCTCATGAGTTGTACCAGTTACCGTTTTCCATTCACTTGTATCGGTTGCAGGAGCAAGTGTGTACGCTCCTTCATAAAACAATGCCTTAGGAACAGCTTTACAACTCATCAATACTTTATTTTTTGCTTCTAGCGTAAGCACTTTAAAATCAGAAACAACACCAAATTCACCAACACTTCCGGAAAGTGCTGCCACATGCATTCCTGATGAAAGAATAACAGATTTAACGCCGCCACTAGTTAATTGTACATACGCACCTAATATGTGTAACAATCCTTCTAATACCTTTCTTTTTTCATTTTTTGTAGCAGTTTGGGTAACATTACCATTATGTGCCGCAGCTAATGCAACTTGAAATTCGGTTCGCGCAGTTGTTATTGCTGCAATAGTTGGAGAGGGCATAGGATAGTTGGCATTGCCTTCCAGGCTACCTTCAATGCTCATGGTTTCAGTAACTAACTGACCATCTGTATACATATTCGTGGAATAATCAACTAAAACTCTTTCGGTATGCATCGTTAGGAATTAAAATAAAAAATTATTTTGGAAAGATAAACTATTTTTTCCGTACTTAACTAATTAATATTTGATAATGTATTTTTTATTGTTTAAATTAAAGTCATTTTAATGCGGATTAAAATCAAAATAGGCCGGTACTAAGGGCTGTTTCCTTGGCATAGAAAATTTTTACTGGGTTATGGTAAGGCTACAGCTCAGTGTAGGCGGCATTCAATTGGGCATAAAAGTGTTAAATGGGGTAGTAAGACGCCAAAAAGAGGGAATTAGGGTATTTTAATCCGCATTAAAATTGTTTTATATTAATACTAATTTTTATTAATAATATTAAACAAAATAAAAATGGACAGAAAGGTTATTTTTTATTCAATTGAATAAAATAAAAAAGCACCCAGTATTTATTGAGTGCTTTTTTATAAAAGAGTATTCTAAATTTATAATCTATCGGCCCATATAGACCATCAATATCTGGATATCACTCGGACTAACACCACTGATTCTACTGGCTTGTCCAAGAGTACGTGGACGAATAGTTTTAAACTTTTGTTTTGCTTCGCTAGAAATAGCTGTTAGTTTTTCAAAATCAAAAGTATCTGGAATAACTAAATTTTCTAAGTGACTTACTTTTTCTACCAAATCCTCTTCTTTACGAATATAGGTTTCATATTTAACCTGAATCTCCGCTTGTTCCAAACTATCGGTATCATACGTTTCCAAAGCTGTCGCCAAACTTGGAACAGCCTGAAGCATACCATCCAATGTTACGTTGGGACGAAGAATAATTTTGGAAGCTTTTTGTTTATCATCAAGAATAGCTGAATCTATGGTTTCAAAATAGGGGTTAATATCAGCCGCTTCTACATTGAATGTGCTGAGTATTTTTTTAATATCCGATACATTTTGAAGTTTTTGCTCCACTTTATCCAAACGTTCCTGAGAAGCCAAACCAATCTTATTACTTAAAGCTGTGAGACGGATATCTGCATTATCTTGTCTTAGTAGTGTTCGAAATTCTGCACGACTAGTAAACATTCGGTAAGGCTCATCGGTACCTTTACTTATCAAGTCATCAATCAATACACCAATATAGGCTTCATTTCTTTTCAGAATAAATGGTTCTTCTTCCTTCACGGCAAGGTGTGCATTAATGCCCGCCATCAATCCTTGGCAAGCCGCTTCTTCATAGCCAGTAGTACCATTAATTTGTCCCGCAAAGAATAAATTCTTTACCAGTTTAGTTTCTAATGTATGCGTTAACTGGGTTGGTTGAAAGAAATCATATTCGATGGCATAACCAGGACGGAAGAACTTACAGTTTTCAAAACCAGGTACTTTGCGCAAAGCTTTCACTTGCACATCTTCGGGAAGAGAAGTAGAAAAACCATTTACATAGATTTCCACTGTATTCCAACCTTCGGGTTCTACAAATATCTGGTGGCGTTCTTTGTCCGCAAACCGATTAATTTTATCTTCTACACTAGGGCAATAACGTGGACCACGACCTTCAATTCTTCCTTGAAACATCGGACTTCTATCAAAGCCCGTCCTTAATAAATCGTGTACTTCATTATTTGTATAAGTGATGTGGCAACTGCGTTGTTGTTCGGGCTTAATCAAAGGAAGATCCAGGTAAGAGAAACCAGTTATTACCTCATCCCCTTTTTGCTCTTCCATTTTACTATAATCCAAACTTCTACTGTCCACTCTTGGCGGAGTACCTGTTTTTAATCGGTCAGCTTCAAAACCATATTCCACCAATTGCTCGGTAATACCCGTTGCAGCCTTCTCTCCTACTCGTCCACCGCCCAATTGTTTTTCACCAATATGTATAATACCATTCAAAAAAGTACCACTTGTTATAACAACACTTTTAGCTTTTATCGTATTACCCAAACCTGTAACTACACCGCAAACCTTTCCTTTTTCTATTATAAGAGAACGCACCATATCTTGATAAAAATCCAGATTATTGGTGTGTTCCAGCATTTCTCTCCATTTAGCAGCAAACAACATACGGTCACTTTGTGCTCGAGGGCTCCACATTGCCGGACCTTTACTTTTGTTTAGCATCCTAAATTGAATCATTGTAAGGTCGGTAACTATTCCACTGTAGCCACCAATGGCGTCTATCTCACGTACAATCTGACCTTTGGCAATACCGCCCATTGCTGGGTTACAACTCATCTGACCTATAGTTTGCATATTCATAGTTATCAGAAGTGTTTTACTTCCCATGTTAGCAGCGGCGGCGGCAGCTTCAGAACCAGCGTGACCAGCACCAACTACAATTACGTCATATTCTTGAAACATTCTTTTTCTAATTATTAGTCGGCAAAGATAATCTCGCAGCTATTGATGGGTTGAAGTTTTTCCAAATTCGTTCCACGTGGAACATCCATAAAAGAAGATAATTCTTCGGACTTACTTAAAAATAAATTGTTCCACGTGGAACATAATCATAAAGAAAGGTATTGGTTGATGTAAAAATCCTCTTTCTCTCGCATAAGTTTTATGTCTTTTGGTTTCTTATCTAAATAACCACATAAATGCAGGCAACCATGAAATAAAACCCGAAGTGTTTCGTTTAAAAGATTTGCTTTTTGAGATATTGCGTTGTCTTTTATTCTATCAATACTGATGTAGATTTCACCAATCACAGGTTCACCTTTTTCTTCCAATGAAAAAGTAATGATATCGGTATAGTAATCATGATTGAGGTGGTCTTTATTAATTTGAAGTAGGTATTCATCAGAACAAAAGATGTAATTAAGTTCGGACAAGGAAATGTTTTCACTTTTAAATAAGGATGAAATAAAAGATTTGAGTTTTGTTTTATCTGAAATGGATAACTTTCTGTCCGCATAATTAAACTTTACTCTCGCCATAATTAATATTTACTTTTACAACTTCAAAAATCGTAAGAAAAGACAAACGTATCGGGTTTATTTTTGCAACATAAGATATCAGAGAGGATATTGTAGTTTTAAAAAATTGAAATGAGAAGACTAAGTGAGTTGGGAATAGGTCAGAGAGCGGTGATACATTCATTTGAAAAGGATGATATTTTTATTAAGTTGATGGAAATGGGCTGTGTTCCTGGCGAAGAAGTAAAAGTGATTCAAGTGGCACCACTGGGTGACCCAATTTCTATTGCTGTTGCAGGATATAATTTGAGTCTTCGGTTGAGTGAGGCTAACAGTATCTTTTTGGAAGAAGTTTAATAGTATTTGAAAATGAATATTGGTTTATACTTCGGTTCTTTTAATCCCATTCATATTGGTCACCTCATAATTGCCAACCATGTAATCAACTTTACAGATATGAATCAGGTATGGTTGGTTATTAGTCCGCAAAATCCTTTAAAACCTAGTCATACACTATTGAATGAGTACCACAGATTGCACCTTATTCAAAAAGCAATAGAAGATAACCCAAAACTGAAAGCATCTGATATAGAGTTTAGACTTTCTAAGCCGTCTTACACCATTGACACCCTGATATATCTGGAAGAAAAGTACCCGAAACATAAGTTTAGTATTGTAATGGGTAGTGATAGTTTCCAGAATATTAATAATTGGAAGAATGCCGAAGTATTAAAAAAGAACTATTCTTTTATTATCTATGAAAGACCAGGCTTTGAAATGAAAGAAAATGGTGAAACTGAAAACGTTAAAATATTAAAAGCCCCGTTACTGGAAATAGCCGCTACTACTATCCGAAATAATATAAAAGCAGGAAAAAGTATCCAATATTTAGTACCAGATACGGTAAATAAAGAAATTAGTGATAACGGATACTATAAATAATGCTTAAACAGTATGAATATTAGAAAAACTCGGGCATCTTTGTAGCTTGTTTAATAATATATGTCTGAGTCACAACAAATTTTTCAAACAAGTAATCCATCCCGTTGGCAGAGACTAAAATGGGGTTCTAGGATATTTTTTTTAATTTTCATTATAGCTATTGTTGTTATTAGTATTACACTAAAAAGTGTTTCTAAATCTAACGATAAGATACCTGTAGATGTACGGGCTATCAAAAAGGTATTAACAGAAGCCCCCGCCTATAGAGAAAGCGATATGGGAAAAGAATATAAAGGCTTCAGAAAGTATATAAATAATCAGTGGGCTGTAGGAAAAGGTGTTGGACAGAAAGATACAGTATTAAACTTATCTAACTCAAATTACTTCAGCGATAGTCTTGGCATAAGAGCAGCTTTTTATATGCCATGGGATCCACAATCAACCTTTTCACTTAGGAGAAATATAGGAAAAGTTAATCTTGTTTTGCCAGAGTGGTTTTTTATTGATCCAAAAGGCGATACATTAACTACAAATATTGATAAAGAAGCATTTGATATTATTAAAGGAGCTCATGTAAAAATGGTTCCAATGCTGTCAAATAGTTATAATAATCAATCCACAACACCTGCTTTAATACGAATAATTGAAAATCCCTCAAAAAGGGAACGATTAATAACAGATATATTAAAACAACTTCATAGGCTACGCTTTGCAGGAATAAATATAGACCTAGAAGATATTAAACTAAAAAACAGAAAGGCTCTAGCTTCTTTTCAAAGAGACTTGTATTCAAGGTTACACGAAAATAATTTTTTAGTTACCCAAAATGTCTCTCCGTATAATACATACGATTACAAACAATTAACCAATAGTAACGACTACATCTTCCTAATGGCTTATGATGAGCATTCCGGAAGTACAAAAGCAGGTTCTATATGTGATCAAAAATGGATAGAAGAAAATGTTGATAGACTTGCAAGAAATGTACCCGCAGGAAAAATTGTTTTGGATATTGCGGATCGTGGATATGATTGGGATAGCAAAGACTCTGCAACCGAACTTACCTATCAACAAGCATTAGTTACTGCGCGTGAGAGTGATGCAGTAGTAGATTTTGATAATAATACCTATGGCACACACTTTCAATATTATGATGATAAGGACCGGATTCATAATGTACACTTCGTAGATGCTGCAACAAACTTTAATGCCATCAGATTTGCCACAGAATATGGTTTAGCAGGTACAGCTTTATGGAGACTAGGTTCTGAGGATAGTCGTCTTTGGGGTTTCTACGATTTACCTATGACAAGAACAGCCTTAAAGAAATTTAATTTCGATGAATTTAATAAAGTCGAAGGAAGTAGAACGGTAGATTATATAGGAGAAGGGGAAATATTGGATGTAGTGGCATCACCAACAGATGGTCATATTAAAGCAGAAATTGATACAGCCAGTATGTTAATCAGTGAGGAAAGTTACGATGCATTACCCTCTTCCTATGTGGTTAGGAAGTTTGGAAAAACATCTAAACCAAAACTAGTTCTTACTTATGATGATGGACCTGACCCTAAATACACCAGGGAAATATTAGATACTTTGGCTTATTATCATGTTCCTGCTACCTTTTTTGTGATAGGAATGGAAGCAGAAAATAATATTCCTTTGATAAAAAGGATCTTGAAAGAAGGGGATGAATTAGGTAATCACACATTTACTCATCCAGACATGAGTAAGGTTAGTAAGGATAGGGCTTTGTTGGAAATGGATGCAACCAAGCTTTTAATTGAGTGTATTACTGGCCGAAGTCTGGTCATGTTTAGGGCACCCTTCAATGCAGATAGCGAACCCGAAAAGAATGAGGAGTTGGTGCCAGTAGCATTGAGTAGAACCCGAAATTATATAACTGTAGGCGAAAGCATGGACCCCGAAGATTGGCAGAAAGGTGAGTTGAAGAACTTTAATGCAGACACAATCTTTAGTAGGGTCAAACAAGAGTATAAAAGGAATATTGACAACGGAGACAGCAGCAATATTATTCTTTTGCATGATGGTGGTGGTGATAGAAGCCAGACGGTATTGGCTACGGGAATGATCATTCGTTACTTCCGAGCAAAGGGTTACACATTCACTACTGTTGCAGACTTACTAGGAAAAACAAAAGATGATTTGATGCCTTATGCTAATAGCAAGGATTATTATAAATTGAAAATCAATTACTTATGGGTTCTTTTAGTTTATTACGCCACCCATTTGTTCTTTGCAATCTTCTTGGTATTTATGATAATAAGTACCATCAGATTGATTGTTTTAGGAACTATGTCTTTTCTTCAAAGGAATAGGGAAAGAAATATTGTTTATGATAACCCAATTTTAAATTATCCATTAGTATCCATCATTGTTCCTGCTTATAATGAAGAAGTAAATATTGTTGGTTCATTGAGGAACTTACTGAAATGCGATTATCCAAACTTTAACATTGTATTTGTAGATGATGGTAGCAAGGATAAAACATGGGAAATGGTGACTAGTGAATTTCCTGCTGATACTCCAAATCTGAAATTACTTACAAAACCTAATGGTGGCAAGGCTTCTGCGCTTAATTATGGTATTGAAAGTACAAATGCTGACTATGTGGTTTGTATTGATGCAGATACCAAATTGGCACCGAATGCAGTAAGTATTATGATGAAGCATTTCTTGATGCAAACTGATTCTTCCGAAGAAATTGGGGCAGTAGCTGGTGTTGTTAAAGTGGGTAATGAGGTGAATTTATTAACCAAATGGCAAAACATAGAATACATTACCAGCCAAAACTTTGATAGAAAAGGGTTTGCTTATGCCAATGCCATCACCGTTGTTCCTGGAGCGATAGGTGCATTTAAAAAGAAAGCTATTGAAGATGCGGGTGGCTTCACAACAGATACTTTGGCAGAGGATTGTGATCTTACCATTCGTATTTTGAGGGCAGGATACCGTGTTACCAATGAGCCCAAGGCAATTGCATACACAGAAGCCCCCGAAACATTGAAGATGTTTATGAAACAACGTTTCCGCTGGAGTTTTGGTGTGATGCAAACCTTTTGGAAGCATTCTGATCAGTTGTTTAGCAATAAAAACAAATCGCTTGGATGGATAGCATTGCCCGATATTTTGATCTTTAAATACATCATCCCTGTCTTCTCTCCTATTGCAGACATATTGATGATTTTTGGCCTATTTACAGACAATGCAAGTAAAATACTTTGGTATTATGTGCTGTTTACCATCGTAGATACTACCATTGCTGCCATTTCTTTCTTGTTTGAAAAGGAAAATCCATTGAAACTCATCTGGCTTATTCCTCAAAGACTTATCTATCGCTGGATCATGTTGGTGGTATTGTATCGTTCACTTAAAAGAGCACTTAAAGGTGAACTACAAAACTGGGGAGTATTAAAAAGGACAGGCAATGTAAAGGATGTAGTTGTTGTTTAACAGCACTACAATAAGATAGTAGAATAAATAGATAGTATGGTGCAAGATATTGTGTAGCATCCTCTGCCTTTATTTCTTTACTTTGCGGCGATTATTTTAAATTATAAAATAGGTTTACTTATGAAAGTATCAGACATTCAGGTTCAGAACGAAAAAGAAACACGTGCAGGCTTTGGCGAAGGCATCTATGAAATTGGAAAGGAAAACGAAAACGTTGTTGTATTGACAGCTGACCTTGCCGGTTCTTTTAAGTTGGGACCATTTATTAAAGATATTCCTGAACGTTTTGTTCAGTGTGGCATTGCCGAAGCAAATATGATTGGTGTTGCTGCTGGCTTGACTATCGGTGGTAAAATACCTTACACCACCACATTTGCAAACTTCAGTACTGGTCGTGTTTACGATCAAATTCGTCAAAGTATTGCGTATAGTGGCAAGAATGTAAAGGTTTGTGCTTCTCACGCGGGTCTTACTTTGGGTGAAGATGGCGCTACGCACCAAATATTGGAAGATATTGGGTTGATGAAGATGCTTCCAGGCATGACTGTTATTGTTCCTTGCGATTTTAACCAGACTAAAATAGCCACCAAAGCAATTGCTAGTTATGATGGGCCAGTCTATCTACGTTTTGGCCGTCCAAAGTGGCCTAATTTCACAAAAGAAGATGGTAGCGACTTTGTTATTGGCAAGGCGCAACAGTTGAGTGAAGGAACCGATGTTACCATTTTTGCTTGTGGTCACTTGGTATGGAAAGCCATCGAGGCTGGTAAGGCTTTGGAAGCAAAAGGCATTAGTGTTGAGTTGATAAACATACACACCATCAAGCCGTTGGACACTGAAGCGATAATAAAGTCTATCACAAAAACCAAGTGTGCTGTTACTTGTGAGGAACACAACATTTTGGGTGGTTTGGGTGACAGCATTGCGCAGGTAGCTGCCAAGAACTTCCCTATTCCTATTGAATATGTGGGTACAAACGACACTTTTGGAGAAAGTGGTACTCCTGCACAGCTGTTGGCTAAATATGGTTTGGATACGCCAGATGTAATCGCAGCAGTAGAGAGAGTACTCGCTAGAAAATAGATAGTAACTATTAGTTAGTAGATATTAAAACACCCTTGAAGCAATTGTTTCAAGGGTGTTTTAATATTATTTACTGATACCCTAGCAGCTTTTTATACTTTTCTTTCCAATAACCAACATAGTCAAAGTATCTGTCAGTACCATTTGGATAGATTCCGTGGTCATCATATCCTTCAATATTAATTGGCTTCTTCAATTTCACAACTTCAATTTCTTTTTCACCAGAATTTTCTATATCAGTAGTACCAGATTTACATTTTCTGAGAATTAATTTTGTAATTAAATCGGCGTTATCTCCATCAGAATTATAAA
Organism: uncultured Chitinophagaceae bacterium; assembly: GCA_903895845.1. Taxonomy (GTDB): domain Bacteria; phylum Bacteroidota; class Bacteroidia; order Chitinophagales; family Chitinophagaceae; genus Parasediminibacterium. The sequence goes on from CAITVK010000060.1 coordinate 18,397, forward strand.
GCTCCAAATCAAAAAAGATAATTTTTTCAAACTTTCTATATGTATATAAAGTAGAATGAATCTGTCCACTCATTCCTTTTAATTGTTGAAAATCACAAAATATATTTTTTGAAGTATCAATCAATTCCCAATCGGCATTTATATCTTCATATGGAGTATTTTTAAATGATCTTGTCTTAGGATTATAGAAATAAACGTCTTGCGAAAAATTTTCATTGTTGGTTATATCTTTAAATCCATCATTATTAATATCTCTGTCTCTATGCAATCCTCCACCACGGTTATTGTCACTTAAATCCATTTGAGTGTTTACCCAATGTCCAACTTTCTTTTGCTCTAGAAAAATTGAGTTGCCTCCAGTAAAGAATGTTTTGATAGGGCTTATTAGTCTGAATTTGTTTCCATTTTCTGAAAATGTGTCAATATAAGCTTCCCCATATCTATCAATCGAAGAATCCCAAATTGGCAAATTTTTGTATTCACATGTATCAATGATTGTGTTCGATATAACCTTATATATAGAATCTCTTTTTTGCAAAATGCTTTCTTGATTAAACGAATTAATATTATTCAAGACGGGGGTGTCTATTTTATTTTTTACTAGTGATTTTTCTGTTTTCTTTTGTTTACACGCAAAAGATAAGAATAGAATCACCAATAGCATCAGCAATCCGTAACAGCATTTTCTAGTTTTTATTTTATTGATAACCATATTCTTAATTAGGTTTAAATGTTTCCATCATCTTCTATCCGATACCCAAATATAGCGTACCAATACTCAAATACTTCATCACTTATTTCAATTAAGTGATGAAGTATTTGACTTTTTTGATCAAGTTTTCCAAAAACTTAATCAAGTATTCATTTTTTTTGATGAAGTTTCTTAATTACTTGATGAAGAAAAAGGTTTTCTTGATGAAGTTTTTCAATTTCTTGATGAAGTTTTACGATTAAGTGATGATATTTTTCAATTACTTGATGAAGTATTTGGGGTTCTTACAAAATAAACTTTTAATTGCTAGTTATAATAAGACTACTTTCAACGGATTATTTTCATTCTTTTAAAAAAAAATTATACAATGGCAGAAGTTCTGGTTAATTATTCGATAGACACTTACACAGACCCCCAGTTTGTGGTAGAAGTGGAAAGTATTGAGACAAAGATGGCGGCAAACATTGCAACCTATCCTACGCCTTCGCCCACGTTGGCTGCACTTACAGCAGAAAGGATTAAATTTCAGGGTAAATTGGCTTTGGCTCATAATGGTACGCCAGCTCAGACGTCTGATAAAGACGATGAACGTAAAATTTTGGAAGGGATGATTCACCTGGAGTGTGCGTATGTGCAACAGGCTAGTGGTGGCGATGAAACAAAAATTTTGGCGGCGGGTATGCATACAGCGGCTACCAAAGGGCGTATTGGTGTATTTGGAGTAGTTACTAATTTTAATGTTATTACGCAACAGGCTAGTAATAAGGTGTTGGTTAGTTGCAAGGCAATGCCCAAGGCTAAGTTTTATGAAATAATGTTTACTCCTTCTCCTGCAACGTCTGCGAGTATTTGGGTAACAAAAACAACCACTTCTCATTCTTTGGAAATTGATGGCTTGCCAAGTTTTGTTCCTTATGTTTTTAAAATGGCGGCTTGTGGCACAGACCCGGGTAGAAATTTTAGTACACCCATTACCAGAGCAGCAAACTAAAACCCCTGTCCCCCAAAGGGTTGGAAATGTTACAGGTTTTGAAAGTAATATTTTATTGGACTTATAATAAAAAAGGCATCAGATTTAATAAACCTGATGCCTTTTTATATTTTAGATGATTACTGATTACCTGAAGCCAGTAACCGGCAACTATCTTCTAATGCGCCCCAATCCTTTTGAGCGGAATGTTCTGAACGGGTGCCAAAACCAATGGAATTTTTTCTACATCGGTATCGCTCCAATCCAATCCAAATGCTTTTTTGTCTGATTGAGCAATTCTGCTGATGGCAAAATAAGAGTTCAGGATAAAGCCTTCTTTCAAAGAGAATTCATTTTCTACAGATAAGAAGCGTTGTATAATTATGTAACGGATGTCGCCAGAAATGTTGAGTTTGTTCAATGCCTTTTCATTTTCGTTGGCACCCACATTCAACTCATGGTGCTCTACCATGTCTTCCATCACTTTCTTAAACAACAAGTGTACACGAGGCTGAATACGGAAACCAAGCCTAAACTCAATTCTTATAATTTTGTCGTGCTCAATTTCTTCCACATTATATTCCATTGTGTACGGTTCATCGGTTCTATCAATATGCACAAACCAATATACATCTGCACGCTTAGGTCTTTTGGTTAAAATAGATTCCAGCACACGTTTTTCGATTGCTCTTTTGTTGTTCGATTTGGTTAAATAAACCAAGTGAGTAGCATATTTTGCTTCATCATGATTGTCACTCAATGTTTTGATAGCGGGAATAAAATTGCTCAGATTTTCGAAAATCAAGAACCTGTTTGTAATCTTTTTTGCTTTAAACCAGATGTACATTACAAATATCAACGTGAATTCGAAGATAAGGAATGGCCACCTGTTCTTGATTTTAGAGACATTTGCGAGGAAGAATGAAAACTCGACTGTTAAGAATACCAATAAGATGAGAAATATAAGGACGCCCGCCCATTTCTTTACAAACTTCATGTAATAGAACATCAGAAGGGTGGTCATCAACATAGCTACAGTGATAGAGAAACCATACGCAGCCTGCATTTTTTCGGAATCCTGAAAGTATAGCATCATACCCACACAACCGGCCCACAACAACCAGTTGATACTAGGAATATAAATTTGTCCTCTGATATTAGTAGGGAATTTGATAGTGATTTTTGGCCAGAAACCCATACTTACTGCTTCGCTGATAAGGGTAAATGAACCAGATATCAATGCCTGGCTGGCAATGATGGTTGCCAAAGTAGAGATAATGATGCCGGGCAACAAAAACCAATGCGGCATGATTTCGAAGAATGGATTCAATGGTGTACTACCATTAAAAACGAGGTATTTGTTGTGCAAACTGTCCTGAACCAACTCTTTGTTATCAGTCCAAAGTAACCAAGCAGCTTGTCCGAAATAGTTGGCAAGCAAAGATATTTTTACAAATAACCAACTTACTTGAATATTCTTTTTGCCGCAGTGACCCAAATCGGAGTACAATGCCTCTGCCCCAGTTGTACACAAGAAAACAGAACCTAATATAAAAAAGCCACCAATCTTATGGTCAGACAACAGTTCTATTGCATAGTAAGGATTGATTGCCGCTAGAATTTGTGGATGATGTGCAATGTTTATTACCCCCAAATACAAAATCATACTAAACCAGATGAACATGATTGGCCCGAAAGAACTGCCCACTACCTTGGTTCCAAACTGTTGGAAGAAGAAAAGCAGGGAAATGATGGCGATAACGATACTGATGGTTAGTGTGTTGCCAGGAACAATTATGCTTTCCAAACCTGGTACGCCGTTTAAGCCTTCTATTGCAGAGGCAACGGAGATGGGAGGAGTAATGATACCATCTGCCAGCAAAGTTCCGGCACCAACAATGGCAGGGAAATACAACCAATGACGATAACGCCAAACTAAGGCATACAACGAAAAGATGCCACCTTCACCTTTATTATCCGCTTGAAGGGTGAGCAAAATGTACTTGAATGTTGTTTGAAGTGTAAGTGTCCAGAATACACAAGAAACGCCACCATAAACCAATGCGGGGTCTATTTTGTTAGATCCAATGATGGCACTGAAAACGTAAAGAGGAGAGGTGCCAATGTCTCCGAAGATAATTCCAATAGTAACTAACAGACCAGCAGCTGTAACTTTTTTCAAGTTGGGGTTCATAAATTCTAATTCAGATTAAAAATTCAACAAAAATCTTTAATCACACAGCAAGTGTCGCCAGCTTAACTAATAAAATGCCATTTTACAGGAAACACAAAAAAAGCAATAATATCTTTTTTGTTAGATGTAAAATTTTTAAAAATTTAACTAGTTACTTATTGCCCTTCTGAAAAAAGTTTTTCATTTTGAAAAAACGCCTTTCATTTTGGTGTGATAAAACTTATACATCTAGCACAAAAATAGAGAATTTAGCAAACTTTTTAATATTTTAAAAAAATATATTTATGATAACAGCACCAAAAACCAAAAAATAGACAAGAAAAATTTGTATTTTTTTGTGGTTTAATCAAAAAAACACAGGATTCTTTGATTAAAATCAATTTTGAAAAAACAAAAGAATTTCAATTACCAAAATGATAGGGTATATTATTAGGTGTTATAATTAGAAGGCAAAATGTATGATTTGCCCTTTATATTCGAAAAACAAATATGGATTTCTAGCTTATTTTGTTGATATAGAATTGTATTTGGAAGATGCACAGAAAGCAAAAAGACAAATTAATACTCGCTTACAAATAAAACAGCGTACCAACCAGTTATCTTTTTCTAACTCATCAAGTTAAAATAGAACGTACTTCCAACACCATATTTACTCTCCACATGTATTGTCCCGCCTTGGGCTTGAATGAATTCTTTACTGATTGCTAAGCCCAAACCAGTTCCAGATTTAATAGTGCCTGGTACTTGAAAGTATCTGTCAAATATTTTGCTGATGTATTTAGTCTCTATACCCTTACCATTATCTTTTACACTAAAACAAACTTGATTATCCTTTTTAAAAATAGCTATAACAATCACTTCATTTTCGGGACTGAAACGAATGGCATTTGTAAGAAAATTAATTAATACCCAAGCGGTTTTCTCTTTATCAGCTTTTACTTTTGGCAAATCTTCGGGAGCATCTATTTTGATGTGTATTTGTTTTTGTTCTGCCTGAACTTTCACTGCCTCTATTGCATAATTCAAAATATCTATTGGTGGGCAAGACTGAATATTTAATTGAATATTTCCGGTTTCAACTTGAGACATGTTTAATAGTTCGCCTGTAATCTTTAGTAGCCTGTTGCTATCGTCTTTTATACTGTCTATCAACAAAGCTTGTTCCTCATTTAGCAATCCTGTATTGTTGCTTTGAAGTAATTGTAAACTCATTTTTATAGAAGAGATGGGCGTCTTCAATTCATGGGAAACCGTTGCAATAAAGTTTGTTTTTGCTTCATTCAATTCGTGAAAAGGAGTAATATTCCGAAGCATGATTACTTCACCAATAACCTTACCCTCGTTGCTTACTTTGAGTATATCTTTATTAAAATAACTTTCTTTATTATCTGCATAAATTTTCAGTTCGTGTTGGTCATCATCTTGCAAGAGGCGCCTCATCAAATCATTCTTAAGTGCGACGTCTGGAGCGTATTGGCCAATAATCTCCTTTTCTTTCAATCCAAGCATCTTTTCGGAAACAACATTAAGGAAGAGAATATTTCTATTCTCATCAAAACCAATGATGCCATCACGCATCTGGTTGATAATAGTTTCGATCCTTCTTTTTTCGAATGTAATTTTTGCTAAGTTGCTGTTTTCATATTCATCCAGCTTTTCTGCCATTGTGTTTATCGCATCTGCCAGTTCTTTAAATTCGTCCTCTTGATCTAAATAAATTCTGTTTTTATAGTTTTTATTGGCAATTTCCGTAATCCCTTTTGCCAAAGCCTTCACTGGTGTAGAAATTACATCGGGGAAGTTGACGGTGAGCGTAAAGGAGATGATAGTGAGAACCGAAAAGATAATTGTCAACCAAAAGATAGCACTACTAGCTGCTTTCTGTGCCGTTTCGTGTTTGCGCAAAATGGCGTTTTGGTTAAGCGTATTTATTTGTTGTATTGCCTGTCTCATTTGGCGATAGCTTATTGTATCAATCGGACTTTTTTTTAGTTCTTCGAAGCCGTTACGCAATTGTTTGGTGGCATCGCCCTCGCCATATTCAGTAATATTGTTTTCTTGTTTAGTAAGGTTTGCTTCAAAGTCTGCATAAGCTTGTTTGTTTGTCGACAAATCGTCAAGGTCTTTCAGCATATTATTGTCATAGACCAAGGTTTCGTAGTTGTTTTTCAAAATATTGTCAGCATCACTTCTCAATTTGTTTATCGAAACAATGCCCAAAATGCCAAACACCAATATGACTACGAATAGAAACCCTATCCCAACCGTCAATTTTGCCTTTAATTTCATTATGAAAGAATTAAAATGTCTATTTCGGAAGCAGATAATTTAGTTAATAATTGATTGAAAACCGCCGTGCTCATTATCACATTCCATAGTGTAAGATGTGGTTTGCCAATACAAATTGTAGTGATGCCTTTCTGCTCCGAGGCTTCAAAAATACCCTTTGCAATGTTTTTATTCTTCAATCTTATTATTTCTGCGCCCATTTCTGCCGCCATCTTAAAGTTATTTATCAAATGTCGCTGCTCGGCAAGCCCAATATTGTCTCCACTTTCACTTGGTGTTTGAACATAGAGTAAAAACCATTTGCTATTGTAGTACGATGCCATCCTGGCTGTTTTGCGAATAACTTTTTTGGCGATATCGTGGTTGCTACTGATGCACGCCATAAAGCGCTCTGGTTTTAGTTGGGAATTCCGTGGAATTTCTATTTCTATTTTACGTTCCACCTGACTTGCCACTTCCTTCAATGCCAGTTCGCGTAGCTGTAGAATCTTTTCGCTTTTAAAGAAATTATTGAGTGAAATCTGAATCTTATCCGGCGTATAAATCTTTCCTTCCTTCAACCTGCTAATCAGTTCATCTGCCGTCAAATCGATGTTTACCACCTCATCCGCCTGTTGCAAAACAGCATCAGGAATCCTTTCCGAAACACTGATGCCAGTAATGTCTTTCACTTCGGTATGCAAACTTTCTATGTGTTGGATGTTTACGGCACTGATTACGTTGATGCCCGCATCCAAAATATCCATCACATCTTTCCAGCGTTTATCATTCTTACTGCCTTCAATGTTGCTGTGTGCCAGTTCGTCCACAATCACCACTTCGGGATGCAGGTTCAACACCGCTTGCAAATCAAATTCTTCCAGTTCTTTTCCTTTATAAAATAATTTCCTTCGGGGAACAATGGGCAATCCATCCAGCAAATCGTGCGTTTCCTTCCGGTTATGCGTTTCTATGTAACCAATCTTAATGTCAACACCATTGCGCAAAAGTGTATGTGCTTCCTGAAGCATCCGGTAGGTTTTACCCACGCCGGCACTCATTCCTATATAAATTTTAAACTTCCCACGCCTGCTTTTGCGTATGAGGTCCAAAAAGTGTTCGGCATTATTTCTTACTTCTTCTGGCATATCGTAAAGTTATGTTTGAGGCGATTAAGAATGAATTAAGTGGGAAATAATATTCTTGCTTTAATAAGATAACTGAGCAATTTAGTTCCAGTTGCGTCATTTTTGAATATTATTCTTGGTAAAAAGGATATTGTTTTTAGTAAGAACGATATTCATATTGATAAGAATGATATTCTTTTTGCCAAGAACAATATCCTTTTTACCAAGAACAATATTCTTTTTGCCAAGAATGATATTCTTTTTACCAAGAACAATATTCATATTGCCAAGAAGGACATTCTTTTTGGCAATATGAATATTCGAATTATTACTTCTTCAACTCATCCAAAGCTATGTTCAGCTTCAAAACATTAATCTTTGCTGGGCCAAACAAACCTAACAAAGGTTTTTCTACATGGGCATTTACCAATGCGAGTACTTGTTCGGGAGCTAGGTTACGCACTTTGGCAATCCTGTTCACCTGCACCAAAGCGCCTTGCACGCTAATGTCTGGATCCAAGCCACTACCAGAAGCGGTTACCATATCGGCAGGGATATCTAGCTTGGTAATAGTGGGATTGTGTACCATAAAAGTATCAATATTAGCCTGAACCTGCTTTAGATACGCACTATCACTAGGGCCTTTATTGCTACCGCCCGAACCTGCGGCATTGTAACCAACAGCAGAAGGACGGCTCCAGAAATATTTATCTAATGTAAACTTCTGGCCTATGTTGGCATACCCAACCACTTTGCCATTTACCAATAATGTTTCTCCTTTTCCACCTCCTGGCGCAAACTTTGAAATACCTGCTATAAGTAATGGATATAGTCCTGAGCAGATAACCACAAATACTATGGTGAGTATGAGGGAGGGAATTAAATGTTTTTTCATTTTATTTGTTTTAGATTTGACGAAAATTATTTTGTATGAATGCAGTAATTAAAATAAAGCCCGAAGAATTGACTGATACTTTCTTCAAGCAATTGCAGGCCTTTTCTTCCAGTGCAAAACTGATAGAAATAAGGGTTGCAGATAATGATTCAGGTTTAATAAATAACTTACCTGAACATGAGGTGGAAGAACGATTACAACTATTTGCTGAGAAGAAAACCATTACTTTTTCCTTAGAAGAATTTGAGCAATATGTACATAAACTCGCCATATAATGAGAAAAGTAAGTTTTCTCGAACAATCTCTTTCCGAATTGAATGAATATAAAAATGATGGGCTGCCAAAACTTGCTTTCAGGGTTCTTGAATTGATTCAAGACATTGAAAAAACGCTTTTTACTGGTTTGGGCAAACCCGAAGGTCTTAAAGGGAACTTGCAAGGCTGGTGGTCTAGAAGAATTTCTGACGAACATCGGCTTATTTATAAAGTGACCGATGAAGAAATTGAAATTTTGTCTTGCAAGTCCCATAATTATTCGCGTTTTTAAAACCAAAGCCCCACTATCATATCCAACAACTTAATCCCTACAAATGGAGCAATAACGCCACCGATACCGTAAATCAACAGATTTCTTCTCAACAATGCACTTGCGCCAATTGGTTTATAAGCAACACCTCTTAAAGCTAAAGGAATAAGAATGGGAATAATGATAGCATTGAAAATTACGGCAGATAAAATGGCACTTTCGGCACTCTTCAAATACATAATATTCAAAGCCTGTAAACCTGGAATGGAAACGATAAACAAAGCAGGAACGATGGCAAAATACTTAGCCACATCATTGGCAATGGAGAAAGTTGTCAATGTGCCCCTTGTCATCAATAATTGCTTTCCTATTTCTACTATTTCAATGAGCTTAGTCGGATCATTATCCAAATCAACCATGTTGCCGGCTTCTTTTGCAGCTTGGGTTCCGCTATTCATGGCAACTCCTACATCCGCTTGAGCCAAGGCAGGCGCATCGTTTGTGCCATCCCCCATCATGGCAACGAGTTTACCTCCTTGTTGCTCAAGCTTGATGTAGTTCATTTTATCTTCAGGTTTAGCTTCGGCAATAAAGTCATCCACACCGGCTTTTTCAGCGATGAACTTAGCGGTTAAAGGATTGTCACCCGTTACCATCACCGTTTTCACACCCATCTTTCTAAGGCGTTCAAACCTTTCTTGGATACCAGGTTTTATAATATCCTGCAATTCAACCACACCCAATATCTGTTCATTCTGAGAAACTACTAGCGGAGTACCCCCATTAGAAGAAATCTTTTTTACTTGTTCCAATGTTTCTTCTGGGAAAGAATTTCCCGCTTTTTCAGCAATCTTACGGATAGAATCAGAAGCGCCTTTTCTAATTCGTAGACCACTGACTAAATCGATACCACTGCATCTTGTTTCAGCAGTGAACTCAATAAATACAGCTCCGTCAATCTTAAAAGTATCCTTGCTTATGTTTGCCAATTCGATAATAGACTTCCCTTCTGGGGTTTCATCCGCTAAAGAAGAAAGAACACAGGCATCAATAAAAGCCTTTGGATCAACTCCGTTTGCAGGCCAGAAGTTGGTTGCTTTTCTATTGCCAATGGTGATGGTTCCTGTTTTATCGAGCAATAAAGTGTCTAAATCACCAGCAGTTTCTACTGCTTTACCGCTTTTGGTGATTACGTTAGCTCGCAATGCCCTGTCCATACCCGCAATACCAATGGCACTTAACAATCCACCAATGGTTGTAGGTATCAAACAAACATAAAGCGATACCAATGCAGATACGGTTATGGGCGTATTGGCATAATCTGCAAATGGCTTCAAGGTTACACAAACAATCAAAAAGATTAAAGTAAAGCTTGCCAAAAGAATGGTTAGCGCAATTTCATTAGGTGTCTTTTGTCTGGATGCACCCTCTACCAATGCAATCATCTTATCCAAGAAGCTTTCACCAGGTTCAGTGGTTACACGAACCTTAATCTTATCACTCAATACTTTTGTACCACCCGTAACCGAACTTTTATCTCCACCCGATTCTCTTATCACAGGCGCAGATTCTCCAGTGATTGCACTCTCGTCAATGGTAGCAATACCCTCTATTATTTCTCCATCATTAGGTATCATGTCCCCTGTTTCACAAACAAACACATCTCCTTTTCTGAGCAAGGCACTGCTAACAATTTCTATTTTACCTGCTACCAATTTTTTTGCAGGTGTTTCTTCCCTGGTTTTTCTTAAACTGTCAGCTTGTGCCTTTCCTCTTGCTTCGGCAATTGCTTCAGCAAAATTTGCGAACAATACAGTGAGGAATAATACCAAGAAGATACTGAAATTGTAAATGAAACTGCCCTGTGCCTTTTCTCCTGTTGCAATCCAAATACACACACCAAGCATTACTGCTGTTCCTATTTCCACCGTAAACATTACAGGGTTGCGCAGCATAATCTTTGGATTCAATTTTACAAAAGATTGTTTGAGTGCATCTTTTACAAGTGCAGCTTCGAACAACTTATTTGATTTTTCCGTTGACATAATGTTGTTATTTTAAATTTTGAATTATTAATTTTAATTTTATTCCAAGTCCCTTTAGGGGATTTAATGATGCATACTTAGATATTCAGCAATAGGTCCCAATACCAAAGGAGGGAAGTAGGATAATGCTGTAATGATCAGTATTACTCCAAAAGTCATAGCGCCAAACGTGATGGAATCTACTTTTAAAGTACCTGCAGAGTCTGGAACGTATTTTTTCTTAGCCATCAAGCCTATGATAGCGATTGGTCCTATGATAGGAAGGTATCTACCAAGAATGATTGCAACGCCGAGCAAAACATTCCAGAAAATATTATTGCCTGTCAACCCCGCAAAGGCACTACCATTATTGGCATTGGCGGAAGTGACTGCATACATCATTTCCGAGAAACCATGAAAACCCGCATTATTCAACCATCCCGAAGGTTTAAATGCCCAATCTGCATTGGAATAATGAAGCAAAGTATAACAGGCAATAGCTAATCCACCCTTGATAATAAAGGCTGATAGTAAGGTGACCAAAGCTGCGATTTTTACTTCTCGTGCCTCCACTTTATGTCCCATAAACTCTGGTGTTCTTCCTACCATTAATCCAGATATGAAAACAGCAATAATTATGTAGATGAAGTAATTAAGAAACCCTACACCACATCCGCCATAAAATCCATTTACTAGCATTCCAAGCAATTGCATTAATCCTGACAATGCCATAGAACTATCGTGCATGGAGTTTACAGATCCGGTAGAAATGATGGTGGTGACAATACTCCAGTAACCAGAAGCTGCTGGGCCAAACCTCACTTCCTTACCCTCCATTGCACCCGTTGCTTGGGAAATACCCATTCTTGTTATTTCGGGATTGCCATGAATTTCAGTAATGATGGTTGGAATAACCAGACAGAGCATACCCAAGGTCATGATACCGAATATTACATTGGCAAACTTTCTACGTTTGATATAAAATCCTAGTGCAAAAAGCAAGGACATAGGAATGAGTACCTGAGCAATCACTTCCATCATATTGGTGAAATAATTGGGGTTTTCCAATGGGTGGGCAGAGTTGGCATTATACCATCCACCGCCATTTGTTCCCAGATGTTTGATGGCAATCATTCCAGCAGCAGGACCACGGGAAACCTGAACCGTATCTCCTTGTAAACCTATATAGGTATCTTTTCCATCATAGCTTGCAGGCGTTCCATTAAAGGCAAGTAAAACCGCAATTACTATACTAATTGGTAATAATATCCTAGTAACTGTTACTGTTAATATCTGCCAGAAATTACCTAAATTTTCGGTAGTCTTGTGTTTAAGGCCATTAAACATTGCCACCAAACAAGCTATCCCTGTTGCGGCACTTACAAACTGCAAGAATGTAATTACAAAAAGCTGAGTGAGATAAGTTACCCCAGTTTCTCCTGAATAATTCTGCCAGTTGGTATTTGTTATGAAACTGATGGCCGAATTAAAACTTAAGTCCGGCGTCATATCCGGATTGGCATCTGGGTTTAAAGGCAAATGCCCTTGAAGAAGGAACATGAAGAATGCATACACAAACCATAACATATTGATGGTAAGCATGGCCTTCAAAAATTGTTTCCAGTTCATGCCCTCTGCGGGGTTTATTCCTGAAATACGAAAGATGAGCCTTTCTACTGGTTTCATAAAATCCAGTATGGTTCTTTCACCACAATAAACTTTTGCTATATACCCGCCCAGTGGATAAGCAAGCAACACGGTTAATAAAAACGTAACGATAACGCCAAGTAATTCTGAGTTCATACTTTTTTGCTTTAAGATTAAAATTGTTCGGGTTTAATTAAAACGTACAAGAGGTAGATAAATGCCACGATTGAAAGAATAAATAGTAATAAAAACATTTCTTTAATTTTTTTAATGATGATTGTTTTAAATTCTGTCGAAGACATCAATTGCTTTGAAAAAGAGTGCAAACCCAATGAGACCTGCAATAACCAAAATGACTGTTAGCATAATATTTATTTTTATTTAGTGAGTAAAATTTCGATGCGCATTACAACAAGGTAGAGTGCTGCCATAGAGATCGCCCAGATGAAAACTATCACCACAAAATCCATAATGGTTGTTTTATTTAGTTTCATTGTTCGCTTGTTTACTTCACGAACTATAGCCAAAGGAAGTGCCGTAGGGGAGTTTTAAAAAGAATCTATATTGTACAATTCAACAGGGCATTGTATTTCAGCGGATGAAAGGTTTTTATGTGTTTATTTTGGCTTTGTTTTTATCCCTCCATTTTGGTTGAATGGTTTTCATAATGGTATATCAATTTGGGGTTTTCAGTCTTGCGGAATATTTATTTCCGTTAACAAAATAAATATTCCCGTGTACCGGAAAACAAATCCCGTTAACAAAAAAATTGTTTCCGATAACAAGAAATGAATTCCCGTGCACAAAAAACTTATTCCTCCACACGGGAAATACTTTCCTGCTAACAATTAATGGATTACTAATAGAGGTGGGAAGCTTCTTGCTCTAGCCGATTTTGTATTCTTCAATCTTTCTGTAGAGTGTGGTCAGTCCAATATTCAACAGCTTGGCGGTTTCGGTTTTGTTGCCTTTGCAATGGTTCAACACGCGCTGAATATGGAGTTTTTCTACACTTGCCAATTCAAATGCAGATAATTGTTTGTTGCCATTATCATCAGTGGCCAATTGCATGTCCAAAGGAAGATTTTGTGTAGTAAGTTCTTGTTCATCGCATAAGATAACAGCTCTTTCCATCACGTTTTTTAGTTCACGGATATTCCCTTTCCAGTCGTGTTTTGTGAGGGTAGCCAAAAAATCATCACTCATTTTGGTAACCTTTCGGTTGATTTTAGTTGAAAAAATTAGCAAAAAGTGGTTCGCCAAAACAGGGATATCTTTCTTTCTATCTCTTAAACTAGGAAGAAAAATAGTAAAGACATTTAAGCGATAAAACAAATCTTCTCTAAATTTCCCATCTTGTACTTCTTGTTGCAAATCCCTGTTTGTTGCCGCAATAATCCGCACACTCACTTTGGTAGGCTTGGTATCGCCCACTTTAATAAACTCGCTTGTTTCCAAAACCCGAAGCAATTTGCTCTGCAACTCTATGTGCATTTCGCCAATTTCATCCAAAAAAAGCGTACCGGTACTCGCTTCTTCAATCAATCCCTTTTTGTCTTTCAGGGCTCCGGTAAATGCTCCCGCCTTGTGACCAAATATTTCACTTTCCAATAATTCCTTTCCAAATGCACTACAGTTTAGGGCCATAAATGGCTTGCCAGCTCGAGAACTGCTATTATGGATGGCTTGTGCAAAAACTTCTTTTCCTGTTCCTGTGTCACCCAATAACAAAACGGTGGCTTCTGTTGGAGCCACTCTTTTTGCCAGATTAATAGACTCTTGAATGAGCGTAGAACTGCCTAGGATACTATCAAAATTGTATCGATGCCCCACTTGTTCCTCTAGTTGTTCTATTCTTTTTTGAAGACTAACCTTTTCAAATGCCTTGTTTAATAAAGGAATAATTTTATCGTTGTCGTCGCCTTTTATGATGTAATCAAACGCCCCATTTTTCATTGCCTGCACCCCATCAAACACATTTCCATAAGCTGTAAGTAGGATAATTTCTATTGTTGGGTGTAAACTTCTGGTGTTCAATACGTACTCTACACCATTTCCGTCGGGCAATTTCACGTCGCATAGTAATACGTCAACAGGTTTGGATGCTAAAATTTTTGTACCCTCCTTAAGTGTTCCCGCCTCCAACACTTCAAATCCTTCAGCTCTTATGATACGTGCCAAAAGGTTGCGCAACTTTTCCTCATCGTCAATTATTAGTATTGTTTTCGACATAATTATTAAATATCAGTAACTAAAATTAAATCTGTTTGAATCTAATCACCCATTTTTATGCCTAAAAAAATATTGTTTTCTAAAAAGAGAGTATAAAGGCAATAAAAAAAGCTGCATAATACTATGCAGCTTTTTAAATAAAGTAAACCAATTGTAATTATTTAGATGCTTCTTCTGTAGGTTCTTCCTCTTCAGATTCGTTATTATAAACTTTTATGGTAATGTCTTTTGCTTTGAGAATTGAAAACCACTTTACCATCTTTTTCATGTCGCTGCCATAAACGCGGTCAAAATCTAAATCGGGATAAACTTTTTCAAAATAATTTTTGATTGCTTTTGGATCTTTATCAGAAGGTAACTCTTCTTTACTGTCCCTCATTGCAACAAATATTTCTGACAGATTTACGTTTTCCCTGATAGTAAATATTTCAATGGCTTCCAATTGCGAAAAGCCTCCTTTTCTTGATGAAATAAATTTTATCGCTCCATCTTCCAGACTTTTTAAAATTATACCATCCCCTTTATTCCCAACCAATTCAAATAAACCAGGAATCCCTGTTATTGCAACTAACTTACTGTAATCCATTAAAGACATTTATTGATTAAGCCACAAAATAAAGGTAATTGCACACAAAAAAAATTATTTGAAGCAGAACTTTGTCCAATGATTGGTTTAATATAGCTATTTGAAGCCTTCACCAGCAGTCTATATTTGGCTTAAATAGTTTTGTACATCTTAACGTGTGGGATAGTAACTTCTATAAATTCATCGCTAACTATTTTATATCCAAGCTTTTGATAGAACCCTATTGCTACTTTCCTGGCATTCATTACCATTTGGTTGAATCCTTGCTTTTTTGCAAACTTTTCTGCAAACAAAATCAGTTCTCTGCCAATTCCTTTGCCTTGCCAATTTTCTCCAACTGCCATTTGTCTGAGCTTGATAATATCCTCATCAATTTTTGTAAGAACACAGCAAGCTAGTAATTCAGCACATGAATCGTTAAAATAACCAATTAAAATATCATTTTTATCCAACGCCAAATCTTCTTTGGTAAGGGTTAATCCTAGGGGAGTTCTAAGAATATCTGTTCGCAAATGCACCATTTTTTGATATTCTGGGGAGTTAAAAGCAATAATTTTTAAAATCATTTATAAAATTTTTGAATAAAATTAATTTGTTTCTACAGCTATTTACGACTAAAAAACAGCTTATTTTGATAAACTTACCAATAAACTAGCTGTATTCTAAAACAAAATTTATTTAAAACGTTGCAGTTTTACCAAAAAGTATATTTTTGCTGCCGTAACTAAAAAAATTACTACAATGTCAGACATCGCAACTAAAGTAAAGAAAATCATCGTAGACAAATTAGGTGTAGACGAAGCTGAGGTAACAAATGAAGCGTCTTTCACTAATGATCTTGGTGCAGATTCTTTAGATACCGTTGAATTAATCATGGA
>CAITVK010000061.1 GCA_903895845.1 uncultured Chitinophagaceae bacterium
GGATTTCTTCAAAGCATCAGAGAATATCCTTCGTTCCCTGACCACTAACTTTTCTTTCGTAGACTCCTTCATAAGTTGACTTTTTTGTCAACCTATATCAGGCAGGAACATCTACAATCTAATAACTAATAACTACTATCTAATATCTACTAAATGTAACTCAGGTTTGTATCGGGAGACAAGGTGAGCAATGTCTCATACATCAACTGTACAGTACTATCAATATCGTCTTTGTGCAACATCTCTACAGTGGTGTGCATGTAGCGCAAAGGGATAGAAATCAATACACTTGGGCATCCATCATTAGCATACGCAAAGCTGTCGGTATCTGTTCCTGTACTACGGCTTACAGTACGCATCTGCAACGGAATATTGTTCTTCTCAGCCACTTCTTCCACTATTTTCAACAGCTTATTGTGTACCGCAGGCCCATAACAAGGTGAAGGACCTTTACCACAAGCCACATCCCCTTCTATTATTTTATTAATCATTGGCGTTTGTGTATCATGCGTCACATCCGTGATGATAGCGATGTTTGGTTTAATGCGTCGTGCAATCATCTCAGCACCACGCAACCCAATTTCTTCTTGCACTGCATTCACAATATACAAGCCATAAGGCAATTGCTTTTTGTTATTCTTAAGCAATCTTGCCACTTCTGCAATCATAAATCCACCAATACGGTTGTCCATTGCACGACCAATGTAGTAGCCGTTTGCCAGTTCATCGAAGCCTTCTTCATAAGTAATTACCGAACCAATATGTATTCCTAGTTCTTCCACTTCCTTTTTGTTTCGGGCACCACAATCCAAAAACAGGTTATCAACCTTCGCAACAGGCTCTTTATTATCAGGATTACTCAATCGGGTATGGATAGCAGGCCAACCAAATACTGCTTTTACGGCTCCCTTCTTCCCATGAATCAACACACGCTTTGCAGGCGCAATCTGATGGTCTACTCCCCCATTCCGCTTCACATAAATCAATCCTTCGTTGTTGATGTAATTTACAAACCAACTAATTTCATCGCAATGAGCTTCAATTACAACCTTAAAAGGCGCATCGGGATTTATCACGCCTACAGCGGTTCCATAAGGATCTACAAAATGCGTATCCACAAATGGCTTTATATAGTCTAACCATAGCTTTTGTCCGCCACTTTCAAAGCCAACTGCAGATGGCGTATTGATATAATTTCTCAAAAACCCCACGGCATCTTCCGTTAATACAGACGTTCGTTTTTGCACTTCTTTTATCGTTTTTGACTTAGATGCAACTTTTGCAACTTCCTTTTCTTTTTCCTTTCCTTTCTTTTCTTTAGACATAATCTTTCTTATTATTTTTAATTCTTGAGACAATTATTTAACGTATCCAATCTTTCTGCTTCTTATAAATTTAAATTACTTAACTCAAATAAGAACCTTCTTATTCCAAATAAGAACCTTCTTATTCCAAATAAAGACCTTCTTATTTCCAATAAAGACCTTCTTATTTCAAATAAAGACTTTCTTATTCCAAATAAAGACCTTCTTATTTCCAATAAAGACCTTCTTATTTCAAATAAAGACTTTCTTATTCCAAATAAAGACCTTCTTATTCCGAATAAAGACCCTTTTATTTTGGATAAAGACCTTCTAATTTCTAAGGATACTACCTAATATCACCCCCAAAGAACCACAAATTGCCTTCACCAACATCAATCCATCAATCACCGCAAGATAATACAAGATGCTTTTACGTTGATACATAGAGTAGGCAACAAATATTAGTAATATAAACGGTATTGTGTTTAATATAATCCTCAACAACGAAAAATGGTTCACTAAAGCATAGCTCAAAAACACCCCCAACCCTATCACACACAACGGAAGTAGTATGTAAAAGATGGTCTTTCGCAACCCCAGATGCACTACAAAAGTCTTCAACTCACTATTATGATCGTTTGCGTAGTCCTTTATATCAAACATAATACACAGCACCGTTATAAACATAAAGTTCTTTACAAAAAGCAGTATTTTAAACAGCCCCAAGTGATAAACTTCCCCATTCGCCAGATCCGAAAATAATACTGGATAAACCGATACCGCTCCCGCCCACACAAAACCAATAAAAAAAGGTTTCAACCAGCCTGTGTCACGTAAATTATATTGACTCATCCATGGCATCTGCACCCCATAATACAAGACAGCGGTTAGCGGAAACACCAACAGGATACACCAATAATAAAAAGAGAATTGAAATAAGTGCAAGGGTTGCTCCACAATAAACACAATCATCGAAACCACAAAAACAGCAGTCAACAGTATTTGGGAATAAAGTACCAACTGCCTGTTACGTTCATACCATCGCGACCGTTCATTATCAGCATTCGGATTCGTATCATCCAGATAAGCATAAGTGTAATACAGTACTGTCGCTGCAAATACCACTGTATAATAAGCCACAGAATTTAAGGCAGCAGACTGTTGCAAACATGATTCTACCGACAAGGCCGCTGCACACAACCCATAAAAGTAATTACCAAAAAAGAAGGAACGGAAAAGACGATACAGCAAGCTAGTGATTGATTAATTCTTAACGATGGTTATTTTGGGCGACTTCACGGTATCACTAAGGTACCCACTGTGATCCTTTAAGCAAAATAGAAAGTAAGATGTATCCGTCTTGGAAGCACCCGCATCATTTATACAAGAGTTAAGATTGATAAAATCGCCTGAACCACTATAAACACAACTCACGGCAATCTGACCTTTCTGGTACGAGGTAGAGGAATAAGAAGGAATTAAAAGTGTATCAAATTCATTGGCAATCATAAACCCTGTATTGGATGTATCAGAACATACTAATGAACTCCGCTTCATGAATAATGTGTCTACTTCGCCTTGCTTATCTGTGAAATTCAGCGTAAAAATTAATTCATCCCCTGTATTAACCAGCCTTGTTGTACTCGCACTTACAAATGAAAGTGTTGGCTTAGTACCAAACTGACTTTTACTACAAGAATTAACAATAATTGCCAATACCAACAGTAACACTATTTTTGCCTTCATAATTAAATAATTGGCTCAAATTTACTCCATCTCACCCAACAAATACTTGTGACAGATACAATCATTAACAATATATTTTCAATAACACCCGAAAACTTCGATACGTTCGCCAATGAGGTATTTAAGTTTCAGCTCCTGAACAATTCAGTTTTCAGAGAATGGAATAAGAATTTTAGATATAAGATAGCAAGTGGTAGACATGAATCTGAGGAGAGTCTAACTAATATCTCCTATCTATTATCTACTATCTCCTTCCTCCCAATTTCTTTTTTCAAGTCCAAGACCGTCATCACCACCGAGTTCACGCCCGAAACGGTTTTCGAAAGCAGCGGTACGACCCAAACCATCAATAGCAGGCATCTGGTGAAGGATGTCTCCATTTATCGGCAAAGCTTTTTTAGTGCGTTCCAACTTTTTTATGGCAACATAACAGATTGGTGCATCATCGGCCTCCTTCCCTCCTATTTAGAACGGGAAAATTCCTCGTTGGTAATGATGGTTGATGAGCTGATAAAAGCTTCCAACAACCCAAAAAGCGGTTTTTACCTTAATAATTTCGATGCGTTGCAGCAAGTACTCACCCAACAAGAAGCCAGCAAACAAAAAACATTGCTAATAGGTGTCACATTTGCCCTTCTCGACTTCTCAGAGCAGTTCCCAATGCAATTAAAGCATACCATAATCATGGAAACCGGTGGGATGAAAGGCAGAAGAAAAGAACTTACCCGTGCAGAAGTACATCAGATCATCACAAACGGATTAGGCGTAGCAAAAGTGCATTCCGAATATGGCATGACCGAACTACTAAGCCAGGCGTATTCCAATGGCGATGGCATTTTCACTTGCCCTGCGTGGATGAAAGTTGTTGTACGAGATGAAGACGACCCGCTTACTATCAAACCCTTTGGAAGAGGCATTTTAAATGTAATTGATCTAGCGAATATCTACAGTTGTTCCTTTATTGCCACCGACGATGTAGGTATTGTCTACGAAGACGGCACTTTTGAAGTGTGGGGGCGCCTAGATAACAGCGACATAAGGGGATGCAGCTTGTTGGTTGTGTAATCAATGTTTTCAAAGATTATCCCTATTAAGTAACCTTTCGAATAGATTTTGGTATATTTATTTGAAAGTAATGGTAAAAGTAGTCCCCTTATTCACTTCGCTTTCCACCTCGATAGTTCCTCCCAAAGCAGTTATCTGAGAATGAATCAAGTATAAGCCAATACCCTTGCTGTCCGTGTTATTATGAAACCGTTGATACAATCCAAAGATTCGATCTTTCACACGCTTCATATCCATTCCAATTCCATTATCCGAAAAGAGAAGCTTTGTGCAACCATCAGCCCCAATTTGGGTAGTTATATTGATATGCAGCGGCTTGTTTGAATGGGAATACTTCAAAGAATTTGTCAAAAGGTTCAAGAAAATACTTTCCAGATAAGCCTTACTAAAGTTTATTGTATCGACTGCCGAAAAATCTGTCTTTATCGTGGCAGAAGCATTTTTGATGGTATTAGAAATTGATGTATGCACCTTTTCAAATACTTCACTGAACGATAATTCTTGTGTTATTAGGTTTCTGTTTTCTTTAATTATCAATATATTTATCAAATCATTCAAAGTCTCATTCAACAATGTGGTAGATTGTTTAAACCCTTCTACCAACCGCTGAATACGTTGATCTTCTATTTTAGCAGTATCAATCAACCGGCAGATAGAAAGCAAATTTGTAAGCGGAGCCCGCAAGTTGTGCGTGGTGATATAACTAAATTGCTTTAGCTCTTTATTATTATGAATCAGTTCGTTTATCAATTGTTCCTTCTCCTGTTCTGCATTCTTACGCAAGGTCACGTCTCGTTGTATAGAGACCCAATGGGTAATCTCACCGTTCTCTGCAAAAACAGGAAAAACAGAGATGGAAGCCCAAAAACGTTCTCCACTCTTTTTATAATTAATTACTTCCATCCGGGCGGGGAGACCTTTCGTCATTGCCTCCCTCAATTTTAAGCGCTCCTCTAAACTTGTATCCACACCAATCAGAAACTTAAGGCTCTTACCTTTTATCTCCTCTAAAGTGTACCCTGTCATCTTTGTAAACGATTCATTTACATACGAAATCGGATATCCTCCCGATGGCAACTTTTTTGCATCCCTAATTATCACCGCCTGTGTCGTATTCTGTACAACCGTTTCAAAAAGCTTTATCCGTTCTTCCTCTTGTTTCTTCAGGGTAATGTCCTTCATCGATCCAATCATTTTCACCACTTTCCCATTCTCATCCTTCATCGCCAGACTCCTATCAACAACGATAGCGTAGCTACCATCAGCCTTCCTAAATCTGTACTCACATTCCCATTTGTCCCCATTGCCTTTTACAACCTCTAATTCAGATTTCAATACTTTTTCCAGATCATCCGGGTGTACATTCTTCCTCCAGACACTATCCTTAATTGGCATGACACCATCTACTTTATGTCCGAAGAACAGTGTAAAATTTTTACTGATAAACAATGTATCTGCTTTTAAATCTGATTCCCAGACTACATCCGATGTAACAAGTGTCGCATACTCATAGCGAAGATTACTCCATTTAAGGTCTTCTTCTATCTTCTTTTTTTCGGTAATGTCCTGAATTGCTCCAAAAAGCCTTATCGCTTTACCGCTTGCATTCCGCAAGCAGAAACCGCGTTCCAATACGACTGCATAAGTACCATTTGCCTTTCTGAATCTATATTCTGATTCCCACTTATCCTCCGTTCCGTATATCACTTCATGCTCTTTTGCAAGCACCATTTCATAATCATCAGGATGCAAGTTTCTTCGCCAGATATTATCCTCGCCATACTCTATCCCAGTCAATTGATGCCCAAAAACTGCTGTAAAGTTATTGGCCAGATAAAGACTATTTGTACTAAGATCTGTTTCCCAAATCACATCATGCGTGGCAAGAGTGGCATACGCATAGCGGTCATTGCTTCTTTTTAATTCTTCCTCCGACTTTTTCTTTTCAGTAATATCAATAATGTATGAACAGTTCAGTTCCAGATCACCATATTTAATGTAGTTGGCCATCACTTCAACATCAATCACACTTCCATCTTTCCGCTTATGTTGAACAATCACCTCAAACCTTTTATGAACTTTCAGGTACGCCCAAACTTCTGCATAAGCGCTCTCCCAATTATCTTCGGGATAGCCTAACACCAGATTACCCACCCGCAAGGTTGACATTTCCTCTGCAGTGTACCCATGCAAGGTTAAGGCTGCTTGATTAAAGTCATAAAAAGTAGAATCCTCTCTGGCAATTAAGGTAGGTAGGCTACTATTTCTAAAAGCAAAGTCCACCAGTTTTAGTTGTTCTACCAAAGATTTTTGCTCGGTAATGTCCGATATGAAAGTACTACTCACTTCCATATCGCCATATAACAGATAGCTTGCAACAACACTAACATAAATTAGAGTGCCATCTTTTTTCTTATGCACACTTTGAAATGTAACTTCCTTATTGGTTTTTATCTCATTCCAAAGCTCTGCATATCCCTTAGTCTTATTCAAACGTAAATCGTCTACTTCAAGCTGCATCATCTCTTCCCTACTGTAGCCATAAAACGATAGTGCAGTCTCATTCACATCCAAAAAAGTGCCATCCGAAAGCCCTAAAATAATTGGCATAGATGTTTTCCTGAATATAAAATCAATCAACTCCAGTTTCTCTGATATTACTTTTCTATCGGTAATATCGAGCAAGCAGATTGAAAGTATTGTACGAGAATTTGCTGTGTCTTTTACACTTTTACCATGACCATTTATCCACCTAGTCTCACCATTCTCCAAAACACGATACTCAACATCCAAAATGCCCGTCAATTCAACACTTCTAAGAGATGCAATCAACTTCCCTTTATCCATTGGATGAACGCGCTTAAATAATAAGGCATTATCAGAATTGATTGAATCAATATCAAAGGAGGGGAAAAAGCTATACATTTCATTGTTTACATAGCCTACCTCAAACCGACCATCTTGATACAGATACAACTCCATAACTACAATTGGCAAATTATCAGAATTGATTTTTTGCAATAAATTAGTATCAGAAACTGTTTCTCTGTGAAGCAATGATGATGGTTCCGCTTCATACTTCCAGTACAAAAAAGCCTGTTCACCTTGATAATTATGACCAGTTATCTGTACAGTTTGATCCTTTATGGTAAAATGTGATTCAACTGGAGTGTGACTTTCATAAACACGATCAACAAAGCGCTTCAATAAGAGATTAACCTCGTTTCCGAAAGTAAAAACATTCTGACCGACCAAAGGAATTAATTCAGCTAATTGAAAGTTTTCAGGTATTGAAACTGCTGTAACGATTCCATCTATTGTAATCTCTGTTGAGGCAACTTTTGTCATAAGTAAGGTCAGAAAAGGGAAGCTATGAGTTCAAAATAAAGTGTGCAATCTATAACATTTGCAACAAAAAAACGCTCTTGATAAGAATTAAATTTCACAAATAAATTATTTTCCATTAGAGTCAGATGCTATTTTTCAATACATAATTCAACTATCTTGGCGCACTTTAAAAAATATTTATGAGCAAGAGAATTCTTACAATTGGCATATTCTTTTTCATTTCAGTACAAATAATTCAGGCACAGGACTTCTATAAACAGTCTCATTCAGCAAAAAAATGGGTGAGACAGCAATATAAAAAGCTTTCTGACCAAGAAAAGATAGCCCAATTAATGGTAATAAGGGCGCATAGCAACCTTGGCGCAGACCATGTGCAGCAAGTGACAGAGCTGATTCAAAAATATAATATCGGTGCTCTTTGTTTCTTTCAAGGAGGACCTGCAAGACAAGCCTCTTTGACAAATTATTATCAAAGCATTGCCAAAACACCACTCATGATTTGCCAAGATGCAGAATGGGGACTTGGAATGAGACTAGATAGCATAATCAATTTCCCCCATCAGTTGATGCTAGGTGCAACACAAGATCCCAAATTAATTTATCAATTCGGAAACAATGTAGGTTTTCAATGCAAAAGATTGGGCGTGAATGTAAACTATGCCCCTGTAGTAGACGTAAATAATAACCCTGAAAATCCGGTGATAAATGATAGAAGTTTTGGGGAAGATAAATATAAAGTAGCGGCGTTTGGGGTACAATACATGAAAGGAATGCAAGCAGAAAATGTATTGGCTTGCGCCAAACACTTTCCTGGTCACGGCGATGTTTCTGTTGATAGTCATCTGGATTTACCTATTATAAAAAAGCGTCGTGCTGAGTTAGACTCCTTGGAATTATATCCTTTCAAAGAACTGATTAAAGCTGGGGTTGGTAGTGTGATGATGGCCCATCTATACATTCCTGCCATTGATTCCACAACAAATCTTGCCACTTCCCTCTCCTCAAAAGCCGTAGATGGATTGCTGCGCAAAGAACTGGGGTACAAAGGAATTGTTATAACCGATGGACTAGAAATGAAAGGTATCAGCAAGTTTTTCCCCGATGGCGAAGCATCCACGCAGGCACTTATTGCAGGCAATGACATGCTTTGCTTGCCAAGCGACATTCAAGGGGCTATCAATAAAGTAGAACAAGCGATTGCAGACCATAAACTAAGCTGGAAAAAGATAAACAGAAGTGTAAAAAAGGTTTTATTGGCTAAGTATAACATGGGACTAAATAATTTTCAACCCATCGATACCCACAATCTTGTGTTTGACTTGAATATTGAAACTGATTACATCAGAACTGAAGTAGCGCGCAACGCCATTACTTTATTGAGGAATAATAACTCAATCCTTCCTTTAAAAAAGACACAAAAAATAGCTTATCTAATCATTGGAAGTGATAAGAAGAATACCTTATCCATCAGATTAAAGAGTGATGTAAATAGTGATACTTACTTCTTTTCTGGAAATGCAGGTGCTCCCAAAACAAAAGAAACCATTGAGCCGCAATCTGGGCAAAAAGCAGTTGACAGCATAGGTAATATTGCCAAAGCACAACAACTAATCAGCCAATTAAAAGAAAAAAACTATGATGCCATTGTGATAGGCGTTCATAATTATAGCCGCCGTCCAGCAAATAATTATGGGTTGAGTAGTGCAACCATCTATCTTTTAAATCAATTACAGCAACAACAAAATACCGTAACCTTATTCTTTGGAAACCCTTACGCCATAAAATTTTCAGCCAATGCAAGCAACCTGATAGCCTGCTACGAGGACGATGATTCCATACAACAAGCCGCAGCAGATATTTTGGAGGGAAAAGCAATAGCAAAAGGCAAACTACCCGTGACTGTATCCGAAAATTTAAAGTATGGTTTGGGATTGGGAGCGGCAGATAAATAGCATTTTTTGTTGCAGCCTAGCCTTTCATCTATCTGCCATCATTACTTATCGTTCTTCAAACTATCAAATTAGGAGCTTAAACATCTGGAGCTCCTAATTCTGAACAGTAAATATGCTTATCCCAAGAATAAATACCTTTTATTTCGAGATAAGTATCCTTATCTCGAAATAAACTATCCTTTTTTCCCAAATAAGAGCCTGTTTAAAATTTATTCAATAAAAGCTTTATAGCAGATAATTTGACCATTTCTTCAGCGGATTCCATTAAC
>CAITVK010000062.1 GCA_903895845.1 uncultured Chitinophagaceae bacterium
AAGTAAACTTGAGCCTTTTAAAGTAGCTTAACTTTTCTTTGATGTTTGGCCTCTCTCGATAAACTTGCTAATTTTCTAACGATTGCTGCCATTTTGATTTCTCTCCTCTACTACTTCCGATTTGTTACACAAAAGTAAGGCGTACCTAAACGATACAAAACACAACTTATCATAGATATTATGATAGCAAAAATGGATTTCAATTTATAAAACCCTTACTATTATTACATTTCAGCTAAATCACTTCATGATGCCCAACGAATTTTAAGGCAAAAAAAATACTTCCTCTGTTTAAGAAAAGGAAGTATTTGTTGGGATAATTTATAAACCTAAATTATTTCAAAGTCTCTTTTAGCTTAGCCATCAGTTCCTCTCCACGTAGATTCTTTCCAATAATCTTTCCAGAAGGATCAATCAACATATTAGAAGGTATACTAGCTATCTTATATTGTTTTGCAGCTGCATTACCCCATTGTTGCAAATCACTAACATGTGTCCAAGGAAGTTTATCATCAGCAATTGCTTTGACCCAACTTTCCTTGTCTTTGTCAAGAGATACGCCCAACACGGTAAAGTTCTTTTCTTTGTATTGATTATAAGCCGCCAACACATTCGGATTCTCCATACGGCAAGGTCTGCACCAGCTAGCCCAGAAATCTACCAATACATACTTACCACGGAAAGAAGAAAGACTAACGGGTTTGTTAGCCGTATCATTCTGCGTAAAATCGGTGGCGATACTACCCACTTCACCAATCTTAGCATCGGCAATCATTCGCTCCAATTCCCTTGCGAAAACAATCTTCTTTGCAGAAGGCTGTAACAGCTTGTACTTAGCTTCCAACGCATTCTCTTCATACAATTTAGCAAACTGAAACAGAATAAAAGCACTTACGGGAGATGCTGATTTCTCCTTTAAAAAGTTATCTGTATAAGACTTCAGTTTGTTTCTCTCGGCATTAAATACAGTTATCAGACTATCCCGTCTCTTGGTTCCTTGCTTCTCTGCATTGATATCTGCAATCAACTTACCCAACTTCTCATTCACAGGAAGAAAGCCCTTAACAAAGCCCTTATAATCTGCCTGTGCAGGAGAACCAGTAAAAGTTGCATTTTTTAATTTTCCCATCTCACCAGTAACAGACACATTATCATTAGCCAGAAACACTTCTGTCATTTCTTGCGTACCGATAAATGCTAGTTGAAAGAAACTTACATCGTCAGACTTGCCGTTCAATGTAAACTTGCCATTCTTTGCATAATCTTGTGCAACAGTACTACCCTGAACATCTTGCAAAAAAACAAGTGTACTATCTTTTAGCCCTTTAATATTCCCCTTCAATGTGTACCCTTTTGGCTTTTCCTTCGCAGCGGTCGAGTCGGCTTTCTGTGCCAAAGTAATGATGGGCAACAACAATACAATCAGTAACTTTTTCATTCTATTCCTTGTTTTAATACTTTATTTTTTATGTCTAGATTCCAAAACCTCAATTACGTCGTGCAATTTATATCCTTTGGCCTTAAGTAGCAACAAATAATGGAACATTAAATCGGCAGCTTCTCCCAAAAACAAATCTTTATCGTTGTCTTTTGCTTCAATGACCAACTCAACGGCCTCCTCTCCTACTTTTTGAGCTACTTTATTGATGCCTTTCGCCAACATCTTAGCCGTGTAAGAAGAATCTGGCGAAGCCGTACTCCGTTCTTCAATTACAGCTTCAAGGGTAGACAAAAAATTGTCTGAAACATTCTTTTCATTCCAACAAGTATCCGCTCCGGTATGACAAACTGGCCCCAATGGTTTTGCTTTAATCAATAAAGTATCCTGATCGCAATCGGATTCAATGGACTTTAGCAACAAATAATTCATACTCTCCTCACCCTTCGTCCATATTCTTTGCTTACTACGGCTGTAGAAAGTTACTTTTCCGGTTGCCAATGTCCGGGTAAGTGCATATTCGCTCATAAACCCTAGCATGAGTACTTTATTTGTCTCACTATCCTGAATGATAGCGGGCACCAAGCCATCTGCATACTTTTCGAAGTTAACTTTTACATCTAAATTTATCATCTTGATTGGAACTCTTTTAATTAATTGCGCAGACGAAAATAGTGTTCTGATTTAAATACGCACGTGAATATTATTTTCTTTAAGATAACCTTTTAAATCGGGGATACTTATTTCCTTAAAATGAAAGATACTGGCCGCTAAGGCAGCGTCTGCTTTTCCTTGTGTGAACACATCTACGAAGTGAGATTTTGTACCACCACCACCACTTGCAATAATAGGAACTGGTAACGTTTCGCTCAATTGACGGGTAATATCCAACGCAAACCCTTGCTTTGTACCATCATGATTCATAGAAGTCAATAAGATTTCTCCTGCACCCAATTCCACCGCTTGTTTAGCCCAATCGAGGCACTTGGTTTCGGTTTTCACTCGTCCACCACTCAAATAAACATACCATTCACCATCGTCTTCCATGCGGGTATCAATGGCTAAAACAACAAACTGACTACCAAATTCCTTTGCTAAATCATTTATTAATTGAGGATTCTTATACGCCGCCGTGTTGATACTTACTTTATCAGCGCCATTCTTTAACAATACCGAAGCATCATCAACAGAACTAACGCCACCGCCGACCGTGAAAGGAATATTGATGTGACGGGCAATGCGATTAACCAATTCACTCAACGTTTTCCTTTTCTCTACGGTAGCCGTGATATCCAGGAAAACCAATTCATCAGCACCTTGTTCTGCATATAAAGCCCCCAACTCAACGGGGTCTCCTGCATCGCGGATATTCTCGAAGTTCACGCCTTTTACGGTACGCCCATCGCGAATATCGAGACAAGGAATGATGCGTTTTGCTAACCCAATAGTTTGTCCTTCCGACATTGTAGGAATACTCGTAACACCCGGACTAATTTTATCATCCTTCATTTTAAATCTTTTAATTTAAGACTTTGTTATCTAGTCATAGACTTATTCCATTGGGAAAATAATCATTTCATTTGTGAATAAGGTGAGCAAATACACTTAATTTACCCCTACTAACGCCTCCAATGTAATCCGGTTTTCGTAGATAGCTTTACCAATAATAACACCCTTGCAACCAGCCTCTTTCAATGCATAAACATCCTCAATATTTGCTACGCCACCGCTCGCAATCAGATGTAAGTTGGGAGATTTATCAAGAATCTTTTGGTATAAATCTGTAGCAGGTCCTTCCAGTTTACCATCCTTGCTTACATCTGTACAAAAAACTTGTTGGACTCCAAGCTTAAGGTAGTCTTCTATAAAATCATAAATATTAATACCTGTTGTCTCTAACCATCCTCCGATGGCAATCATTTCTTCTTTTACATCGGCACCCAACATAAACTTGTCCGCTCCATAAGTAGTCAACCAACTCTCAAACGTAGATTTGTCCTTTACTGCAATACTTCCAACCGTTGCATATTTAGCGCCCGAAGCGAAGACGATATCCACATCTTTTTGGGTTTTAATGCCACCCCCAAAATCTATAATGAGGTTAGTTTGGGCAGCAATAGCTTCCAATACTTTCCAATTCTTCACAGCCCCTGCCTTTGCGCCATCCAAATCCACCAGATGCAATCGTTTCAATCCTGCATCCTCAAACTGTTTGGCAACCTCAACAGGATTTTCGTTATAAATAGTCTTTTGGGCATAATCGCCTTGCGTGAGTCGAACACATTTCGCATCTATAATGTCTATGGCGGGAATTATTTCTATTTGAGAATCCATATTATCTTTATTAATTGTGTTCTTTTATTTCTCGCCACAAAGACCCGAAGGCTCAAAATAGCACAAAGAAAAGAAAGAAGAAAAAGAAAGAGGCTTACTTAGCGCTTCTTTCAGCCTTTGGGTCTTTGTGGCAAAATTATTTCCTTAAAATTCTATAAAATTCTTCAAAATCTTCTCACCAACAACCGAAGATTTCTCAGCATGAAACTGTACCCCATAGAAATTATCCTTATGAAAAGCAGCACTATAGAGCTGTACATAATTAGTTGTCGCAATCGTGTATTCATTAATTGGCACGTAGTAACTGTGTACAAAATAACAATAACAATTCTCCTCTAAACCTTTCATCAACGGGGATTTAAGGCTAAAGATAGTGTTCCAGCCTATCTGAGGCACCTTCTCTGTTGAATTGTTTTCTAGTGGATTAAAGCGTTTTACTGGCTGATGGATGATACCCAAACAAGGGGTATTGTTTTCTTCGGAATAATCGCAAAGCAACTGCATCCCAACACAAATGCCCAAGACAGGTTGCTTCAATTCTTTGATAAGTGAATCCAGATTATTCTCTTTCAGACTGTTCATGGCACTACTAGCCTCTCCTACCCCTGGGAAAATGACTTTGTCAGCCGCCTTAATTGCTTCATGATTATCTGTAACAACCGCATTAATCCCAATCCGTTCTAACGCATACAATACACTCTGAATATTGCCTGCATTATACTTTATGATAACTATATTATCTCCTTTGGAAATAGTATTTACACTCATTCTTTTACTTTAAAATACTATCTAAAAAGTTCTTTGTAGCTAATTCTACATCATTTCCCCCTTCCAATGCTTTGATGTAAGCCGTACCAATAATGGCTCCATTTGCATATTTACAAGCTGTACTAAATGTTTCTTTGTCCTTAATGCCAAAGCCTACCATGATTGGATTCTTTAGCTTGTAAGATTCAAGACGCTTTAGATATAGCTCTACCGCATTAAAGTCTTTTTCATTACCTGTTGTGGAAGAAGAAGAAACCGCATAGAGGAATCCACTACTCAATGTATCTAGTTTGCGTACACGTGCTTCGCTTGTTTCTGGTGTAACCAAAAAGATAAAGTCAAGGCCATATTTCTTAATGATCGCACCATATTCCGTTTCGTATTCATATTCTGGAAGATCTGGGAGAATCAATCCATCCACGCCAACCGCAGCCGCATCGGCACAAAATTTTTCAAAGCCATATTGCAACACAGGATTCATGTATCCCATTAAAATAATTGCAGCACGCTTGTCTGATGAAAGGGCGTTTTTCAGTTGTTCGAGCAACTTAGCAATCGTCATCCCGTTATCCAACGCTACCAAACTACTGGCTTGTATCACTGGTCCATCCGCCAACGGATCGCTGTAAGGCATTCCCAATTCGATGATGTCAGCCCCATTATTTTGTAGTGTATTTATTATTTGAAGTGTACTTTCCAACTGAGGATATCCTGCTGTACAATATACATTCAGAACGTTGTTGGATTTATGCTTAAAAACCTCTTGTAGTTTACTCATAATTCATATTTCATAACTCATCACTTACTTACAGTCCCATTGCTTTCATATACGTTGCCAAATCTTTATCCCCTCTGCCACTCAAACAAACCACCACCACATCTTTTGGCGTCAGGTTCATTCTTGGCAATGCAGCAAAGGCGTGTGCCGTTTCCAAAGCAGGAATAATACCTTCTATTTTGGAGATATGAAAGGCAGCTTCTAATGCTTCATCATCTGTGGCACTTAAAAAAGTTCCGCGTCCACTTTTAAATAAGTTAGCATGCAACGGTCCAATTCCAGGATAATCTAATCCTGCTGAAATACTATGCGGTTCTACTACTTGTCCGTCTTCAGTTTGCATCACTAAACTCTTGCTTCCATGTAATACCCCTGACTTTCCTAGTTGGGTCGTTGCGGCACTCATGCCAGAATTAACGCCGTGACCAGCCGCTTCTACAGCCACTAGTTGAACACTCAATTCATCTAGAAAGTGATAGAACGCACCTGCCGCATTACTACCCCCACCTACACAGGCAACTACATGGGTTGGGTTTTCGCTTCCCGTCTTTTCCAATAATTGCGTTCTTATTTCCTGACTGATTACACTCTGAAAACGAGCAACCATATCCGGATAAGGATGAGGTCCTACTACACTTCCTATGATATAGTGCGTATCAACAGGATTGTTAATCCAGTCTCTGATTGCTTCGTTAGTGGCATCCTTCAATGTTTTACTTCCACTTAAAGCCGGAACTACCTTCGCTCCCAACAATTTCATACGGGCAACATTGGGCGCCTGCCTTTCAATGTCCTTCTCCCCCATATAAACAATACATTCCATTCCCTTCAACGCACAAACCGTAGCTGTAGCAACTCCATGTTGACCAGCTCCTGTTTCTGCAATAATTCTTGTTTTTCCCAATCTTCTTGCCAACAGAATTTGACCAATGGTATTATTTATTTTGTGTGCACCAGTATGGCACAAATCTTCTCTTTTCAGATAGATATTGGAACCTAACTCTTCGCTCAACCTTTCTGCATAAAACAAAGGCGTAGGACGACCTACATAGTCCCTCAACAATTGCTGAAACTCTTGTTGAAAAGATTCCTCAGCCATTATTTTTAAATAATTCTCCTTTAGTTCTGCCACATTTCTTTGTAGCATTTCCGGGATATATGCCCCCCCAAAGCTGCCATAATATCCCTGCTCATTCGGGTTTTGAAACCCCAAAACTTCCACTTCATCTAACAAATCACTCTTCATATCTTTTGTTTAATAACTGCTTTACTTAATACTTATAACCTATCACTTATAACTCGCCTACTGCTTTATCGTTATCATTGGGTTGGCTCCATTTGTTCCACTCACACTGCCATTGGTATCATAAACAACCTTCGTATTTCCAATTTTATCTACCGTTCCGTTGTAATTATAATAAATTGGCGTATTGCCAATGGACTGAATATTACCATTGTAATTATAGCTCAAATTGGTACTGCCCACCGATTGCAACCTACCTTCATACGTGTATTGCAATGAGCTTCCACCAACACTTTGCAACAAGCCTCTGTAGTCGTATTGTTGCGCGATGGAAGTTCCACTCGCCGGTGAACTTACTCCTGCTATTCGTCCAAAAGAAGTAACCACAATGTTGCTACCATTGTTGTAAAACGTAACTGTAAACTTACCATCCGTGGTTATTTCTATTTTATAATCTGTCCGTTGAACTACATTTTCTGAAGGAGTATTGTTGTAAGTAGCGGGTATATTATTATTGCTGTTTATGGAAGGAGTAAGCGTTTGCGTAATTTGAGTTGCAACATTTGAATTAACAGGCACACTTGCTTTAGAAAAATAAGTACCGTTGGCTACACTATTATTTGATGTTGAGGGCTTTTTCCAGGTTGTTTTTGTAGAATGCCATTTAGCAACTGCTTTTGGAGTTAAACTACCAGAATTTGAAGCCGCAGCCAAAGCCGCAGGATCAGTTACAACCCCATTGGCAGGAACTGTTTCTTGCGGAATTGCAGTATTTGGCTTTGTAGCCACACGTTTGGGATAATGATACCCGCTAGTTCCTACCATTGGTTTCCCATTGGGTGTTTTGTACTGATACGTTTCTACGCCATCATCCACTTGCTGCGGCTTGTGATAATTATCTGGTTGTGTGGAAACACTTCCTGCCCCATCCACATAAGGCTTTGAATCTGGTGTCTTGTATTGATAATTAGATTCAACTACTCCCCCACTTTGAGCTTGAGCAGGCGTATTATTGGTAGCTGGAGTAGTCGTATTTGTATTCAAGTTACTGCTATCCACGGGAGGTGGCGGCACATATCGGGGATTGAACAGGGCAGAATCTTCTTTTTGACCATCCGTTGTTTTAGCTACTACAATATGCGGTAAAATGGTTGTTGAAGCATTAGGCGCAGCAGCAACTGTACCTTTCAGGATGCGTGATTGTGCCGAAGTGCTTAACTCCAACACCAATAAAAACAATATCACAACAATTTGCCTCATCCTTTTAATTAAAACATTTATCCCCATTGATAAACGATAAAACCTATTACTTATTATTTAAAACTTATAACCCATAACTTATAACTTATAACGTTTATTCTATCCCTTCAATTCCTTCACAAACCTTTCTACCTTATCCATATCCTTGATGCCAGGAGATACCTCGAACTTGCTGTTTACATCAATCGAAAATAAATCTTTAGCAACTTTATCTTTACAAAACTCTCTCAACGCAGGAATATCCGTTGGCTGAATGCCCCCGCTCAGGAAGAAAGGTTTATCTATATTCAATCCCAATAAAGCATCCCAATTAAACTTTTTGCCGGTTCCACCATAGCCAACGCCTTCCGTATCAAACAGAAACATATCTGCTACTTCAGTATAATCCTTTATTTTCCAGAGGATATTGTCATCTTCCGCTAAGCGAAAAGCCTTGATGACGGAGATATAATCGGATATTTTTTCGCAAGCTTTAGGGCTTTCGTCCCCATGCAATTGTGCCAGGTATAACCCACAACTATCCACCGTCTGTAAGATCTCATCGGAAGGTGCATTTACAAACACCCCCACTTTATTGATATGCCCTTTTATCTTTTTGATATTGATAGCTGGCATATACTTGAAAACAAAGCGTGGGCTTTTTGGATAGAAGATAAAGCCGCAAAACTCTACCCCCATCGCATCCAATTGCTGTACTTGTTCAGCATCCGTCATCCCACAAACTTTTATTCTCATCTGCTAATGTTTATTGTTTTTAACCACAAAGAACAACTATCATTTGCCACTAATCCCACTAAAAAGCACCAATAAAAAACATTCGTGTTTATTAGTTCAATTAGTGGCAAGGATAACCAAATGCCCTTTTGTACTTTGTGGTAAGAACTATTTTTTCCTCAATTCCGTTACAAAATCAGCAAATGCAATCGTCGGGTTGGGCTGTTTCATAAAGTGTTCGCCTATCAGGAACCCTCTAAAACCCGCTTGGCGTAAAAATACAATAGTATCGGTATTGTTAATTCCACTTTCTGCTACAGCCACTTTATTTTTGGGAATATCCTTTATTAATTGTGCAGAAGCCTCCACATTTACCACAAAATCTTTCAGGTTCCGGTTGTTTACGCCCACCAGATCCACCGCATCACAGATATGCCCCAATTCTTCGGCATTATGTATCTCTAACAAAACCTCTAGTCCTAAGTTCTTGGCAGCTATCGCCAATTCTTCTACTCTTTTTGGAGAAAGGCAAGCTGCTATCAGCAAAATTACGGATGCGCCGTAAGCTTTTGCCTCCACCAACTGGTATTCATCAATCATAAAATCCTTTCTTAACAAAGGAATATGATTGAAAGTAGCCGCTTCAAGGTCTGCCAAACAGCCCCCGAAGAAATGATTATCCGTTAATACCGAAATGCCCGAAGCCCCATTTTGTGTATATGCCTTGGTTACTTCTTCTACCGTTGCCGTATTGTTGATGACACCTTTAGATGGTGACTGACGCTTATATTCAGCAATAATCCCGGTCTTTGTTTCATCCAACAAAAAAGCTTTAAGGGACAAACAAGGCTTCGAAAACAAAGGCATCTGCTCCAATTCAGCAATAGTCTTAATCGCCTTCGCTTCGGCTACCTCTATCTGTTTGTGCGCTATTATTCTATCTAATATATTCATCGATAATAAAAGTTATTCTTTTAATGAATGACTAAAACATTCAAATTACACCATTTAAGTGACATCTGATGCTGCATTTGCTTGAACTTATATCATATAAGTTGGAACTTTTGTCGCATAAGCTTAAACTTTTGCCGTATAAGTTGGAACTTATGCCGTATAAGCTTGAACTTTTGTCGCATAAGTTGGAACTTATGCCGCATAAGCTTGAACTTTTGTCGCATAAGTTGGAACTTACGTCACATAAGTTTGAACTTATGTAGATTAATAAGAACTATTTACTGCAATGCAATCAATTTTTGCAATGCACCCAAAGCCGCCTTGCTTTCCAAACTTACAACGGCAGCTTGATAGGCATCATCGTAGGTTTTGTAGTTGCCCGTGCAGTGCAAAGCCATTGCCGAATTGGCCAAGACCACTGCATTTTGCGCATAAGTTCCATCGCCATTGATGATGCTACGGAACATATTAGCAGATTCCTCCACCGTATTCCCACCATAAATATCCTGCGGCATCACCATTCTTTTGCCCAACTCCCTCGGGGTTTTGATGCTCTCGCCGTTGTTGGTAATCACCTTTGTATCATTGGTAAGCGATATTTCATCGTATCCATCCAAGCTGTGAATAATGGTAAAAGCCCTATCCGTTTGCTGCAATAAATAGTTATAAATACGCGCCATTTCCAAGTTATACACCCCCACCAACTGATAGGTTGGCGAAGCAGGATTGACCATTGGCCCGAGCATATTAAAGAAAGTGCGCACGCCCAAATTCTTACGCATCGCCCCCACAGCCTTCAACGCAGGATGAAACAAAGGGGCGTGGAGGAAGCAAATACCAGCCTCCTCAACCTCTTTTTTTAGCTGGGTACTGTCATTTTTAAACTTATAACCCAACTGCTCCATCACATTGCTAGCACCACTGATACTCGATGCGCCATAATTGCCGTGCTTGGCAACTTTTTGCCCCGCACCAGCTACCACAAAGCAGCTAAGAGTAGATATATTGAAGGAATTTTTGCCATCGCCACCCGTTCCCACAATGTCCATCAGCTTATGATTGCCCAAATCTACCTTTACAGAAAGCTCCAACAAAGCATCGCGAAAGCCCTGCAATTCGCTGATGGTAATGCTACGCATAAGGAAAACGGTAACGAAAGAAGTAATCTCGTGTTCGTTGTAAATGCCGCTACCAATGCCAATCAGGATGTCTTTTGCCTGCTGATAAGAGAGCGTTTTGTGTTCGAATAAATATTGTAATATCTTTTTCATAATAATGTTTTTCGCCACAAAGGCGTGAAGAATAATTTCGCCACAAAGACGCTAAGACTCAAAGAAGCACAAAGAAGAAAAGAAAAATTTAAGCATCTTTAATTCCTTTTGTTCTTTCTTTTTCACTTAGTGCCACTTAGTGTCTTTGCGTCTTTGTGGCATTTTTTATTGCTCTAACCAGTTCCTCATAATCGTTTCTCCACTTGGCGTTAGTACACTTTCGGGATGAAATTGCACACCTTGCACATCGAAAGTTTTGTGTTGCAATGCCATGATAAAGTTGTGTTCATCACGAGCAGTCACTTCTAAGGAATCTGGAAATCCTTCCTCACTCACCACCCAACTATGATAACGCCCCACGATAAATTCATTGCCGAGACCAGCAAAAAGTTGACCGTTGACCGTTGACCGTTGACCGCCGTCGCCTAACGGTTGACGGTTATCGGTTAACGGTAAACTGCTTACTCTTATCGGAGTAGCAATCCCATGATAAACCGAAGTAAGATTCGTCAGCTTACCACCAAAAGCCTGACCAATTGCCTGATGTCCCAAGCACACCCCAAGGATCGATTTTGTGGGAGCGTATTGTTTTATGAGAGGCAACAACAACCCCGCTTCTTCTGGAATACCGGGACCGGGAGAGAGAATAATTTTGTTGTATTTATTTACATCCTCCAAAGGGATTTCATCATTGCGATAAACATCCACTTTTTGATGTGTAATCTTTTCTACGAGATGAACAAGGTTGTAGGTAAAAGAATCGTAATTATCAAATACCAATATTTTCAACCCATCAAAACCACCTTGAACCGAAGCTTTATTTTCCATTGTTTAATTTAGATTAAATGATTAGAATGATTAATTCTTCACTCATAACTCATATTTCATAACTCATATTTCTCCGGCTGCCTCTATTGCTTTTTTCAGCGCATTCAATTTATTATTTACTTCCTGCAACTCACTTTCAGGATTACTTGCAGCCACCACACCTGCCCCAGCCTGATAAAACAATGTATTGTTCTTACTGAGGAAAGTACGAATCATAATGGCATGGTTGCAACTACCATCAAAGCCCATAAACCCAATACCACCACCATAATAACTGCGACTAGTTGTCTCGAAACTATCAATCAAATGCATTGCTTTTATCTTTGGCGCTCCGCTTAATGTACCAGCAGGGAATGTTTTTGCCAACAATTCGAACGGATTCGCATTAGGGCGAACCGTACCATTTACCTCACTCACCAAATGAATTACGTGACTATAATATTGCACTTGTCTGTAGCTTTTTACACGAACATCATCGCAAACCCTACTCAAATCGTTACGAGCCAAATCAACCAACATCACATGTTCTGCATTCTCCTTGGGATCTAATAATAATTTCTCCGCAGCCGCTGCATCCAACGCATCATTGCCTGTACGCTTGAAAGTCCCCGCAATTGGATGCACGATAGCAGTACCTTTATTAATAACCAATTGACTCTCTGGAGAAGAACCCATCAGTTTATAATCGCCATAATCGAAGAAAAATAAATAAGGTGACGGATTGATGTTCCG
Organism: uncultured Chitinophagaceae bacterium; assembly: GCA_903895845.1. Classification (GTDB taxonomy): domain Bacteria; phylum Bacteroidota; class Bacteroidia; order Chitinophagales; family Chitinophagaceae; genus Parasediminibacterium. Next base: position 12,321 of record CAITVK010000062.1, read on the forward strand.
CAAAGCACGATAAACATTAAGTTCATCACCCGTAAAGCTTTGTTGGAAACGGCGGCTCAAAACAATCTGAAACACGTCGCCTCTAAAGCAGCTTTGTATTCCCTTCTTTACCATTTCCACATAAGCCTCATTGGTAATATTGGAAGTTTCACCACCCTTTATGGCAAAAGGATAGGTAGGTACATCCTTGCTTTTAATCAAACTCTCCACCACCTGTACATCACTTTCAATTCCCGGAATCACATTCTCGCAGAGATATAATTCATCTTTAAAATGATTGATAGCAATAACGTATTGGTAAAGTCGATAGCGCATCAAAGGGATTTCAGTTGACCGTTGACCGTGTTCCGTTGACCGAGGGTCGCTGCTTTCGGTTAACGGTTGACGGTTAACGGTTAACTTAACGCTATCAAAAAACTGCACCGCATCATAAGTAGTATAACCATACAATCCTTGAGCGAACTTAGCAGCAGCTTGCTCCAAACTATTGCCTTCTTTATTCTCTTTGTTAGTTATTTCAAAGCGATTCATAAAAGCCCAAACCTCATTAGGCACCGCTTTGGTGTTTGTGATAGGAATACGCTCAGGCTCTTGTCCGGGAAGTTTATATTCCAGACTTCCCGTATCTGTAATTTCAATGCCCGCAATGGCATGGATACCTATAAAGCTGTAACTGTTTTCGGCGACGTGGTTATCGGTACTTTCCAACAAAATAGTATCCCTGAACCGATCACGCACTCTCAGATAAATACCCACAGGCGTATATACATCTGCCAGCATCTTCTTAATCGTAGTTGTTATTTCAATCTTCTTCATATTCCTGTTTTATGTTACAATCTACAAGTAACCTCTATTTCCTTTTTCTTCTTGACAAAAAAAAACCCCGACAATCTGTCGAGGCTCTTTTCAAATAGTATGAAAATGTATGGACAATGCCACTACAAGCCTCTAACAAGGTTTGTATGCCACCACCAATTATTATTTAATATGCTGTTACTCATTGCGATGCAAATATGGGGATTGAAATTGATTCGCCAAAATATTTTTTTAAAGGTTTTACTTGTTCAACCAATAAGTCAACCTAGTGGGTAAATTATATCATGCTAGTTAAGAAGGAGTATCATGAACTAAAGGAACTATTGTAAACATTATCGTTTTCTCCCCACTTATTTCAAGTGAAGTTTTTTATAGTTTCCATTCCCTTATATTTGCCGACTTTTAAAAATAAATAGTTTTTTGTATGCAACTGAAAGGTTTAGTACGGTTCTTCGCCATTGCACTTATATTGATTTGTGTTTATCAATTATCATTTACTTGGATTGTTCGTAGCCATGAGAGCGAAATGGAGGCAAAAGCTGATAAATGGTTATCAGCCAATTATTCTTCCCCTGAGAAAAAGTATCCTACCGATACAATTGCCAGAGCTTTATACAGTGATTCACTGAAAGAATTAAAGAGAATTCGTTTACAGCGTTTGTTAGATAGTACTAAAGACACTAAGATTGGACCATTAAGTCTAACTACTTACCGTAGTGCAAAAGATGAGGAGTTAATGCTAGGTCTTGACCTGCAAGGTGGTATCAGTGTAACAATGGAAGTTGGTTTGGATGTACTGGTAAAATCATTGGCAAATTATACCAAGGATGCTGCTTTCAACAAAGCACTAGATGCAGCAGTTGCAGAAAAGGCAAACAGTAGCGCCGACCTAATCACTTTATTTACCGAACAGTTCAAACAACAAAATCCGAGCGCAAGCCTTGCCCCATACTTTGTTGCTAAAAGTAATGGCAAATTGAAGTTTGACGCTAGTGATGCAGCTGTAAAATCTTACTTAGCAGAGCAGTCAATAGCGGCCTTTGACAATACATATAGGGTTCTACAAACACGTATTGACAAGTTTGGGGTTGCTTCTCCAAATATCAATAAAGACCCTTCAAAAGCAATTATCAGTATTGAGTTGGCAGGTGCAAACGATCCTGAAAGAGTTCGTAATTACCTTACTACAACTGCAAACCTGCAATTCTTTGAAGTTTATAACCTTAGCGAAATAGCTGAAGGCATCAAGAACGCCGACAAAACTGTTCAAGACTATTTGAATGGCGTAAAAGCAGCAGATAGCACCAGCAAAGACAGCGCTAAAACTGCCAAAGCAGATACTACTAAAAACAAGGTTAATGAAGCCCCAATCAGAAAATTGATTCAGTTTAACCAACCTTATCAGACTAAGACTGGTAAAACAATTTATCCTTCTTCCATTGGCTACATCCAAAGCTCTGATACAGGTTTATTAAATGGATATTTAAGGCTTGACATAGTAAAAAACAAATTTCCCGCTAACCTGTCTTTTATGTATGGCAAGGTTGATATAGATGATCCTAAAGCTAAAAACGTATTACAACTATATGCTATAAAAACATTGGACAATGGTCAGGCAGAACTGGAGGGAGAACACGTAACTGATGCTAAACAAGATTTTGACGAGCGTGGTAAAGTAGCTATCAAAATGAATATGGATAAAATAGGAACCAATATATGGGCGAAGATGACTGCTCGTAACATTGACAAACCTATTGCTATTGTGTTGGACAACTTTGTTTATTCTGCACCTACGGTTAATGATGCAATCACAACTGGTAACTCTCAGATAAGTGGCAACTATTCTACAAAAGAAGCACAAGACTTATCAGAAATATTGACGAGTGGTAAGTTGACTGCCCCTGCAAGAATCGTTCAGGAACAAGTAATTGGGCCAACTTTAGGTAAAGCTGCTGTACATGGTGGTTTATTATCCTTCCTCATTTCTTTCTTGGTAATCTTCACCTTGATGCTTGTTTACTACAATACAGGCGGATGGGTTGCTAATATAGCATTGATACTCAACTTATTGTTTACTGTAGGTATACTGAGTGCATTAAGCTTCACATTGACAGCTGCGGGCATTGCTGGTCTCGTACTGACAATCGGTATGGCCGTGGATACCAACGTTATCATCTTCGAAAGAATTAAAGAAGAAATTACTAAGGGCAAAAACTACGAAACTGCGGTTAAAGAAGGTTACAGACGTTCATTGTCGCCTGTATTGGATGCGCACGTTACCACTTTCTTAACAGCAAGTATCTTGTTCTACTTTGGTTTAGGTCCGGTACTAGGCTTTGCAACAACACAGATGATTGGTATTATCTTATCACTTTTCTGTGGTATCCTTGTATCACGTTTAGTGACTGACTTATACATGAACAGAGACCGTCACTTCGATTACTTCACTGGCGTATCCAGAAAGATATTCAAACACGCTTCTTACCGTTTCATCGAATACAGAAAGTACACTTACGGAATATCTGCTATCGTTTTGATATTGGGTATCGCTTCTTATTTCAATGGCTTTGATAAAGGTGTGGAATTTGAAGGTGGTCGCAGCTATACCATTAAATTCGAAAAACCAGTTAGCACAGATGCTATCAGGGATGATTTGAAGAAGGTATTTAACGAAACCCCAATCATCAAAACTGTTGGTTCTGCAACACAATTAAACATCACTACTGCTTATCGTATCGCTGAAACAAGCAAAGACAATAGCATCGATAAAGATGTGGAAACTAAGTTGTATGAAGGTCTAAAGAGTTATTTGCCAGAAGGATTGTCTTACGCTGACTTTGACGCTAAGTTCAAACAAAGCTCTCAAACAGTTCAACCAACTATCTCAGAAGAGTTGAAGTCTGGTGCAACAAAAGCAACCATCTTCGCTTTAATCGCCATCTGTTTGTACATCTTCATCCGTTTCCGTGACTGGAGATATAGCTTGGGTACCATCGTATCATTATTGCACGACGTCTTGGTTACATTAATTGTATTCAGTTTCGCTCGTAGAATCGTTCCTTTCCCATTAGAAATAGATCAGTACTTTATCTCGGCTGTACTAACCGTTATTGGTTTCTCGATGAATGATACCGTAATTGTTTATGACCGTATCAGGGAAGACAGTAAACTAATGCGTGGTGAAAGCAATGCAGCCATCATCAACAAAGCGATTAACCAGACATTAAGTCGTACCGTAATGACTTCATTAACGGTATTCTTAACCATCCTTATATTGTTCATCTTTGGTGGTGAAGTAACAAGAGGCTTTGCTTTTGCAATGTTAGTGGGTGTATTCACTGGTACTTATTCTTCCATCTTCGTAGCAGCACCAATATTGGTAGACTTTGCTAAAGACAAGCCATTGGGTTCTGGTGACGTAAAGAAATAATTCTCTCCTACTCAAATAAATAACAAAAGGCTATCCAATCGGGTAGCCTTTTTGTTTAGAAGCAATTCTGGTTAATTGTTTATCATTACCGTATATCCCTATTTTACCTCTTTCTTCAAATTGATTACCCGACTCCAAGACAAATACCTAAATTTATCTTTTAATAATCGTTTTGCCATGCAGATAATGAACAAGTTAATACGGGTTATTGCTATGTGTGGCTTGCTCTGCATCAATTCATCCGGCACAGATGCTCAAGTGGCATCTGTGAAAACACCCGCAAAATTATTGACCACCTGCCACTTTGTACTCCTCTCTGGCGGCATTATTTTACTAAGGGCTACAGTCGATGACAAAGATGATTCCCTCACATTCATACTAGACACTGGTTGCGGAGGCATCTCATTCGACTCTGCAACAGTAGAAAGACTCGGCTTCCTGAAAAAGAAAAGCAATAAAACAATCAAAGGCATCGCTGGAACCCGTAAGATAGATTTCACTTACAACCATCGCTTAAATCTCCCAAAACTCACCGTAGACAGTCTCAACTTTCACATAAACGACTACGACCTGCTCACTAGCGTTTATGGAGTTAAAATTGACGGCGTCATTGGCTACAGTTTTTTTAAAAGATATATTGTAAGGATAGATTATGACCAACAACAGATTGAAGTTTACAGTAAAGGTACTTTCAAGTATCCCAGTGGCGGTTATCTAATAAGACCCTACCTGTCCCCTTTGCCCACAAATGAACTGTATCTGAACGACAGCCGCAACATCCTTAGTAGTTTCATTTTCGATACCGGTGCGGGATTAAACATGCTTTTATCCAATGACTTCGTAAAAGACAGTGCCCTATTCAAAAAGAGAAGAAAGTTCTTTATCACGCAAGGCGAAGGTATTGGGGGCAAGAAACTGATGAAGCTGTCCATCGTAAAGCTTGTTCACCTTGGCCCCTACCGCTTTAGGAAAGTCCCGGTATATGTATTCGACGATGTATTTAATGTTACGTCCTACCCATCCTATAGTGGCGTTATCGGGAATGATTTACTGAGGAGATTTAACCTCACAATCAATTACCCCGAAGGAATCATACACCTCAAACCGAATAAACACTACCTCGATTCCTTTAACTATTCCTATACAGGACTTGGTATCTACGAGCTAGATGGAGATGTACGGGTAATGGACATTGTCCCCAATTCACCAGGAGACAAAGCGGGTTTCAAACCAGGCGATATCATTCTTTCTGTTGATAAACTGGTACTCAAAGAGGTGCAAGCAGTAAAAGTTGCCCTCCAAAACGCAGGAAATACAGTCAATGTCACCATCATGCGTGACAAACAATTATTACAGCTAGAGTTGAAAATAAAAAATATCCTCAACCGATAACCCTACTCTTTCAAAGCATCATAAAAATAGCTGTAGCACGCTTTCTTCCGGTAATTAACATCAAACAACAAGGGCCAGTCTTTTATTTTCTCCCACTTAACAATCCAGCTATCCCCGTCACCAACATTCCAGAAAGTAATCCCATATTGTTGTTTCTTTGGAACCAGCTTCTTATATTGTTCAACAACAAAAGCAAACTTTCTGCATTGCAAGGCTTTCAGGCTATCAGTATAAATGATGGCAGTATCCTTTTTCTGATTCACTTTAATATCCAGCTCCGATATATGCACCAATAGTCCCGTGGCAGCCACTTGTTTAATAGCCTCAGCAATCCCCGAATCTTTGGTATTAATGCCAATATGCATCTGCAATCCCAGCCCATGTATGGGTATGCCCCTCCGTTTAAAATCAGTCACCATAGCCAGTATCGCTTTCAACTTCGCTGGGTTCGATTCCTGCCCATAATCATTATAAAACAATAAAGCATTCGGGTCTGCCTCATGGGCATATTCAAAAGCACGGGCTATATAATCCTCCCCAAGATGATTGCGCCAAAAAGTGATATACCGATGAGGGGCATTAACTGAATCCTGCCTGTAGGTCCCATTATCAAAAAAGGCTTCATTCACCACATCCCACGCCTCCATTTTGCCTTTATAATGCGTCAATACCGTCCTGATATGGCTTCTCAACAAATTTTCCCACGCAGCAGAATCGCCTTCAAATTCAGACAACCATTTAGGCACCGATTGATGCCATGCCAAACAATGCCCATGTATTCTTTTGTGGTGCATCTGTGCATACGCAACCAGAAAATCCCCTTTAGCAAAATCATACACCTCCTTTTGGGGATGCACAGCCCCAAACTTCAATACATTTTCCGACGTAATGCTATTAAACTCTTCCGTAACAACAGATTGATAGCTCGGATTCTTTGCCAATAAATCAGGATTGATAGCACAACCCACTTTAAAGGGGGCAAGACTTTGCAATGTTTGTTGCTGTGCCGCTACAACGCCCGCCAACCAAATCAATACCAGGGCAAAAAGGCTTTTTATTCGATTTATCATCCTATATTTTTTTAAAACTTATTTATTTAGAGGGAGAAGCTGTTTGAGTTAATTGTTTAGATTGATTCATACATCTAAACCTATTTTAGAACGAGACACAATTCGATGTTATTCTAATCATTTACACACTTTAGTGGACATTACCACCTATACTTTGATCCTTACAACTTATTACTTAATTAAAACTTACGAAATCTGGACGCACGATGTATCGGCTATTGTAGGTAAAGAGTAGATTGGTTGAAATGTTAATACCAAATGGGCTCATGGTACCTACTGTTCTTGGAAAATAAAAGAATCTTAATTCTATCGTTCCAAATACAAGATTCTCATTTCTGGTTCTTACGCCAAATCCACTGCCAATATAACCATCAATCGTGCTGCCAAAACTGTTGTTCCCATTTTCATAATCGGTCTTTAGAAAACTTAAGTTGGAAAAGACAAAAGGGGCAAAGCTGAATCCTGCCAGCCGCCAGGTATTGTAAAGAACAGACTCGCAGTTGATGGTTGCTCTTGTAGTAGACTGAGTGGAGGAGTCTCCAGAAAATTGGGGAATACCATACGTACTATTCAAGACAAGCGGTGCATCTAAGCGCCGATTAAATTGGTGTACAACACTGCCGCTTAAAAAGTGTCTTGAATACCACTTACTATTTCCTAGTTTTCTAAGCTTCGTAAAAGTCTCAAGTTGAAACAGGGTACTAAAGTCTTCCAATCTTTTATTATTTAAGTATCCGCCTATTTTGACTGAATAGTCGAAATAGTTTTTGCCTTCGGTAAAGTAATTGTCTTCAATGTTGATGCCAGCATAAGGTCGCTGAACACGTTCCTTATCTGTCCATCCGCCAATAAAAGAAATATTGTATCCCTCGGGAACATCCTCATTACGCCCGAAACCATAAATGAAGTTAGAGTGATAGTATTCTTGTTTAAAGAATGTATAAGCGCCCAAAATGCTTCTTATGTTCGCATATTGGGGATTGTAAACTGATTTGTATTTGTCAGGAATATTTATAAATTCTCTATCACTAAGTCTTAATGCCAGGAAGTGTTTTACCTTTCGTAACACCTGTTCATGTCTTGAATTCTTTCCACTTATGTTATAACCAGCCCAACCATCGTAGTTTGTATAGTCATATTGGTTGTCTGATCTAAATAAAGAATCGGAATTGTATTGGTTCGTATTAAAGTGCTTTGAAAATTCCGCAGCACCTGTCCAGGAGTAATAAGGACTTACAAGAGGTAGACTTACACGTGCAGATAAATAGGTTTCTGCTCTTTTGCCATCGCTATAGTCACTTGCAACGGTTTGATAACCAAGGGATAGGTTGGCGAAAGAACCTCCTATATTTCTTTTCAGATATTGAATCCCTCCTCCGTAATTTTTATTTCTGAATGGGTCATACAAGTTTTGGATTGTCAATTGCTGACCGGTACCCATTATATTGTTGTCTCTCAACTCTACAAAAAGTGCTTTGTTGGAGAGATCGGATACTGCCGAAAGAGAGAATACGTCTTTATAAAACACCCGAACATCAACTTCATCAGGTCTATGAGGTACTTGTACAACTTCTATCCTTGCATCTTGCAGATAAGATAGACTACGTAAATACCTCACATTCTCCGCAATTGTATTAGGACTAAGCAAATCACCTTCCTTAAAGAAAAGGTTATGTTCAATTAATTTTTCTTTTGTTGGCTTATGAATACTGTTTGCTGCATTTACCAAAAAGTTCTTGAATACTTTGCTGGTATCATTTACCGAAATACCAAAACTTACATCATGTATCAAGACTTTTCTGATGGTCTTTCCTTTAAACTTAGCATATTCATTTACGTTTTTTGTTGCAGGCAAACTACCTTGACTCAATGGTGCATTCCCTGCAAAAGCCTTCCCGATGCGACCCCATAGTCCAGGCTTCTTTGCAAGAAAAAAAGTATCTTGTGGAGTATGTGTTGGATGCGGCTTCTTTTGTGCAAAAGCTTTGTTCGTATCAACAAAGCAAAGGGCATTACTCAAAATAAGAATAAGTAAGTAATACCTGGATCTATACATAATGCAACCGATTGAATACAAAGATTAATTAAGTGTATAGGACTACAGTTTGCTGAATGATTTATGTAATGTTGATTGTGCCTTTAAAAACAAAAGTAGCAGGGCCGCAAAGCCAGATATTGTTGAATGTAGTATCTGATAACTTTTCATATTCTACAGCTAAGTTACCTCCCAATGTAGTTACTTCTATCCGATTGAAACCTAATCCGTCCTGAGCAAAGAACAAGGCAGAAGCCGTTACCCCTGTTCCACAACTAAGGGTTTCATTTTCAACGCCTCTTTCATAGGTACGAACCCTGATCAAGTCCTCGTCAAGCCTTTCTACAAAATTCACATTGATGCCTTCTTCCTTAAATTCATCACTATACCTGATTGCTCGCCCTTCTTCAAATACGTTCAACTCTTGCACATCGTTTGTCGGCTTCACATAATGTGGGCTGCCTGTATTTACGATGTACGAATCTTTGTCTACAACAACTTCTGTTACATCTTTCATCTTAAGATTAATCCATCCTTCGCTAAAGTAGGCGTCGTGTTCGCCATCGGTAGCAATGAATTTATATTTATCTCTTTTAATGCCTCTGTCAAATGCAAACTGAACTAAGCAACGTCCGCCATTGCCACACATACTGCCTTCGTTGCCATCCGCATTGTAGTAAACCATTTCAAAGTCATATTCACTACTTGTATTCAGCAACATCAACCCATCCGACCCAATTCCAAACTTTCTATCGCATAAAGCCTTTACTTGTTCGGTGGTCAAACTGATGTTTCCATCCCTGTTATCCATTATTACGAAGTCATTTCCTGTCCCCTGATATTTATAAAATGTAAGTTCCATCTCAATTGTCAATTACTAGTTTTCAAATACTAAATCCCTTCAATTATTCCCAATCCTTTTTGTATCAAAGCCTCTACTGCTGCAACGCCATCTTTACTGAACTGCTTACTTACCCTGTTGGCTACAATCGCATTCAGGCTGAGGCATTGGTGACCCAATATCTTACTCATTCCGTAGATAGCACTTGTTTCCATTTCGAAGTTGCTGATAAACCGGTTGCCAAATCTAAAAGTAGTCAGTTGATCTATCAAATTTGGATTGGCTAGTTTCATCCGCAATACCCTTCCTTGTGGGCCATAGAAGCCAGGGCAAGTAACGGTGATGCCATGATGAAAACCATCAACAAAATGTTTTAATATCGCAGCACTTGCAGTGGCAATATATGGCGTTACGGTTCCGCTTAGTTGCGTATGCACCATAAAGTCGTTGTACAATTGTTGCTCCTCATCGTTGTTTTCAAAGCGGTAGAAGTGCAATAGATTATCCAGTCCAAGTCCGTGTGTGCCAGCTACAAAACTATCCACGGGTATTTCTCTTTGCAAAGAACCAGAAGTGCCTAGCCTTATAAACGTAAGCTGTGTGAGATTTGGTTTTATGGTACGGGTGTTGAAATCGATGTTTGCCAAAGCATCCAGCTCATTTAGTACTATGTCTATATTGTCCGGGCCAATACCTGTAGAGATAGCGGTTATTCTCTTTTTACCTACATAGCCAGTATGCGCAACAAACTCACGATGCTCTTGCTTTACCTCAACTTTATCAAAATATTTACTTATTTCTTTTACACGACCTGGATCACCAACGGTGATAATCGTATTTGCCATTTCCTCAGGACGTAAATCTATATGATATATTGCGCCTCTTTTGTTGATAATCAGTTCACTTTCCTCTATTCGGTGCATAAAAATTAATTTTTTTCAAATTTAAGGGATGATGTATCAACTTGAAACGTTATTTTCGCAGCCTTAACAAAAAAGGTTCTGTGGCCGAGTGGCTAGGCAGAGCTCTGCAAAAGCTCCTACAGCGGTTCGAATCCGCTCGGAACCTCTTCAAAAGGGACTCAGTACGAGTCCCTTTTTTGTTTGTCAGAAGTATTGTAAGCACTGATATTTAGATTAAACTCTCGCCACAAAGCCTCAAAGCAGCTCAAATAAAAAAGGAGGTTATAGATTAATCAGAAGAAAGAATATTTGCTTTGATAATCCCTTTGTGTTCTTAAAGTGCAGTGTTTTACCTCAAACTACCAAAGTTATTCGTGTTTTCTTGGCGAGGAGGCTTTGCTTAGTTTGCGGTTATTTCTTTTCTTTAAACAAAATAACACTAGGTTATTAAGTGTCTGTCTGCTTCTGGTTAAATTATTCGTCCAAAACAATAACTTCGTCTTTATGAAAAAGCTATTGTCCTCTCTGATATTCTTGTTGTATGCTACTATCTGTCTTGCACAGTTTCAGACGCTTACTTCCAACTGGCAGTTTAGGAAGGCGGGTGATACAACAGAATGGATGCCTGCCACTGTGCCGGGAACAGTGCATACTGATCTGTTGAAGAATAATAAAATTCCGGACCCTTTCTATCGTGATAATGAAAGCAAAGTGCAATGGGTGGATCGGGAAGATTGGGAATACAAGACAAGCTTTGATGTGGATACGGTTACGTTGCAACAGCCCAATGAAAATGCCGAACTGGTATTTGAAGGACTAGATACTTATGCCGATGTTTATCTGAATGGAACAAAGATTCTGGAGGCAAATAATATGTTCCGGACGTGGAAGGTGGATGTAAGGCAATGGTTGCATCATACCAATTACCTGTACATCCGGTTTTTCTCTGCGCAGAATAAAATAGAAGATCTTGCCCAAAAAGATGCGCCTTTTGTATGGCCTACCATCGATTATCCAAGAATGTATGTACGCAAAGCGCAGTATAGCTTTGGTTGGGATTGGGGACCCAAGTTCACCACTTGTGGGGTGTGGAAGAAAATCTATTTTCATAGTTGGGAAGACGTCAAGTTGATGGATGTTCATTTTGTTACCACCTCCTTGACTGATAAGTTGGCAACAGTGAAAGCAACTTATCAGTTTCAATCAGATGGAACTAATAACGTTTACATCCATTTGAAGGATATGTCAGATAAGCCCTCTTTTTCTGCAAATAAGGGAGTTAAGCTAAAGGCGGGATTCAATGAAGTGACTATGGATTTTATTGTTACCAATCCCAAAAAGTGGTGGACATATCAACTCGGAAAACCATACTTATATAATACAATGTCGGTTATAAACTATGGACTTGACGGAATGCTAGTAGATGATACAAAGCTTGGTCTGCGAACCATCGAACTTGTTCAGGAGAAAGACAATGTGGGGCAGAGTTTTTATTTTAAACTGAATGGCATCCCTGTCTATATGAAAGGTGCCGACTTTATCCCTTGTGATGCCTTCTTGCCTCGTATCACAAAGGAAGTTTACCGCAAGCAGATTGCCAATGCCAAGGAAGCCAATATGAATATGTTGCGTGTGTGGGGCGGCGGCATCTATGAGAGTGATGATTTCTATAATCTATGCGATGAAGAAGGTATACTGGTATGGCAGGACATGGCTTTTGCTTGTGCCATTTATCCTGATGACGAGGCTTTTTTGAAGAATGTGCAAGCCGAATTGGCTGATAATATCACTCGTTTGCGCAACCATCCCTCATTGGCTTTTTATTGCGGGAACAACGAGATAAATGAAGGCTGGAACAATTGGGGCTGGAAGGATAAGTTTGTAAAGAATCCACAGGATGAAGAGCGGATAAATAAGGCGTACCAGCAATTATTCACCCAAGTGATTCCTGCTACCATTGCCGAGTACGATAAAAGCAGAAGCTATATCCCCACTTCACCATTATTTGGCTGGACGCATAATGAGAGTATTACCGACGGTGACTCGCATTATTGGGGGATGTGGGGCAACAAAGAACCCGCAGAAACTTTTCATGAGAAAACCGGACGCTTTGTGAGTGAATATGGGATGCAGTCCATGCCCGAACTCTCTACTGTAGAAAAATATGCCTTGCCCGACGATTACGACACCACTTCTGCCACCATGCGCACCCATCAGAAGCATCCAAAAGGCTATCCTTTGTTGCAGCATTACCTCAATTTGTATATGCCGCAGCCCAAGAGTTTTCCCGACTATATCTACGCTACCCAATGTATGCAGCACTATGCTTTTAGCACCGCCATCCAGATTCAGCGGAGCAAAATGCCAACCAATATGGGTACTTTGTATTGGCAATTGAATGACTGTTGGCCTGTGGCTAGTTGGGCAACGGTGGACTGCTATAATAACTGGAAAGCGGCTATGTATGGTATAAAAGATGCTTATGCGGATGTGCTGATTACACTGGATTCTACCGATAACAATAACTGGAAAGTGAACATCACCAACGATTTGCCAAAGGGCATTCCGGGTGTGTTGCGGGTGAGTGTCCACGATTTCTCAGGTAAGGAATATGATCAAATAAACATCCCTTTGACGGCTGCCAAACAGACCACCACCATTGTAGAAATAGGTAATTGGATGAGTAAGCGCACCGAAACAAATGGCTTGTATGCCAAGGCCAGTTTTGTGAGTGGTGGTAAAACGATTGCGGCCAATCATTTTACTTTTTGCAAGCCCAACTACCTCAAACTGTATAAGCCTTCTATACAGATTCAGCCCGTGGGCAATACCAGCTTCTATATCACCAGTAATGCTTTTGCCAAGTATACTCAGTTGACTATTGCAGGCAAGCAAGTACACTTTAGTGACAATTATTTTGATTTATTACCCAACGAAAAGAAACTGATTACCCTTGATACACCCGTAGATGATTTGACAAAGAAGGTGGTAGTGAAGACGTTGGCGGATTTGTTTTAAAAGTTAGAAGCCTTGGGAAGTAATAGTAGAATTGTTATTTATAGGTTGCATACTGATCTCTGTTAGATTTTTCCTATCGTAGAGCCTGCGCGAAGAGCGGAGCAAGATTCCAAAGCAAATAATCATCAAGAATTTCGTGTGTAAAAAGTAAAAAGTAGCTGAAAATGGACGGATATAGGTGCCTCTAAATTTAGAGGGCAATGAATTCTTGCGAATTTAGGCCTCAGTGGAATTAGAACCCCATAAATCCTTACGGATTCATGTCCTCCCATTTTTAGAACGCCTTATATTCTTACGGATTTGAGTGTCTCTAAATTTAGAGGGTGATGAATTCGTACGGATTTAGGTGTCTCTAAATTTAGAGGGTCATATATTCTTACGGATTCATCACGTACTAAAAAAAATATGCCTTGTTTCCTTCCAAATTTAAGTGTCTGCGGAGTAGGATGGGTGTAAAGTCATTCAGTTTAGGTTCATTTTCAAAATGTCACTGCTTATTTCATCCCCGTATTTATACGGGGTTTTGTGTTTTTATATTTATTATTAGGAATATATGGCATCTTTGAAAAGGGAGAGGTAGAGGTAGTGTTGGGTGAGGATATGCTGATTGGAAAAAAGTTATTAATAAATAAAAATTTAAGCGAAGCCAGACGGCACGCGTGCGGAAGCTCTTTAGATTGTAGAGGATGACTTATACCAGCTGATGTGAAATTTTATAAGGGAAGGGCTTGCGCCATTGCAGTAGGGGATTGTTAGTTAGTTCAAACTCGTGAAATATCAAGATATGACAAATAGGTTTATCAGTAATTATGAATTTACAACTTGTAGATGTAAATATTTAGCAAATTTGTTTGACAAAGAATGTGTTACTTTAGTAATGATTTTATGGGGTATTCCCTGTTTTGCCGAAGGACAAAATGGGATGGGAACAGCTTTCTTTATTGTTATTTTAATATTTTCAATTCTTATAACAGTATCTACGTGGCTAATTTTAAAACTAATATTTCGTTTAGTAAATGCAAAGGTCTCTAATAAATTAAAGTGGATAATTGCTGGCTGCGTAGGGATTGTTTATTTTATAATTCTTGGGAAATGGATTTTTGGTTGGTAGTTTTTTTTCACTCAGCTCATGTTTTCACATGTGGCTTCACTGAGATAATTTGCCATTGCCTTGCTGTAAACATTACACTTTTAATAAAGCTCAATGTCAAAAACAATTCCAAAGCTATTCCATGAATTTCTCGAAGTCTTGTTTATGAATCCGCCATGGACTAGTCGTTACATAAGGTTGACTAGGAGGCATTTATCGCTAACCTTATCATTACGCGGCTTATTTTCAATAAGATATCTCGTGCCTCGATATTGACGAATTCAAGCTACTTAAGATAGATCAACTTACTGCGTGGCGAATAAATAAATGTTTAACTCCTTTCTCTATTATTAGTTTCAGACTTAAAATCGATGTTAGACTATAAAAAAAGCCAACCCCTAGAGGTTGGCTTTTTGATATGTAAGTAATTATTAAACAATAGTTCCGCTATTCAACAATCAGTTTGAAAGCTTGCTTACCAGAAGCTGTTTCAACACTCACGATGTAAGTTCCTTTTGAGGAAGCAGTTATCTTGTGAGAAATAACATTTGAACCTGCAGAGATACTGACAACATCAGATTGTAAAACTCTTCCGTTTAAGTCAATCACCCGAATCGTTGCTTTACCAGCAGAGGCTTCGTTGAAACGTATATTCACAACACCATCACGAACCAAAGTTGGATATAAAGCGAACTTGTTGCTGCTTCCCGCAAACTGAACAGTTGCTACTTTACTGTAAGAAACAGCTCCGTTTTTGTCTACACTTTCCAAACGGTAGTAGTTAATTCCATTGGCAGGTTGCGCATCTGTAAATTGGTAGCTATTAGCCCCGTTTCCTACGGCTTTTACTGTGCCGATGCTAGCAAAATTGCTTCCATCAGTACTGTGTTGAACTGTGAAGTGAGCCATTCCTGCTTCTGAAGCAGTTTGCCAGCTGGTTTTAATTGTTTTATTAGAAACAGCGGCAGTAAATGATGCAATTTTTACTGGCAAAGGATTGGACACTTTGAATGAATTGGTTGCAAAATTTACATCAATCACATAAGTACCACTAACCGAAGGAGCAAGAATGTCATTGCTTGTAACGCCAGAAACAAGTGTGCCACCATTTACACTAGTGGAGTCATTGGCAATGGCTACACCCCAGTTATAAGTCCAATCTCCATTATCACGCGCAAGGAACTTGTAAGAACTATCAGCTACTAAATAAACTGATAATTGAAACTCTGTTGGACTAACTTGTGTGAACTGCTGTGCAGCACTGTCGGCAGATTGCAAAGGATTGTTCCATCCATTTGCGGTAGCATTACCCACAATAAACAATGTATCTGGACTAACAAGAGTAGTCGTAAATGTCAATGTTTTCACATTTACATTAATGGTATAGATACCACTAAGTGATGGTGCAAGGATATTTTGTCCGTTAAGTTGTAGTGTGCCGCCATTTACTTGCGTTGGGTCATCGCCAATTGATATGCCATAGCTAGTAGCCCAAGAGCCGTCTGTAGGTATGAATTTATATTCGCCACCACCATTTAAATGGAGTGTTATACTCAATTGGTTGGGAGCTACTTCCTTAAACATCTGTGCAACGCTATCTGCTGTTGGTATTGGATTTGCCCAACCACCTGCTGTTGCGCTACCCACGATAAAACCAGTATTGCCAGTTGCTGTGAAATAAGTGAAACCTTGTGCAATACCTGTTCCATTTGGTGATATTACCTGAACAGCACCTGTTGAACCGTTACCTACAATAGCAGTAATAGTACTATCATTCCAAACTGTGAAAGAATCAACAGCTGTGCCACCAAAACTTACAGAAGTTGCACCTGTAAAGCCACTACCTTTTATTGTAACTACTGTTCCACTATCAGCAGTAGCAGGGCTGAATGAAGCAATGTTTATGGTAGCAACACTATCTAATGTTACATAAAATTTGTTTGCAGCGAAGTCTACGTCGATAGTGTAAACACCATTCTGTTTAGGTGCAAGAATATTCTGACTATTTGTACCGTAAACCAATGAACCACCGTTTACCATAGTAGTATCATCTGCAACGCCAATACCCCAGTTGATTGTCCAGTTGCCATTATCTTGCGCTAAGAATTTGTATTCATTGCCACCAATCAATGGAAGTGTAATGGTATACTCTGTAGGACTAAACTGGGTAAACTGTTGTTTGGCACTATCAATAGAAGGAATTGGATTATTCCAACCACCCACTGTTGCGCTACCAACAATAAATAGAGTATCTGGACTAACCAAGGTAGTCGTGAAAGTATTTGTATTCAAGTTTACGTCGATGCTGTAGGTTCCGCTAAGAGTAGGAGCCAAAATGTTTTGACCATTAGCTACTAAAGCACCGCCACTTACTTCTTTAGAATCATCAGCGGTAGCAATACCATAGCTCTGTGTCCAAGAGCCATCGGTAGGGATAAACTTATATTCTCCACCACTAGAAAGGTGTGTGCTAATTAAAAACTCGTTTTTGCTAATTTGTGTAAATGATTGTGCAACGCTATCTGCACTTGTAATTGGGTTACTCCAACCTCCCGGTGTAGCACTACCAACAATATACAAAGTGGTAGCTATCGGAGTTGAGGATATGAAAGTAAAACCATCAAGTGAACCTGTACCATTTGGAGCAACTACTTGTACTGAACCACTTGCTCCACCACTAACTACAGCAGTGATAGTACTATCGTTAACAACACTAAAAGAGGTTGCTGCAGTGCCACCAAAGCCAACCGCTGTCGCACCAGTGAACCCAATACCTTTTATGGTTACAGTTGTGCCACTATCTGCGGAAGTAGGTGAGAACGAATAAACGCTCACGCTTGAGACCACAGCAGGTGTAACTGTGAACATATTTGTTGCAAAGTTCACATCAATAATATAAGAACCACTTGCTGAGGGTGCAAGAATATTGTTACCATTAGTTATAAACGGACCTCCATTTACTTCGGCAGGATCATCTGTTACGGATATGCCATAGCTGAGAGTCCAAGACCCATCTTGTGGAATAAATTTATATTCTTTTCCTCCGGTTAGAGTGGCAGTTATAGAATACTCAGTTGAACTGATGCGTGTAAATTGTTGGACAAGACTATCAGCAGTTGGGATAGGGTTAGTCCAACCACCCAAAGTTGCACTACCAACCAAGAAAAGCATGTTTGTATTGTATGTAAAGCCTGCCAATATGCCAACACCATCAGGAGCAGTTACTTGAACTGTTCCACTTGCACCATTACCCACAACAGCAGTAATCGTACTATCGTTTATAACCTTAAAGGAAGCTGCGGAATTACCACCAAAATTAACGGCAGTGGCTCCAGTGAAATCAGATCCTTTGATAGTAACCGAGTCGCCTGTTGCAGCAGTAGTAGGGGCAAACGAAGAAATAACAACTTTAGGTGTACTAGCTAATTTTATAGTGAAAATATTAATCGCAAAGTTTACATCAATTGTGTAAATCCCGGTTGCAGATGGGGCTTTAATATTCTGACTATTGAAAGTAAAAGGCCCTCCGTTTACTTCGGTAGGGTCATCTGCTTTGGCTATGCCCCAGTTGTTTCCCCAAGACCCATTTTGAGAGATAAACTTGTACTCACTGCCTCCTATCAGTAGCACATTAATCTTGTATTCGGTGGGACTAACTACTGTAAATGTTTGAGACGCAACATTAGCAGCAGGGATTGGATTACTCCAGCCACCTGGAGTTGCACTACCAACAATGTACAATGAATCGTTTGTTGGACCTGTTTGAGCTTGGATTTTGAACGAAAATCCTAAAATAAAAATTACTACTATTGATAAGTAGCGAGAGAAGAGATGTTTCATAATTGCAACAATTTATTTTTTGCCTGATTTATCCGGTTTTAGCATTCCGGAGCTGTTTTATTAAGTGACAGCCGCACTTTATTTTTCCTTTATTTATTTGTAATTTAAAGAGGGATGATTTTGCAATATCAAGATGAATTATTCAGTTGTACTGCATGGTGAAAGCAAGCTTTTGAGTGTAAATTCTTTTTCATATTTCAAGATCGTTTTTGTTAGAAATGTGAATGTAAAAGAAATTTTTTATAGAAATCTCTTTTGGTGCTCGAAAATAAAAGAAAATGTGTAAAAAATACACGATAACGTTTGAAAACAACGTTTTCTTAATAATTTTCATCTTTAAGGACTACTTTTTAGTATTCAATTAAAACTTCTTTTACCTTTATCGCATTCTTTCAATTCAAAATGTATTTTTTTAGAACTTACTAATAGATTAAGACAACGAAATAGGAAGATATTGTTTAGTAATACTTTTGAAATTAGGCGCACAATTATCATAAATTAAAAAAGAAAATGGAAGTACTAAAGGAAAGGTTTAAAGCAAAAGCAGATGCGGCAAACATTGAAATTAAAGAATTGCTTAAAGAACACGGCGGAAAGAAAATTGGGGAAGTTACCCTTGGTCAGGCATATCAAGGTATGCGTGGAATTACTGGGTTGGTAACCGAGACTAGTTTGTTGGATGCACAGGAAGGTATCAGATTCAGGGGTTATTCCATTCCCGAATTACAAGAGAAATTACCTAAAGCAGTAGAGGGGGGACAACCCTTGCCAGAAGGTCTGTTTTATCTGATGCTGATTGGCGAGTTACCAACTGAGGCTGATGTGGAAATGGTAACCGATTTGTTGCAACGCCGAAGCCATGTTCCAAATCACGTTTTCGCAGCTATTGATGCACTTCCAATGACAACTCACCCAATGACCATGTTTGTGGTTGGTGTAATGGCATTACAGACAGAAGGAGAATTTTCGAAAGCGTACGCTAAAGGTTTAAATAAGAAAGATTATTGGAGCCTTACTTACGATGACACAATGGACTTAATTGCCCGTTTACCTCGTATTGCCGCTTACATATATAGAAGAAAATATAAGAATAGCGAACACATCAACCCTAAAGGCTTACTGGACTGGTCTGGTAACCTTGCACACATGTTGGGATATGATGATGATGGATTTAAAGAATTGATGCGTCTTTATATGACCATACACGCTGACCACGAAGGTGGAAACGTATCTGCACATACAACTCACCTTGTTGGTAGTGCTTTGAGTGATCCTTATCTTAGTTATGCTGCTGGTATGAATGGTCTTGCCGGACCTTTACATGGTCTTGCAAATCAGGAAGTAATCAAATGGATATTTGATATGCAAGCAGAATTGGGGACCGATTTACCTGCTAGAGAACAAATTGCCAAATATGTTGAAGATACTTTAAATGCAGGTAAAGTAGTGCCAGGCTATGGTCACGCTGTATTGCGTAAGACCGACCCTCGCTTTACTGCACAGATGGAGTTTGGTAAGAAATATATGCCAGAAGATAAATCTTGCCGTACGGTATGGAATATCTATGAGGTTGTGCCTCCTATTTTGCAATCTTTAGGTAAGATTAAAAATCCTTGGCCAAATGTAGATGCACATAGTGGTGCGTTGTTGGTACACTATGGAATGGTAGAATATGAATTCTATACCGTATTGTTTGCAGTAAGCCGTTCTTTAGGTGTTTTGGCAAGTCTTTGTTGGGACAGAGCCTTAGGTTTCCCGTTGGAAAGACCAAAGAGTGTAACAACAGAAGCCGTAAAGAAATGGTTAAATGGCGAAGGTGAAGTTTGGGATTAATAACTGATTCAACTCAACACATAGTTTAATAAAATGCCTCGGTATCTACCGGGGCATTTTTAATATTCCGCCTTTTTTGAGTCTCGAGTGGTAGAAGCTTTTACGTCCTTTATCTGTCAATGCAGCTGCAATAGTTTCCCATTCATCGTTTTACAGGTACTGAAAGTTGTCGAAAAGCCATTTTTTATCCCATCTTCTTTCATACAACTCAAACATCTTCTTAATATGATCTGCAATTTTAAGGTTAATCAGGCAATGCGGTTAGGTGAATAGAAAAGTATGTTTCAATTTTATGTGGATGATAATATTGCTGCCCTTATATTTGCTGCCCTCAAACAATTGGAGAGTTGTCCGAGTGGTTGAAGGAGCACGCCTGGAAAGTGTGTATACGGGAAACTGTATCAAGAGTTCGAATCTCTTACTCTCCGCCAAAAGCTCATTAAAACAGACTAAAAGGCTGTGAATCGTATGATTTACAGCCTTTTTTGTTTTCCGACCTAGTCAATTCATTCATCAAATCGCATGGCTAAGGGGGCAAATTCGGGCATCCAATTTTATTTAGAATATGGGTGCCCGAATTCCTCTGAAACACTTGTCTAGCAAGCAGTTCATAATTTGAACATCTTGTTTTATGGTGTATTAAAGAATACTTTTACACACAATTGAAAAGTCGCCACATTATGCAAGCAAAAATTTCAATCCTCTTTTATGCAAAGAGAGCAAAAACCACTACAGATGGTTTAGTGCCAATTTACCTTAGAATCACTATTGATGGGCATCGTTTAGAGGTCAGTACAAAGCGGTATGTAGAGCCTTTAAAATGGAGTACAGAGTCAGGAAGAATGAAAGGTAATTCCGAAGAGGCAAGAAGTCTCAATAGTTTTTTAGACATTACTAAAGGCAGTGTATATGATTATCAAAAAGATCTTATGCAAAATGACCAGTTAGTAAATGTAGAAAATATGAGAAGTAAGCTTCTTGGTGTAAAAGAAAAAGTCTATATGCTTATTCCAATTTTCGAGGAGCATAACCAAAAAATGGAAGCTCTACTCGGTGATGAATATGCACCAGGTACTTTAGAAAGATATAGAACATCATTAAGGCACACTGTTGAGTTCTTAAAACTCAAGTACAAGGTTTCAGACATTGACATCAAAAAGATAGACCATACTTTTATTGTCGATTTCGATTTCTTTCTAAGGACTACTCGTAAATGCAACAACAACTCAACAATTAAGTATCTGCGAAATTTCGGCAAGATTATTCATATCTGCATTGCCAATGGCTGGTTGAATAAAAACCCATTTGTGAACTTTAAATGTAAAGTCAAAGAAGTTGAACGCGCTTTTCTTGACGAAATAGAGATCGAAGCTGTTGCAAACAAAGATTTTAAGATTGAAAGGCTAAACCTAGTTCGTGATATTTTTATCTTCAGTTGCTTCACCGGACTAGCTTATATAGATGTCAAGCAATTAACAAAAGCAAATATTGTAATAGGTATCGATGGTGAAAGATGGATTTGTACCCACAGGCAAAAAACTGATACGCCTTCAAATATACCTTTACTTCCAATGGCAGATAAAATCATAAGTAAATATGCTGATAATCCTCAGTGTTTAAATAAAGGGCAGTTACTTCCAATTCTCAGCAATCAGAGAATGAATAGTTACCTAAAAGAAATTGGCGATGTTTGTGGCATAAACAAAGAATTGACTTTCCACATCGCTCGGCACACTTTTGCCACAACGGTTACACTTACCAACGGAGTTCCTATCGAAAGTGTTAGCAAAATGCTTGGCCATAAGAACTTAAAGACCACACAGCACTATGCAAAGATTGTAGATAGAAAAGTTGGGGCTGATATGAGCGCTTTAAAAGAGAGGCTTAGATCAAAAGAAACTAATGAGCCGCAAAAGGGAAAGGTTATATCACTTTAAATACTTTTAGTTGAGTTCTTTCTCAATCTATCAATCCAAATTTCCTAGCAAGATTCCGCATTGCGGAGGCTTTGTTGATATTTAGTTTTTCATAGATATTACTGATATGCTTCCTGAAAGTAGGTACTGTTATTTTCAGCTGCTTTGCTTTCTCTTCGGTAGTATTTTCATCTGATGCCAATTTCAATATTTCAATTTGTTTATCTGTCAATGAGCAAAAACCTTCATGAATATCTTCTTTATTCATGTGTGTATATTTTTTTACCATTTTATGTACAAAAACAGAATCATAATGATTGCCTCCATTCATGACACACTCTAAAATTTCATTGAATCGTGTGAGGGAGCTAAACAGTTTTTCAGTACAACCCTTTGCACCACACATCGAAATTTTCATGATTGCGTCTAAGTCATTTATATCACTGAAAGCCAATCTAGGTATAGTTGGGTAATTCAATGTAAGCCAGCTAGTAGTTTCGTATCCATTCATGGGACTCATCCGAATGTCCATCAAGACAATGCCAGGTATGTAGTTCTCTTTTGGGAAACGAGTCACAAAGTCTTGCCCATTCTCATATTGATGTACTTGATAAATCAATGGCGGCTTTTCCAGAATTTCAGAAATCTTATTTCTCAAGGGGGCATAGTCATCTATGAAAGCAATCGGTATCATTGGGGGAAATTTTTGGAGGTTATTATTAAATCTTATTGTTTACTGGAGAGTGGGATTTTGTTTTATGAATTCGTGAAATGAAATTTACAAGCAATCCTTAATCTGAAATTTTAATATTAGTTTTTTAAATTTTGTTTTACTACCCAAAAATAAAGACTTTGATATAATTATTGAAGAAAAATTGAAATAAAATAGCCTTTTTACCGATTATTTTTTTAAAAAGGACTTAAAATCAGTACGCCATACGAATAAATATCCAAACTCACGTACATACTTTTATGTATTTTCTGTAAAACCTGTAAAACTATTTTTACAATCTGTTAGTAAAATACTGCCAACTGGAAATACTGCTTTGAGATATGGTTCTAAAAAAGTCAAGATTGCGCACAATGATTTACGCTTCTGTAGTAGTAGCTACAGCTTTACTTTGCAACCCTATAAAAGCTCAAGCCCAAAGCACAAAGCTTCCAAATTTGGATAGCAGCCTGAATAATTTTGATGATATACAACTACAGAAATATGCCAAATCTGTCGGGAATAATACACAATCTCTTTCCAACAAGGTAAAAGCTGCCAACGACAAGGAACTGGCGGACATGCAAAAACAAGAAGCCAAGCTAAATAAAAGACTTTATAAGGTGGACAGTACCCTTGCCAAAAAGATGGCGGTTTCTTCTGCCACTCGCTTTCAGAAATTACAGACCCAGTTACAAAAGAATGCTAGTTTGGTTAGTGGCGGTAATGTTAGCACTTCTTACAAGGAATACATTCCATTGATGGATACGCTCAACACAAGCATGAAATTTCTACAGACCAAAAGTAGCAATCTACCCATACAATCGGAAGCCACAAAGGCAATAAGCAGTATCAATGGATTGCAGACTCAGTTTGCCAACGCGGCGGCCATCAAGAATTACTTGAACCAGCAAAACCAAGAACTGACGGCCACTTTTTCTAAATATGGGATGGGCAAACAGTTGACTGCCTATAAAGTACAGGCATACTATTACAAACAGCAAGTACAGGAGTATAAAGAAGTGGCGAAAGACCCAAGCAAGATGGAGGAAAAAGCCATTGGGGTTTTAACCAAACTACCAGTATTTCAGAGTTTTATGCAGAAAAATAGCCAACTAGCTAGTTTGTTCCCCACACCTGAGAACTATGGAACGGCACAGGCATTGGTGGGTTTACAGACAAGGGCTAGTGTGCAACAACTATTGCAAAGTAAGTTCGGTTCTACTAGCTCTCCTTTAGGAGTTGGAGGTGGGGCTGAGGGTGGAGATAATAGTGGTGCAGGAAGCTTTGTTACGCAACAATTACAGGGGGCACAAACACAACTAAGTGCTTTAAAAGACAAGGTAAATGGTGCAAAGAATGGTTCATATTCAAACGCACCGTCAGGGGGCGATACAAGCTTGGCTGGTTTTAAGCCCAACAGCCAAAGGACAAAGTCCTTTTGGAAGCGTTTGGAGTTTGGGGCAAACATTCAAAGTCAACGCCCCAACAACCTATTGCCAGTTACAAGCAACATGGCGGCAACTGTTGGGTATAAACTGAATGACAGAAATACGATTGGTATCGGGGCAAGCTACAATATGGGTTGGGGCAATGGCATCAACCACATGGCCTTGAGTACACAGGGAGTAGGCATACGTAGCTATTGGGATATGAAGGTAAAAAATGGTCTTTCTATTACTGGGGGCTATGAGAAAACGTATATGCCCACATTGCAAGAAAAGTTCACCCTGTTTTATAGTCATAAAAACTGGTCATTGTGGCGACCGAGTGCCTTGATTGGCATTACCAAAAAGGTAACTATCACCAAAAGCAAGTCGAGTACGGTGCAATTATTTTACGATTTACTTAATACTCACAATCATATACAGACACAGCCGCTGGTGTTCAGGGTAGGCTGGGGGTTTTAGGAGAAATATGAAATATGAGTTTTTGAAAATGTGTTACTGTGGAAGAAAAAGTCATTTTGTAATTGAGATATAAATATAAAAAACATGAAAAGAAAGAATTTAGTTAAATTAATGAATGGATTGGCAATGCTGCTTTTGCTAATATTTTCTACAATTAGCAAGGCACAAGTAGATTATAATGCACCTAGTGGTGCAATAATAGGCTATGGTAATACG
Organism: uncultured Chitinophagaceae bacterium; assembly: GCA_903895845.1. Classification (GTDB taxonomy): domain Bacteria; phylum Bacteroidota; class Bacteroidia; order Chitinophagales; family Chitinophagaceae; genus Parasediminibacterium. The sequence continues at coordinate 37,339 of CAITVK010000062.1, forward strand.
CCAAGCACATTCACGACCCCCTCAATTATTTTGGGTAATTACAACACAGGCGCAAACTCAAATTATAAAAACAATACTACAGTGGGTTTTTGGAATAGTATATCAAATTCAGCAAAAAATGTTTCTTTGTTTGGAATACATAATTCTACCAGTGGCAATTACTCATTCACATTTGGAAGATATAATACGACTCTCGGTAACTCCTCATTCGTTTTAGGGTACACTAATCATGACAACAGTCAAGAGCATTCATTGATTTTTGGAAGTGAAAATGTTGTTCAAAGCAATTCCAAATGGAGTTTAGCTATAGGACGTAATAATGAAATAAGTGGCACACGTAATGAGATAATAGGCAGGTATAACATACTAAACACCGATAATTCTTTTATTTCTGGCAACGATAATAATCTTACATCTGATAACTCGACGGTTTTTGGAATAAACAATATTATTGCCAACTCTACTCACTCTAATGCGTTTGGCAGTACGAATAATATACAAACAAGCCATTCAAATGCATTTGGTTACAATAACACAATTTTGGGTTATGGGGGTACATGCTTTGGGTATGAAAATAAAGTTTCACTAAATGCGTATTCAGCAGTTGCATTTGGTTATGGAAATAATGCAAATGGAAATAATTCAGTTGCATTTGGCAAAAATAACACTACAAGCTCAGAACAAGGGGCTGTTGTTGGATATAATAACTATGCAACAGGGTATGCATCTGCCGCGCTAGGTGTAAATAATAACAATACAGAAATCTCGGGCTATTCATCATCAGCAGTTGGGGTTTTAAATCATTCAATTGGCTCATATTCATCAACTTTAGGTTACAACAATACTGCTGAAGGTCAATCATCTGTGGGTCTAGGATATTCAAACTACGTTGCAGGTACAAGTAGCATTGGTGTTGGTGTTAGTAACAGCGTAAGTGGGAGCAATTCTGTTGCGTTTGGCATAAACCTAAATAATACAATTGATAATTCTGTGAAGATTGGAACTTCTGATGCTGCGTCTATTACGATACTAGGCGATGGCAGTGTTGGCATTGGTACTACAGCTACACACAACTATGCTTTGGCTGTTAACGGTACCATTGGCACTAAAAAAGTAAAGGTCACCACAACTGGTTGGCCAGATTATGTCTTCGATAAAACCTACACCCTCCCCTCCCTACAATCGGTAGAAACCTATATAGCCCAAAACAAGCACCTGCCCGATGTTCCTTCTGCCGCTACCGTGGCTAAGGATGGGCTAGACCTTGGCGACAACCAAGCCGTGTTGTTGAAAAAGATTGAAGAACTGACGCTGTATATGATAGAAATGCAGAAAAAGAATGAGCAGTTGCAAAAACAAATTGATGAATTGAAAATCAAAAAGTAGAAAACGATTAAAATAATCTCTACCATAACAAAAAGGGTTTATGAAGAATATAGTATGGATAACACTGTTGCTATTTATTGTTTCTAAAATAAATGCACAAGTAAACTTACAAACTGGTAGTGCCACTTTTAGCTTACCTATTTTTAGCTGGCAAGATGACAAAAGCCGCCTAAATGCCAACATAGGCTTGAGTTACAATTCTGGCAATGGGTTGCGGACAAGTGATGTGGCAAGTAATGTAGGACAGGGATGGAACCTGTTGGCAGGAGGTGTCATCAACAGGATGCAGGTAGGGGAACCAGATGACCAAGTGCCTTATTATGGAATAGATGCTTATGGGGTACTTAAATCGGCGGCTAATGAGGATTATAATGACATAACAAGATATCCTGCTGGTTATTTATACAATCCTGCCATCATAGTAAGCAGCAATGTGGTTTCCAATCCTGGCTGTCCAAATGTATTGGCAAACTATCCTATTTTTACAGATAGAAACCATCTGTACAAACCGTTAAATGCCTTTGTGGCTGACAAAGAACTGGATTATTTTACTTTTCAATTCAATGGGAGAACTGGTATGTTCATACTGGATAGGAGTACCTGTGTGGCGAATGGTGACGGCACTTACAATGGTAGTGGTGTTTGTCTCGGGGATTCTAAGCTAAAAATCAAGTTTCAATCAAAGGCTCAAACAGGTATCCGCACTTCGATTATTGCTTTCTCCATTCAGGACGAAAATGGCCTCACGTATTATTTCAATGAATATAATGGTAATCCTAGTACTATTTATGGTACAGCAAAAGTGTTAAAAGAGAACTATTGCGATGCGAATCTAACAAAGGCCCTTACCCAGCCCACATTCCAAAGTGGTCATGTATATCATGAAGCAGGGTTTGATAATGATCCAAGTGTAGTAAATTCCAAGATAATCAATAGCTGGTACTTGACGGAGATAGACGACGCCTTGACCATAAATTCGGATGGCACCCCACGGAAAGTAGTATTCTACTATACCGCAAACAGGGTCATGGATGTCGATGCTGGGGTCGATATATCCTATTACAAAGAGAATAATTACATTGTCCTTTCACACCAAACAAGCAAGACATGCGCCCCTGTCATTGACAATATTGTTTTCCCTGATAAACACAAAGTCCAATTCAATTATGGTGCTCAGAGAGTCGATATGGCTGGTGATCGTGTACTTGGTTCGGTGGATGTGACGTATAACGATAATGGAAACATTCGTTATCTGTCAAAATACCAGTTGAACACTACCTATTTTTTGTTAAGCCACTATGGCACTCCCGTTTCCCCCTTCGAGAAACAGGTTGCTCGTTTGTGCCTACAATCAGTAATGCAATATGGGGTTGATGTGAAAGGCTTCAACGAGCCTTATATCTTCGATTACTATTTAAATACTGTCACTGATGCTAGTGGCACAATGAGTACCAGTTCAGATGCTTTTGTGCCACCTTCTTTTAGTCCCATCAAGGATATATGGGGCTTCTATAATGGCAGTAAAAGTGTGGATTATTGGACAAAGGATGCTAACGGCAATTATACAAATGCGGTAATTCCAGATACTGCTTCCCCTTCAAGCCTAAACTTTAATCAATTAAAATCATTGTGTTATTTGCCTCTCCCCAGCTCAACCTCAACCACACCCAACCTTAATCCCAACAGTGGATATGCCCAAAACGGATTGCTTAAACAAATAACATACCCTACAGGAGGGTTTATAAAATATTTTTACCAACAGAACCAAGGATCATTTTACACTACCAGTAGCACTGCTACTACTCAAATACCATTGGGTGGCGTGCATGTTTCACAGACACAGGTGGTGGATGCAGGAGGTGGGTCTTTTAATAATTGTGAGCATCCAATGGTTACCAACTATTTATACACGGCTAGCGATGGAAGCACATCGTCTTTATGGGGTATGGAATCACCCATAAACTACATATCCACAAGTAGCCACTATGAACCCGCATCGAAGCATTTTTACTGGCATTTCCTTTCGGATATGGGATGCAATTATCGTATACAATACCCTGGTATAGTTGCTAGGGAACAGGCAGTTAGCCTGACTTCAAGCGAAGAGTCGATGATTGCCATCAGCAACGTATTGAATGTGGTAAGTACGATTCTTGAGGTGGTAGATGTAATAAATGTAATCCTTAACGCCTCATTTGCCAATATCGTTGCAGTTGCCTTGGATGTGCTGGGTGCAGTTGTGGAAGTGGTACTTACCTGCTTCGGTCATACGCCAAAAGAAGACAATACCTCAACCGTCTATTATAACGCCGACATTAACAGTGCCAATGGCTTGCCAAGTCAGTACAACCGAGTGGAGGTCTCGCAGGGTAGTAGTGGGGGCATAGGGAAAACAGTCTTTGAGTTCACGGATCTGAATAGTTACGGACTTTGGATGACCTCTAACCCAACATTATCTAATGCCCAACGCTATGCCCCTTGGGCTTATGGCTTGCCCTTAAAGACAACTGTATACGACGCATCGGGCAATATGGTGAAACAAACACTCAACTCCTATAATTGGGACAGTGCACGTAAATCTTTCACGGCGGTACACCCATCATATAAGTGTATGGCAATACATAGTTCCTCTTGGCGTTATGACGACTGGCAGAAAGATGCATTGCTAAATTCCAGCGGCATCCCTGATGCAAGTAAGTTTACTTCGACTACAGTAATAAATCCCACTGACCCCACTACAAATCCTTTAGAAGTTCAGCCCTATAATTTCTACACAGGCAGAGTTGAGTTGACCAAGACACTGGAAAGGGTTTACAATACAACTTCATCCCAGTATATAGAAACCGAAACGGATTATAGCTATGATGTCAACAATTATCAAGTGAACCATACCGTTACTAAACAAAGCAATGGGGATGTGTTTGCTAAAGATACTTATTACAGTTGCGATTATGCGACTACAACTTCTACAAATGCAGCTGCAACTATTTTAAAAACCTTAGCAAGTGACAATATCTTGAATGCTCCTGTGAAAACGGTTATCTATAAAGAAGTGACTCAGGCCGTTACAACTCCAAATGTTAGCATTGTCTCAAATCTCCCTGATAACAACGGAGTTTGTGATAATCATGCGGCAATATTCACTGCCACATGCGATCAATCTAATGTATCTATTTTATGGACTGTCAATGGCAACATTATCACAGGGGCAAATTCTTTGAATTTTACTTATTTTGTAAACGAAGGAGATGTAATTGTTTGTAAGGCAATACCTACAGTTCCTTGCGCAACCGAATATGGGATAAGTAACGCTATTACCATAACAAGTAACTGTATCAATTTAGACAAGAAGAATCCCAAAAATATAAGTGTTGATTCTTCGTTCATTCAAACTATGAAAATGTATGCCTATAATTCAAAAAAAATGGCTCATGGACCAAACACTTACTTCACGGAAGAAATTGATACTCAAGATTTCTCATCTGATCAATTGCCAAGAAATAGACATAAAGAATTTTCTATCAATAATCCTTGTACAACTATCGTCAATTATTACCTAAGCGAAACCGCAACGGAATATGAAACTCTGGCAAACGGCGATATCAAGCCTTCACGTACCTTGACAGAACGCACCGCACAGCCAGTACCTGCCTCCGCTTGGAAGTTCTATGACCCAACTACGACCCTTGATGCGGCTTTTGCACAGGTGCAAACATTTTCGTATGATGCAAATGGCAATCTGATAGGTATGCAGGATGAAGGCAGCCACACCGTAACGAATATTTATGATTACAACGATAAGTATGTTACAGCATCAGTAATCAATGCAGACCCTACGGCAGACAAGCCTGCTTACACCAGCTTCGAGACAAGTAATGGAACCAGTAACTTGGGTGGATGGACGGCAACGGGTACAACTAGTACGAGCATTTCTTCAGCTAATGCTATAACTGGTAGCAAATCGTTCACCCTTTCTTCAGCAAACCATCTTTCTGCACCTGTTGGTAATGCTTCAAAGCCCTATAAACTCAGTTTTTGGGCTACTGGTACCCCAACAGTTAGTAGTGGTGCTACACAATTGAAGAACGCACCCACTATCAATGGTTATACTTATTATGAGTATGATGTCGCACAAGGAACTACTTCCGTTTCGATTACAGCTTCCAGTAGCTTGAACATTGATGAATTGAGATTATATCCCAAGACGTCAAGGATGCGTACAGTAAGCTACGACCCGCTTATTGGCAAAACAACAGAGTGTGACGAGAACAACAGGCTTACATACTACCAGTATGACGAATTGGGTAGGCTTCGTTTCACCAAGGACGACTATGCCAACATCATCAAGATGCAGGAATACAATATTGTTGGCAAACAGAGTGTTTGCCCTGCAGGCTACAGCAACAATGCCATAAGCGAAACTTTTATCAAAAATGATTGTGGTGTAGGTTATATAGGTTCTAGCGTTACCTATAAAATTGATGCTAATACTTATCAATCCAATATAAGCCAGTTGGATGCCGACAATCAAGCCCAAGCTAAATTAAATAGTGCAGGTCAGGCAAATGCAAATACAAATGGGACATGCCTATTGCTATATGGTAATGTAGCAATGTCTGGCACCTATAAAACTGATTGTGCCGAACTTGAATCTGTACCGTCTGTGGCAAGCGTTACATATACTGTACCTGAAAATACTTATTATTCTTTGAGCCAAGCGGTTGCTAACCAAATGGCGCAGGACGATATAAATGCGAATGGGCAACTATATGCCAACCAAAATGCAGCGTGTGCGGTAAGTACTGATCCTGACTGGAACGCAGTAGAACCTAGGCAAGTCACCTGTCAGGTAGACGCTAATGGTCATAATACAGGATATGAAAGCGTATATATGCAGGATCAAAACCCAAATAGTACTACCTATCTGCAATACGCCTGGAAAACAGGACTACCTAGTGCTGATCTAACAGCCTGCCCTATTTATGTTCCTTGCGATAATTGTACGTTGCCATGTCAAAAATGTATAAATGGTCACTGTGACATGGGGATACCTATTGGTGATGGATATAAATATGAGTTAATAGATGGTGTCAGCACTCCAATTTTCAGGTGGTACCATTTTGAGTTTAGGGATGGGACTTCATCGGGGGAAATTGCAAGTACAGCAATACCTTCTGGTTGTATAAACGATTAGAGCTGCAAGTAGAACAGTATTAAAATGAGTCAAAAAAAAGTAAAAATGAAAAAAAATATTTTAATAGTTGGATTATGTTGCTTAGGTAGTTGCTTGTATGCTCAAACACAAACACCCGCTCAACTACTTGCTAGTAAAATAGCCAATAAAATGGCCGACAGCCTGTCACTGAATGATGGACAGAAGCAGGGAATCTTTGACCTAAACATTTCATTATATACCCAAAAGCAAACTGTTTGGAGTCATTACTCCAATCGAGACTCGCTAAGGGTAAACTTGCAAAAAATAGAAGACACTAGAGATTCACTCTATCATACTATTCTGAATGATAGTCAGTACCAGCTTTACATACAAAAGAAAATTAACATCATAAATAACAAATGATAGTGGGGAGCATTCAATCATTGATAAAAATTGATTTTATATGAACAGTCCAAATAGAACGATACGGTTATTCATCATAGTTCTTCTGTCCTTTGTGACACAAGGCTTGTTTGGGCAGTCATGGAATCCGCTCTATTCAATAGGCGTAAATGGAGGTAAATATGCGTATGACTATAATACCACTCCAAACAGTCTAATAGAGCTCTACAGTCCGTCTCCGTTGAATGTCCCAGATGAAAGTCTCTATACTTTCCAGTGGCAGTCCAGCCCAGTTCCATTGGACATCCCCGTTGGCAGTTTCACAAATATCAGTGGGGCAACTAGTAATCAATTCACTTTTACAGCGCCGTTATCCCAAACTACCTATTACCGTTGTATTGTAAGCGATGGCACCTATACACTTTATTCCAATACAATACGTATAGAAGTAGTTTCCATTAATTGGGAAAATCACGATTATACCCGCCAGCATACGATACTGATTCCGGGGCAAACGGACTGGAAAGCAATAGATGCATTGCCAATTGGTACATCGGGCAAATTGCAGACCACCAACTATACCGATGGGTTGGGCCGTTCCATGGAAAGGATAAGTAAAGGCACTGCCACCCCGGCAGCAGGGAGCAGCCTCTGGGGCGATATGGTTCAGTTTTCTGTTTTCGATGAGTATGGCAGGCAATCCAAACAATACCTGCCATACACAACCACTTCTACCACCGAATCCGGTAAATTCAAGGGATCTCCAATCACTGACCAAGCAAGTTATTATACCAACTCCCTAAATGAAACTTCCCCTTTTAGTGAGGTGACGCTCTATGACAATAGCCCACTCAACAGGGCTAGAACGGTGAAAAGCCCAGGTGCCTCCTGGGCTGCTGGCAATGGCAACCAAGCTGCCTACGATATGAATGACATATCAGAAGGGGTACGCCTGTTCAGATATTATTCCGATGCCAGCCTCACCACTCCCGATTATGTTTCTTGCAGTGAACTCTATCCAACAAATTCCTTATATAAAACTACACATACCGATGAGAATGGCAAGCTGGTGATTGAGTATGCCAACAAAGCAGGGCAACTGATACTGAAGAAAGTTCAGATAGATGATAGTCCCGGTACACAGCACAATGGCTGGATATGCACCTATTATGTGTACGACGACTTTGGTCTGCTTCGTTTTCAGGTGTCCCCCAAAGGGGTCGATTATCTTGATGGGGATGGCTGGGTAGATAATATCAGTTTTCAAAGCGGTTCGGTCACAAGTACTATTTCGGGAACTACCACTACCACCAACACGAACCTCGATGGTTTGGTGTTCTATTACCAATACGACGAAAAGGGAAGGTGCATTGTAAAGAAGACACCCGATGCCAAGCAGTTAAACATGGTATACGACAACCGCGATAGGGTTGTGTTCATGCAAGATGGCAACCAGGCTGCCATCCCACAATGGACAGCGAACTTATATGATGAGTTGGACAGACCCATCATCACTGCACTATACAATACCAGCAATACAGTGGCACAGTTGCAGACAGCTATCAGTGGTTCTCTTTCAACCATCACTTCAACAACGGTCACCAATCCTGCAAAAGCATTAACAGACTTAGTGGTTACTACACGCAATACGACAATTCAGACCTATTCTGCCAGTAACAGCATCGAGTTCATTGATGGTTTTGAGAGTGGTACCAGCGATGCGTTCGAGACAAATATAGCTACTGGTGCCATGAGTCCAGCCACTAGTAGTACAGTATCTACCTACAATAGTCCCATCAGCCCGACCAGCCTGAACGATGCCACTGTGTGCACCATACTCAAGTACCAGTTTTATGACGACTATACGTTTGCGGGTGCAAAGCCCTTCAGCAGCAATTTCAACAATACACAGGCTTATGCCACCAGCAGCACGGTGCTGGCAATCACACCATCCGTTCGCACCATAAGTTTCCCTACGGGTAGCAGGGTGAGGATACTGAATACAACCTCCTTTTTGAATACTACCCAATATTATGACGATGATGGGCAACCGATTCAAACATTGGAGGAAAATATGAAGGACGGGACAGATATTACCACCAACCAATATGCTTTTGATGGACGGCTGTTGAGTACCTATAGCTCCCACACCACGGTAGGCACGGGCTATAGCGATTTTGGCACGCTCACCAAGAACCTGTTCGACAACATTGGCAGGGTCACCAGCATACAGAAGCAGTTTGGCGGAAATAAATACCAGACCATTGCCAACTATACCTATGACGACATGGGCAGGTTGCAGAATAAGACGCTCGACCCCAACTTTAACAATCCTACCACAGGCAACAACTTCTTGGAGTCACTGGCTTACAGCTACAACATCCACAACCAACTAGTGGGTATCAATAAGGATTATGCACAAAAAACGGCGGGTACGTACAACAAATGGGGAAACTACTTTGGAATGTTCCTTGGCTTTGATGCCAACAACGAACCCGACCCTAACCATCCCTTGTTCGCCAGTCACCAGTTAAATGGTCAGGTAAACGGTACGCTTTGGAATACGCAGGGCGACGACGAACAGCGCAAGTACGACTTCTCTTATGACAATGCGGGCAGGCTTTCCAACGCTGCCTTCAAGCAACTTGACCCCTCCTCTGCTACTTGGGGCAATGGCAAGCTAGACTTCTCCGTTTCTGGTCAAAACGGCAGCGGCAACATACAATACGACCTTAATGGCAACATACTATATATGTCGCAGCGTGGCGTTGTCGCAGGCGGCTCAGCCCCAACCACCATCGACGACCTGGCATATACCTACAAATCATACAGCAACCAGCTAATCAAGGTCACGGATGCCAACACCGCCGCCACCAACGGAAGTGCGGGCGACTTCAAGGACGGTACGAATACGGGCAACGACTACACCTATGATGACAATGGCAACCTGCTGTTGGATATGAACAAAGGCATCAACAACATAACAGGTGCCACCACCACTACCATCACCGATGCCAGTGGCAATGCAGTAAGTGCGGGCATACTGTACAACTACCTCGACAAGCCCTGCCAGATAAACATACCCAACAAGGGTACGGTGTACATCGTGTACGATGCCACAGGTAGCAGGCTACAGAAGATATTTACACCTGCTCCCCCTTCAGGGGGCTGGGGGGCAGGGGGCGGGGCTTCCCACATCACCACCTACATCAATGAGTTTGTGTACGAGGAATCAAAAGTACTAACCACAGGCACTAATGTGTCCTTGGGCGGTGGCGGTGCGGTGTCATATATCAACTTCGAGGAGGGGCGCATAAGGGTAATATCACCTTTCAGCAGTACCACCACCTTCAATAATTTAGCGGTGGACAATGAGCAGGTGTCAGGCAGCATCGCGCTTCCAATAGGGTCTGGTACATTAGACTACTTCATCCGTGACTACCAAGCCAATGTGCGGATGATACTCACCGAAGAGAGCCACAGTAGTTACGGTACCTGCACGATGGAAACGGGTAGGGCAGGTTCAGAAGACCCTATTTTTGGTCAGGTAGGAACAGGCAACGAAGTAGAAAAAACACGTGTTGCCACAAGCAGCATTACTGGCTTCGACTGGACAAACAATACCATTGGCAGCAGTGTAAGCAAAGTGGGTAAGCTAGCAGCAAGTAAGATAGGCCCTAACAGCTTGCTAAAAGTGATGGCAGGTGATGAGATAACGGCAACCTCGCTGTATTACTTCAATCACCCTGCAGTAAATAGTGGCAGCAGTAGTGCCGCAACAACGGATCTGGTTACCAGTGTCATTGGTTCTCTCACACAAGTACTAAGCACTAGTGGTGCAGTAAACACAGCAATGCAAGGGCAGGCAACCAACATTACATCGCCACTCAACAGCAACAATCCTTTTGGGGTGGCGGTGCTACCCGATGCCGCTGCAACAGACAATCTGCCAAAAGCATACCTCTCTGTTTTGTTCTTTGATGAGCGGTTCAATTTTGTTGGCTCAGAACCAGTGCATAGCGACAGGGTGAAAGTAGAGGGCAACAATACCGACATATTAAGCATTACAGGCATAAAAGCTCCCAAGAATGGCTATGCCTACATATATGTGAGCAATGAAAGCGATGAGCCTGTTTACTTCGACAACCTGAAGGTGAGCCATACCCGTGGCAGCATCGTAGAAGAGAATCACTATTATGCCTACGGGTTAAAGATAGCGGCCATCAGCAGCCACGTGTTGCCAGCAGCCAATGAAGGGAATACTAAAAACAACTATCTTTACCAAGGTGACTTTAGCCAGTTTGATGAAGAAGTGGGTTGGAACGACTTTGAGTTGCGCAACTACGACCCACAGATAGGGCGTTGGATACAGCAAGACCCTTATGATCAATACGAAAGTCCATATGTGGGTATGGGCAATGACCCAGTGAATGGGGTTGACCCAGATGGAGGTTTAGGGGTTAACTTAGGAACTATTACTCTCCTCGGGCGTATAGCAGTTACTGCAGGTGGTGCAGCCGCAGGTTATTTGATTGATAAGAATAATGGTGGCAATGGTTGGGATGGTGCTGTCATTGGCGGGGCAATTGCATTAGGTGCCACGTTTATACCTCCTTTTAGTGTTGATGCAGCTATTAAGGGAGTCGGTGGAACTACTGAAAAAATAGTAAGCGCAGGGGTACAAGTGGCTGATGTTGCTGCAAATGTTGTTGAATTGAATATTCACCAACAAGAAATCGTAAAACAACTCCCTACGCCCACAATCCCAGCCCCATCTACGCCAACAAGTCTATCAGGATCGGCTAATATTAGTATTAATAACCCACCTACTTCAAATAATTCACCACGTGGTAACAATACACCACATACGCAAATACCAAAGCTACAACTGCCAGCAAAACCTAATTCCCCACCATCGAAGTATGTTCCAAAAACCCAATCAGCTAGTGTTGATAATAGTAAGAAAATAATAGAAAAAATAACTAGTATTGCACAAAAAATTGACAGAGGATCATTAGTAATAGAATCGACAAAGTTCTATTTTAAATATGGTAAAAAAGCAGTTGAAATATTTAAGAAATATAAAGTTGTTAAAGTTTTAACCAAAGTAACTGGGCTAGCTAGTATTTATGATGAAGGAGTAAAGGCTTCCGAAGCAGCACATGATAAAAAACCTTTGTTAGCTATTTATCATAGTTTAAATGCTGGGGCACAAGTTTTATTTCTCTTTGATGGTGGTGAGGCAATTGAATTCTGGTGGAATCTTAGCAATGTAGTTATTGATGAAAATCTTCCAGAAAAAAAATAAAAATAATTTTATTATGATTGTATTTGATTTTGTTTTTTACTATTTAACCTATTGGTTCACAAAAAATAAAGAAAAACTTAGTTGGAGTACACCGCCTGAAAGGACGGCGTATGCTATGGGGTTAATGGTAGTAGATATAGTGTTTTCAATTAGTATATTATTTGAGCATTATAATCTTTCAATTCAGTTTAGTATTTCCAAACTTTATTTTCTAATAATTGGGTTGGCTGTTATGCAATTTTTTCAATTTATTTATATAAAAAGAAATAGATACGAAAAAATTTCAAAAAAAATACCAGAGTACTTTTCGATTAGTGATGATACTGGTGCAAATATTTCCATAGCCATTGCATCCTTATTAATTATGTCTCCTTTTATAATCCTAATTATTTTTTCATTCTAATAGAATGCGCAAATGGCTGGAGTATACCTAAATAAAAGAAATATTAAAGTGACCCTTAATAAATGGTTGCTTACTGTAAGTAAAAATAATGTCTCCATCTAGCGCATGTGTGTAACGGCTACTTAACTGGTGCAGGAGTATAAGAAAATTGGGAACCCATCTAGCGCAGGTGTGTAACGGCTACTCGAGCATGGTCTCTGACCTGTTCGTAGCCGTTACTTAATCCCGAAAAAGGTAAAGTAATAAGTTCTTTGGACCCAACTGGCGCATGAATGTTAGGGTATCCCCTGTCTAGTTCATGACTTCTGTCATGGACTGGCCGTTACTAAGGGTCGAATTGTAAAGGTTCAGCTAATCGGGGTTTTGCTGTTGGAACATCTTTAAGCGTAACGGGATGTCGAACTTGCAAATAATAGGGGTTTCCAACCCCGTCAAAATGTAAAAAAGAAAGCAGAAAACCTAAAACTATTGTTAGACAGCGAAATGAAGGTACAAGATGCGCAAATTCCATTGTGAGACGCAATAATTACTATTCGAGATGCGATAATGTTACTTCAAGACGCAATAATGTTACTGAGAGATGCAATAATCATACTGCGAGATACGATAATGTTGTTGAGAGATGCGATAATGTTACCAAGAGATTCAATAATTATACAATGAGTATTGATAATTTGCAAAAGGCATATTTCAAGTAAAATATAAAGAGTAGGATAAGACTCTGTTCATCCAACTGTGTCAAATTGAATTATGATTAAATTTGACACAATATGGAAGAAACACAATTCAACTTTGATTTATTTGAACGAGAAGCGATAGCTGGTCTTCGTTCAGGCAAGAAATTAGAAGGCAAAGATGGTGTATTACCTAGCTGGCGCACGTCAAATCAGGATGTTCCACGGACTCGCTGCTAACGCACGTGTTTCACGTGTGACTTCGCTAAGATACTAGTTGAGATATTGTAGTTCTTTGATTGTAGCAAATACCACACGCCACAGGCGATGCGGTAGCAGCGAAGATGGTAGCGAATTTGCCAACTGGCGCCAACTGGCGCAAGTGTTGCGATAGCATCACTTGTGCCTAATAGTCGAACCAGTTTTTAACTGGAATTCGCTAAGATAAAAGCATCTATACAGCACAAACTAGTCCATGAATGTTAGGGTCTAGCGCATGAATACTTTTGTATGCTTGTTGTTACTAAGTTTTGAATAAGTAAAGTTCTTTGAAAATAGAATAGACAGATGCAAATAATGGTTAGTTAGCTTTGTATAAACTGCTGTTTGTACATGTTAAGCCAAGCGTCGCGAACTTGCAAATGATAGGGTTTCTAACCCCGTTATAATGTAAAAAGAGAGCAAAAAACCTAAAACCATTGTTAGACAGCGAAATGAAGGTATGAGATGGGCAAATTTCATTGTTAGATACAATAATTACTATTTGAGATGCGATAATGTTACTTCAAGATGCAATAATGTTACTGAGAGATGCAATAATCTTACTGCGAGATACGATAATGTTGTTGAGAGATACGATAAGGTTACCAAGAGATTCAATAATTATACAATGAGTATTGATAATTTGCAAAAGGCATGTTTCAGTAAAAAATATAAATAGTAGAACTAATAAACCAAAGAGAATTACTTTAAGTGGAAAGATTATAAAACAGATTTATTAACGAATAAAAAATGTGTATGTTAAAAAGATTCTATTGTTTATTGATTGTGTTGTGTGTTTACAGTCCTAGTTTATTTGCCCAGCATTTTATGCATAGTGCTGGTGCTACCATATCTGCTATTACAGGTACGGTGCAGATACCGGGTGGCTCGGAAAGTTTTGGTCTCAGCCAAACAAACCTCACCTATTTTCCTAGGTACAACTTTGTGGAGAATGAAAATTCTTCCATCAGTGTGGGTGCGCCAATTGGGCTTGGCATTGCTGTAGTAAACAATACCGGTGGCAACGATGCAGGTATCTCTTTTGCGTATGATTTGCCTGTGGTGGTAGATTATAATATAGGCTGTAAATCTACAAAAGCCAACGACAAGCGCTTTGGCGGTTACGTAGGCGCAGGTTTTGGGTACTACAAAATAAGTATCTCCAATAGCGAATATTCAAACTACAACGGGGCAACCTATGGCCCAATGGTGAGGGGTGGCGTTCGGTTCAATTCACCAAAGTGGGGTAATGAGGCTGTAACGATTGGTATGTACTATAAACAGGGAATGGAGAGCGATAAACTCACTACCATTGGTTTTAATGTACTATATGATTTTTAAGGTTTATTATTGCTTTTTGGAAAATAAATAGTGCCTTAAAAAAGGGCTTTAGTTAAGAGATAAATAAAAAGAATGCAAGGTTTTTCCTTAGTGTGTCTTTGTGCCTTCAGGTCTTTGTGGCAAAAGTCTTTATCCAACTTTTGGTTGTGGAATGGCTATAATGATTAATACTGTTTGTTATGAAATATTTATTCGGAGGATTAATGGTGATGGCACTGCTGGCAGCTTGCAAAAATGACAAACAAGAAAAGAAAGGATACTTTGCGACTAAGCTTGCCAATATTTTTGGTGGAGGCAGCAGTGGCGATTCTGCAATAGTTGCGCCACTTACGCTACATTACAAGGTAGGGGCAAAAATGTATTATACCATTTCTTCCGAAGATGAAACAACGGTTGAGACAAGTGCCAAGACGGTAAAAAATAGTAGCAAAACAACAATTGGGTTAGTATATGAAGTTGTAAAAGACAGTGCCAACCAATACCTATTGAAATTAACCTTCGATAAATTACATTTCTCTAAAAAGAAAGAGGATGTAGAGCAAGATTTGGATGCAGACAATGGCAAAGTAAGTATTGACCCCACAGAGAGGGTGTTAGGGGGAATGAAAGGCACCTCTTTATGGGTAACAATGACTTCCAAGGGGAAAGTATTGAAAGTAGATGGTTACAAATCTATGAGCGACAGCCTTCTGAATGCCACGGGGATTGCTGCAAACAGCCAGGAAGTTGCCTTGTTTCAAACACAGATGGAGAAACTGGTAGGCGAAGAATTTATGAAGAGTATTCTAGAGCAAGGTGCTGGTCTGTTCCCTGATAAGGCTATTAATGAAGGTGAAACTTGGAACAGAAAAGAAACACAGACCATAAGTGGCTTGAAAGTAAATGCAAGTACAACCTATAAATTAAAATCTATTGACGATGGTATTATTACTATGGTCTCAGAAACAGATATTGATAACCAAGCGACAGATTTGCAAACGATGGGCTATTCTGTGAATACTTCTTTGCAAGGGAATGAAGATAGTAAGTTTCAAATTGAGAGTGCTACAGGCTTTTTGGTAAACAGCAGGCAAGAGTCAACTTTAAAAGGAACAATTCAAATGATGGGGCAGGAGATTCCAATAAAAATAAAATCTATAAAAGAAGTTGCGACAAGGAAAATGTAATGGAAGGATATCCCAAATCCCACCAATACCCTCCATTTTCCACCAAACCTGACCAAAGTCATATATTTCCGATTGCGTTCCCGTCAACTTCGCCCCGAATTCTTGAAAGCGTAGTAAAGCATCAAACCATCCTTGCTTTTCCTCTCCTTCAACCATCTTTTAACTTTTTTCGATTGCTTTGGATAAATATGAATCCCAAAGTAGCTGTGTCATTAAACCAATGTAAAATGAAAGCAACACACCAAACTTTACTGGCAGATTTACAAGAACAGATAAAACAAATAAAAAATAAAATAGAAGACCCATTTCTGATTGCAGAAGCAGCAGTACAAATAATCGACAATGTAATAGTCAAAGCAAACGAATCCTTTTCAACCTTTGAGTTTCCCTCTCAAGAAGAAGAAATTCACTTCTTTAAAGTCTTGAGGCCAGAGCTATTGTCACTCCTTTTTTTCTACAACTGCGTTTATAAGTTTGAATCTTTCAAACCATTCACTTGCAAAAGAGACATAAAAAAATATTTATTAGATCACAGGGGTGTATTAAAAAGCTTCACAGCTGAAAATAGAGAATTCTATAAATACCACAACTCTGGGAATACTTGTTTTGATAGAATTTACTTTATAAGGGGTAAACATGACATTAAACAATTCATTGATAGTATGTCATTTGTAGTTGATAATAGGTTCTGTACAAACCACTGCTACTTAACCGCTAAAATTTTAGCAAATAAGCTTTTCAGTGTGTATTTAGAAAACTGTTTTCTAGAGCTTAAAAATAGCCCTCTCATAGTTCAGGGCACAAAATCCAGAAGTATTAAAACTACTTGGACTGGTTCAAAAGTGGCACTGATAGAATTGGCCTATGCTATACACGAAGATTGCGCAGTAAATAATGGCAATATAGAAGTCAAAGAAATAATTGCATTACTAGAAACTGTCTTTGATATTTCGTTAGGCTATCATAGTGCCACTTTTTTAGAATTACGTCAACGGAAAAACGGAAAAACAAAATATTTGGACAATCTCAAGGAAAAGTTGCTCAGAAGGATGGAAAAGGAGAAAGCCTAAAAATAATCCAACCTGTTTTACACCTGAATAATATTTATTTTACCATATCTGTACCCTACTAGGGCTTTTTATAACTACAAACACCAGTATCATTTTTAATCCTAATAAGGTGGTATAAAAGCACCCATTTTACATCAAAATTCTAAAATTAAGTGAGTCCAAAGTTTTGTAAAACCACAGATAATTTATTTTGGACTGATTTACAGCTAAAACAACATTTATTTTACCCTATCTCTACCCTACTAGGGTTTTTTATACTTTCAAACAGCCTTCATTTGTATCATTCTAAACAGAAAATAAAATACAATAAAATGGCAGTAAGCGTAGTTACCACAGATGATCTGGAAGTATTCAGACACAATTTATTAAATGATTTAAGAACCATCATGCAAACAAAAGCACCCAAGCAGATGCAGTGGCTAAAAAGTAGTGAAGTAAGAAAGACACTAAAGATTTCACCAGGCACATTACAGAACCTCAGAATCAATGGCACACTTTCCTACACCAAAATAGGTAGCATCATCTACTATAACCAAGATGATATCGATTCCCTCCTCACCAAAAACAAATCCCACTAAGTGAAAGCGAAGCGTATAAAAAGTGAAGCGTATAAAAAGTGAAGCGTACAACGCAATACCTACAACTTATTACTTACGACTTACGACTTACGACTTATCACTTACGACTAATAACTCATAACTAATAACTCATAACTCATAACTCATAACTAAAGAATGAACTACATCAAACTCCTCGCTGGTTTCTTCGAAAAAGTCGCTGATGATGATAGGCTAAACCCTACCCACATCAGTATGTACGTGTCCATATTCCAATTGTGGAATGCCAATCGGTTCAAGAATCCCGTCAGCATATCACGCAATATGGTCATGAAAGTCTGTAAGATAAGCTCCACGGCCACCTACCACAAGTGTATGAAAGAGTTGCATCAGTTTGGCTATCTAGAGTATGCCCCCTCTTACAACCCATTCAAAGGAAGCCTCGTTTTTTTGTTCGATTTTTACCCACAAGAAGAGGAAGAAGAGAGGAGTGAAATGGTGGAAAATGACAACCTTTCAAGCAAGCAAAAAACACTCCCTAACCACATCAAAAAACAAACAGGTGAAGGTGTTGAAAAGGAGGTTATCCACACCAAAAATCAAACAAGTGGTTATCAACAATTAGACCTGTTTAACCTTACTAAAATTCAAACAAGTCCTAAACAAGCACTGATACCTTATACAAACAATACAAACAATATAAACATAAAGGATAAGCTAAAAGAGGAAGTTGAAATTCTAAAAACCATTTCCCCTAAAAAAAATGATTCGGAAATGAAAAAAGAAAAAGAAAAAAGTTGCGCCAAAAAAGAAACAAAAAATAGTTCCAAAATAGCCCCTTCAGGGGGTAGGGTTGGTGTCCCTACATTGGATGCCGTTCAAGCATATTTCCTCTCAAAAAAATACGCCCCTATCGAAGCCGAGAAGTTCTTCAACTACTTCCAAAGCAATGGGTGGCTAGTCGGAGGCAAAGCAAAAATGAAAGACTGGAATGCTGCCGCTCGCAATTGGGTTCTCAATGCCAAAGGCTATTGCCCACCACCAAAATACAACGCCCCACTCCCATCCAATCTCCAAACCCTCAAAAACAAAAACTACAATGAACCACTCTAATCCTCAGTTCTTCAGTGGCAATCTTTTATTCCCTAGTTTCCCTTGTGTAAACTTCGTGCACTTTGTGGTTAATCTATTTTTAACTCATAACTCGGTTTCGTGCTTCTTTGAGCCGTGGCGTCTTTGTGGCGAAGAAACTCGTGTCCATTGTGAAGCCCTTGTGTCCCTTGTGGTTAACTTCTTAATTCCCCTTCAGGGGTTAGGGGTTACTCATTACTCATCACTCATATCTCATAATTCATAACTAAATGCAATTTGACTACAACCTCGCTTGGCAATGGCTCCAACAAAAAGGCAGTGAAACACTTGGCCACAAGTTCAAGCTCCACGAGTCCGATCGCCCCACCATCAATCAGCTGCTTTGCTATTTCCTGCAAGACCGGTCCCAAGCCTCACAGCTAGGTCTCGACCTGCAAAAGGGAGTACTCTTAACTGGGCCTGTAGGATGTGGCAAGACAAGCCTCATGAAACTCATGCGCTTCTTTCTCCAGACAGATGCCCAGCGTTTTCTCACCAAGCCCTGTCGCGATGTAAGTTTCGAATTTATCCAGAATGGCTTCGAGATTATCCATCGTTATACCCGGATAAATATTCCACAGCCCACAATATGCTTCGACGATTTAGGTGCCGAAAGCGCCCTCAAATACTATGGCAATGAATGCAATGTCATGGCAGAGGTTCTCCTGTCGCGTTACGACCTCTACGTGTCTCACAAGCTCATTACCCACCTAACCACCAACCTATCCGCCAGTGAAATCGAAGCCATCTACGGCAACCGTGTCCGCAGTCGTCTTCGGGAAATGTTCAATCTCATAGCTTTTGATATAAACTCTCTTGACAAGAGAACGTGACAAAGTATCCTTCTATTTCATTTTTTTGAAAAATCTAGACGAATATCAACCTGCAACATTATCTTGCCTGTTTTTACAACTACTTTTTGTTGAATTAAAACAAAAATTTATCGCTAAAACTCATTGATTAGTTTATGTCCTTTAATGAAAACACGAGAGTTAAAATTCCTGCCATACTTCATCTCAGTAGGCTAGGTTATCAATATTTGCCACTTTCTAAGGCTAATTGGGACGTAAATACAAACATTTTTACCGACATATTCACTGAAAGTATTCTTAGGCTAAATCCAACGATGGATGCCAGTGATGCAAAAAGAGCTTTTGATGATGTTGCTCTTAGCTTGGATAACGAAGATTTAGGCAAAGCCTTTTACAATAATATTCTCTCTACATCAGGCATTAAGCTAATTGATTTTAGCACCCCAGATAATTTCAAGAACAATAATTCTTTTCATGTAGTCACCGAGCTTACTTACAAAAATGGGGATGATGAGTTTCGTCCAGACATTACTTTGTTAATCAATGGAATGCCTTTGGCTTTTATCGAAGTAAAAAAGCCAAATAACCAGGAAGGTGTCTTGGCAGAAAGAGACCGCATAAACACCCGTTTCAAAAACAAGAAGTTTCGCAAGTTCATCAACCTTTCTCAGGTGCTTGTTTTCTCCAATAATATGGAGTACGACATGGAATCGATAGAGCCAGTTCAAGGGGCTTTTTATGCTTCATCTTCTTACAGTTCTGCAAACTTCAATTGCTTCAGAGAGGAGGAAACCTTCGATTCAGCAAATATGCTATTACCCGAAGATGATGCCCTCGAAACATTAGTACTTAAAGATAATAACCTTTCTTCCATCAAGTTCTCTCCGGAGTTTATAACCAATAAGAATGTCAATACACCCACAAACCGCATCTTAACTTCTTTGTTTTCTAAAGAACGTTTCAGGATGGTGTTAAAATATTGCATCGCTTATGTACAAGAAACCCACGGACTAGAAAAACATATCATGCGTTATCCTCAATTATTTGCTACCAAGGCAATTGAGAATACGCTTGATAAAGGCATTAAAAAAGGCATCATTTGGCATACGCAAGGCAGTGGCAAAACAGCTTTGTCTTATTACAATGTAAAATACCTCACAGACTATTTCCAAAAGAAATCAGTTGTACCTAAGTTCTATTTCATTGTTGATAGAATAGATTTAATGACTCAGGCTAAAAAAGAGTTTACCAGCCGTGGGCTTACGGTTTACACCGTAAATTCAAAGGAAGAATTGCAGAAAAGTTTCAAGCTAAAACAAGCCACCCACAACTATGCTGGCAGGAGCGAAATAACGGTTGTAAACATTCAGAAGTTTAAGGATGATGGCGATGTTATTACTTCCAATGATTATGATATAAAAACACAACGGGTTTATTTCTTGGATGAGGTACACAGAAGCTATAATCCCGAAGGTAGTTTTCTCGCAAATCTGGTCAATTCAGACAGGAGCGCCATTATGATAGGCTTAACAGGTACACCTTTAATTGCCAAGGACAGACGTTCTATTGAAACTTTTGGCAACTACATTCACAAATATTATTACAATGCCTCCATAGCCGATGGCTATACCTTAAAATTGATTAGGGAAGATATAGAAACTAGCTACAAGATTCAGTTGGCAGAAGCTCTTAAAGATGTGGAAATATTAAAGGGCGATGCAGACAAACGGGTTCTATATGCCCACGATAAGTTTGTAGAACCATTACTCGATTACATTGTGGAGGACTTTGTAAACAGCCGCAAACGTTTGGGCGATCATACCATTGGGGCAATGGTGGTTTGTGATAGTTCGGAGCAAGCCAGAAAGCTATTCGAGGCTTTTATTAGTAAATATAACCCTACTCAAAAGACGGTGGAAATAATACAGTCATTTAGTATGGCTGCAGAACCTTCGCCTGTTTATGGGCAATATATTCAGGAACAAAAAAAGAAGCTCACTGCTACTTTGATACTGCACGACATTGGCAGCAAAGACGACAGAAAACAGGAAGTACAGGATTTTAAGGACGGCAATATCGATTTCCTTTTTGTGTACAATATGCTACTTACGGGCTTCGATGCCAAGCGGTTGAAAAAGCTATACATCGGCAGGGTAATAAAAGACCACAACTTATTACAGACTTTAACCCGTGTTAATCGTCCATATAAAAAGTTCAGATATGGTTTTGTGGTCGATTTTGCCGACATCAGTAGCGAGTTTGACAAAACCAACAAAGCTTATTTCGAGGAACTACAGGGTGAATTAGGTGATGAAATGCAGTACTACACTAACCTGTTTAAATCGAGGGAGGAGATAGAACTGGAAATAAAGGACATCAAGGAAAAGTTGTTCCATTACGAGTTGAACAATGCGGAAATATTCTCTCAACAAATCAGTCAGATAGAAGACCGTAAAACGGTATTGGAAATAAAACAGGCATTGGAGAATGCAAAGAATTTGTACAACCTTATCCGTTTGTATGGTCACTTTGAACTGTTGGAAAAGGTAGATTTCAGAAAGCTGAATCAGTTATACAATGAAACGGCAAGGCATTTAGATTTATTGAACCTGAAAGAATCGGTTCAAAACAATGTAGATACTACCAACCTACTAAATGTAGCATTGGAGAATGTAATCTTTATGTTCCGTAAGGTATCAGAGGCAGAAATGGTTATTGCCGACCAATTAAAAGATATGCTCCGCAAAACCCGTGAGGCATTGGGTGGCAACTTCGACCAAACAGACCCAGAGTTTGTTTCTTTGTATGACGAACTAAAAAGATTGTTCGATAAAAAGAACCTCGATGAAATTACCCAGGAGGATATGAAGAAAAACATTGCTTCTTTGCAACTCATATTCGATCAAGTTACAGAGTTAAACAGAAAAAATAACTTGCTCAAAGCAAAATATGAGAGCGATACAAAATATGCACGCATACACAAAAGGATATTACAGAGAGGCAATATTTCTAAACGTGAAAGCGAAATTTGCGAAACATTACTAGAAGTAAAAAAACAAGTGGATGATAAGGTGCTGATAAACGCTAACGTATTGAATAATGAAAGTTATTTTGACAAGTTGATGATACAAACCGTAATTAGCAATTTCACTAAAAGCAAGATTCCACTAGATACCGATTCAGCGAAATTCATCAACGGCTGCTTGGTAAAGGAATATTTAAACGAATACCACGGAGCGTTTAGTAATTATTAATGAGCAATTAGTAATGAGCAATTAGTAATGTGCAATTAGTAATTAGTAATTGCTCATTAATAATTGCTAACTGCTAATTGCTAACTGCTAATTAGTAATTAAATAAGATTTATGGAAAAAGAAAACATCATAGTAGATAAAAGCAAAGCGTTGGCCATTAGAATTATTAGGATGTACCAATTTCTTACAACAGAGAAAAAGGAGTTCATTATGAGCAAACAACTTCTCCGTTGTGGCACAAGCATAGGCGCAAATGTTAGAGAAAGTATTTATGGACAAAGCAGACCCGATTTTCACACCAAACTAACAATCGCATTAAAAGAAGCTGCTGAAACTGAATACTGGCTTGAATTACTTTTTGAAACAAATTATATAACTGATGAACAGTACAACAGCATTGCAAATGACTGTAAAGAGGTATTGAAAATTTTAACTGCAATAACAAAGCAAACGAAAAGAATTAGTAATTAGCAATGAGAAATGAGTAATTGCTAACTACTATTTGCTATTTACTAATTGACTACTGCTAATTGCTAATTACTAACTACTAATTGACATGATACAAGATTTTACAAAACAGACAAAAGACCTCATAGACGGCCTAAAAGGCATTTGTGCCAGCTACGGTTTGGGTAATGATGGCAACGAGTTTAAGATTATCACACAGGTATTTCTTTATAAGTTCATGAACGACAAGTTTGGCTATGAAGCAAAAAACATAGATGCCAAGCTAAAAGAATCAGAAAATTGGGAGCAGGAAATAGCCACTTATTCAGATGAACAATACGAAATGTTGTTGTTGCAGATGAACCCCGATAGTGCCAAGCTAAAACGGGAACATTTTCTATCCTACCTTTTCAACAAGCAAGATGCAGAAGATTATGCAAAGCTTTTCGATGATACCCTTCGAGATATCGCCATATTAAACAACGATATTTTCTCTGTTAAGGAAGAAGAAGGAACTAAAATAAAGCTATTCGACGAGTTGAGCCAGTACATTAGTAGCCCATCAAAAAGGGACGACTTCTGCAAAGC
The DNA here is from genome assembly GCA_903895845.1 of uncultured Chitinophagaceae bacterium. Taxonomy (GTDB): domain Bacteria; phylum Bacteroidota; class Bacteroidia; order Chitinophagales; family Chitinophagaceae; genus Parasediminibacterium. The sequence continues at coordinate 61,294 of CAITVK010000062.1, forward strand.
AATCATCAATCAATTAGTAAACTTTAGCTTCGAGGGAATATTCAGCCAAAAGTTCGATTTCTTCTCTACCATTTTCGAATACCTTATCAAAGATTACAATAAAGATGGTGGGGGTAAGTATGCAGAATATTACACGCCACATGCTATGGCACACATAATGGCGGCAATATTAGTGGATGGTCCTGTAAGCAATGTTACAGGTTACGATCCCTCCGGTGGTTCTGGAACATTGGTTATGAATCTTGCACATGCAATTGGGGAGGACAGGTGTACTATCTATTCGCAGGATATTTCACAGAAGAGTACAAGCATGTTGCGGCTAAACCTCATTTTAAATAACCTGGTCCATTCCATTCAAAACATCATTCAGGGCAATACCATACTTTCTCCATACCATAAGGTAGATGGCAAGTTGCGCAAGTTCGATTATATCGTTTCAAATCCTCCTTTCAAACTAGATTTCAGCGATTATGTAGGCGAGTTGGAAACCAAGGAAAATAAGGAACGTTTTTTTGCAGGTGTTCCCAATATTCCCAATAAAGACAAGGACAAGATGGCTATCTATCCATTGTTCATCCAGCACATTATGTATTCACTTACCGAAGATAAAGGCAGGGCAGCTATAGTTGTTCCTACAGGTTTTATCACCGCACAAAGTGGCATTGAGAAAAAGATACGGGAGCGGATGGTGGAGCAAAAAATGCTTCGTGGAGTAATAAGCATGCCGAGCAACATTTTTGCTACCACGGGTACAAACGTTTCTATCTTGTTTTTAGATAAGGCAAATACCAAGGGCGATATTGTACTGATGGATGCCAGCAAACTAGGTACTACAGTAAAAGAAGGCAAAAATCAAAAAACACTCCTATCACCCGAAGAAGAACAACTAATTATAGACACCTTTAAAAATCACGAGGCAAAGGAAGACTTTACGGTGGTGGTTAGTTACGAGCAGATAAAAGAGAAAAACTATAGCTTTAGTGCAGGGCAATATTTTGAGGTACGGATAGACTATACCGACATTACTCACGAGGAGTTTACCGCAAAGATGGAAGGCTTTAAGCAAACATTGGATGGTTTATTTGAAGAATCTAAGACATTGGAATTGGAGATTAAAAAGAATTTGGAGGGACTGGAATATGAGTAAGAAACGTCTGAGTGATATTATTGATATAATTAGTGGGGGTACTCCAAAAACTTCCGTTACTGAATATTGGGAAGATGGAGATATTGGGTGGCTTTCAGTGACTGATTTTAATAATGATTTACGTTATGTTTATGATTCTGAAAAAAAGATAACTAAAGAAGGACTTAAAAGTAGCAATACGAAACTTTTAAATAAAGGCGATATTATAATATCTGCAAGAGGAACTGTTGGGGCATTAGCTCAAATCGGTAACCCAATGTGCTTTAACCAATCATGTTTTGGAATTAGAGGAAAAAAGGGAATAATTGATACTGACTTTCTATACTACTGTTTGAAAAACTATGTTTCAAACATACAGAAACGAAGCCAAGGTTCTGTTTTTGACACAATTAATTTGAGTTCTTTTGATTTAATGGAAATTGAATATCCTGCAAGTATCACTACCCAACAAAAAATAGCATCAGTCCTTTCCTCTCTCGATACCAAAATAGAGCTCAATAACCGCATCAATGCTGAGTTGGAAGCAATGGCAAAAACATTGTACGACTATTGGTTTGTGCAGTTCGATTTTCCTTATTCCCCTACTTCGGAGGGGTGTCTGCAAGACGGGGTGGTTGGTAAACCCTACAAATCGAGTGGCGGTAAAATGGTTTGGAATGATGAACTGAAAAGAGAGATACCTGAGGGGTGGGTAGTGAAAAGTTTATTTAACGAAATGGATGTTCAATATGGGTTTCCATTTGACACATCAAAGTTTACAGATACTGTTACAGATAAGCCAGTAATAAGGATAAGAGATATTCTCGAAAACACAATTTCTACATATTCAACAGAGGAAGTAAATGTAAAATACAGGTTAAATCGCAAAGATTTATTAATTGGGATGGATGGTAATTTTCATTTAAACTTTTGGGATAAAGACGGGGCTTACTTAAATCAACGAAGTGTAAGAATACGCTCAAAAGAGAAATCTTCAGTTTCAAACTATCAAGCTTACTTCGAATTAGCACCACACATAAAGGCAAGAGAAAAGAATGTTTCAAGAACAACTGTTGGTCATCTAAGCGACAAGGATTTAAAAAGGTTATTTGTTATTTCACCATTAGTAACAAAATATTTCAACCCCAAACAAACATTTGATAATTTGCTTGAAAAGATAATATCAAACCGATTAGAGAACCAAAAACTATCTGAACTGCGGGATTGGTTATTACCCATGCTGATGAATGGGCAGGTAAGGGTAAAATAATGGGTTTGATACACAGCAGAAAACCATTGTTAGCTAACATTGGGCAAAAGCTGGCTGCTTTTGTAGTAAACTTGACAAGAAAGGTAGTCCGCTTGTCAAGTTTTGACAAAACCTGACAAGAAATGGGGTAAACTTGACAAGAATGGTACTTCGCTTGTCAGGTTTTGGTAAAAGCTGACAAGTTTTGGGGTAAAGCAGTCAGCTTTTATAAAAAGAGTGCTGACTTTATAATAAAGAGAGCTGACTTTGAGTGAAAGCTGTCGGATGTTGAGCAGCAATTGTTTTACTTCAAGATTAATCAAATAATAATTTTACACAAATGACTAAAGAAGAATTTTTTGTAAAGAACTAGTAGCGATAAAAATGAAATAAAACTAAATGGAGTTTATTAAAGAGACAGACTTTGAAAAAAAACGCTTGTACTGATCATAAGGTTAATGATAATGATTTTGAGGAATTAAAGTCGATATACTACAAGCTAGAGCATATTTGTTTTTTACTTAAAAACAAAGGCTTTGAGTATTCTATTCGTAAATATCCTAGAAAACAAGCAGGAACAGGTACTTTTAAATTCCTACAATATCATTGGGCTAGAATATATCCACTAGGATATTTAATATACTGTAATGGAAAATTTGCATTTGGCTCAACAGTCTATTAACTATATTTTTTTAATTTTTTGTACTCTGCGATTGTGTTTGTGGGCAACTTACTACCTTTAGCCTTTACCTCTTTTATAAAACCATTACACTCTTCCTCTGTCATTATTGCATTCTCCAACGCTGCTACCAACAAATCCATTGTAGTGTAATATTTAATTGAATGCGTTGTACAGTATGCTTTTATGTCACTTATATTACTACTGGCAATATATTCATTTCTAAATCGAGCAACTGCCATACATGCACTCTCTCCGTCTCCTCTTAACTTCTTCAAATGAGCATACTCTCTCAATATTTCTATATCTTTTGGCATAGCCTCAACGGGTATCTTGCACCAGCTTAAGAAATTTTCAATACCCAATGATTCAGACTTTCGTTTTAATAGTTCTGCTTTTACTTTATCCAGCATCACAAACCTATTTGGAAATATGGCAATAAGTTTTAGTTGATATCCAGCTTTTATAAAATGAATAACCACATCTGCATCCAATAAAATCTTTGGCTCATCCTCCTGCTGCTTTGGCATCTTCCGGTATATTTAGTTTTACATCCAAATCAATTCCAATGTCGCTCATCAAGCCAAAAAAGTCTGTTTCAGAAATACTTTCCTTATCATACAACCTTTTTGCTCTCACACCATAATCTCCAATCACCTTCCCTTTGCTTCCACTTCTGTAAAGTTCATCGGTGTACCCCATCACAAGAGCACTTTTAATAATAGTTCCTTGCTCCTTGTACAAATCAAACTTATCCTTTTTGATTAAATCAATAAACATAAGTCTACTCAGGATCGCTGTTCTGGATACCGCAAAATATTGCTCTAATCTGACCACCGTGTTTAAGGTTATTTTATTGGGGCTTAATTCTTCTGGTGGTATTAAATCAATAATTCCATTTTCAGGCATCAACAAATAAGAAGAAAACCAGTCAGCATTGTATTCCTCTTTGTCCTTTTTATCAAACAAGCCAACCTTGCACATCCTGTTCGAAAAATTCTCTTGTATAAAAAGATGATACAATTCATGCCCAATTGTAAAATGCTGTCTAGCTAAGATATCCGTAGAATTAACGAGCATATATCTATTGGTACCACTTTTAACAGCCATACCAGAAAACCTGTCACCTAACTCTTGGAACACCGTAAGGACTCCAAGCTTTGAAAGCAACTTGAAAGTATCCACAGGCTCAGTACTAGCCAGCCCATGTTCTTCTCTGAACTTATTTGCTCTATATTCTATAATACGTTCCTTAAGCATCTTTCTTTTCTAAATTTAAAATCCTTTGATAATTCTTTATTATCCTTCTAAATGCAATGATGCCTTCCAGATCTTTTTTATCCAAGTCATCTGCACGGAAAGCCTCAGCAAAAGCCAACTCTGAAATAGTCTCTTCAACATTATCACTAAAAAATATCTCTAAATCTACTCCAAACAAATCCGAAAGCTTCTCTAAAATTTCCAATGGCACTTCTCTAGCACCAGTTTCATAATAGCTAATTAGCTCCCTTTTTAAACCTAGAAGCCCAGCTACAGCATCCTGACTGTACCCAAACTTCTCTCTTAAACGTTTCATTATTGCACCTTCATTCATCATGGAGTATATTTTTTAGTTACTAATTGTTACAAAGATAGTACTTTATTTTAAAAACGTAAATATTGTAACATTATTTGTGTATAAATAATATCTATAAACCTCCATTTAAGTAATTTTATTCATAAATTGTAACAGGCTTATATATTCTGAATTAATAATTAAAGTCTTTTCAGGTTTATTCAGACTTCCATTTAAAGCCCTCATTGAACGACTCCGCCTCATGTTAAGAAAACATTATAATCTTGACACGTTACTTTTCTCATGTTAAGAAAACAAAGAAATTTACCCACGTTGTAATAGTCATGGGTAAGTAATGCAAAAATCTACCCACTCAAAACCTACCATTAATCACTAACCATTAATATCTAACCATTAATATCTAATATCTAATAACCAACCTAATGGCTATCTCCTGATAATATAAAATGCCATATTATCAGAAAACGTCTTAACTGATAATATAAGTTTTTATATTCGCAGAAAATAACAAGAAAAAAGATGACAATCAGCGGTTTTAAAGCAGGAATATTTCACCAGCGCTATCAATACAAGAGTTTTGAACCCAACTTGATAAATTTACCTTGGTTGATAGATAATGCCGAGCTGATAATGCTTTTAAGCAGTGCTACTATAAAATTGGGCGAACTGAATGCATTCTCGCAATTGATACCAGATGTTGATTTCTTTATTAAAATGATGGTTACAAAAGAAGGTACAAAAAGTAGCCGTATAGAAGGAACTCAAACCAATATAGACGAAGCCTTACAGAAAGAAGCCTACATAGACCCTGAAACTAAAGACGATTGGAATGAGGTTCAAAACTATATCCAAGCAATGAACCAAGCAATAGAAAGTCTGGAAAGGCTGCCTGTAAGCAATCGTCTATTGAAGGAAACCCATCAAACGTTGTTACAAGGAGTTAGGGGTAAACACAAATTACCTGGAGAATTTAGAAATAGCCAAAATTGGATTGGTGGTAGTAGTCTGGCAGATGCTACCTTTATTCCCCCGCACCAAGAAAGCCTTCCTGATTTAATGGCAGATTTAGAAAAGTTTCTGAATGATGACAATTCGCAAGTGCCCCCACTAATCAAAATAGGGATAGCCCATTATCAGTTTGAAACCATTCACCCGTTTTTGGATGGTAATGGACGGGTTGGTCGTTTATTAATCCCTTTGTATTTAGTAAGTAACCAACTACTCAGTAAACCAACGCTTTATATCTCGGATTTCTTTGAAAAAAATAAGGGTTTGTATTATGATAATCTTACCCGTGTAAGAACGCATGACGATATGGTTCAATGGTTAAAGTTCTTTTTGGAGGGAATAAGAAGCACTTCCGAGAGTTCTATTCAAACGTTTCAGCGTATCATAGCATTAAGAAGTGAAGTAGAAAATAGTATTATTTCTCTAGGGAAACAGCAGGCATTGGCAAAACAATTATTGGCTTATCTATATAGTAAACCTATTACAGATGCAAACGATGTAGCAGTAGAATTAAAGGTAAGTGTAGCTACCTCTTTCAGACTGATTAATAAGTTTTTAGAACTAAACATTTTAAAGGAAGCAACAGGATTTAAGCGAAACAGGATTTTCGCTTTTGAGGACTATATTAAACTATTTAGATAGTTGCTAATAGTCCATACCTAAAACTTATCACTAAACACTTATAACTATCGGTGTGGCTTCGCCACGAATCTATCCCTTCCACTCCATTTCATTCTATGGTCGGAGTGTCTTAGGTAAATAGGTTTCTCTTCGGTTGGGTTCAGCAAGCAGTCCGCCAGCCCAAGGCAGTAGGGGCAAAATGGTCTTTAGTAATACTTTCTTGTTTTTGCCCCCACTACCCGCCCTTCGGGTAAAAAGGCTGTCACACTTCTTGCAGTTCACCCAACCTGCGTTCAGGCAGCTACCTGTGTTCTATGGTCAGCTTTATACCTCCTTCCTTCACTTTCACTAACGTGCTTCTTTCCTTCGCTTCGCTACGTCTCTCAACAACGTTCGTTTCGTTCCGTCCGTCAGTCTTTCAGCACACCATAGCCCACCCGCTGCCAATAATTTTTGCGTGCCTTTCGGCTTGCTTCGGCTGCGGGTTTGTCATACTTTTTGTAAAGGACAGAAGCAACAAAAAGAGATGCCAAACCCTTGCGTCAACGGAGCTGCCCCACGCACTCCGTGCTTTCGGGTCACCCCCTTAGCAAGCGCACGCCGCCTTCTTCCGTTACTCACTCCATCGGCTTCATTCCGGCACGCTTCGCCTTCGGTGGACAAGTTTGCCACCTCGGCTCAACTGCCTTTTTTGGCTCAAGGCTGTTTTACCTAAGAAAGAGGAAAGAAAGAGGAAGCGGTATTCTATTTTCCTTTGCTATATCTTGTATTCTTTTCTAATCCCCGAATGAAAAACTATGTTTCCTATCTCCCTATGCTCCTATGTGTTGAATCTCCTTTGTCTTTTCTTATCTCCCTTTAGGGTTGGGGTTCCTTTGTGTCCTTTAAGTGAAATGCTTTTCCTTTTTTTCTTTATGGTCTTTGCGTAAAACCTTAGTATCCTTTGCGGTTATTTGCTTAATCTCCCTTGGTTAGTGCTTCTTTCTGTCTTAGAGTCTTAGTGGCAATTCTTATTAATTCCCCTTTAGGGGTTAGGGATTGGTCGATGGCGATGGCTGCCTAATGCTTCCTACCGAATACTAAAGCAGACAAGAGGCTGATTCAATCTCTTACTCTCCGCCAGCTTTAATTAAGAACGTCGCAATTGTTATGATTGCGGCGTTTTTGTTTGTGGGAGATATGCAGTTCGTAATATACCTATTGAACAACAAGACTTTGATTAGTTAGTCCTAAATTTTTAGTCGATTAAATTTGTCCAAATAATTTATGTTTACATCTTCCAGTTCTTCATAGGTTATAACCTTAATTCCATCAAACATCCTTTTTATTTCTGGTTCAAATAGCTCTCGCATTTCTTCTTTTTCTTCGAATCTCCCAGCAAGGAGTATAAAGTCGAAATTATTTGTGGAATATTCCAATTTTGAATTGAGTTCAATTTTATTAATTGGCTTTTTTGTAAACTCTTTATACCCCCAAACTTGTTTTAGATGTGAAAAAAAATCATGGCTAAATTGAGGTCGTTTAGAATTTTTCTTTACATAGAATGTTACATCTTCTTTTTTCACTTCAAAAAATGTGGTGTTTAAAAAATCTGGATACTCTGTTTTTAGTATAAAATCACATTCTTCACTATCTTTCGATTTAAGCTCATTTAAATTGAGTTCATATTTCATATCACTATAGGTATCCCGAAGTAAAATTGTCCTATGGCTTTTGAAAAACTCGTGAAGAATAGCTCTTTCGCCATTCTTACGGTCATACTTAATATGATTCTTATAAGTATCGATATACTTTAAAATTGATTCTTCAATTTGTTTATTATCTAAAATTAACCAATCATAATTTAATACAATAGGGCATTTTATAAACTCTGTAGATACTACTTTAGTTTTATTTGCAAAATAGTGATCTGCATTTTTAGAGATTCTTCGTAAATAATCCCTTTTAAAAAAGTCGGAATTTATAAAATTTGGTAGTTGCTCTAGTTTTACTTCCAAAGTCTCAAGGTCTGAGTATAAAAGTTTTCTCCAATCTTTAATTGTTCTTTCGCATTCTCTAATGAAATGAGAATGTTCTCCATATTCATTTTTTTTAACAATGGCATTGTAACTACTTTGAAACTCAAAAGATTTTTCTTCAGCTTCTGAATATAGAATCATTGGTATAGAACTAATACGAAAATTGCTTTTAGAATAAGAGGTTGTAAGAGTATTTTTAAAAAAGGAAAGTTGATTTGCCTTTAAAATATCATTATCAGTGTCTCTTGAGTCATTTGTTATAATAAGATCAATTGGAAGTTTTCCACTTTCAAGATGGGTTACAATAAAATCTCTACTTGATTCAAAACTTTTGCAAAAAATGAACTCATTATCTTCATAACCAAAACTTCCAAATGTTTTGAAATATTGTTCTTTTGAATCTTCAAAATCGTTTATCAATATTCTCATAATTTCAAAAAATATATTTTTGTCGTATTTCAATGCTCTTAATCAATAAAAAGGCGGTAAGCAATTGGTTCAAAAATAGGACAAAACAGCCTCTACTATACCTTATTAATCATCAAAGTCAGCTCTCTTTTCATAAATTCTGACAAGATATCCACTCCGCTCGCCCAGATTCACCAAAACCCGACCAGAATAGGGGTAGTCTGGGCGGGATTGGTACAACTCTCGCCCAGTTTCATCAAAACCCGACCAAAGTAGAGGTAATCTGAGCGGGATAACCACTCCGCTCGCCCAGAATTACCAAAAGCTGACAAGAGTAGGGGTAATCTGGGCGGGATTGGTACTCATCCCGCCCGGAATTATAAAAACCTGACAAGAGTAGAGGTAATCTGGGCGGGATAACCCCTCCGCTCGCCCAGAATTACCAAAAGCTGACAAGAGTAGGGGTAATCTGGGCGGGATTGGTACTCATCCCGCCCGGAATTATAAAAAGCGAGCTGACTTTATG
>CAITVK010000063.1 GCA_903895845.1 uncultured Chitinophagaceae bacterium
CGGAGCAAACTTTGAAAGTTTACTGAAAAATGTCGTCGGTGCGGAGCAAACTTTGAAAGTTTGCTGAAAAATGTCGTCGGTGCGGAGTAAACTTTGAAAGTTTGCTGAAAATGTCGTCGGTGCGGAGTAAACTTTGAAAGTTTTGGAAATAGAAGGTCAGGTAAAGTTTTATTTTTGAATAGTTTAGAATATTCACGCAATATTTTTGCTAAAAACAATTAAATGGCAGAAGATTTATTATTAATACAGGGCACAAAAGAAGAACAGTACCAAGCATTGCTTCCTCAGATAAAAGCATTGATAGACGGCGAAGAAGACTTGATTGCCAATCTTGCCAATATTGCAGCAGCACTAAAACAACAGTTTGGATGGTTGTGGGTTGGGTTTTATCTGGTAAAACGGGAAATATTGGTGCTAGGTCCGTTTCAGGGACCAGTTGCTTGCACACGCATACAAAAGGGTAGGGGCGTTTGTGGCAAAAGCTGGGAACTTGCGCAAACATTGATTGTGCCGGACGTAGAAAAATTTCCAGGACATATTGCTTGTAGCAGTCTCTCGAAAAGTGAGATTGTGTTGCCTTTATTTGACAATAATGAAACCGTAACAGGGGTATTGGATATTGATAGTGAGCAGTTGGATACATTTGATGAAACTGACCAACTCTATCTGGAAGAAATAGTTTCCTGGATAAGTTTTTAGCAATTAGATGCTGTTTGAATTAATTGTTTAGAATTTTTTCATAAGCCATGTCCAGCAATAATTTTTCTTGCTCATCCGTAGTAAGATTGGTATTGTCAATTTCTATGGCGTCAATTGCTTTTCGCAATGGGCTAATTTCGCGATGGGTATCTATATAATCTCTCTTTTCGTTGTTTATCCTTACTTCTTCGCGTGTTACCTGTTTTCCTTGTGCCAAAAGTTGCTGATAGCGACGTTCCACACGAACTTCTGGGCTTGCAGTAAGAAATATTTTTAGTTCGGCATCAGGAAATACAACGGTTCCAATATCTCGCCCATCCATTACAATCCCTTTTTCTATGGAGTTCTTTTGTTGCTCGGCAACTGTAAATTCGCGAACCTCCTTTATGGCGGCTACCTCGCTCACATTTTCATTTACAACCATCTCCCTGATGGCAGCTTCCACGTTTTCACCATTCAATAAGATGTCGCTGGTTCCGTTTTGAGCATTATATTCAAACTGTAGGCTAATATGTTTTATGGCATCAATTACTTGATCGGTCTTCGTCCAGTCAATATTATTTTTAAGAAAATAATGTGTAACAGCCCTGTACATGGCGCCACTGTCTACAAAAACATAGTTTAGGTCTTTAGCTATTTTTTTTGCCAATGTACTCTTGCCACAAGATGAATATCCGTCTATTGTAATGATAATCTTTTTCACGGCTGCAAGATAGAGAAATGTGTACTTGCGAAAAGTATTTTCAATAGATAATTCTATTTATCATTTGTTGTGTTGTACTATTCACTTTTTACAAAAACCATCTTTGCTCTGTCGGCTTTATACATCTGGTCATAAAACTTAGCCAGTTCCAGATAATCGGATGCTGGAAATCGGTTTTCGTTTTCTATATGTGTCCTAATAGTTGTTATGATATTCTCTTTTACATTGTATTCAATAGAGTAAAAGCCGAATTTATTGTTTAAGACTACATTTTTTGGTGTAGATTCTAGTTTGAACCCCTTTGGTATGGTAAGTGTGATTGTATCAATTGCCGTATGCGATTCATCAATTAATATGTCAAACTTCCTTGGTTTGTCGGTGGGTAGTTTATCTATTTTACTAAAGAGGTTAGGCAAAACAAATAATCTTTTCCCTGTAATGGACGCATAGCCGGAAGACGTGATGCTAAGATACTCATCCATTAGTGGAATTTTTCCTTTGGTTTCTTTATAACTGATATTTTCTACTTTATAAGTTGGAAGATTGTATTTATGATTGTAATACTCATCACGTTCTTTTTGTGTATTTCCATGATAAAGATTATGGGGGTATTCTTGAGCAATTCCCGAATATATCGTATTTACGTCTGCAATTAAAGTTCCATCCTCCGCAATATTGGCAGATACATTGGTAATAGTTTTGTTGTCATTGGCCGAATAAACCGGCGTATGTGCCACTACTCCTCCATTTTCGGTAACAATCAACGCGTTTCTATTACCAGTAAAAGTACCCATGTAACCCGGGCTTTCTGTTTGGCTTGTGCATTCCAGCCAGATAGTATCTTTATCTGGCACACAACAAATAATATGATTGAAGTAGGGTGCCGGAAAATCTTTCCATAATCCTTGTTTTATATGACTGCCAGCTTTTATAATAACATAATTGGCATCTATTCCTGCCTCTTTCAAGATGCTTACCATATAGTTTGACAAAGCCTTGCAATCGCCGTACTTTTTTTCGGCAACAAATTTTGCCTCAAAGGGTTGCCAGCCACCAATGCCAAGTTGTATGCTGATGTAGCGCGTGTTTAGTTGCAGGTAATTATATAAGGCCTCTACTTTCTCTTGTTTTGTAGTTAGTTTGTCTGCTAGTTTATGTATTTCTTGTTTGATGTTATCTGGCAGCTCATTTCGTCCTTTGTTTAGTGTTAATTGAAATTTACCCAATCCATCCCAGGTACTCATATCACCTGTATATCCTCCAACCGAGAACTTTGTGGGGGCAATTACCACGGACGTCATATATTCTTCGGCAGAAGGTTGCCATAACTCATTTTTAAATACAGGCTGATTAAATACCTCCCAATAATAGGTGCTGGTACTGCCTGAAGTTGTAATTACTGGTTGAGTTGGATAGTTGAATTGTTTGTAGCGTAGATTATAATCTGAAGGCGCCTCAACAACAAAACGACTTTGTTGTACGGAGTAATCACCTGAAAAGGACATCGGTCTCCATTCTGTGAGATGATAAATGCCATGCAATTCAATTTCGCTTTCAAATTCTACGGTATAGGGGTATGATTTATGATAAAAGGAATAGGTTTTTTTTCTACTGTCACTTACAAATTCAAACCATGCTGCTTCGGACTGATCAGCCATTTCTTTTTCTTTCACTTTTTTTAATTGTTTTCCATCGGCATCAAACAATCTCCCAACCACAAAATTCAGCGTACGTAATTTGTTATATTCAATTTCAAAAGTAGAATACCTGTCGCCGGCTTCGTTAAGTATTGTAACAGCACATTTATGTGTGATTATTGCCTTGTCAATACTTTTTATTACAACACGTTCTTCCTCAAAACGTTGCACAACACTGGCATTCTCTTTCAAGGAATCTGGAATTAATGAAACCTTATAATCCTGGGCATAAACCACTAGTGAAAAGCATAAGGACAAAAAACTGAGGATGTATTTCATAAGTAGTTTATTTTATTTTCTTCAAAACAATTTGCTCCGCTTCTTTTTTGGCTATCATATCATAAAATTCTCTGAGTGTTTTGTAATCGTCAGAAGGAAACGTAGCTTTTTTAAACACCAGGTGGCAGCGTAGTTGTATAGTAGTGCCATCACTATGGCATAAATATTCAAATATGCCATCGTTTTCATTTAGTTTAGCCTTTAGGGATTTTGGTAATTCATCTACCTTGTAGCCTTTAGGAATGTCCATGTTTAGTACAAAAAGGTTGTCTTTTTTATAAGGCATTTCTACTGGGTAATGTCTTTCGGATGCTACAAAGGGATTCTTTTTGATTCCTTCGTTAAAGACAGGATTAAGATACAATGTTTCATCATCTCCCATTTTCCATTGCATATCATATCGAATACCTAGTGGTTCATCATAAAGTTTTTCGGAATCAATTGCGATGTTATTGATTTCAATATCGGATGGATATGATTTTGAAATGTAGCTGATATACTTTTCTTTTCCTTGCCCGGTGAGTGTTTTTCTAAGATTAAAAGATTCGTAGTTGCCAAAGTATTTTGTACAGGTGCCCGACAAACCTTCAATTGAATCGTCGTAGAGCAGTATAAGTGTACTACTTTTTTCGGTTACAGAATCGGCAGACATGGGTACGGTTTCCGGTAACTCACTGTTTAAAACCCGACCACTTCCATTCAGGCAATCTTCGGGCAATACGCCGAATCCAAGCATGTTTTGTGAAGCATCCAGTAAGATGGTTTTGTCTTTTAACTTAACCCGCACCACCAGATAATTATATTCCCTCATCAGTGGCGTTGAAGTATGAACTTTCCCATTTTCACGGGTACCTAGCATCACTGGGTCGGCATCTATTCCTATTTTTCTAAGCATGGCGGTAAATAGGAGATTAATGTCGGCAACATTACCTTCCTTGCTTTGGAATGTTTTTTTGAGGGGTTGAGAAGGCATAATTGTTTTCCCCTTTTTATTTGCAAAATTATCTCTCACATAGTTGTACACTTTTCTAACAACTTGTTCTTCATCTGTTGTGGTGCCTTCAATTTTTTTTAGGTCACTGTTCAGCCAATTATTACTTTCTGTTAAATCGCTGTAAGTGGGCCTTTTTAGTTGATCATCTACAATTTCTTTCCACGGTTTTACATATTTCCTTATTTGATCGCTAGACCAATGTACCTCATTCAGAAAAAAATTAATTTCGCACAGATAATTACTGGGTGAACTAGTGTATGGTTCAGTTTTGAAAGCAGGACAGTCTTTAACTGCCCAAATCCCTACTACCGCATCTCCCTCATGTGTTTTTTGTCCTCCGGAAGGGAATGAGACTGTATAACTTCTATGTTCTTTATAAATACTATCAATGGCAAACTTAACGTAGCCTTTTTTTGTATTCAAATAGTCAAACATTGGAGGTATTGTTATTTGATATTGACCCCACAAAACAGGATAACGCCCCTGAAAGCGCCAGCCATACAACTGATCCCAGTAAGGAGACCTTACTGTGTATTTGTATTCCAAAATACTCCCTTCTTTTACATCGGGGAAAGTAAATTTTTTGACTGTAAGATACTTTCCTACCTTTTCTTCAAATAATTCCGATTTGTTCAGTTTACTTGTTTTAATAGTCCCATTTTCTTCAAGATTATAAGTGGTAGCTTCTAAGTCTTCAAAAGTTTCGGTATTGCTCTCATATTCACCTGTTTTAATGGGGATTTTTATTGTGGCAGCCTCAAAAGCATTCCTGTTTCGTATTAAGATTCTTTCAGTATGCGTTAAAACCATTGTTACATTGGCGAAGTCATTTCCTTCAAAATCAACTACCGCTAAATCAACCAAAACAACTGCGTTGGCATTACTGTCTACCACAGGTGAGCTAACTTTGAAATCTTTTTCCGAAATACTTGCAGGTGTTGTAATGTATTGATTCTGTCCTGAGGCACAAGTAACCATAAAGTATATGGTTGTTAAACTAAAAAGTTTTCTGGTAAATTGGGTAATCAGCATTTGGGAATTAATTTATTTTATCTTTTTAAAAACAATTTGCTCCGCTTCTTTCTTCACAATAAAAGCAAAAAAATCCCTCAAAGTAGCATAATCTTCCGGATTATAAGTGGCTTTTTTTAATGAAACTTTACATCTCATCTGAATATTGTCATCATTTTTTGCAATCATATATTCAAACATGCCTTCATCTTCATTTAATTTCACTCTAGCCGACTTAGGTATTTCATCCACTTTATATCCTTTAGGTACTTCCATGTTTAAAGTAAAAACCGTATTCTTTGCATAAGGCATCTCTACCGGATATTGTCTTTCAGCAGATTCAAATGGATTTTTCTTTATCTGTTCATCAAACAATGGGTTAAAATAAACAATGTCCTCGTCACCAAACTTTAGTTTTAAATTGTAATTAATGCCAATTGGTTCATCATACAAATTCAAGGAATCTATTGTTAACCCGCTTGCTTCTATCTCTTGAGGATATACCTTAAACAAGTCCTTTGCAAAGTCCTCTTGTTTCTCTTTAGCTATCTCATTTCGTGCTTCCAAGGATTCGTAATACCCCAAATTACTTGAGTAAGTGCCAATTACCCCTAGCAATGAATCGTTATTAAGAAATACAGCTGTGTTTGTGGTTTCCTTTATCGAGTCTGGCGACATGGGAATAACCCACGGGGTCTTTTTGTTAATAGTTCTGCCAGAACCATTCAAGCAATCTTCTGCAATCTTCCCAAAACCTAATCTTGGTTGCGATGCATCCAACAAGTAGACGGTATTGCCTAAAAGTACCTTAGCGATCACATAATTATATTGGTTTATTAGTGCAGCGGATTCATTGGGCCAGCCATTATCGCGCGTACTCAAAAATATTGGGTCTGATTCTATGCCCTGATTGTAAAGCATTGCCATCAAAAGGATATTGATGTCTGCGACATTGCCAGTTTTGGTTTGAAAAGTTTTCTTTAAAGATTGTGATTGCCTGTAAGAATCATGATCTGAGCATGTAAAATTATCTCTTAGGTAGGCATATATTTTTCTTACTTTTTCTTCATCTTGAACCGATTCTGATACAATAGACTTTATTCCATCTCTAAGCCAGCCATTATTATCTTTTATGCAAGCGTAGTCTGGTTTTTTCAAGATGTCTTCGGAAGTTTTAAACCAATCTTTTACAACATATTTCGTGTAGGTATCAGAAAAACGAATGGAGCGCAAGTTGAAACTGATTTGTGCCAGATAGTTTTTGTTGGTGGATGTGTACTTCTCTAGTTTAAGTGCCGGAATATCTTTCATTGCCCAAAGTGCGGCAGTTGCATTGCCCGAGAATCTGTAAATGTTAGAGGCAACGTTAGCTTCGCCTGGATCTATAATAGAATAAGTTTTAAAGACACTTGCAACACTATCAATTGAAAATTTTAAATATCCTTTTCTTACAGAAATATAGTCAAACATGGGAGGAATAGTTACTTGATACTGACTCCATAAAACAGGGTACTCGTCTTGAAATTGCCAGCTTCTCAGGTGCTCATAATAAGGCGATTTGATGGTAAACTTATATTCTATGATGCTGCCTTCTTTTAAATTGGGGAACGTGAACTTTCTGATGTTGTAATATTTGTTGTATTTCTCTTTAAAAAGTGAGGCTTTATCAAGTTTTGTTTCCAAAACTTGTCCGTTCTCCAGATTGTAAGTAGTAGCTTCAAAATTGCCAAATGACTCTTCTTCATCTGTCATTCCACCCATATAAATCGGCACTTTTATAGTAGCAACATCAAATGAGTTTCTATTACGTAACAAAATACGTTTTGTCTGTTTAAAAACAAGGCTAAAGTCCCCATTGGTATTCCCTTCAAATTCAGTGCTGCCAATATCTACAAGTATTACAGCATTTGCATTATTGTCTACGACGGGAGAATTTACCTGAAAGTCTTTTGCCGAAACTTTATCTAATTTTATAATTGGTTTATCCTGCGCCTTTGCGGATAATAGATTGATAAAAACAAATACAGTACTAGCTATTAGCTTTGATAATAATGAGATAGCTTTCATTGCTGAAGGTTTAGAAATTCAAATATAGTATTCAGATTAGTTTAGCCAAAAATATCTGATTCATATGAATTTTAACTCAATAGCCGCTATTTTATTTACCTAACAAAAGTCATTCTTCTTTTATAAATAACGGCTACCTTGCAGCCTTTCTTTAATGGTCGTTATATAATTATTAACAGTTACACAAAAAGAGATAGTGGCACTATCAGGTACACCAAAGATTAATTGCTAAATTTAAATTGAATTTTATGGATAAGAAAGATGCGAAGTGGTTGCAAGCCCTTGAATATCACGCTCAAGGAAGACCCGGTAAAATTGAAGTGATTCCTACCAAAGAAGCAAAAACACAAAGAGACCTTAGCCTCGCCTACAGCCCTGGAGTTGCAGCTCCTTGTATGGAAATTTTTCATAACCCCGAAGATGTTTATAAGTACACCGCAAAAGGGAATCTGGTTGCGGTAATAAGTAATGGGACGGCAGTGCTTGGATTGGGAGATATTGGTCCAGAAGCAGGAAAGCCTGTGATGGAAGGAAAGGGTGTATTATTCAAGATATTTGCTGATATAGATGTGTTTGATATTGAAATAAATGAGAAAGACCCTGAGAAGTTTGTACAGATAGTAAAAGCTTTGGAACCTACGTTTGGAGGAATCAATCTGGAAGACATCAAAAGTCCTGAATGTTTTTATATTGAGGAAAAACTAAAGGAACAGTGTAAGATTCCCATCATGCACGATGACCAACATGGAACAGCTATCATTAGTTCGGCAGCGTTATTGAATGCGTTGGAAATACAAGGAAAAAAGATAGACGAGGTACGTATTATAGTAAATGGTGCGGGAGCAGCGTCTATGTCTTGTTGTAAACTATACAAAGCGTTGGGTGCAAAACCAGAGAACTTCTTAATGTTTGACAGTAAAGGAATTATTCACGTAGGAAGAGAAGGATTATCTGCTAATAAGCTATTGTTTGCGGCACAAAGTGCTGATTGGACATTTGAATCTGCTTTTGTTGGTGCAGATGTTTTCATTGGATTGAGTGTGCCGAATGTGGTGACTGCTCAAATGCTTAAAACAATGGCTCCAAATCCAATTGTCTTTGCTATGGCAAATCCGGATCCAGAAGTGACTTATGAGATTGCAATGGCAGCCCGTAAAGATATCATCATGGCAACGGGCAGGAGTGATTATCCCAATCAGGTAAATAACGTTCTGGGATTTCCGTACATTTTCAGAGGTGCTCTCGATGTACGTGCCACTAAGATTAACGAAGAGATGAAACTTGCAGCTGTGCTTGCATTGGCTGAGTTGGCAAAGACGCCTGTACCAGACTTAGTGAATATGGCTTATAACCAGAAGAATATAACGTTTGGTACAGAATATATAATTCCTAAACCGCTGGATCCACGCCTACTTAGCACAGTTGCACCTGCTGTTGCCAAAGCGGCAATAGAAAGTGGCGTAGCTCAAAAAACAATTGACAACTGGGACGCCTACAAAGTAGAACTGGACAAACGTCTTGGACTGGATAACCAATTGTTGCGTGCAATTAGTAGCAAGGCTCGTAAAGCACCGAAGAGATTGGTATTTGCAGAGGCGGATAACCTGAAAATATTAAAAGCAGCAAGTATCATTTATGATGAAGGCGATGCTTATCCAATTTTATTGGGTGAGGAAAGTAAGATTAAACAACTAGCTTATGAGCATGATATTGATATTACAGACTTGCCAATAATAGATCCTCGAAGTGCTGAAATGGATGTAAAAAGAGCTCAGTTTGGAGAGTTGTTCTTTGAGAAAAGAAAGCGCAAGGGTATCAATCATTATGAGAGCATCAAAATAATGAAAGACAGAAACCATTTTGGTTGTATGATGCTGGAAACAGGAGAAGCTGATGCGATGATTAGTGGACTTACACGTAACTATGCCGATGCAATAAGACCTGCCCTGAATATAATTGGCACAGAAGACGGCGTGAAGAAAATTGCTGGTATGTATCTGTTACTTACCAAGAAAGGGCCTTTATTTTTGGCAGATACCACAGTTAATTTCAATCCAACAGCCGAAGAATTAGCAGATATTACGGTAATGGTTGCTAAGGAAGTGAAAAATTTAAATATCACACCACGCATTGCAATGCTGAGTTATAGTAATTTTGGCAGCAGCGATAGTTATGAAGCTAATCTGGTGGCAAAGGCAACTAAGTTGGTGAAAGAACGTAATCCTTCATTGATAATAGATGGGGAAATGCAGGCGAGTGTAGCTTTCAGCAATGATATTCTGAAAGATAACTATCCATTCAGTGAATTGGTTGGGCAAGATGTGAACGTGTTGATATTCCCAAATCTCACTGCAGGAAACATCGCATACAACTTAATGAAGGAAATAGGTGGTGCAGATGCAATTGGACCAATCCTTTTGGGCATGAAGAAACCTGTTCACGTTTTACAATTAGGCAGTACAGTCAGAAGTATCGTAAATATGGCATTGGTTGCAGTAGTGGATGCTCAGTTGAAATGTAATACTGATATAGAACCACTGATTGCTAAAAGTGAGTTCTGGAGTAGGATGAAGGAGAAGAAATAGTTTGTTTATTTTGAATCTTGCCTTTTGAGTTCCTCCAAATCGGCACTCAAAAGGCAAGATTCAAAATTCAAAACGTATAAATATGAAAGTATTAACGCACTTAGGGGCTTATATTCTTATGTTGAAGGGGATGTTTACCAAACCCGAGAATCATAAGATGTATTGGAAAGAGTTTATGCACCAATGCGTAGAAATTGGCTTGGGAGCCTTACCTATCGTGGTCATCATTTCCATATTCCTTGGCGCTGTGTCTACCGTACAGACTGCCTACCAGTTAGTAAGTCCGATTGTGCCCATAACGACTGTTGCTCAGATTGTGCGGGACAGTATGATATTGGAATTGTCTCCTACTGTATTAAGTATTGTACTGGCAGGTGTAATTGGCAGTAAGATAGCAAGTGAGTTGGGAAACATGCGCATCAGCGAACAGATAGATGCGTTGGAGATAATGGGAATCAATCCTAAAAGCTATCTGATTCTGCCTAAAATAATGGCTGGACTTTTAGTCATACCCGGGCTGATAATTATCTCCGCATTCCTAGGAATATGGGGAGGTAAGATGGCGGGTGCAATGAGTGGTATTATAGCATCAGACTTATATGATATTGGATTACGCCAAAACCTGAATCCTCATAATATTACTGTTGCGCTTTATAAGGCTTATACTTTTGCGTTTATTGTGGCAAGTATCCCTGCTTATTATGGCTTTTATGTAAAAGGAGGGTCGTTAGAAATAGGTAGGGCAAGTACAAGTGCTGTTGTTGTAACTTGTATTTTGATTTTAGTTGCAGATTATACCTTGGCTGCGCTGCTCCTGTAATAAGTAATTAGTTATAATTGATAAGTTTTGCGTTATTTCCACAACTTATAATTTATAACTTATAATTTATAACTCATAACTCATAACTCATAACTTATAACTCACACTCTTCTCACGTCTACTGATACCGAAAGCCGGTGTGGACCACTACTTAAAATAACACCTTTAAGCGGTGTAATGTCAAAGTAATCTCTTCCCCAGCCAATTGTAATATGTTGATCGGATGGAACAACATTATTAGTAGGATCAAAGTCTACCCAACCTATATTGGGAATGAATACAGAAAACCAAGCGTGCGAGGCATCAACACCAACCAGCTTCTCAACACCTGGAGGTGGTAATGTTTCGATATAACCACTTACATATCTGGCAGGTAAACCTACCGAACGCAAACAAGCAATACCCACATGTGCAAAATCCTGACAAACACCTTTTCGTTGTTTCATCACTTCAGAGATTGGCGTTGCAACAGTCGTGAATCCGGGTTTGAACTGAAAGTCTTTATAGATACGTTCCATCAAGCTAAAGATAGCTTCATAAATGGGGCGTCCTGGTGTAAAGGACTCCATAGCATAACTGGTAATACCCGATTCGAATGTAGTTGCATTTGTTTCAGGAACATATTGGCGGGCATCTATATAATCTAATCTTGGTTGATAAAGTTGCATCCGTGCATCCTCCCATGGGATTCTGCCATAGGTTTCGATACTTTGTTTAAAATCAACCGTACTTCTTTCTATTTCCGATGAAACAGTTACAGACAGTGAACTATGCTCATGTTGTATTGCAAAATAAATGACCTTATTCCCAAAGAAATCCTCAAACTCATTTACTACATCAGGCATAGGATCTATCACCACCGTAGACTTCTTACAGTTTTGACCAATCGTACTTCTCGGTACCAGACGTGCCATGTTATGACAAAGACTTATCGGCTCGAAATAGATATATTCTGTCTTATGTACTATTTTATAATTCATGTTATTCTATTAAGCAAGACAGTAGATATTAGTTATTAGATAGTAGTTATTAGTATCCGTGTAAAAAGTTTTTAAACCTAAATCAGTTATTTTCCATTATCTACTATCTACTATCTACTATGCAATCTTATCAGCTGTAAAAAGTTGTCGTTGCGGTTGCGTATGTTTAAAATATGTTTTAGAGATGGCATTAGGAATCGTAGCCAGATATGTGTACATGTCTGCCAGAAAATCATCCAGATTCTCATAAGTGCCTCCCGTTTCATCCAGATTAGATAGTTCTTCCTTATTCATTTCCTTCAGCTCATCATATAACTCATGTATCAGGCTCACGTGTTCTGGGACACCATTGTTGTTCAAAGGATTCTGCGGCATCCCTTCCAGATATTTCTTGATTCTAAAAACCTGATAAATCAATGAGCGTGGATTGTTTTCATCCAGTAACATCAACTCAAGCACAAGGGGAAGCTGCAAGTGCGCTTTGTATTTATACCGGTAATTTACCAACGATTCATTGCTTTTCAGCACAGCTTCCTGTAGATTGTACGCCACCTGATCCTCATATTTATTTACCAAAGTGGCACGCAACATATTCACCAGCAAAATACTTGCTTCAATCTTACGGCCTGTATCCATGATGGACCAACCTTGTTCCCGCGAGATACTCTCCCTGTTCAGGCCAATAAAAGCGACCATAGATGTAATCAAATCATCCAGCATCGCAATCATTTTGAAATGTGTATGCTGAATGTTTTCCGACTCCACCCAATGTTCTTCCATGCTTCTCAGCACACGCCAGGTATCGGTACTCCAGTGATCTCGCACTGCATTTACGGCACGGCTAAACAATGCAAAGTTGTAGGTGAGCCCCCCACTTTTAGTCGCATCAAACATCATAGCGTACAATTCTTTCCAAGGGTTAGCAAACTTAGCTTTGGCAGCTTCACCAATAAATCCGGGATAAGTAAATGTATAATGCGTCAATGCCATCAGCAGGGCTTCGTCCGTTATTTTGTCGGTATCCAGTTGTAGCCGGCTTCCTTCAATGATAGCCTGCATCACAGTGCGTAAAAAGCGCGCATTCCCCAAGAAACGTTCTGCATATCGTCCCACCCAAAACAAATTTTCGGCTGTATGACTAGGCAATACGCTCTTGTAGTTGGGTAACGCCTCTAATTGCAATTGCTGACTCTGTAACTGAAACTGCGATTGCGACTGAAACTGTGCCTGACCCTGTGTTTGAAATTGTGATTGATTGTTGAAAGTAGGCTTTGTATTTTGTATCCCAGCCTCCGCTTCGGGACTAATAATCCACGTGTCCTTACTCAATCCGCCCAACTGATTGGAGATAATCATATTGCCCGAATCGCTCGAGGTACGGGTAAGCCCGCCCTTCATGACTGTATAGGAATCATTATTGCTCACCAGAAAGCTTCTGAAAAGCGCATTACGTGGTTCTACCTTTTTATCGGACAAAGAAGGTGTAGATGAAAAGGCTACACGTTCCTGACCCACATACATATAAGGATGCGTCTTTATCTCTTCTTTTAGTTCCTGAATTCGTTTGGCAGAGAGGAGAGAGCCGTCAACGGACGTACTTGTATTAGAATCGCGATAAATCTTTTTGATAATAAGTGTAGAGATGTTCTCCAGCACATATTTCAGTTCCTTCGGCTGACCACACCACCAAGAGGCAATATTGGGCAGAATCAATGGCTTGTTGAAATAATATTTGGAGATAGCAGGTAAAAAAGGCATGATGCCCGGATTCTCCAATATCCCGCTTCCCAATGGGTTCGCAATCTTTACATTGCCGCTTCGCACTGCTTGCATCAAGCCAGCAACGCCAAGCTGTGAGTCTTCTTTTAGTTCCAGCGGATCACAATAAACATCATCCACACGTCGCAATATCACATCCACCCGCTCCAGTCCGCCTACTGTTTTCAGCCATACAATGTTGTCCTTCACCATCAGGTCGTCTCCTTGCACAAGGGTATAGCCAAGGTAAGAGGAGAGGTAGGAATGTTCAAAGTATGTTTCGTTTCTAGGGCCGGGCGTCAAAATTACTACGCGGGGTTGCGATTGGTTGGTCGCCATCGATGTAAGTGCATTCCTAAGGTCGGTAAAGTAAGGCGACAGTTGTTTTACCTTCAAGCCGTCAAACAATTCGGGGAGGATGCGTGCCATTGCCATCCTGTTCTCCAGTGCATATCCCGAGCCAGAAGGGGCTTGCGTCCGATCGTTCAATACCCACACTTTTCCATCGGGGCTACGGGCAATGTCGGTGGAGTAGAGTACCAGTTGGTGCTTGGCCACCTGTTTCAACCCTGCACATTCTCGCAGGAAGCCCGGGTGATTATACACAAGTTCTATAGGCAACAATCCATTCTTGATGAGTTGTTGGGGACCATAGATGTCTTTCAGTATCAGGTTGAATAACTCGGCGCGTTGCACCAAACCGCTTTCAATGATGCTCCATTCGTCTTTACTGATCAAGAAAGGGATTACATCCAGGTTCCAGGGCCTGTTAAGGCCTTGAGGGTCGCCATAGATGTTATAAGTTACCCCATTTTCTTTCAGGAAGCGATGGATGGCCACCCTACGTTCCTGAATTTCCTCAGGGCCAAGTAATGAAAACGATTGAAAAAATGTTTGCCAGTGCGGACGAAGGCTGCCATCTTCTCCCAATAATTCATTGTATGAATAGTTGGAGCTGAAATAATTCTGAAAAAGGGATGCCTGTCGGGTAGCTATCATCAATAAATGAGTCTTAAATTAACCACCTGCCACTGCAAGTGTTGGTGAAGGGTTAAAAATAGGGAATTATAGGCGAACTACCCACTGTGCTGAATAACTTTTAATAAAAGAGGGAAGTTTTTGGGGGTAAAAGTTGTGGTTAAATAATCAATTATTGGTCTAGAAAATAAGAAGTCTATTTTGAGGTATTGGCTATTGGCCTTTGATAAAATATAATTCTGTGTAAACGTATTTGTAATGTCAAACTAATTTGTATTTCAAAATTTCAGTACCCCGCCTAGCAGCTAACTCTTGCATTTATCCCATCGGGAGCATGAATCCTTTCATGTGCCTACTGTTACTTATTCTCAAATATCAAACAACTTTTTTCTATTCAACCCTTAGTAACGAGCAGCCCATGACGGGAGTCATGAACTAGACCACGACATTCATGCGCCAGCTGGGTAAAAACTGGTTTGACTAGTTCCTGCTCGAGTTGACTATTTTCGAATGTTCCTGCGCTAGATGGGGCAATATTAGTCACGACCCAATAATGCCAAACCTAATGTTGTGTGCTGTTCTTATTTTATAAAATATGAAATTATTGGTGGAATAGTTATTCCGCTTAAAAAAAGAATTACAGTAAAATTTAAATCCCGCTTACTAGAATATCTTTTTTCAAGGTTGCTGTATCTATCTGTGGCAAACCAGCTAGCCCACAATTGAATTGGAAAATAATTAAATATAGTTTTAAAGATCAATCTACATAAAGTAGAATAAAGCAAGCTAAACATAGGGACAAACGATGAAAGTCCTTTGTAAAATGGCATACAACATATACATATAATTCCCCAGATACTAAATATGTATATGTTTCTAAGCCTTTCAGCAAAAGGTGTCGCAATTGGAATGAACCAAAGGATTATTAGTAATGTAGTGTCAATAATTTTGGCAATCTCAGTATTCGAGTTTGGTTGAATCAAATAATAATTTACGCCTATTAAAAACACTACTAGAAACAAAATTAAAATCTCAACTAATTTAAGAGGCTCTCTAAAAAATCCTAAAAATTTCATTCATTTCAGATTTTAGTGTTTCTTAAAAGGTTAGCTGTAGAAAACTTATTTGCGACTTCGCAATAGGTAAATAGTACACAACGAAAAAGGCTTTGCGAAGGTGGGGGATTTCGAGTTCCGTCTGCCCAAACTGCTGCTGATTTTTGTTTTGTTGTTGATGTTTACTACTTCTGCTTGGCTTTATTCGTCGAGCCCGAACTGAAGTTGAATAGAATTACTGTTGTTGATGCTTAATTCGTCAAGCCCCACTTTTGCAAAACCCTATGTTGGGCGTTTGTGCTTCTTCCTTGTCAATCCATTCTATGCAGTCCTTGTCAATAGTGGGGTTTGTGTTGTTATGAACAGCTTTAATGTTATACGCTTAGTCCTTTGATTAGTTTATATTCTGTTGAACCAACTCCAATAAGGGCGTAAGTGTGTAAAGGTAGATTATTGCTTTGCCAACTTTGCGATTGTTAAACCTTGAACTAAAATGCTAAAAACAACACAAACGTAAGTTGCTATTAGTAAAATGTTTTTGGGTTCTCCGTTTGGTAATGACAACACTAATGCTATTGAAAGGCCTCCACGAAGTCCACCCCAAATAATAAGTTTTGTATCTTTTTTGTTGAAGTTTACAATTTTGGGTAATAGTAATTTGGGTAGTAAAACAATAATAATTCGTGAAATTAAAACTATAAGAACCGTAATAATTGCTATAAAAAAGTAGCTTGTTTTAAAGTCAATCATTACAAGAACGAAAGAGATAATAACGAATAGAACTGCATTTAAAACAACGTCTATAAGTTCCCAAAATTTGTCAACGTAATCAATAGTAATATCGCTCATTGCTTTGTCGTGGTTGTAGTTGCCTACAAACAAACCCATAATTACCATTGCTAACGCACCTGAAATATGAAGGTATAAACAAAGCGAATAGCCCAACATTACAAATGCAAGTGTTAGTAAAACTTCTGTTTCGTAGTGGTCTATTGAGGAAAGAATTTTATGTAAAAAGTAACCTGCTGCAAGTCCGAAAATAATGCCTCCAACACCTTCTTGTATAAACAAAATTCCAAAGTGTGAAAACTGAAATTGTTCGCCAGAAATTAAAGTTTCTAAAAGTGCTATAAATATTACAACGCCAACTCCATCATTAAATAGACTTTCGCCAACTATTGTAGCTTCAATTTTTTTAGGAACATTGGCTTTTGTAAGAATGCCTAAAACTGCTATGGGGTCGGTTGGTGAAATTAATGCACCAAAAAGTAAACAATAAATAAGGTTTATTTGAAAACCAAACAAACTGCATAGTGCATAAAAGGCTTCCCCAATAATAGCAGTAGAGGTAATTGTGCCAAAAACTGCAAAAATTGTAATGGGTTTTATTTGTTTTTTTATATCTGTCCAATCGGTGTGCATTGAACCAGCAAAAAGCAAATAACCTAACATATATTCTAAAATGTATTTACTAATATCCACATTTTCGACCAATGTTTTAATTTGATGGAAATATGAATTTGCCCAAAACTTGCTGCTTAATATTATAAGAGATAAAAGGGTTGATTGAAAAAAAAGCCCAATAACAAAAGGCATTTTAAGAAACCGATGATTAATGTAGGCAAAGGATGCTGAAATGCTGATAACGATTACTAAAATTAAATAACTATTCATTTGGCTTGTAAGATAACTTGAAAAATTTGAAGACTAAGAAATTGGCAAGTAAAATGAATACGATATTAATAGCTGCTAATTCAAATGCTTTGAAACCTAAATCGAATATGCCTTTTGAGAAAAAGATACCTGCTGTTGAAAGTGGTGGCACTAATGCTGTTGCTATGCCAACGCCTACCATTACACCATTGTAGCGTTTGAATAATAAAGAAATTGCACCTGCAATGCCACCAAAAAAAGCAATTAAAAAATCGAAAACGCCAGGTTCTGTTCTTGCTAACATTCTGTCAGTTGCTTCTATGTGTGGAAAAAAGTGTCCATATAAATATGCAATTGTCATAACAAGTAAAACGCCAATTAAAAGGGTTTTTAATCCTTTGAATGCTTCTAATTTGTTTTTGTTTGTTAAGGCAAGTGCTGTGCTTGCAATGGGTGAAAGTAATGTTGCAATAAGCATAGAGCCAATAATTACTGCTGTGCTGTTTGCCATTAAGCCAGAACAAGCCACAATTGTAGCTGTTGCATTGATGGCTAAATAAGAAAAGTCGAAGTTGGCATTTGCAACAATTGATTTTACTGCTTCTTCTTTTTCTGTGCTGCTGATTGTCATTAAATGTTCTTTATTCATTCTTTTGTAATGTACCTTTTTAAAAGGTGTCAAACATAAGGTTTTATTGGTTTGCAGGGTTTGTCAAACGTGGGGAATTAGCATAACGCCCAACGAGCAGGTATTGCGAATGTGGTTGGCAAGAACGTTCCGTCCGCCGATGCCCGAAGCTTAATACTTGTTCCAAGAGCCAAATGTAAGAACCGAAGCCCAAAGTTGTTACGTCCCCCGAAACAAAAGCTTAAAGAAATTGCTGAAGCCGAGTTTGTTCCGTCCCCCAGCCATATTTGCAATACTGATGTTAGCATCCGTTTTTAGTATGAAACCCTGTACCAATTGCTATCTAATTTTTTATTGTCTTGCTTATCCTTGTCAGTTTTTACTTTGTCTTCAAGTTCAGTAATCTTTGCGGGGTCTGTTGTGAATACAAATGCTGAATAATGGTCTAAAAAGCCTCTATTGATAAAAAATTCTACAGTGATTTCTTTTGCTTTTCCTCTGTCAATTGTAATTTCATTTCCCCCATTTGATATAGGTGGTATATTCCATTTGTTTAAAGTACAAATTGAACCATTTTTCGGGTCTGTCTTTAAAATGTTTTCTTGAACTAGCCCAATAATTTCATTCCTAGTTTCACGTCTAAATTTCCAATCAGCTTTTTCTATATAATCGTCACCATAAATTAGAGTCAATGTGCCTATTACAGCAGTCATAATAATTACAGCTAGTCTAAAAATAATGTTTTCTGATTTAGCTTTATTAATTACTAAAATTAATAATCTAATTGTCATTACTAAACCAACTAAAACAAATGGCATTATAAAAAAGAACACCAATAGTCCAAAAGTGTAATAATAGAACAAAGGTGCTTGAAGTACAGCGAAGGCAAAGTTTATACCTATCAATATGTTGAGTGTCCGTGTCTTCATAAAATGGTTGCTAACTCTTGTATTGACGAAGGTTTCAACCTCTTTCAAATTTTCGCTTTGTTTCGAATCCTTTATCTGTAAAGGATTCTAGCAAATTGTTTTTGCTTCTTAAAACCTTCGCAATACAAAACTAAGGGAAATGGTTGTTCGTGATTGGAGGTTTTGTTTCAGTGCATGTATAATTCTTTATCTGCTAATCATATACCGAGTTTTTTGTCAAGAATATCGCTTTTGGGGTTAAAAGCAAAGACTAGGAGACAATTACGTGCAGTTTTTTCATTTTCTCGCTAGTTTTTTCATTTTCTCGCCAGTTTTTCTATTTTCTCGCTAGTTTTCTCATTTTCTCGCCAGTTTTTTCATTTTCTCGCTAGTTTTTCTATTTTCTCGCCAGTTTTTCCATTTTCTCGCCAGTTTTCTCATTTTCTCGCTAGTTTTTCTATTTTCTCGCTAGTTTTTCCATTTTCTCGCTAGTTTTTTCATTTTCTCGCCAGTTGTCCCATTTTCTCGCTAGGTGAGCAATTTTTCTGCAATTAATAATCGAGAGTGGATGAAAAAATTACTATTTTAATAGAAGTACTTGCTATTTGGGGTGTTTCACTTATAACTCATAACTCATAACTCATATCTACTATCTAATATCTACTGCCTACTATCTCAAATGTCTTTCCATTTCCGTGATTGATGGATAATAGCCACAAAAAAAAGTTGCTTAATACTGGTACTCCCCCGAGTGACCTGTAAAAAGCAACAATTAAAAACCGCCTCAAGAATAAGGCTGTTTATAATAAACAACCATGACTGTAAACAACTATTTTGAAGAATCATTCCATACCTGTGAGATTCTATTTTTCGTTTTTTATCTGGTTTTCTTTGTTTTGTTGATGCAAATATTTCGATATTGCCTCTACTGCATTTGTGACTTTTGTTAGTCTATGAAATGACTCTACTCATGTTGAATTCAGTTGATGAAAATCAAACGAATCTAACAGGTCACTTAAAACGGAAGCGTATAATGATAGCAGCTTTATTTGATTATTTTGACAACAAAAGTCAATGTTTGATCGCTAAAGTTTGAGGTTGTTTCAGCAATATAGTTGGTCTCGTTGATTGTTTTGATTTTGGTGGTCAAAACGCCCTTGCCATCGCCAAACATGGCCGGATCCCCCTTGATGAGTTTCTTAGGACGCAACTCGTACGTACAATCATCCACCCACTTCACATCAAAAGTCATTTCAAAGCCCATTTTCTCATTTGTTTCAGTCTGAACATTGTCTGTTCGTTTGATGTAAGTATTGCCGGCGTCCTTATCAAATATTTTGAAACTGCCATTGTGTAACGATTTACAAGAAGGGGTTTGCGAGAATATTGTGATGGAAGATGCCAATAAGAAAATGGTGAGAAGGCCCAATTTTATGTTCATTTTATTTGTTTTTTAGTTGTATTTTAAGATTCAAGCACCCTACACCTCATTATTTATTATCAAATATAGGTAAGTGCACTTCTCGACTTCAAAAATGGTATTTCATTAATCATTATGAAATTGGATTCTTTCTTGGATGAAGTAACCTTGCAATTAGTCCTGTCCAGCCGGTTTGGTGAGAAGCGCCTACTCCTCTGCCTGTATCTCCATGAAAGTATTCATGAAACCAGATGTAGTTGTTGAAGAGTGGATCGGTCTGGAACTTGGTATAAGTGCCAAACACGGGGCGTTTACCCTCTTCGTTACGAAGAAATAGATTGGCTAATCGCTTGGAAAGCAAGTCGGCAATTTCATTCAACGATAATAAAGTGCCACTTCCGGTAGGACATTCCAATTTAAAATCGTCGCCATAATAGAAGTGGAAACGTTGCAAGCTTTCGATGATGAGAAAGTTTACAGGCATCCAGATGGGACCACGCCAGTTACTATTACCACCAAAGAGCCCGCTGTTACTCTCGCCCGGACTATACTCCACCGAAAAACGTTTACCATCTACATAAAACTCATAAGGGTGTTGTTCGTGGTACTTGGATACTGCCCGGATACCATAATCGCTCAGGAACTCGGTTTCATCCAGCATCCGCTGCAATATCTTTTTCATACGATGCCCACGCAACAAACTAAGTAATTGTTTTTCGCCTGCATTCTTGTCTTGCCAACGCGAAACCAGACTTGCCAGATTGGGTTTATGAGTAAGGAACCACTCCAGTCGTTTCTTGAATTCGGGAACAGATTCCAATAATTCGGTATCAAATACTTCCACTGCAAACAAAGGAATCAAACCGACCATGCTACGCACTTTCAGGCGTTCGCATTTGCCATTGGGTAGTTTCAAAACATCATAAAAGAACTGGTCGGTATCATCCCAAAGGCTACCCCCATCCAGCCCCATGCTATCCATTGCCTCGGCTATGTATAAGAAATGCTCGAAGAATTTGGTAGCCATATCCTGATAAACAGGGTTGTATTTGCTTAATTCCAAAGCAATTCGCATGAGGTTCAGCGAATACATTGCCATCCAGCTAGTACCATCAGCTTGCTCGATATAACCGCCTGTGGGAAGAGGGGCGCTGCGATCAAATACACCAATATTATCTAATCCTAAGAACCCACCTTGAAAGATATTGTTGCCATTGGCATCTTTTCTATTGACCCACCAAGTGAAGTTTAAAAGAAGTTTATGAAAGACTGACTCCAGGAAAGGGACATCAGGTTTGCCATTGTTTTTCTCATCAATCTTAAAAACCCGGAAGGTAGACCAAGCATGCACGGGAGGGTTCACATCGCCAAACGCCCATTCGTAGGCAGGTAACTGTCCATTGGGGTGCATATACCACTCTTTTGTAAGCAGCAACAATTGTTGCTTGGCAAATTCCGCATCAATCATTGCAAAGGGGATGCAATGAAAAGCAAGATCCCAAGCAGCATACCAAGGATATTCCCATTTGTCTGGCATCGAAATAATATCGGCATTGTTAAGGTGTTTCCATGCCGAGTTTCTACCTGTTTTGCGTTGTGGCGGCGGGGAAGGTTGGGATGGATCTCCGTTTAGCCATTTATCCACGTTGTAATCAAAATATTGTTTACTCCAGAGCATCCCTGCAAAAGCCTGCCGTTGTACATTCTTTTCGTCGTCATTGGTAATGTCTTTTTGCAAATCGGCATAAAAGACATCAGCATTATTCTTTGCGGCATCAAACAAAGCATCATATTCCTCAAAAGGTTGCGGGATTGTTTGAGAGGATAAGCGCAGGCGAAACGTATGACTGTCGTTCCCATTGATGGTTACATCAAAGTTGGCAGCTGCTTTTGTACCCACTGCATTGATGTTGACAGCATCGGTTTTGCCATGAACAATATATTCGTTGATGCCATCCTTAACGTATTGGTTGTTGTTGGGCGAGTTATACAACCGCTGATTGTTGGTTTCATTATCGCAAAATAATAAGGGCAGTTTTGTATCTATATTTTGCTTGTCGATATACAGCGTATAGTTCTCAAAATATTCATGGGTAATTAAGATGTCGGCACTATTGCTGGACATCATCTCGGGCTTGTACTTATAGTCGTCATAACCCCAAGCCCACGTATTCCTAAACCAGATTGTTGGCAATACGTTCAAAGAGGCTGCTTCTTTTCCTCTGTTATGCACCGTTATTTTAATGAGGATATCATTTTCGGCTGCCTTTGCATACTCTATAAAAACGTCGAAATATTTATCTTCATCAAAGATGCCGGTATCAATCAACTCAAATTCGGGCTGAGCCTTATTTCGTTTCTTGTTTTCATCTACCAGCCAACTGTAGGGATATTCTTGCTGCGGATATTTGTACAGCATCTTCATGTAAGAGTGCGTGGGCGTGCTATCCAGATAATAATATAGTTCCTTCACGTCTTCGCCATGATTGCCTTCATTACCAGTCAATCCGAAATAACGTTCCTTGATGATGGGATCTTTCTTATTCCAAAGAGATACTGCAAAACAAATTAATTGACGACTATCACTGATGCCGCCAATGCCTTCCTCGCCCCAACGATATGCTTTGCTGCGGGCGGCATCGTGACTAATATATTGCCACGCATTGCCATCTGCACTGTAGTCTTCACGCACCGTACCCCATTGCCTGTCGGTTACATAAGGTCCCCACTGTTTCCAGCCGGCACCGTTCGATTTCAGTTTATCTTGTTCTGTTTGCATGGGCTAAAAATAGTTATGAGTGATGAGTTATGGGTTATGAGTTGTGAGTTATGAGTCGTAAGTCATAAGCAGGAGTAAGGAGATGTAATATTTATTCTTTCTTTCTTATAACTTATGACTTACGACTTACAACTTATGCCTTATGACTTTCTCTTCCTTTATTCTTTTGGTTTAATTTTCAGGTTATAAAACATGAATGAGAATATATCCGACCAAGTATCAATATTCTTAGCCAATGAAAGATCATGGTGACCTTGATTGGTAGATATTCGTATCAACACTGGATTATTGCCTACTTGCTTCTCTTGCATGGTAGCCGCAAACTTAAAAGAGTGCATTGGTACAACCCTGTCGTCGTGGTCGGCAGTCATTACCAGTGTAGCAGGATATTTTACACTTTTGATGTTGTGTATGGGAGAATACTTATATAGAAATGGAAACTGACTGACGCTGTCGCTGCTGCCATATTCACCTGTCCAGAAAACGCCGCTTGTAAACTTTTGAAACCGTAACATATCCATTACACCAACGGTTGGAAAAGCTACTTTGCAGATATCGGGTCGTTGGGTAATGACTGCACCTATCAACAACCCGCCATTGGAGCGACCCATTATTGCCAACTTGTTTCTAGAGGTGTACTGCTCGTTCACCAGATAATCCGCGGCAGCAATAAAGTCGTCAAATACATTCTGTTTCTTATCCAACATACCAGCCTTGTGCCATTCTTCGCCAAATTCACCACCCCCTCTGATGTTTGCCACAGCAAGGATGCCGTCATTGTCCAGAAGTGTGTACATGTGCGACCAAAAGGCAGGCGTGATGCTGATATCGAAGCCGCCATAAGCATATAAAAGGGTAGGGGTATTGATGCTTTTCTGCAACCCCTTCTTGCAAACAAGGAACATGGGAATCTTGGTGCCGTCTTTGCTGGCATAAAACACTTGCTTGGTTTCGTACTTGTTTACGTCTACATTAAAAACCGATTGCTTAAAGATGCTTGATTTACCTGTTGCAATTTCGTACTTATAAATACTAGGAGGGGCTGTGTAGGAGGTGTAATCGTAAAAAACATATTTATCTCCTTTAAACCCACCAAAGCCGCCTGCACTTCCCAAGCCGGGAAGTTTTACCTCAAACTGTAGCTTGCCTTCGGTGGTGTACTGATATACTTTGGAGGTTGCATTAACCAGGTAACCCGTAAAAATATTATTGCCAACGATGGTTGCAAAGTCAAGCTTTTGTTTCTTTTCAGGCACTACCTCTGTCCAGGTCTCTTTGGAAGTATTCTCAAATGATGTCTTGATAATCCTAAAGTTGCCGGCACCTTCATTTGTTTTTACAAAAAGGGTATCTCCGTTGTTGCTTACAATTTCATACTGATGGTCATATCCTTTGAACAATACTTTGAAATCACTTTCCCTATCTAGTCTTTTTCCAATTATTTCGTTGTTGTCTGTGCCTGGATACTTGTTTATGAAAAGAATTTTATCGTCTTCACTCGTTCCGATTGATAACCCCATATCCGGATTGTTTGGATCGGAGTAGATTGCTTTGTCTTCCGATTGGTCGTCACCCCATTTATGAAAATACACTGTGGCATTCTTGGCAACGGCAGTTAGTTCCTTCCCTTTTTCGGGCGCATGATAACCAACATAATAGAATCCATCTTTCACCCAACCAATACCTTGATCCCTCACCAATTGGATGGTATCTTTTAGAAGTGTATTCGTAGCAATTTCCTTAAAGTAACTGGTACACCAGTCGGTACCATTTTGGTTTACATGATATTCTATATACTTTTTGTCATTGGAAACACCTCCGATAGTTACAGCAGCTGTGCCATCTTTTGACAGCGTATTAGGGTCGAGAAACACTTGAGGCGTACCTGCAAGTCCTTTTTGATAGTAATAGACAGCTTGATTTTGCAAGCCATTATTCTTGGCAAAGAAGATATAATCGCCCACCTTAAAGCCCGAAGTAAATCTGGCAAAGCCAAAAACACTTTCCACCTTCTTTCGCACGATTGCCCTGAAAGGTATCTTGGACAAATAGCTTTCGGTAAAACTTTGTTGTGTTTTTACCCATTCTTTGGTATCGGCAGCCGTGTCATATTCCAGCCAGCGGTAAGGGTCGCTTACATTAGTGCCGAAATAGTTGTCGGATTGGTCTACTTTTTTTGAGATGGGATAATGAAGCTGTGCCATAGCGGAGAATTGTATTAAAACCGATGCGAATGCAATTATTTTCTTCATGGTGAAACTTAATGACGTGGTGAATTTTACAATGGTACAATATTAATGATATTGACGCATGAAAAGTGAATTTGGTGTAGCATAAAAGGATACTTTACTTTGAGATAAGTATCCTTACCTTGGAAAAAAGGATAGTTTATTTTGAGATAAGTATCCTTATCTGGAAAAAAAGGATAGTTTATTTTGAGATAAGTATCCTTAGAGCCTGTTTAAAAATGTTCTTTAAAAGAAGTAAGGGCACATGCTAAAAAAGAGATACATACGTTCTTAGAGTTACCAAGCTTAAAGAAAATATGTATTCGACAAATTTAACAGATGCCCAATGGGACAATATTAAG
>CAITVK010000064.1 GCA_903895845.1 uncultured Chitinophagaceae bacterium
AGTCTATTAGGAATAAATGAAGAAGATAGACTGAAAATGAGCATATTTACAGCCGTAGAAAAAAGTTTTTATCAAGCAACAACACAAATGGAGTTGTTTAATAGTTAAATAACATGTCAACCTATATCAGGCAGGAACAACTAATAACTAATATCTAATAACTAACATCTAATATCTACTATCTAAATCTTCGTCATTACCACTGCTACAACTGCGGCAATGCCATCTTCTTTGGTAAATTCTATCGTGTTCTTTTCGTAGTTAATATTCGTAGCCTCTAGCTCAAGGTCACCATAGAGAGAGGTATTTAGCGAGAAATTACCAAGCGCATTGGAGAGTGTGCTGATGCTTGCACCAATAATACGCACTTTAATGCCTACCAACACTGCACCTGCTTCATCTTTACAAGTGCCCGTAACTACAGACATAATACCATTACTAAGATACTTTACGCCCCATTCGCGGGCATGTGTCCTGCGGTTGGATGCAGTACTCAAACTATAATAAGCTTCCACTTCATCCCATATATGGGTAATAAGATCCTTAATTTCTGGCAATTGTTTGTCAAGCAGCAATTTGGCTGTACTTACAAGC
Source organism: uncultured Chitinophagaceae bacterium (assembly GCA_903895845.1). Taxonomy (GTDB): domain Bacteria; phylum Bacteroidota; class Bacteroidia; order Chitinophagales; family Chitinophagaceae; genus Parasediminibacterium. The sequence goes on from CAITVK010000064.1 coordinate 595, forward strand.
GTATGGGCGTTACTGATAGCTAATAGTATTGGTCTTGCAGTACTTAATATTGGCGTAAATTGTACTATAGTGGGCGAAGTAATTGCAATACCACCTCCTTTAACACGGAGTGCATCGCCAATTATCAATTTATCTGCCGCCAACAACAAATCGGAGTCTGAAGCCATAAGAGGCATCTTTTTGTTTGTGATATTTAAATCGTAAAATGTCCTTGCTTCTACAGGAATCTTGCCTATTTTGATGTTATCATTCACATTATTGTAAAAATTAGTGATGTAGCTCTTCAATAAAATACGTTGAGGCTTGGCAAGTGAGATGGCCATATGATATGCAGCTTTGGTGGCAATAATATTATTTTCACTGTTTTGAAAGGCAACTAAATCTAGGTCTAGCCTGCTCGAAGTAGTGTCTGAGAGTATATTTACTGCCGGAGCCACAATGCCATCTTTCTTTGTTTTTGCGGTAGTAAGTGCTTTAAGACTACCAGTAACGGTTTGCGGAATTTTTCTAACTGTACTCATGGGTATATGTTTGAAGGTGATGAAAAAAGATTTAATAAATCAATTAATTCAACCATCGCGATATCCCTTGCTGCGGCTACACTTTGCTGGAGTGGAGTAATAACCTAATAAGAGCGACAGATATTTTTAAGAACTGTGTAAAGGTATAGGTTTATGAACCTTTTACATTTTTTATTAATATTTATTTCTGTATCGTAGTGAGGGCAGTAACTATTTACTTTAAATTCTTCAAAAAAAGTACCCTGTTCATGTGAACAGGTGCATTTGTGTACGATAAAACAGGCCTGTTCACGTAAAAAGGGTTCTTAATTTACGATAAAACATAACTGTTCACATGAACAGGTTACTTTAATTACGATAAAACATAGCTGTTCATACAAACAGGGTTCTTTAATTGCAATAAAACATAGCTGTTCACGTGAACATGCTATTTTATTTGCGATAAAACATACCCAAAATAAAAAACAACTCCGTTTGAGGGAACATTTGGTTTGTAATTATTGTTAGGGCTAATTAAAAACAGCAAATTTATGTCAGCTTTTATCACGAAATATCCTATCAACTTAACTGAAATTATATCTAAAATGCTATTAAATACTTAAGGAATATAATTTATTTGTAATAAAAACATTAATTTAATATTATTATTTAACAATTAGTAATTCACATGATTTTTTTTCTTACTTTCAGTTTTTAGTAACTATATCTTTTTTGAAATAACAACCCCCTAAGTTCATTCTTATTGTAACCCTTATGATGCAGCTTTCTACCATCGAGATAAATAAAAAAGGAGATGTTTTATCTGTTAATATTTCTGAAAATAGCTCCATTGCTGCATACCTTCCAAAAGCAGGCAGCAGCATATTATCTATCTCAAATCCCGAAACCAATGTAACTGAGGAGTTTCCCTTAACACAAATTTTTCAATCCTACCTGAGTATAGAATTTAATTTACCCATCAACAAGCAATCTGTAACATTTACAGCCATTCGTATTGCAGAAGACCGCGCTATACTAAGTCTTAAACCGATAGTACAACCCAACAATGAAGCGTTTATATTGGAAAGTAACTTGGAGGAAGCGAAAGCAATTACCAAGCATACAATCTATAACGCTGAAGCTACTTTAAAAAGATTTACAGATAACCTACCCCTTGTGGTGTTTGAGATATTTTTATATCCTGATGGAAAGTTTGAATTTGGGTTTGTAAATAAGGAGATGGAGAAGTTTTTTCCTGCTTTTAACAGAGAGGCTATAAATACGGATAACAGCTTGTTATTTGTAAGAGTACATCCTGATGATAAACAGAAATTGATTGATTCTATTAAAGATGTGTTCCGTTTTCGTATATGGGATATCGAATACCGGGTTATTGAGGATGGAAATATAAGATGGGTAAAAGGGTATGGCAGACCCGAAAGGGATAGTAACGGCGCCAATGGCAATTATATTAAAGTTTGTACCTATTTGCAGGACATTACAGACAATAAATTAATATCCGACAGACTAGAACTAATAGATTTTACTTTCAAAAATGCTTCTTTACCCATGTATTTTGTTAGAGAAGATGCAAGTATTTATGATTTTAATGAAGCAGGATGTAATAACCTAGGATATACAAGGGAAGAACTATTGAACCTCAAAATACACCACTTAGACAAGGACTATAACGAGAAAAAATGGCCATTACATTGGGCGGAACTAAAAGCTAAAGGCAGAGTTAAAGTAGAAACCAAACAAAAAAAGAAAGATGGCTCTATGCTCGATGTAATTATTTCTGCCAATTTTCTTAAATATGGCGATCTGGAGCTTAATTGTGCTTATGTGATGGACATTACAGAAAAAAAGAAACAAGAACAGCAGTTTTTGTTTTTTGATTTTATGTTCAAGAACACCGATTTGCCTATTACCATCATAAAAAAAGATGCCTCTTTCTATGAATTTAACAAAGCTGCTTACGAGTTAGTAGGATACTCAAAAGAGGAGTACAGTAAACTAAGTGTTTTTGCAACCAACGAAAAAATAGATGAAATTTCATGGGCAGCACATTGGGAAGAACTTGAGAGGCAAGGGAGTGTAAGTTTAAATACCAAGATTTTAAATAAAAATGGCGAAACACTAGAGGTAGAGATTGTTGCCAACTTAATTAGATATGGAGAGGAGGATTTTAACTTGACGATTGTAAAAGATATTACAGAAAAAAAGAAGCTTTCTGAGCGACTTGAATTTGCAGAATACGCTTTCAAAAAATCGACAGTGCCTACTGTATTTTTAAGAGAAGATGCTAGTTTTTATGATTTTAATGAAGCTTATTTAAAGGAATATGGATATAGTTTAGAAGAGGTTCAGCATCTGAAAATTTACGAGATGCATGGCGGCTTTGATGCAGATTCCTGGAGAGCATATTGGAAAGTTTTAAGAGAAAGTGGCGGCTTGACTTTTGAAGCTAAACGGAAAAAGAAAGATGGTACGTATAAAGACGTAGAAATAAGAGCACAGATTGTTAA
>CAITVK010000065.1 GCA_903895845.1 uncultured Chitinophagaceae bacterium
AATAAAGCTGTTTATTTCATATCAACAACAATAACTGTCAGCAGCTTTACCACTAAGTTCACAAAGAAAAAACAAAGGACACAGAGAGTGAAAAGTAGTTTCTGTAAACTAGGTGTGATTACTTTCTACTATCAAAATCCCCAAAAGCAGAAAACCTAAACCACAGAATGAGAGTAACCCAGTTCAAACACATAAAAAATTAAAAAACTAGTTGCAAGTACTATTCGCTTCTCCACCAGTACTTACATAAGCCACCTTAGGGAAATCTGGTTTCAGCAAAGCTGAAATTGAGAAAAATCCGTAGGATATTTTTCTCAAAAGGTTAACCGTAGTGGCGTTGTAAGTACGAATCCCGCCGGCTTTGAGGCAAAAAAGTAGAATAACGCTGTTTATTTATACCCCCCTCATTTCGTTTAACAATACAATAAAACATTTGCAATACAAGGTTTAAGGCGTGTAATATTCAATCTAAGACCAATCAAATTCTAGTTAGTCCGCCTCACTCGCTAGAATCTACAAGGGCAACTGCATCGCCTATGCGTGTGGCTTCGCTCAACCAACTAAAGAATCCTAAGCAACCTATAACTATTCCACCTATCAATAGTGCAAAGAACTACTTAATAAATATTTTATAAGTATAAAACCCCGTATAAATAAGGGGTTAGTAAGTGGTTTGTTTTACTATGATACACATCCTTTGTTTTATGTAATGGTGAATGATTTATAGGTTAACGTGAGTTAGGGTTAATATCTTGCGTTTAATGAAAACAGCCCTTGAAGCTAGATACTTCAAGGGCTGTTTATTTACATTTATACAATCATCTAGTGTTGGTTACCAGTACCATTATATTGATAAGCGCCAATATCTTTGCCCGGAGGGGTCAATTCCGTAACGCCATATTTTGCATCAACTGGCACATCGCCTTTAGGAGTAAAGCCAGTGAAACCCTTATTTAAACAAGGTGAACCGGATTGTAAACGGAAATTGTAGTTACCCACTACTGCAATATCCTGCAGCTTGGCACCAGCTGGCAGAGGCACTGGGCCATTGATAAACATCGGGTTGTTTGCACCTATTAAAGGAGCTACAATAGCATTTGGTAAAGAGTCCCCTAGCTGCCATCCTGTTGGCAATAATGGAACCATATTAGGGATGTCTGTAGGTTGGGGTATAGTGATAGCAGTACTGAGTTTTAGGGTTGGAATAAAGTATTTAACTACCGAAAGGGAATCACCATATTGAAAGTTATATCCATATTGAATGTGAGCAGTATCAGCAATTGGGTTCTGAACAATACGTGGACCAAACTTGCAGTTTACAATCAGGTTGTTATAAGCCATACCCGCCGCATTTTGCTCAAAATCTATAGAACCACCTCTACCAGCAGACGACCTTCTATATCCGCAATTGATTATTGTATTATTATACATTCTAACCTCAGAACCAGGCACACCAACTGCAACGCCAGAATTTGATAGCTTGGGGCCATTGGTAGCCATGCCAACACAAAGGTTATAGGCAAAATCACCAATAGTGCCAGCTTTCATATTCATTGCTTCACCACCAGTGTACCCACACTTTTCAAATGTTGTTCTCAAAACTGCTACTTTACCGCCAAACGTACGTAGGGGATCATCAACACTTCCGTAGATCCATGAATCTTCTAAAACAAAAATACCTGCTGGATTCTGGAAATATAGCGGGTATCCACTGGAACCAACTTGCGCTACAGTACCATTTGGTGTACCACCGCCAAACTCAATGTGTGTCCACTTGAAAATCATATAAGGACAGGCTGGACCTCCAATAATACCAGTCCATAACCCTTTGAAAGCAGGATCTTTGGTAACATCTGCACCAATTGCATCTGTTTTTACCAGCGTTGCACTATCATAAGTAAACCAAATTGGATTGGCTTGAGTTCCTAAACTAAATAAACTACCTTTTACCCCAATGCCATAGTTCCCTTGAAACTTTATGGTAACACCTGGTTGAATAATCAGGGTATCGCCAGTGTTTATTATAATGTTCCCACATACATAATATGTTTTTCCCGCCAATAAAGTACCGTTAAGGGTGCCTGATAAACAAGTGCTGTCGCTGATTGGAGAAAACGGTTTTGCGGGTGCAACATAAGGAGCAAACAAATCTTTATGATCCACTTTATTGCAAGCAAAAAACAAGGTGCTTACAAGAGCAAGACTAGTAAATAAAGAAAGTATATTTTTCATTTTATTAATTTATTAAAGCTGATTAAAATTTATAACGAACACCAAAAAGGTAAGTGGATTTGTAGTAATCCTTTTGTACCACAATCTTATTTGCAGGATCTGTTTGCAATGGCAATGCCCTAGCGCCACTTTGAGAAATGTAAGTATTGTAAGGTTGGTGTAGTTGTAAAATGAATGGTGTGTTCGCCAGATTGTTTAGCTTGGCATAGAAAGTAAGATTCTTAACAACCCTTTTCTCTACCGATAAATCGATTTGCGAAGTAGGGGTCTGCCAATAATCTAATCCGTAGTTAGGATTCACATAAGTAACTCTTTCCCCCGTGTACACAAAAGCAATTTGGGCATCGAAGCCAATTTTTGGATTCTTGTATAGCAAAGAGATATTGCCAATATGCTTGGATTGACCTTGCATTGGTCTCGTTTCATTTAATACAGAATCAGTTATTTTTCCAGCACTATTACGGTAGGTAAGTAATTTAGGAGAAGTTATTTTTGAATCTGTATAGGTATATCCTGCTGATACACCAAAAGAGCCAATGTATTTTGTGTATAATGCCTCAAAGCCATAATTGGTTGCCGTACCAAAGTTTCCAGCTTGCAATTGTTGTGCAGTTGCAGAACCAGCAGCTCGGGCTACAGCATATTCAATAGGGTCATTGATATTTTTGTAAAATACGCCTAGTAGTATTTGATCTGCTTTGTCGGAGAATACCTCGTAACGCAAATCAATGTTATCAGCTGTAGTGTGTTTTAGATTTGCTGGATCGCCAACTTGTTTAAAGTCTTCATATCCACCGGGGCCCCCAGGTATCATTTCCGCAAAAGATGGTCTTGCTAATGCTTTGTAGTAAGCCAAACGCAAAGTCTGTGTCCTGTTTATTTTATATTTTAGCTGTAAGCTCGGTAAAACATCTGTATACCAAATAGAACCAGACCTGTCGGCGGTATTTGTATCCAAGGATGTTTCATAGTGTTGGTGCGTATATTCTACCCTAACACCACCGAGCGCCTCTAAATTATCCGTTAACTGAATTTTGCCTTGTAGATACCCATCACTTACGGTTTCATTGAAAGAGTAATTGTTTGCATCTGGCCCAATAGCCGCAGATCCTGCCCCTTTGAATGTAAAGTTGGTATCATTCAAATTGTTTAGACCAGTGAAAAGCAAATACCCGTTAGAACCAGGTACTGGCTTTAAACTGTAAGAGTGATATAGATTATCTCTGTTTTTATCTCTTATCAATCCACCAACTTTTATTTCTAAAGATTTGCCAAATAGTTTTGTATTATCTGTAGCATTAAGGTAAACTGCAAAATCTTTATCACTGTTATGAGACCAAACATGCGTTATACCTTGTACATTATCTGCAGTTGGATTGGCAATAGGAAATTGATTATCCAATTCAACTTCATCTGGCTTGTGGTTATTTGCAATAGAATAAACCAAAGACCAATCTAGTTTTAACGAAGTAGACAATTTGTGGAAACCTTGTAAAGTCGAATTATAGATAGATTGATACTGCCAAGTGCTTCTTGAGTAATCATCTACCAAAGAATTCAATGCAACGGTATCGCTTAACAGACGGGTAGCATAATCATCCAAGCGAACAAAAGTATTCACCAAGGCAATCTTATTTTTGCCATTTATCTCATAATCTAACTTTACATTAGCACCAAAACGTTTACTTTGAAAAGAGTATTTACGTGCTTCAAGGTCTTGAAACTCAGGGACATTATTTAAGCCGGGTTGTGCGTTTGGAAGGAAGAAAGTTGAATTTGTTCCTTTATAGATATTCTGAAAACTCCCTGCGGCTATCAAACCAAATTGTTTTCTTGCACCAAAACGGTTACCATAAGTGATGCCAAAAGTGGTATTGATTGGGTTATCTAATTTGTTGTAGTTTAACGCTGCCAATGTAAAATCTTTCGGCTGTGCTGTATAACCAAGTCCGTTTATTTCGTTTGGAGACTTTTTATTAATCACTGTGTGGTCAAAATGCTCATAAGGCTGTTGACCAAATATATCGCTATATCCTGTTGAAGCATTTATCTGTAATAACTTCTTTTCAGGTGCATCTTTCATCACTAGGTTGATTGTACCCCCAATTGCATCGCCTTCCATGGATGGCGTCAAGCTTTTACTTACTTCCAATCTTTCTAATAACTCAGAAGGGAATAAGTCAAGAGGAATAAAACGGTTCTTGTTATCAGGACTAGGTATTTTAATTCCATTTACCAAAGTGTTAATGTAACGTTTTTCCATACCACGAATGATAGGGTAACGACCTTCGCCAGATCCACTCCTTTCTATAGATACCCCACTTACCCTTTGCAAGGCATTTGCTACTGTAATATCTGGCAGTAACTGCAATGTTTTGGCTGATAATACATTAATGATTGGATCAGAAATTTTCTCTAATCTTCTGGCACCGATATCGCTTCCATTTCCTTCTGTAGCTGTTACAGTAACTGAAGAAAGTTCGGAAACAGTGGGTTTTAAATTAAAACTAAGTGATTTTGTACTATTATCTGTAAGGGTAATTGTTTGTAATTCTGAATTTGTGTACCCTTCATAATATACTTTGGCGGTGTAAGTAGCCAAGGGTAATTTTGCAAATACATAAGTGCCATCCAGTTTTACGATGGTCTTATACTTAGTGTTTTCTAGTTTCACAACTGCGCCCACCAAAGGTTCTCCCGTTGCTGCATCCAATACTTTACCCTTGATTGTTTGGGCATTTACCAAGTTGAGTGCTGTTAACAACGTTAAAAGCATTAAGAGTGAGAGTGACTTTGTAAATTTTACCATTTATTCAATTTATTTAGTTGTCTTGAAGGCGCAATGTTCAAACTCGAATATTACCGAATTGTGTACTTAGTATTAACAAATTGTTATCGGATGGGCATGGAGTATTGTTGATGGTTAAGTTCAATGCTTTTTTATCATAGCTTAGTTTTGTTATTTTTTAGCTGTAAGGAAGGATTTGAAATTAAAAAAAGACTTCTTTTTGCTAAGTGTCCGGGGCCTCTGGTAATGTACGATAACCTTCTAGAGCCATTTTGCACTAGTTTAGTATCAAAAGCAGCGAATTTCTTCGACTATTCCTCTTTTGTTTGATAGAAATTCTATCGTTAATACTGTTTTATGAATCGCCTGTACCTCCTTTTTTTACCATTCTTACTCAGTTCTTGTGCCACAGTGTTCAATAGTCAATACACCACTTCACATATTGTTACTAACCCCAAAGGCGCTAAAATTGTGATTAACGGAATAGATACTTTCTGCTGTTCCAACAACGAAATAGCCATTAAGCGTAGCTCGGTACCTGTAAGGATTGAAGTACTAAAAGACTCTCTCAAACAGACAGTGCAAGTGTTACCCAAAACATCACTTATCTTTTTTCTAAACGCGCTATATTATCCTGCCTTTATTGTTGATTTATTGAATGATAAAAGATTCACCTACCCAGATAAAATTTACATAGACTTATACAATCCTCAAAACAGTTACCATGTCCTTCGGGATGATTGGAAAAAGCACAAGGATCAACCCATCAACATCGGGTTGTCTGTACCTATTGTGAATGGGTATTATTATAGTAGCAACCATCAAAATAACAGTATGTCTGGTGTATTAGGGGTTGCATTTCACAGCGAATATTACCTCGATAGAAAGTATTACTTATCGGCAGAATTAGGTGGCTTGGAGCATAATAACTGGGTGGGCTTTCGTTTATATCCTTATACTGAAACCCATCGGAGGCTGCTGTATTTTAATACCAGGATAAATGAGCGGGTCAACCGTTGGAACTTTGGGGCAGGGCTGTCTTACCAACAATTTAATATGGAAAACACTCTTCATGATGGACGAAATGGGGGATTTCTGTTTCCTTCACATCAAGATACAGTCTATCAAATAGAAAAACAATACAAGGAAGGTATCGGACTTAATCTATCTGTACAATACCAGCTTAGTAAGTACTTTTATTTAGGTACCATGTTTCAGCCATTGTTGTTTAACACTGCCCCGGCAGCCAAAGGATATATGCACTACATTAATTTCAGTTTGATTTTTAAACTACCTGTCTGGAGTCGAAAATGATATTGTTTTAGTTGAATAATCAGGTAATTGAGTGATAGCCTATTTATTTATATTTGAATACTAACCTTAAACTTTATACGATGCTTCAAACCTTCTCTACCTTTTTGAAATTAAGCTTACTGACTTGTCTGATTTTATTTTGTTCTTGTGCTACCATCTTCAACAGCAAGAAGACAACCTTAAACATCCATACCTATCCCGAAAATGCTAAAGTTATTCTGAATGAGAAGGATACCTTTTGTTGTAATGTGGATTTATTTTCGGTAAAACGTTCTGGGAATTTATTGGAGATTCAGGTAAAGAAGGATTCTTTACAAAAAACTGTTTTTGTGAGGCCAGTTTTATCTTCCACTTATGTGTTCCCCAATTTGTTGAACGGCTTGTTTTATGGGGGAGGCTACTTTATAGATCTCGCCAGCCGCAAGCGTTTTACTTATCCAAAGGATATTTATATTAATCTGAACAAAAAAGACAATCAATACAGTACAGGTGCCGACAATCAACAGATAAATCTAGTTATTCATGTACCTGTAATCAACACGTACAATTCTTCGATGGCAAGACAAGTACTAAGCTATATTGTTAACCCCAATGGTGCAATTAATTATTCCGATACTGTTGTAAGCGGGCAAAATAATACCTGGGGTTTTCTAGGCTTCTGTGGCGGTATGGAATTCTATCTAAACAAGAATTATTATCTTTCCGGCACGTTGGGTAGTTACCCTAAGTCTACTATATTTTTATATAGTTCATCAAATAGGGCATATCAATACATGAGTTTATCGATAAATCGCAGATTTGAGCGTTTTCACATTGGTGCTGGATTGGCATGGGAGAAGTTTAGCTATTCAAATGACCCCGATTCAGAGAATTCAGATCCTATCGGAAATGTAGATACGCATGGCTATGCACTTAGATTAGAGGCGCAATATCAACTATCTGACGACTGGTATCTGTCAACTACCTATCAGCCCATTATAATAAAGGATAAGGGAGGTGATGGCAGTAGTTTTAGTTTCTGGGGACTTGAACTGAATTATAAACTACCACTAGCAAAACTTAACAGAGCCTTCTGAGTTTCGATAGGGTATCCCCAAATAGAAAAAGGATGATAGCTTAGTTCAATCCAATTTGCAACCGGAATTCGCTTAAATAAAACTTCAGGAAAAGAAGGTTCTTTCGGATATATTTTCAACGGAAATCCTCTTTTACCATGCCGTAAAGATGAGTAATTATTTAATAGAACAATGGTACGACATGAAAAATAAATATAACCAATCCAATCCAACTGCTACAAACCCCCAAAAGCAGAAAACCTAAACCACAGAATGAGAGCAAACTAGGTCAAACGCATAAAAATTTAAAAAATTTGCGGCAACTAATATTCGCTTCTCCACCAGTACTTACATAAGCCACCTTAGGGAAATCTGGTTTTAGCGCAGCTAAAATTGAGAAAAATCCGCAGGATATTTTTCTCAAAAGGTTAACCGTAGTGGCGTTGTAAGTACGAAGCCCGCCGGCTTTGAGGCAAAAAAGTAGAATAAAGCTGTTTATTTCAT
>CAITVK010000066.1 GCA_903895845.1 uncultured Chitinophagaceae bacterium
CTATTAGGAATAAATGAAGAAGATAGACTGAAAATGAGCATATTTACAGCCGTAGAAAAAAGTTTTTATCAAGCAACAACACAAATGGAGTTGTTTAATAGTTAAATAACATGTCAACCTATATCAGGCAGGAACAAGATATTAAAGATTAAATGCTAATAACTTATAACTCATAACTCATAACTAAAAAATTGTTCTGCTAAAACGCTGGGAAACTTAGCTTGAGAGAAATGCGATGGGTCCTTTAAAAAACGAATGGTGTTGGTGGTTTGGTAGTTTTATGCGGTGATTTACTTATACAGGCGAATCCAATACCTGTCCAAGTGCCTCGAGGTATAAAGGTATAGGGTATTATTTCATTTAAAATCATTATCCCAAAATAAAGTTTTAGAGGGATGATTTAGCGAAAAACAACAACCAACACTCAAACCCAAATTCGCTTCAATCAATCCCTTTAGGGATAAAATATTGGTAGCAACCATCCCAACAACATACCATTAAGTCCCGTTAGGGACGACATAACATTGCAATCTTTAAATCAATCTAACATTATCGGCTGCCCCCATTTGCTTTTCTCCTCCATGGAGGAGGTAGGAGGTGGGTTTTAATTTAAAAAAGGTTATTCAAATGTCAAAATACGCCGCTCATGTTCGTGTCTTCACAAACATTCCACTATTGTATAAATCGCTTTGAGAACAAACAAGACGAAAAAATAAACCAACACGCAAACCCATATTCGCTTCAATCAATCCCTTTAGGGATAAAATATTGGTAGCAACCACCACAACAACATACCGTCAAGTCCCGTCAGGGACGATATAACACTGCAATCTTTAAATCAATCTAACATTATCGGCAACCCCCATTCGCTTTTCTCCTCCTTGGAGGAGGTAGGAGGTGGGTCAAAATAAACTATATGCCAAAATAACTTACCAGTGTACCCAACGCGCAATCCTGACAGGTCTCCAAGACCTATTAGGATTCACAAAATACGTGCGGTAGCCCTACTAGATTGTAGCAATTGACGCGGACTAGCTGGAACTAACCGTTAAATCATTCTACAATATTGAGCCCTTCAATCCGCTCAAAATGTTTTCTGTTTAGTGTAGCAAAGAAAAGGTTGTTGGAGATTGCGGTGGCGGCAATAAACAAATCCGGTACAGATATTTGCTTACTCCTTCTTTTCAAATCGTTATTTATGTCTACAGCTACCCGTGCCACCGATTTGTCAAAGGACAGTACTTCGGTTCTTTGCAAGAAGTCATCCTAAAAGTCCGATTGCACCAGAGATGCACCAGTATATATCTCATATTCGGTTACAGATGATATGCAATATGTATATCCCTTTTTTACAAGGGCAATCAATGCTGAGTTTGTTTTGTTGGTTTTTCTAAAGAGGTCAATCAGTATCGAGGTATCAATCAAAATTATTTTGTTCTCCATTTACCAATTGCTTTAGTTGTGTTGTTTACCGCATCCAATTGTGCTTCTGTAAATGTAGGTGCTGTTAGCAAAAATGCTTCCAGTTCCGAGGGTTCATCCATCGTAGTTTCTGCTACAACTATAGTAATTGGTTTCGACTTAAAAGTTGCCTTTATGGCGTTCAATATCTCAGTATTCACTTCTTCTGCCGATGATAAATGAAAAGTAGCGTACATAATATTTTTTTACTGAGTAGGGATAGTCACCTATCATTTACAAATATAGCGATGATAAAAAGTTTGTGGGAAATGTATCGTGAATTATAAAGCTCAACGCCAAGGTTCGTGTCTTCACGAACATTTTATTGTTACTTTAATTAATTTGGGAGGACACGAACCTTGGCGTACACTAGCTGGTAAAAATAAGGTTAACTAGTATATCTTTCTATCCCCAATTGAAAACACAAGGCATCGATTATTTCATCCCGTATCATCATCTCCTCAATAAATCCGTATTGAAAACTAAGACGTTGTTTGTCAAGTGTCCTTATTTGATGGCACAATACAACTGATTCGTTGAATATACCATTTATATTAGTTGGTATCAGCAATGATTCATTCGGATAAATAAGCCTTCCATTTTTTCGTGTTGTTATCGGCAATACACTTACGCTGTTCAATAAGTTGTTGATGATGTCTTCGCTTATTACGATTACTGGTCTAGATTTTCCTTGTTCCGAACCGATGATAGGGTCTAGGTTAGCACGATAGATGCACCACTTTTCAATTTTCACAAGTTGCCATTTTCTATGGCATTAAAGTCATCATTTATTTCATTGATGTCAGCCAAAAATAGAGGGTCATTCGCAGCACGCTTCATCAAGAGTTGTTTTTGGGTATTAGCCATTGGGGCATCGTCCACTATCACCAATACTTTTTGCTTGTCTTTGAAGTTAGTGGGAAGGTTGATGGATAGTTGGTTGTTTTGCACCTCACATATTTGCCTTACTGTCATACACTTATTTTAGGTAAATATAGTTATATTATTTGAAACTGCTTAACACCTTAGCAAATCCACGCGTCACAGACAGTACGCTAGCTGCGAAGTTGACGCGGACTAGCTAGGGGAAGACAGAAGGTGAGTTTGCTGTACTGGCTCCGCCAAGGTTCGTGTCTTCACGAACCTTTTAAAAAACATCCATTAAATGGCTTAAAAAGCTAAAATTTGCTACATTGCTTTTATAAAACTCAGCCGATGAATAATGATAGCTTTCTGGTGTTTCACTTAGATGCCACTTTTTTGAAACAGGGTTATTATGAATATAATTCAACTTTTGAATTGCGGTTTCTTTCTTTGTTAATTGAAATGCAAGGGAATCACGTTGCCAAAACTCATATTTTTTGTTATCTGCAATTACCGAAAACTTTTCCAAAAATGTTGGGGAGTTTAATGCAAGCATTTTCTTGAAGGCATGTGCTGTATATTTCAAAAAAGCCCCTTGTACTGTTTCCTTACCATTCATTTGGTGTGTCTGCAATATTAGATGTATATGATTGGGCATTATTACAAAACCAAATATTGACATTTTGTTACTATCGTTCAGATAGGTTAATGAATCAATGATTACCTGTTTATATGAATCCTCTGCCAAAAGATTAAACCAATTGTTTATCGTTGCTGTGAAAAAGTAAACATTGCCAATTTCGATATAAGACTTGCGTTGTTGATTAAACATTCCATTGTTTTATTATCCTGTAAAGATGAGTTAAAAACGTTTCTTTATTAATAATAAATTTCTGCAAAGAAGTAGCCGCCAAGGTTCGTGTCTTCACGAACATTTTATTGTTGAATTAGTTGGTTCGTGAGGACACGAACCAAGGCTTAGATAAAATATTGTTAGCAACCATCTCAACAACATACCGTCAAGTCCCATCAGGGACGACATAACATTGCAATCTTTAAATCAATCTAACATTATCGGCTGCCCCCCATTCGCTTTTCTCCTCCATGGAGGAGGTAGGAGGTGGGTTTTAATTCCCAAAAGGTTATTCAAAATGCCAAAATACGCCGCCCATGTTCGTGTATTCACAAACATTCCACTATTGTATAAATCGCTTCGAGAACAAACAAGACGAAAAAATAAACCAACACTCAAACCCAAATTCGCTTCAATCAATCCCTTTAGGGATAAAATATTGGTAGCAACCATCCCAACAACATACCATTAAGTCCCGTCAGAGACGACATAACATTGCAATCTTTAAATCAATCTAACATTATCGGCTGCCCCCATTCGCTTTTCTCCTCCTTGGAGGAGGCAGGAGGTGGGTTTTAAATGAACTATATACCACAATAACTTACCAGTGTACTGGCAGGGAAAGCGAAATTCAGTTGCAAACAGGTTGGACTATTACACAAGTCATACTTCGGAAGACTTGTGCGAGTGGGTGATTACTTCATTGCCTCATACCCAAATTCTTTCATAAGCTATTTTGGCAAGCCTTTTAGTCCTTTCACTTATATCTTCTTCTGACCATAATTGTTTATGCGAATTGTCTTCAAGAAAATCTTTTACAGATTGAAAATTTGAGTTCTGATATAACTGTTTCTTAATTTTGAAATCATCTATCTTACCCTTTTCATTAATTTTTCCAGCTAAAGGAAGTAGATTTCCAATCATCGAAGTAACTTCCGTTCCAGCGTCATTCTTTATATGTTCGATAGTTAAGTCATTTATTTTCAACTCATTTGTTTTTTGTTTATGATATTCAAATCTATGTAAAATGTAGTTAACAATTCGCCTATTACTTTTAAAGTCACTATTCTTTGTTGAGTAGCCTTTAAGTAAAAAATTTCTTTCAAAAACGGAATAATCAGGCTTTTCAGAATTTAATTCTCCGAAAAAAGATTCTATTGCTTCTTTTGAAAAATTTTTCTTAATCAAAGGGGAATATTGATGGTATACCTTCTCTACTTTATTTGCTGCTGTTGAACATATCGCGGAAAAAATAAAATGAAAATTCTCTAATCGTCTAATGTATTTCAACAATTCTTTATCGTTTATTTTACCTATCCTATGATTGTGGAAAAGTGATAATAAAAAAGGCCTTACTTGACTATTTCTAAATATCTTAAAACTATTTAGACTAAACAGAAGTTCTTGGTTGATTAACCTATCTTTTGAAGGAGGAAACATATTTTCTTTTGCCTGCACAATCATTGAATACACCTTGGAATTTTCTTCTAAGTCATTTAAAAAATCTTTCATGTTTTCATTCTTACTAACTTCTGTTTTTAAATTGTTATATATCTCGTCATTATCTTTAAACTTCTCATAACTAGAAATCCAATAATGTTTAATAAAGTTGCTAAAATTAGTATCAGAGTTGGATATCAGTTCAATCTCACTTTTTATTCTATCCCATTTATCTTTTGCCTGATCAGTTGGAAAATCTTTTGGCAGTTTTTTAAGAATAAGATTTTTCATTCTGTCTGAAAGCTCAAGTTGCTTACCCTTGGCGTTTAATATTTCAAAAACAGTGTAACCATCCAATTCATTTTTCACAGATATTTCAATGATCTTGAGATCTAATAATTGATTTCTAAATGAAATTAAAAACTTAATTTTAGTTTCATCGTCTTCAAATTTGCCATCAGTATATTTTTCAAGTTCATTGAAATAGTAATCATAGCATTTTGAAATTCTCTTCTGTTGTTCATTTTTAGGTAAAATATTGTCTTTATCATTTCCTTTATTCAAGATCATTTCAGAATAATAAGGGTCGAGATTTTCATTTTTAATAGTAAAGAATTCATTTCCATCATCATCTTTCTTAAGAAGATATGAGTAAATTCCATCAGAATATTGCTTTTGGTTTAATTGAAAAAAATGATCATAAAGAGCAGATAATAAGACTGTTATAGTTGTAAGCCTTTGCTGACCATCAACAATTAATTCTGAGTTCTTTTTTTTATTTTTTTCAAGTACGCAACTACCAATAAAATATTCTGAATTTTTAAACTCATTTTGATCTTTAACAACAATACAATCAATTATATCATCAAAAAATTCTTTCCATTGTTTCAATTCCCAAACATAATCTCTTTGATTTCTCGGTATTTCAAACCTTATTTCTTTTTTTGATAGAATATCCCGAACTTTCCTCTCATCAACTTTAAATAATTCCATAGATCTTAAATTGTTTTTATATGCAATCCCCAGCTAGTCCACGCCACTCGCTAAAATCTATAAGGGCTAGCGCATCGCCTGTGGCGTGTGCATTCGCTAAGGTCTTTTAATATTACTAAATCAAACCAACCTCTCTCGCACAACTCTTCCGAAGGATGTCTTGTGTGTACAAGTCAAACCAGTTTGTAACTGGAACTCGCTTAAATAAAATTTCAGGAAAAGAAGGTTCTTTCGGATAGATTTTCAACGGAAATCTTCTTTTGCCATGCTGTAAAGATGAGTAAATATTTGACAAAATAGCGATACGGCATGAAAAATAAACATAACCAATCCAAGCCAACTGCTACAAATCCTCAAAAGCAGAAAACCTAAACCACAGAATGAGAGCAAACTAGGTCAAAAGCATTAAAATTTAAAAAACTTGTGGCAAGTAATATTCGCTTCTCTGCCAGTACTTACATAAGCCACCTTAGGGAAATCTGGTTTCAGCAAAGCTGAAATTGAGAAAAATCCGTAGGATATTTTTCTCAAAAGGTTAACCGTAGTGGCGTTGTAAGTACGAAGCCCGCCGGCTTTGAGGCAAAAAAGTAGAATAAAGCTGTTTATTTCATGTCAACAACAATAACGGTCAGCAGC